>NZ_JBEYUP010000001.1:516654-1183689 GCF_040643575.1 Streptomyces sp. NPDC047108
CGGTCAACGCGTCAGGAGTGGCCGAGTTCCTCCTCGGGCCCCGCATCCTCCACCGAGCCGCCCGTACGGTCCGGCCGGAGAGGCAGCGGGTCGACCTTCGTCTCGTCGATCACCGGCGGCGCCGGCCGCGGCGGCTTCGGCATGACCGCGGCCTCCGAGTGGCCGCCGCAGCCGAACGTCAGCGAGACGACGCGGCCGTCCGCCGGAGAGAACTCGTTCGCGCAGACGCCGAACGCCTGCCGCAGCGATCCGGCCAGCGGGACCAGGAAGCCGCACGAGACGCAGGCCGCGGGTGCCGCCTGCGCCATGGGGGTCTTCGCACCGTAGCCCTCTTCCCAGCGGTCGGCCGCCGTGTGCAGGCCGTAGCGGGAGAGGACCCGGGCGCGGCGCATGCCCAGCTCCTCGGCGAGCGCGGCGATGCTGCTCCGCGACGGGAGGCCTTGCAGGGCGCCGGACGCCCCGTTCGCGGTGGTGGGCGGCGGCGTCGCGGACGCCTCACCAGCGGCCTCCCCCGCCGCACCGGCCGTACGGCGCGCTTCCGCGCTCCCGGCAGCCTCGCGCGCAGTCTCGTCCGTCGCTTCGCGCGCAGCCTCGTCCCGCGCTTCGCGAGCGGTCTCGTCCTCCGACTCGCGCGCCGCCTCGGCGTCCCCCGCGACCACGGAGTTCGGCGGCGGCTCGTCCTCGCCGGAGTAGCCCGGCTCCAGGCGGAGGTCGTCCGCCTCGATCGGCAGGAGATCACCGGGACCGAGGTCGCCGGGGCGCAGCCGTTCGCTCCACGGCACCCACTCCGGCGCGAGCAGCGCCTCGGGACCGGGCAGCAGCACGGTTTCGTCGAGCGTGACGAGCTTCGCGCGCGAGGCGCGGGTGACGGTCACCGCCCAGCGCCAGCCGCGGTAGGCGGCCTCGCGGCAGGCGAAGAAGTGCGTGACGACGCGGTCACCTTCCGCCACGGCGCCGAGGTGCTCGCCGACCGAGTCCTCGCCCGCGGCTTCGACGGCCGCGGCGAGGGCGAGTTCGACCGCCTCGGCGCACATGCGGTCAGGGGTACGGCTTCGCATCGTCGCAGCACTCACAAGAATCGATTCTCTCCTACGCCGTATCACGCGTGCGCCAGCCGGACCGTGCGAACCGGCCGTGGCCGACCGGACGGCCGGAGGGCGGCGGACGGAGCGGACCGCAGGACCGCGTCGACGTCCGCGCCCGATCGGCCTCGGGCGCACCTGCTACGACCCATTCTGCGGGATCGCCGACAGGTGCGGAGCCAAGAACGACGGCCGGTGCGCGCAACGCACGCTACCCCGCCCGGGGCCGCGGGGCCCACCCTCCCCCTCTCCTCGTCCCCACAAAGGCCCCGCGAAGGCCCCGCGACGGCCCCGCGAAGCCGTGGCTGACATGCCGCCGGGCCCGCGAAACAGCCATGCCTCGTACGAGTTGGGGCAGTATGACGGGGTGGCAGCCGACTGGTCGTCCGCACGCACGAGTCCGCTCCGGCGTATCGGCGCGGCGGTCGGACGTGCCCTTCATCTGCCGTTCACCGCCACCGCCCGGGGCATCCGCCGTGTCACGCACGCGCACGGTGCGGGTGAGTCGGGGCTGGGCAAGCTGATCGAGCTGCACGCCGTCAACGGCGCGGGCGACATGCTCATCACCATCGCCCTCGCCTCGACGGTCTTCTTCTCCGTCCCCACCGACGAGGCCCGCGGCCGCGTCGCCCTCTATCTGGCGATCACGCTGGCGCCCTTCGCGCTGCTCGCCCCTGTCATCGGCCCGATCCTCGACCGCTTCCCGCACGGCCGCCGCGCGGCGATGGCGGCCTCGATGCTGGCCCGTGCGCTGCTGGCGCTGACCCTGTCGAACGCCGTGTCCACCGGCGGCATCGAGCTGTACCCGGCAGCCCTTGGCGTCCTGGTGGCGTCGAAGGCGTACGGCGTCGTGCGCAGCGCCGTCGTCCCGCGGCTGCTCCCTCCGCGCTTCGCCCTGGTCAAGGCGAACTCCCGGGTGACGCTCGGCGGTCTGCTGGCCACGGGCATCGCGGCGCCGGTCGGGGCCGGGCTGCAGATGATCGGGTCCGGCTGGCCGCTCTACGGCGCGTTCGCCGTCTTCTGCCTGGGCGCGTTCCTGGCGTTCACGCTGCCGCACAAGGTGGACTCGGCGAAGGGCGAGGGAAAGGCCCGCTTCATCTCCCACGAGTTCCCTCCGCACCACAAGACACAGGACACACACCCGACGGGCGTGACCGGTGCCGGCGCGTCGCGCGCCACGCACGCCCCGGTGTGGTTCGGCAGGCTCCGGCGCGGCGGCGCCTCCGCGGGACGGAAGCCGAAGAAGCCCGGGCTGCGGACCGTCGGCCCGTCGGTGCTGCACGGGCTGCAGGCCAATGCCACGCACCGGGCGCTCTCCGGCTTCCTCATCTTCTTCCTGGCGTTCCTGCTGCGGGAGCACCCGCTGGGCGACCGGAGCGCGGCGTTCTCGCTGGGCATGGTGGCGGTCGGGGCGGGTGTCGGGAACGCGCTGGGCACGGCCGTCGGCGCCTGGGTCAGGTCCCGTACGCCGGAGCGGATCATCGCCGCGGTGCTCGGGCTCGCGCTGGGCACGGCGATCCTCGCGGCGGTGTTCTTCAACCAGGTGACGATCACCGCGCTGGGGGCGGTGGCGGGGTTCACGCAGGCCCTCTCGAAGCTGTCGCTGGACGCGCTGATCCAGCGGGACGTGCCCGAGGTGGTGCGCACCTCCGCCTTCGCCCGCTCCGAGACGCTGCTGCAGATGTCGTGGGTCGTGGGCGGCGCGATCGGTATCTCGCTGCCGCTCAACGGCGTCCTGGGCATGTCGGTGGCGGCGGCGATGTGCGCGGCCGGCGCGGCCCTGACCGTACGGGGGCTGCTGTCCGCGGGGCGGCGCGGCTCGCCGCACCCCCGCGTGGCGTGAGAGGAGCGGGCCGATAGCCTTCGCGCATGACCTCTGCGCTTTTCAGGAGCAAGACCCGCCGCACCGTGGTGGCAGCCGGTGCCGCCGTTCTCGGCCTCGTCGCCCTCTCCGCCTGCGAGAAGCCGACCCCGCTGGCGACGGTCACGGTGGGCTCGAACTCCGCTACCGCCGAGGCCGCCTGCTACAGCGACAAGGGGATCTCGCAGAAGGAGCTGCAGAGCTGCTTCTCCGAGAAGGGCGGCAAGAAGGTCACGGTGCACGACGGCGAGAAGATCCGCGTCGGGGTCGACCCGGAGATCGCCGAGTCCGGCTGGGTCATGGTCGTCAACGGCCAGCCCACGATGGCCGAGGCAAGCAAGGACACCTACCGCTCCTTCGACTTCGACCAGATCTTCGCCGCGCAGCAGGGTCAGCCGGGCGGTGCGGCCGCGGCGCCGAAGACCGCCAAGGTCGCGATCATCGAGCTCAAGGGCGGGGACGAGCCCAAGGGCCTGTGGCAGTTCAACCTCAGCAAGGCGTCCTGACGGACCGCCGCAGCTCCTCGATCGGGCACCGACGATGAGCGGGCCGGGCGCGCGGACCACGCCGCCACCGCCGGACGCGGAACGGCGGCCGGTGCGCCTGCTCGTGGTCACCGCCGTGACGGCGGAGGCGGACGCGGTGACGGCGGGCCTGGCCGATGCGGACGCCGTACGCGAAGCCCACTCCGTACGAACCGACGCGGACGCCGCCGTACGCGAAGCCCACCCCGTACGAGCCGACGCGGACGCCGCCCGGACGAACGCATCCGCCGCCGGTGTCCCGCTTCCGCAGCGGATGCGCCGCCCTGGCCTCCTCGCCGACGTCCTGGCCGCCGGGGTCGGACCCGCGGCCGCCGCGGCCGGCACCGCGACGGCGCTGACCACCGCCGCGCTCGCCGGCCACCCGTACGACGTCGTCGTCTCGGCCGGGATCGGCGGCGGGTTCGCGCCCGTCGCCCCGCTCGGCAGCCTCGTCGTCGCGGACGCGATCGTCGCCGCGGACCTGGGGGCCGAGGACGCCGGATCGCCCGACGGGTTCGTGCCCGTCGACGCGTTGGGCTTCGGCCGCACCGTGCACCACCCCCCGCCCGGTCCCGCCGAGCACGCCGCGAAGGGCCTGGAGCGCGGGGGCCTGCGGGCCGTGCTCGCGCCCGTCCTCACCGTCTCCACCGTGACCGGCTCCGCCGAGCGCGCCGCCGCGCTGCGGGCGCGCCATCCGCGCGCCGCCGCCGAGGCGATGGAGGGCTACGGGGTCGCCGAGGCCGCCGCCACGCGCGGCGCACCCTTCCTCGAAGTGCGCGCGGTCTCCAACCCCGTCGGACCGCGCGACCGCGGCGCCTGGCGGATCGCCGAGGCCCTGGATGCCCTGCGGCAGGCGTTCGGCCTGCTCGCCCCGATCGTCGAGGAGGAGTTCCGATGAGCCCGGCCGGCCCGGACGGCGCACTGCGGATCGCGTACTCGCCGTGCCCCAACGACACATTCGTCTTCCATGCGTGGGCCCATGGCCACGTCCCCGGCGCGCCCGCGCTGGACGTGACCTTCGCGGACATCGACCTCACCAACGGCATGGCGGAGCGCGGCGAACTGGACGTCCTCAAGGTGTCCTACGCGGTCCTGCCGTGGATCACCGACCGCTACGCGCTGCTGCCCTGCGGCGGGGCGCTCGGCCGCGGCTGCGGGCCGCTGGTGCTCACCCGCGAACCGGGCCCGGACCTCGCGGGCCGTACGGTCGCCGTGCCGAGCGAGCGGTCGACCGCGTACCTCCTCTTCCGGCTCTGGGCCGCGGACGAGGTGCCGGGCGGCGTGGGCGAGGTCGTGGTCATGCCGTTCCACGAGATCATGCCCGCCGTGCGCGACGGCAAGGTCGACGCCGGGCTGGTGATCCACGAGGCCCGCTTCACCTACCAGGACTTCGGGCTGCACCGCCTCGCCGACATGGGCGAGCACTGGGAGTCCACGACGGGGCTGCCGATCCCCCTCGGCGCGATCGTCGCCCGCCGCGACCTCGGCGAGGAGCGGCTGCGGCAGCTCGCGGACGCGGCGCGCGACTCGGTGCGCATGGCCTGGGCGGACCCGGAGGCCTCGCGCGCGTACGTGATGGAGCACGCGCAGGAGATGGACCCGGCCGTCGCGGACCAGCACATCGCGCTGTACGTCAACGAGTTCACGGCCGGTCTCGGGGACGAGGGTTACGCCGCGGTGCGCGCGCTGCTGACACGTGCCGCGGCCGAGGGGCTCGTACCGCCCGTCGGCCACGACGCGCTGAGTCTCTGAACCGATTCCCTGAGACGCCCGGAGCCCGGGCAGCGTTGCCGGTGCTGTTGCCGGTGCCGGACGGCCCCGCTAGACGTCCAGTTGGTCGGCCACCGCGCGCAGCATGCCGGCGATCTTGCCGCCGTGCGCCTTGTCCGGGTAGCGGCCGCGCTCGAGCTGCTGCGCGACGTTCTCCAGCAGGGTGGTGAGGTCCTGGACGATCGAGGCCAGTTCGTCCGGCTTACGGCGCTGGGCCGCCGCGACCGATGGTGCCGGGTCGAGCAGTGTCACCGAGAGGGCCTGGTCGCCGCGCTGGCCCGCGACCACGCCGAACTCCACGCGCTGGCCCGGCTTGAGTGCGTCCACTCCGTCCGGAAGCACCGAGGAGTGCACGAAGACGTCGCCGCCGTCGTCGCGGGAGAGGAAGCCGAAGCCCTTCTCACTGTTGAACCACTTGACCTTGCCGGTAGGCACGTCCGTCCTCGTCCTCGTGATCGTCGGGGAAAACACACACCACAAACAGCTCCGGAGAGCAGTACAGCGGGCCCGTCCGGACCCGCAGCCCCCCAAGGCTAATGGTCAGGTGGCTGGTGACAAGACGTCGCCGGGTGGTTCCGATCCGCTCCCGGACGCCACCTACCCTGGTCGGGTGACCCATGAAACCCGAGCGCCGGCCGCCGGACCCGGCGACCGCCTCGTCCGTATCGGCGCCATCGTCTTCGTCGTCGGCGCACTGGCCACACTGGCCACCGTGGCCCCGCTGTTCCTGGGCGCCGAACCGCTCCCGCCGGCCGCCTACTTCGTGTCCATGCTCATGGGCGCCGGCTTCGCCGTCGCCGCGGCCGGAGTGCTGAGGTCGGTGGCGGCGCAGCGCCGTCAGGCCAGGGAGGCGGCGCGGTCCTCCGCGTAGCGCTGCAGCCAGTCCGGGAAACCGGTCAGATCGGGCAGCACGACGTCCGCGCCCGCCGTGCGGAGTTCGGCCGCGTCGCACGGCCCGGTGGCGACCGCCACGGACAGCGCGCCCGCGGTGCGCGCACCGCGCACGTCGCCGGTGTGGTCGCCGACGTACACGGTGGCCCCGTGCGCGATCAGCGCCTCCGCCTTGGCCTCCGCCCACAGCCCGCCGATCACCGAGTCCGCCTCGATGCCGAGGTGGGTGAGGTGGGTCTCGGCGTGCGGCTGGTTCTTGGCGGTGACGACGACGGCGCGGCCGCCGAGCCGTCGCACCGCCGCAAGTGCCTCGCGCGCCCCGGCCATGGCGAGGGTCGGGGCGATGGCGTGGGCCGGGTAGAGCGAGCGGTAGAGGGCCGCCGTCTCCGCGATCCGCTCCTCGGGGAACCAGTGCGCCAGTTCGTGCTCCAGCGGCGGCCCGAGCCGGCTGATCGCGAGCTCGACGTCGATGTCCGTGGCGGTCTCGGCGACCAGGGCCTCGTAGGCGGCCTTGATGCCGGGCCGGGAGTCGATCAGCGTCATGTCGAGGTCGAAGCCGACCGTCAGCGCGGGTATGGGCATGCCCGCCATTGTGCCGTCCGCGGTCACGGCGCCCGACGGCCCCCTTATGCTGAGGCTTGCCTAACCTCCTGCACAGGATCGGCTCATCACACCGGAGGCCGGCGCCTGGTGCGCGCGCACCGGCGCCCTGTGCCAGGACACCGCAGCAAGAGAACAGCGAAGGGACCGATGACAGCCGCGACCGCCACCGGCCCCGGACGCGTTCTGGTGGCCCGACGCCTCGCGTGGACCGCCGCGGCCGTCGTCGCCCTGCTCCTCGCGGTGCTGCTGAGCCTCGCCGTCGGGGCGCGCGCCATCGCCCCCTCCGCGGTCCTCGACGCCCTGCTGCACGGCGGTACGGGCGAGACCGCCGAGATCGTCCGCAGCCTGCGCGTGCCGCGTACGGTCATCGCGGTCATGGTCGGCGCCGCGCTCGCCATGGCGGGCACGGTGATGCAGGGCATCACCCGGAACCCCATCGCCGACCCGGGCATCCTCGGCATCAGCCAGGGCGCCGCGGTCGGTGTCGTCCTGGCCATCGCCTTCGCCGGTGTGCACTCGCTCACCGGCTACGTCTGGTTCGCGTTCGCGGGGGCGGGCGTCGCGGCGGTCGCCGTGTACGCCATCGCCTCCAGCGGGCGGGGAGGGGCGAGTCCGGTGAAGCTCGCGCTCGCGGGCGCCGCCATCAACGCCCTTCTCGTCTCGGTGATTCACGCCGTCCTCACCACGGACGCCGCCACGCTGGACGAGTTCCGCTTCTGGCAGGTCGGCTCGGTCTCCGGGCGTGAGAGCGCCGTCATCGAGCAGACCTGGCCGTTCCTGGCGATCGGCACCGTGCTCGTCCTCTCCGTCGCCCGCGGCCTGGACGCACTGGCCCTCGGCGAGGACGTCGCCAAGGGGCTCGGCCAGAAGGTGGCGACCGTACGGATCGTGGGCGGCCTGGGCTCGACGGTCCTCACCGGCGTGGGGGTCGCCGCCGCGGGTCCCATCGCCTTCGTCGGCCTCGCTGTTCCGCACATCGCCCGCGCGGTCGTCGGCACCGACCACCGCTGGGTGCTGCCGATGGCCGCGCTCATCGGGCCGGTGATGCTGCTGGTCGCGGACGTCGCCGGCCGGATCGTGTTCCCGCCGTCGGAGGTGCCTGCGGGCGTGGCCACCGCGCTGATCGGCGTCCCATTCCTCGTCGCCCTGGTCCGCCGCAAGACGGTGTCGTCATGAGGGGCAGGGGATCCGGGGAGCGGACGGTTGGCGGCCACGCGGTGGGGCGCACGAGCTTCCAGCACGCCGGGGAGGGCGTATGACGGCGGTCGCCACCACGACGAAGTCCCGTACCGGGGGCGGCATACGGCCCGCCGGCTACACGGTCGTACGCGCCGGGCGCGGGTCGTTCCTGCTGCACCGCCGGGCCGCCGTCGTCGCCGGTCTGCTGACCCTGGCGCTGGCCGGCGTGTGCCTGGCGTATCTGTGCGTCGGGGAGTCGACGGCCGCGCCCGTCGAGGCCGTGAAGGCCGTCCTGGGGCTTCCGTCGCAGGAGGAGTTCGTCGTCGGCACGCTGCGGCTGCCGCGGATGACCGTCGGGCTGCTGGTCGGCGCGGCGTTCGGCGTCGCGGGCGCGCTCATCCAGACCGTCGCGCGCAATCCGCTGGCCAGTCCCGACGTCATCGGCATCAGCCACGGCGCGAGCGCGCTGACGGTGGGCGCGCTGACCTTCGGCGTCACCTCGTTCGCCGTCCTCCCCTACCTCTCCGTCCTCGGCGGCCTGTCCGCGGCCGCACTGGTGTACGTCTTCGCGTGGCGCGGCGGGCTGCACGCCGCGCGGTTCGTGCTCATCGGCATCGGCTTCGCGATCGCCCTGCGCTCGGTGACCCAACTGTTCCTCACCAAGGGGGACTTCCTGGTCGCCCAGCAGGCACAGGTGTGGATGACCGGCTCGCTCAACGGGCGGGGCTGGGAGGAGGCCGGGCCGCTCGGCTGGACCCTGCTGGCGCTGCTGCCCGCGATGCTGTGGGCGGCGCGCGCCCAGCGCTTCGTGTCGCTCGACGACTCGACGTCGACCGCGCTGGGCTCCCGGCTGGGGCGGGACCGGCTCGGCCTGGTCCTGCTCGGCGTCGTCCTGGCGTCCGTGGCCACGGCGTCCGCGGGGCCCGTGGACTTCGTGGCCCTGCTCGCACCGCAGATCGCCCGGCGCCTGACGCGTACGGCCCAGATCCCGCTGCTGTGCGCGGCGTTGACGGGCGCGTTCATCGTGGTCGCCGCCGACCTGCCGGCCCGGACCCTGTTCGCCCCGACCGAGCTGCCGGTGGGTGTGCTCACCGCCGCGGTCGGAGCCCCGTATCTCATCCTGCTGATCATCCGCAGCCGTACCGGAGGGCGAGCGTGACCGCGTCCGAGACCCCTGAGGCCCCCCAGACCCCGGCGAGCAGGCTCGCCGCCCGCGATCTGACCCTCGCCTACGAGGAGCGCACGGTCGTCGAGGGGCTCGACCTGTCCGTGCCGGACGGCGAGGTCACCGTGATCGTCGGCCCCAACGCCTGCGGGAAGTCCACCCTGTTGCGCGCGCTGGGCCGTCTCCTCAAGCCGCGCCGCGGCTCCGTCCTGCTCGACGGCCGTGAACTCGCGCGCATCCCCACCCGGAAGGTCGCGCAGTCGGTCGGGCTGCTGCCGCAGACACCGGTCGCGCCGGAGGCGATCACCGTCGCCGACCTGGTCGCACGGGGGCGCCAGCCGCACCAGCACTGGTGGCAGCAGTGGTCGGAGGAGGACGAGCGGGCGGTCGGCGAGGCCATGGCCCGTACGGATGTGACGGACCTGGCCGCGCGGCCCGTCGACGAGTTGTCGGGCGGGCAGCGGCAGCGCGTCTGGATCGCCATGGCCCTCGCGCAGGAGACGGATCTGCTGCTCCTGGACGAGCCCACGACGTATCTGGACATCGCACACCAGGTGGAAGTACTGGATCTCGTACGGCAGTTGAACCACGAACGCGGGCGGACGGTCGTGGCAGTGCTGCACGACCTCAACCAGGCCACCCGGTACGCGGGGCACCTGGTCGCCATGAAGGCCGGACGGATCGTGGCGCAGGGACCGCCCGCCGAGGTCGTCACGGCGGAGATGGTGCGGGAGGTCTTCGGGCTCGACTCGGTCGTCGTACCGGACCCGGTGACGGGCAGTCCGCTGGTGGTGCCGGGCGCTCCGTGGCGGGCGGCGGCGGACCGGTCGCCGGGCGCGAAGGCGCGCGACACGTCGTCACCGGTGGGTTCCTAGCACCCTCCGCGCTCCAACCGCCTCTGTGAGAGCAAATGTTGGTGCGCCGGATGGGGACTAGCCGCGCTGCCGGGCGCGCCACAGCAGATAGAGCGCGGACGCGACGGCCGCCGCGCGCAGGGCGACCGGCCACGTCTCTGTGAGCGCGGCGTCCATCTGCCCCTTCGCGATCGGCTCGCCCCACCGTCCGTCGAACCGCCCCCACAGCCACACCAGCGCGCCCGCCGCGACGACGCCCGGCAGCCCCAGCGCGGCCCACTTGTTCTCCGCGCGCGTCAATGTGCGGGTGCCGTACGCGATGAGCCAGCCGACGCCGAGCAGCACCAGCTGTCCCATGACGGCTCCCGCGACGAGCAGCCCGGCGGCCAGCAGCAGGAGCGGACTGAAGGAGCGCCGGACGACCTGCCGGCGTCGCCGGAACATCACGCGCCGCAGCAGGCCCGGGCCGTGCCCGGCCTTCGCCGCTTCGGCCTCCGCCGCCTCGGCGGCCTTGGCGGCGGCTTCCGCCTCCGCCTTCCGCAGGCGCTCGGCGTCGACCTCGGGTGCCGGTGGCGGTTTCAGTATCTCGGGGACCTCGATGCCGCCGACGAATCCGGGCACGGCGTCGCCCACGTCGCCGAACGGCCCGGGTTCGACGCGCCACCAGTCGGGGGTCTCGTCCTGCGGGCCGAGTTCGTCCTCGCCCGCGAGGTGCGGCGGCGACGGCTCGTGCGGTGAACGCGGCGGCGGGATCGTGCCCTCGGACTTGTCCACGATCCGGCCGGTGAGGGGCGTGGACCGCTCCGAGGCGGCGGGTACCTCGGGGCCGCCGGCATTCCCGCCGGCGGACTGCCCGTCCGTACCGCCCTCCGCGGCGGCGGGCTTCCGGCTGTCCGCCTTCCTCCCGCCCAGCCTGAAGCCGAAGGGGCCGGAGCCGAAGGAACCCGAGCCGAACGGGCCTGTGGAGCCCTCGCCCTTGCCGTCGGGCCGCTGCGCGCCGGGCGTCCGGTCGTCCCCTTCCGCGGCGGGCCGGTGCCGGGGCGCCGCGGGGCGGGTGTCGGTCCCGCCCGCCGCGGCCACCACGTCGGACGGCGTGCCCAGCTTGCCGAGGATGCGCTTCACGGACGCGGCCGAGTCCGCCGCACCGGCGCGCTGCGCGTCGATCTCCGTCCGCAGCCGGGTGACCAGGCGCATCCGGTCGCCGGACGGCAACTGCTGCTGCTGAGCGAGGTCTCCGACCCGGCTCAAATAGTCGAATACGAGCTTGTCGCTCTCGATTCCCACCAAATCCCCTGCGGGCGCACGCACTTCACCATGGCACTGCCCGACGCTACCGCTTCCCGCGCCTCCGGCGCCGCATCAACTCACGCTCAGCAGCCGCAGCTCCGTCTCCAGGTTGTACCGCGCCGTCCGTTCCCACCGCTCGTGCGCCGTGGGCGTGCGGAACAGGCTCGGCAGGTCGAGGAGTTCGCGCAGCACCGCGGAGCGCCCGTCACGGAACGCGTCGTGGGGCACGAAGCCGTACTCCTGGCGGACGGCGGCGGCGTAGGCGGCGTACGCCTGGGGCGGGCCCGCGAGCACAGCGAGGTCGGCGTCGCACAGCACCTCGCCGTCGGCGTCCCCCGGCTCGGGGTCGTGGCGGACGGTGAGCCGTACGAGCCGGGCCACCTCGGCCGTACGGGCCTCCGGGACCCCCGCCTCGGGCAGGGCGCGTTCGGCGAGGCGCGCGCTCCGCTCCTCGTTCTCCGAGCGCTCCGGGTCGTAGACGGCGTCGTGGAACCAGGCGGCGAGCCGTACGGCGTCGGGGTCGGCGCTGTGGTGGGCCAGTTCCTCGACGCGGTCGAGGACGGCGAGGAGGTGTTCGGTGGTGTGGTAATGCCGGTGGGGCTCGGCCCAGCGGGCGAGGAGGTTCTCGCCGTACGGGACCGGGTCCGGCCGGTCTTCCGGGCGGTCCGGCTCCTGGCAGCGGCTCAGCAGACGCGTCCACCGGGCGAGGAGGACGGCGTGCGTGGCTGCGGCATCGGCATGAGGGGCGGCGTTCTCGGCCATGGATCAATTGTGTGGCACGGTTCCCTGCGCCGGGCGCCTGTGGCACCCTGGGATATATGTCTAGACCAATTCTCGAGGTCATCGCGCTCGACGCCGACGACGCGGTCGCGGCGCAAGCCGGAGGAGCCGACCGCCTCGAACTGGTCACCGGCATGGCGGCCGACGGACTCACGCCCTCCCGCGAGACCTTCGCCGCGGTGCGCGCGGCCGTGGACCTCCCGCTGCGCGTGATGCTGCGGTCGGAAGCCGCGGGCCGGCGCGGCGAACGCCCCACCGCCGCCGAACTCCACGCCCTGTGCACGGAGGCGGAGGCGCTGCGCTCCGAGGGCGCGGACGCGTTCGTCCTCGGCTTCCTCGACCACGAGGGACACCCGGACCTCGTCGCGGTCGAGATGCTCGTCGCGGTGATCGAGCCCTGCCCGTGGACCTTCCACCGGGCCATCGACCGGTCGGCCCACCGCGACGCGCTGCGCAAGCAACTGGCGGGACTGCCCGGCCTGGACACGTACCTGACCGCCGGATCGGCCGCCGGTGTCGACCAGGGTCTGCCGGTCCTCCTGGCGGAGGCGGCACGCACGGGCGAACCGGGGTACGAGCCGCGGATCCTGGCCGGGGGCGGGCTGCGCCTGACGCACCTGCCGCGGCTGCGCGAGGCGGGGATCGACGCGTTCCACATCGGGTCGGCGGCCCGCCCGGGCGGCTGGTCCGCACCGGTCTCGGCGGCGGCGGTCGAGGAGTGGCGCGCGGCGCTGTGAGCGGTTGGTGGGCGAGGCTGTGAGCGGCTGCGGGGTGGGCTGTGAGCGGCTGGCGCGCGGCGCTGCGAGCGGCTGCGGGGGGCTGTGCGCCCTCCACGCCAGTTGTACTGGTACGCGCCGCGCGGGATTCCGTACGCCCCCGCGCGACCACCGGCCCCGACCGGCCCCTCCTCTCCCGTCCCTCCCGTCCCCCTCCCGTCCCTCCCTCAGCCCGCCCTGAGGCCCGGCGGCTCCCCAGCGGGCCCGGGTTCCCGGGCGGCCAACTCCGCAGGGAGCGGGGCTGCATGAATCACCGTCAGGCCCGAGACCGCCCGGGTCAGCGCCACGTACAAGCGCCGGAGTCCCGTACGCTGCGGTGCTTCCGGCAGGGCGGTCGGCGGTTCGGCGTCGACGACGGCGGCCGGTTCGTCGAGGACCACGTAGTCGTACTCCAGGCCCTTGGCGAGCGACGCCGGGACCAGCGTGAGGCGAGGGTCCGCCGGTCCCTCCCCCGCCTCGTCCGCGGTCGGTGCCCGGGGCCCGGCCGCGTCCGAACCCTCTACAGCCCCGGGCTCCGTGCCGAGTGCGGCGTGGGCGATCCCCGCGCCCGCCACCGCCCGTGCCAGCGCCGGGATCCGTGCGTCCGCGGCGATCAGACCCACCGACCCCTCGCACGTCAGCGCCTCTCGGCAGGCCGCGACCACCGCCGCGTCCAGCTCCTCCCCCGCCACCTCGCGGATCCGCAGCGACCCGGGCGCCTCGCGGACCGATGTGGCCTCCACCAGGCCCGGCGCGATGGCCGGGAGCAGCCGGGACGCGTACGCGATGACCTCGCGCGGGACGCGGAAGCCGGCCGTCAGCTCCTCGATCCGCCCCTCCGGCTTCCCCAGATGGGCCAGGGCCTCCGGCCAACTCCCCGTCGCCCAGGGCGTGGTGCCCTGCGCGAGGTCGCCGAGCACCGTCGCGGACCCCGTGGAGCAGCGGCGTCCCACCGCCCGGTACTGCATGGGCGAGAGGTCCTGCGCCTCGTCGAGCACCACATGCCCGAGGGAGGGTGTCCGCTCCACCAGATCCGCCGCCTCGTCGACCAGCACGGCGTCGGCCGCGGACCACTGCGCCGACTTCGGCCCGCGGGGCGGCTTCGCCCAGAGGATCTCCTGCTGCTCCCCGGCGGTCAGCAGCCCCTCCGCCTGCTCCGCCAGGAAAGCCGGGTCGGACAGCAGCCGGAACACGAGCTTCGCCGGATCGACCGGCGGCCAGACCGCCTTGACGGTCGCTTTCACGGCCGCGTTACGGGCCACCGCGTCCTGCACGCGGTCGTCCGGCGCCTCGCCCGCGGCCTCCATCCGTACGAGGACGGCGTGGGCGATGCGCTGCGGGAGGGCGGCGCGCGCGGCTTCGTAGCGGATGTCGCGCGCCAGCAACTCCTGGACCAGCTCCTCCAGTTCGTACGCGGGGATACGCCAGCGGCGCGAGCCGCGGACCACGACGCAGGGTTCGCCGGGCATCGTGACACCGGACCGCACGGCCCGCCGCAGCACCTCCGCCATCCGTGCGTCGCCCTTGAGAGCGGCGGCGGCCGGGGAGTCCTCCCCGCGGACCGCGACGCGCGCCACGAGGTCGTCGACGGTGGCCTGCTTGACCTCCAACTCCCCCAGAGCGGGCAGCACTTGCTCGATGTAGTGGAGGAAGGAGCGGTTGGGGCCGACGACGAGCGTGCCGGTACGCGCCAGCCGCTCCCGGTGCGCGTACAGCAGATACGCCACGCGGTGCAGGCCGACGGCCGTCTTGCCGGTGCCGGGCGCGCCCTGCACGCACACGGTGCCGCCGAGCCCGGCCCGTACGATCTCGTCCTGCTCCGGCTGGATCGTCGCGACGATGTCCCGCATGGGGCCGACGCGCGGGCGCTCGATCTCCGCCTGGAGCAGCTTGCTGGCCGTGCCCTTTTCGGCCTCGGCCGGGTCGGTCAGGTGCTCGTCCTCGTACGCGGTCAGCTCGCCGCCGGTGTAGCCGAAGCGGCGCCGGAGACCGACGTCCATCGGGTCCTTCTTGGAGGCACGGTAGAAGGGCTGGGAGACGGGGGCGCGCCAGTCGATGACCATCGGGTCGCCTTCGCCGTCGTGCACGTGGCGGCGTCCGATGTAGAACTGCTCCCCCTCGCCGCCCTCCGCCTTGTCGGCCCCGGGTGCGTGGAGGAAGTCGAGGCGGCCGAAGAAGAGCGGGGCGTGGGCGAGGTCGGCGAGGGCCTTGATGCGGTCGCCGATCTCGCGCTCCAGGATGAGCGCGCTCACCCAGTTCGCGGTCGTGTCGCTGATGTCGAGCGCCTCGACCTCGGCGCGCATGGCGCGCAGCGCGGCGCGGGAGGCAGCGAGGTGGTCACGCTCGCGGCGGAGCGGACCGTCCTCGGGGCCGGATCCCTGGTCCGATCCCTGGCCGGATCCCCGGCCGGACTCCCGGCCGGACTCCTGGCCGGTCCGGTGGCGGGGCGTCTTCTCGGGTGTCTGCTCCTGGTTCTCGGGGGGCTGCTCCTCGGCGTGGTCGCGGGCCTGGTCTGGGGCGTGCGCGGGCACGGCTATGCCTCCGGGCGGTGGGTACGAGCGGGGACACCGACCGGTTTCCGACCGGACGGGGGCTCTCCCTCAGCGGTACGGGAGGCGGGCAGACGCGGCATATTAGCCATCCCGTCCGGATAGGGCGAATCAATTTCCCGGACGCCCGCCCCGCCCGCCCCTCTCGTCCCCGAGATCGCCTCAGGGGCCATCCGCCCCAGGTATGGCGGGGCCTGCATCCCGGGGCTGACGGGCGACCCCCGTCGATTGCGCCCGCGGGCTGATGTGCTCCGAACGCGTGAAATCCATCATGGAAGACATGAGCGCAGCATCGATCACCTCAGCCAACCGTCCGGGCGCCTCGGGCGCCTCCGCCATCGGCTCCGGCAGCGACGAGCACCGCCACGTCCTGGGCAATGTCCTGCGGGCGATCCGCGTCTACGCCGAGACCGCCATCAGCGTCGTACTGCTCGGGGAGTACGCGGAGAGATCACCGGTGATCCGCCGCTGACCGCCCCGACCGCCTCCGCCGTCTCCAGCCCCCGGCCGCTCACGACCGGACAGGCCGGCCGCGGCCGGAGCCTCCCCGCGTCACACCTCGTCGGGCTTCCGCAGGTCGCCCGCGTCGACGATCCGGTACGCGTAGCCCTGCTCGGCCAGGAAGCGCTGGCGGTGCGCCGCGAAGTCCTGGTCGATGGTGTCCCGGGCCACGACCGAGTAGAAGATCGCCGGGTGCCCGTCGGCCTTGGGCCGCAGCACCCGCCCCAGCCGCTGGGCCTCCTCCTGCCGCGACCCGAACGTGCCCGACACCTGGATCGCGACCGTCGCCTCCGGAAGGTCGACCGAGAAGTTGGCGACCTTGGACACGACCAGGACGCCGATCTCCCCCTGCCGGAACGCGTCGAACAGCTTCTCGCGCTGCGCGTTCGTCGTCTCGCCCTTGATCACCGGCGCCTTCAGATGCTCGCCCAGTTCGTCGAGCTGATCGATGTACTGGCCGATGACGAGCGTCTGCTGCCCGCGGTGCCGCTCGACGAGCGCCTCGGTGACCCGCCGCTTGCTGTCGGTCGTGGCGCAGTACCGGTACTTCTCCTCCGTCTCCGCCGTCGCGTACGCCAGGCGCTCCGCGTCCGTCAGGTCGACCCGGACCTCGACGCAGTCCGCGGGCGCGATGTAGCCCTGCGCCTCGATCTCCTTCCAGGGCGCGTCGAAGCGCTTGGGCCCGATGAGCGAGAAGACGTCCGACTCGCGTCCGTCCTCCCGTACGAGCGTCGCCGTCAGACCGAGCCGCCGCCGCGCCTGCAGGTCGGCGGTGAACTTGAAGACCGGCGCGGGCAGCAGATGCACCTCGTCGTAGACGATCAGGCCCCAGTCGCGGGAGTCGAACAGCTCCAGGTGCGGGTAGATGCCCTTCCGCCGGGTCGTGAGGACCTGGTACGTGGCGATGGTGACCGGGCGGATCTCCTTGCGCGTACCGCTGTACTCGCCGATCTCCTCCTCGGTGAGCGAGGTGCGCCGCACCAGCTCGTGCTTCCACTGGCGGGCGGAGACCGTGTTGGTCACCAGGATCAGCGTCGTCGACTTCGCCGTGGCCATCGCCCCGGCTCCGACCAGCGTCTTGCCCGCGCCGCACGGCAGGACGACGACGCCGGAACCGCCGTGCCAGAAGTTCTCGACGGCCTGGTTCTGGTACGGGCGCAGCGCCCAGCCGTCCTCGTGCAGCTCGATGGGGTGCGCCTCGCCGTCGACGTAGCCCGCCAGGTCCTCGGCGGGCCAGCCGAGCTTGAGCAGCGTCTGCTTGATCTGGCCGCGCTCGGAGGGGTGCACCGCGACCGTGTCCTGGTCGATGCGGGCGCCGACGAGCGGCTGAACCCGCTTGGAGCGCAGGATCTCCTCAAGGACGGGTCGGTCGGTGGTGACCAGGACGAGCCCGTGGGTGGGGTGCTTGAGGAGCTGCAGCCGCCCGTAGCGGGCCATCGTCTCGGCGACGTCGACGAGGAGGGCGTGCGGCACGGGGTAGCGCGAGAACTCGACGAGCGCGTCGACGACCTGCTCGGCGTCGTGTCCGGCGGCGCGGGCGTTCCACAGGCCGAGCGGCGTGACGCGGTAGGTGTGGATGTGCTCGGGCGCGCGCTCCAGCTCCGCGAAGGGGGCGATGGTGCGGCGACAGGCGTCCGCCTGGTCGTGGTCGACTTCCAGGAGCAGCGTCTTGTCGCTCTGGACGATGAGAGGTCCGTTCACGCCTCGTCCCTTCCTGTCTGGGTTCACCGGCGGGTGCGGCCGCGGGTCGTGCTGTGGGGCGGTGGTGGTTCTGTACGGCGTGGGGTCGCCGGGCGGAAGCCCGGCGCGGCCGTACGGCCCGGGGCGGAGCGTCGCGCCAGCCCGCCAAACCTCCAGTGTGCCGCACGGCGGGACGAGCCCGGGCCGGGCCGGTGCCCCGGGACGAGCCGGTGCCCAGAGACGAGCCCGGGCCGGGCCGGTGCCCAGGGACGAGCCGGTGCCCCGGGACGAGGCCGGGCCGCAGGGGGTCCGTCCCGCCGCGCCGGGCGGGACGGCTCCGGCTAGGCCGGTCCGTCGGCGAGTTCGGCGACGCCGGTGATGCGGTGCAGGGGAAAGGTGCGGACCTCGTCCGCGGTGTGGTCGTACGCGGTGACGTAGCCGCCCTCGACGCGGACCGGCGCGATGACCCGCTGGCTGGCCGCACCGTCGGCGTTGACGTAGCCGATCCACACCGCGCTGCTGGTGAGCGCGGCGGCCTGCATGGTGGCGAGCGTCTCCGCGGAGGTGGTGCGCGGGAGGCCGCCGTCCCCGGACGCCGGACGCCCCGCGGCACGACCTGACGCCGGGCCCGCGGTGCCTCCGCCGGCGGCCGCTCCCGGTCCGGCGCCCGCGGCGGCCGCGACCGGTCTGGTCACCGCCGTCGCGGCAAGGTCACCGGCGCGGATCGCCTTGACCGCCGCGCCGAGCAGGGTGGCGTCGGGCAGGGGCGGGCCGCCCTGGACGGGGACGGGCGCGGTGCGCGGCGGCGTCCGGTACGCGTCCGCGCGCGCCACCACCACGTCGCCCTCCTCCGACTCGGCGGCCGGTGCGTAGCCCATCCCGCGCAGCCGCTCCAGCAGCACATCGGGGGTGGCCTGCGCGGCGAGCACGGTCGGGGCGAGGCGGCGCAGCCGCAGCCCGGACGCACGGCGGTCGGCCAGGATCTCGGCGAGCAGCGCGTCGTCGTCGCAGCGGACGTAGGCGAACGCCGCGCCGACCCTGAGGTGTCCGTGCTTCCGCGCGACGTCGTCGATGAGGTAGCTGAGCGGCTGCGGCACGGGCGTACGGGAGTGCTGCGCGAGGAACGCGTGCAGATCGGCGGCCGCCTGACCGGCGTCGAGGGCGCGGCGTACGGATCCCGGGGTGAAGCGGTAGACGGTCGCGCCGCCCTTGGACTCGACGTCCGCGAGGACCTCCAGCATCGCGGCGAGCGGCCGCTCGAGCGGGCCGGGCGCGACGGCGGTCAGGTCGGCCTGCAGCAGCACATGGTCCAGCGGCTCGGGGAGCAGCGGGGCGAGGAGCGCGGCGGCGCGGGCGGCGGAGGTCGCGGCGGCGTCGGGCGTGGGGGGCGGTGTCCGGACGGTGTCGGC
Source organism: Streptomyces sp. NPDC047108 (assembly GCF_040643575.1). Lineage (NCBI taxonomy): Bacteria > Bacillati > Actinomycetota > Actinomycetes > Kitasatosporales > Streptomycetaceae > Streptomyces > Streptomyces sp. NPDC047108. The sequence goes on from NZ_JBEYUP010000001.1 coordinate 535,545, forward strand.
AGCGTCTCCGCCGTCGGGTGCGCGTACGGCCTCGCGGGCCGGTGTGTCGTTGCCGGCCTGTGTGCCCTTTCGGGCCTTCGAACCGTCGCGGGTCCCTGCTCCGTCCTGGTGCGGTACGGCGTCGGCGGTCACCGGGGCGGCGGCCGCGGCGTCGCCCAGCAGCGCGCGCCCGTGGGTGGAGAGGGCGCCGCGGCCGGTGACGCCGAGGAGTTCGGCCTCGGCCAGGGTCCAGCGGGCGAGACGCGAGCGGAGATCGTCCGGGGCGGCAGCGCCGGTGGCCGTGAGCGACGGCGTGGGCTGCTCGGCGGCGGCGATCCGCGAGGCGGCGTAGCGCGCCCGCGCGGCAGGGCTCGTGGCGGGACCCGTGGAGGACGGGTTCGCGGCGGAGGAGCGGGCCCCGTTGGTCGCCGTGCCGGAGGCACCGCGCGCCGCAGCGCCGGTGGCTCCGGCGCCCTCGGCCGGGGCACCGTGCTCCCAGCGGAGCCGGGCCAGCAGCGTCGCCGGCGCGGCCGCGTGGCCGCCCGGGAGGTGGGAGAGGAGCTCCAGGACGCGGTGGCGGACGTGCGGGGCCGGTGTGCGGTCGAGCCCGGGGCCGAGCGCGGAGAGCGAACGCCCCTTCGCGTCCTGACCGCCGACGGTCCCGGCCGTACGCGTCGCCGACAGCCACGGCGCGACGAGCGCCGCCCACCGCCGCTCGGTCGGCAGGCCGAGCCATTCGTCACCGGCCGGGGTCGGCGCGAAGCGTTCGTCCGCCTCACCGTCGGAGGCCACGAGCCCGGCGGCGTAGGCGAGTTCGACCCAGAAGGCCGCGGTGGGCTCGTCCGTGTCGAGGGCGGTCGCGGTCCGCTTGAGGTCGCGGACGCTCAGCCCGCCCGCGCGCAGCACGGCCGGACCGCCGAGATCCCACTCCTTGAGCAGGTCCTCGACGGTGCCGACCGCGGTGAGGGCCTGTCCCGCGGCGGTCGCGTCGACGATGCCGGGCCGGTGCACGGCCGCGGACCCTACGGCGGGCGCGACCGGCTCCGGCGTACGGTGCGCGCGCCCCGCGCGCAGATGCAGGGCCACCTCGCGCGGCAGGACGACCGTCCCCGGCGCCGTCGGGAGCAGCAGCCCCCGGTCGGTGAGCCAGCGGACCGGCGCGGACGGCTGGGCGGGAACGGTCCCGTACGGCGGCCCCCAGACGAGGCGCGCCAGGATCTCGCCGGACTCCTGCGGCGCCTGCGCGAGCAGGGCCGTCATGCGCTCGCGCTCGCGGAAGAGGGCGGCGAGCGCACCGACGGCGGTCACGGGGTCGTGCGTGGCGGGCAGCCCGCAGGTGGCGATGATCTCCTGGAGGCGGCCGGGGGACATCCCGGAGGTCGCCTCGGCGACGGTCGGCCCGAGCCCGGTGGGCGAAGGACCGGCGGTGCCGCCGACCGCGCCGGAGGGGGTGCCGGGAGCGAGCACTTCGCGGGCCGTGCGGACCAGGTGCAGCCGGTCGTCACCGCCCCAGAGGAGCGCCTGCGTACGGAGTGCGGCGACGGCACGGGGAAGGGCCCGGACGATGTCCTCGACGTCTGCCTCGCCCGTGCTGTTCGTACGGCCGGCGCTGTCGGCGTCGCCCGTGCCCTCGGGGGCGGTCGCGTCGACCGGGCCGTCCGCGTCGCCCGCCATGAGCCCGAGCAGGACGTCGTAGGTGCAGGGGGCCGGTGCGACCGCGAGGGCTTCCGCGGTCTGCAGCGCGAACCGGTCGAGCCGCTCCAGGGCGCGGACGACGGACGCGCGGGTGCCGGCGCGGGTGGCGAGCTGAGTGAGATCACCCGGGACCGGCGAGAGCAGATCGGGACGAGCCCTGAGGAGGGCGGCAAGGTCCTCGTCCGGGCGCGCGCGCAGCTCCTCGGCGAGGGTGCGGGGCGCGGCGGAGGCGCCTCTGCCGCTGTCGCGGCGGGGCTCAGTCGGCACGCGCACCTCCCGATTCCGGCCCGGTGGTCATCCGCACCACGGTACCCGCTCGGACCGACACCCCTCTGAGGACCGGCCGGTGCCGGGGCGGGAGCGGCGGTGCTTCGGGAACTCGGAGCGGCAGCGGCGGTGCGACGGGGACTCGGGCGGTCGCCGGACGCGGACGTGGCGGTGCGACGGGGACTCGGGGCGGTCGCCGGACGCGGGCATGGACGGCGCGGGCATGGACGCGCGGGCATGGACGGCGCGGGCGTCGCGGCCGGTCGCCCTCGCAGCCTCACCCACGCCCCAAGGCGCACAAATGCACCCATACGAGAACAGAGTTGCGGTCACCGCACCATGGCGCGCCCCGCGATGCCCCGCGCCGTACGGAATGCCGTCCGGACGGCGCGCGTTGGCACCTGGTATGCCGAGCCCAGCCCAGCACGTCCGTGTGCCGAAGGCGGTCCACGTCCTCGGACTGAGCGTGTTCTCGCTCGGGACCTCCGAATTCATGCTTTCCGGGCTGCTGCCGCCCGTCGCCGACGACATGGGCGTGTCCATCCCGCAGGCGGGGCTGCTCATCTCGGCGTTCGCCATCGGCATGGTCGTGGGGGCGCCCTTCCTGGCCGTGGCGACCTTGCGGCTCCCCCGCCGTACGACCCTGATCACGCTGCTCACCGTCTTCGCCCTCGGTCAGGTCGGCGGCGCGATGGCGCCCGGCTACGGCTTCCTCTTCGCCACGCGCGTCATCAGCGCCCTCGCCTGCGCGGGGTTCTGGGCCGTCGGCGCGGCGGTCGCGGTCGCGATGGTCCCGGAGAACACCCGCGCCCGCGCGCTGTCCGTCCTCATCGGCGGCCTGAGCGTGGCGAACGTCGTCGGCGTTCCCGCCGGGGCCTTCCTCGGCGAGCACTTCGGCTGGCGGTCGGCGTTCTGGGCGGTCGGCGGGATGTCCGCCGTCGCGCTCGTCGGCGTGGTCGCCCTGATCCCTCGCATCCCCCTCCCCGAGACGCGGCCGAAGCTCCGCCGGGAGGTACGGATCTACCGCGACCGGCGAGTCCTCCTCGCGATCGGGACGATCGCGCTCTCCGCGGGCGGCGTCTTCTGCACGTTCAGCTACATGGCTCCGCTCCTGACGGAGGTGGCGGGGCTCGGGGGCAACTGGGTCCCCACCGTGCTCGGGTTGTTCGGGATCGGCGCGCTGATCGGCACGACGGTCGGCGGCCGGGTCGCGGACGCGCACCTCTTCGGCGTTCTGCTGGCGGGCAGCGCGGCCACGACCGTCTGCCTCGTCACGCTCGCCTTCACCGCGCACATACCCGCGGCCGCCGTGGCCGTGTCGTTCCTGCTGGGCGTCTCGTCCTTCTTCATGGCCCCCGCCCTGAACGCCCGCCTGTTCAACGTCGCGGCGGCCGCGCCGACGCTCGCCGGAGCGACGACCACGGCCGCGTTCAACCTCGGCAACACCAGCGGGCCGTGGATCGGCGGACGGGTCATCGACCTGGGATGGGGCTTCTCCGCCACGGCGCTGGCCGGTGCGGCGATGGTGGCGCTGTCGATCGGGGCGATCGCCCGAAGCCTCCGCCTGGACCGGCGCCGAGCGGCGAACACCCGCCTGGTCACGGGCTCGGAGCAGGGCGTGGAGCACGGCGTGGAGCACGGCTGGGAGCGCACCGGAAGCGACGGTGCGGCCGCGGCCGACGTCGCGGAGCACACGAAGGACCCGGCCGCCGCGCCCGCCCAACCCGCCCGCGCGGAGCAGGAGTCCACGGACACCCCGCGCGGCCGGTGAGACGGAGCGCGTCCGGCCGATGCCCGGCCCTTCACTTCCGGCCTGCGTACGGCTGCTCGCGCCTTCGCCCGGCGAGCAGCCGCCGGCTTCCGGCCTACGCCCCGCCGCTCTTGCGTCTCCTCAGTCCCGCCTCCGTGAGCAGCCGCACCAGCTCCTTGCTGCTCACCTCCACGGCGCCCAGCTCCACCGCGTCCCGGTACCGCGAGCTCGGCACGTCGTAGTGGTCGCGCTCGAAGGCCCGCTCCGGTGAACCGAGCCGGGCCGCGAACGCGTGCAGCTCCTCGTACGAGACGTCGCTGACCATGTGCGACCACATCCGTCCGTGGCCCGGCCAGTTGGGCGGGTCGATGTAGACCACCACGTTCAGGGCCCGAGGACGGTGCCGAGGCCGCCGACCGCCGCGACCGTCACGCCCGCCTCGGGGCACACCCAGCGCGGATCGGGGCCGAGTTCGGGCTCGACGGCGAGGGCGTGCCGGTCGCCGCTCTCGGTGCACACCGGGCACACGGGCCAGCGGCCGAAATTGTCCAGCAGCGCGTCCTGGACGTCCTGCGCGACCAGTCCCGCGAGGAAAGCGGCGCCCTCGGGCCACTGCTCGACCCACCAGCGCCGGTGGACGACGGCGTCCTCGACGAGCGAGACGACGTCGGCCTGGGCGACGTCGCCCGCGGACAGGTCGGCCAGTACGAGGGCACGGGCAGCGTGCAGCGCCTGCTCAAGCTCCATACGACCATTGTCACGCCCTTGTCCACAGGGGTTGACGCACCCCGCTGCTGAAAATACCTTCCAAGAGTGCGCAACCACCTGAAGGAAACTTTCAGCAGCAGCCCGGCGACGCGACCGCCCGGCTCCGGGGGTCCGCCTGCGGCACCGCAGGCGGGACCCCCCGCGCCTGCCGCCCTCGCCGCCAAGGTCCGCACGCTGGGGCCGTCAATGACCCGCTCGATGCACCGAGTTGCCGAAGCCGTGGCGGGCGACCCGGCGGGGTGCGCCGCGCTCACGGTCACCGGGCTCGCGGAGCGCACGGGCACCAGCGAGGCCACCGTCGTCAGGACGGCCCGCCTCCTCGGCTATCCGGGATACCGCGATCTGCGGCTCGCCCTCGCCGGGCTCGCTGCCCAGCAGCAGTCCGGGGCCGCGCCCGCCGTCACCGCCGACATAGCGGTCGACGATCCGCTGTCCTCCGTGGTGGCCAAGCTCGCGCAGGAGGAGCAGCAGTGCCTGGCCGACACGGCGGCCGGACTCGACACCACCCAGCTCGAGGCCGCGGTCTCCGCGCTCACCACGGCCCGCCGCATCGATGTGTACGGCATCGGCGCCTCCAATCTCGTCGCGCAGGATCTGGTCCAGAAGCTGCTGCGGATCGGGCTGATAGCGCACGCCCACGCGGATCCGCACCTGGCGGTGACCAATGCCGTACAGCTCCGCTCCGGGGACGTGGCCATCGCGATCACCCACTCCGGGCGCACGACCGACGTCATCGAACCGCTGCGCGTCGCCTTCGACCACGGGGCGACGACGGTGGCGATCACGGGCCGCCCGGACGCGGACGTCGCGCAGTACGCGGACCACGTCCTGACCACGTCGACCGCGCGCGAGAGCGAGCTGCGGCCGGCGGCCATGTCCAGCAGGACGAGTCAACTCCTCGTCGTGGACTGCCTGTTCATAGGCGTCGCACAGCGGACCTACGACGCCGCGGCGCCCGCCCTGTCCGCTTCGTACGAGGCGCTGGCCCACCGCCACAGCCCCAGACGCCGGTAGCCGCAAGGCAGCGGACCGCAAGGCGTGACGCGTGCGCACCTTCCACGGCCGCACCCGGCCCCCCGGCGCCCCGGCGAACGCGGCACAACCTGCACAGCAGCACACCAGCACACCGCACGTCCGGGAGCACACCCGCGGCCCACGGCACACACCGCCGGACCCGTCGCGGCGTCCCCACCTGCGCGGCGTCCCCACCCCGGGCGCCGCCAGGCCCATGGGTCCGCGAGCCTCACCGGGTCCGCGGACCGGAGCCCGCCCATGGACCGGAGCCCGTCCGTGACCGGAACCCGCCCATGGACCGGAGCCCGTCCGTGACCCCGGCCGCCCGCCGGGGCCTCCACACCCCCCACCCTCCGAGAAGGCTGAGTCATGTCATCGAGTGCCGACCACGTACAGTTGCGCGCCCAGCTCGACAGCCTCACCACCGAGGCCTTCCGCAGTGAGCTGGCCGACATCGACCAACTGCCCACGCGCGAGATCGCAGAGATCATGAACGGCGAGGACGCCGCAGTCCCAGGCGCCGTCGCCGCCGGGCTCCCGCAGATCGCAGCGGCCATCGACGCCGCCGCGGAGCGCATGGCCCGCGGCGGCCGGCTGATCTACGCGGGCGCGGGCACCGCCGGGCGGCTCGGCGTGCTGGACGCCAGCGAATGCCCGCCGACCTTCAACACCGCACCGCACGAGGTGGTCGGCCTCATCGCCGGCGGCCCGCCCGCGCTGGTGACCTCGGTGGAGGGCGCCGAGGACAGCGCGGAGCTGGCGGCCGACGACCTCGAGGCGCTGGGCGTCGCGGAGGCCGACACGGTCGTCGGCATCTCCGCCTCCGGCCGCACCCCGTACGCCATCGGCGCCGTCGAACACGCCCGCGCCCGCGGCGCGCTCACCGTCGGCCTGTCCTGCAACGCGGGTTCGGCGCTCGCCGCCGCCGCCGACCACGGCATCGAGATCGTCGTCGGCCCGGAACTCCTCACGGGCTCCACCCGCCTCAAGGCCGGCACGGCGCAGAAGCTCGTCCTCAACATGATCTCGACGATCACCATGATCCGCCTCGGCAAGACGTACGGGAACCTGATGGTCGACGTCCGCGCATCGAACGAGAAGCTGCGCGCCCGCTCGCGCCGCATCGTCGCGCTCGCGACGGGAGCGTCCGACGCGGAGATCGAGGCCGCGCTCGCCGCCACGGACGGCGAGGTGAAGCACGCGATTCTCGTCATCCTCGCCGCCGTCGACGCCCCCACGGCCGCCGGGCTCCTCGACGCGTCCCGCGGCCACCTCCGCGCGGCCCTGGAAGCCGCCCGGAAGGGCGACTGACGGCCCTGTGCGGGCCTGCGTTCCGCAGGACCGGGGCCTGCCTGGGGGAGGGTGGGCGGATACGACCGCCGGCCCCGCCCTCACCCCCGGGCCGCCCCCACGACCAGGCCCGTCCCCCGCACAGCAAGGCACGAACGCCCCATGGCACAGAACAGCGACCACTCCGCCACCGCGGCCGCGCTCCTCCCCCTCGTCGGAGGAGCGCGGAACGTCACGTCCGTCGCCCACTGCATGACCCGGCTCCGGCTGGGCCTCGCCGACCGGTCCCTCGTACGGGACGCCGAACTCCGGGCGCTGCCCGCCGTTCTGGGGGTCGTCGAGGACGACACGTACCAGATCGTCCTCGGTCCTGGTGTGGTCGCGCGGGTGACGCCCGAGTTCGAGCGGCTCGTCGAGTCGGGTCGGCACACGGCCCCGGAGCAGCCAGGCGCGGCCGTACGGGCGATGGATGCCCCGGACACCGCCCCCACCGACCCCGCCCTCCCCGGGAGCACCCCGCCCGGGACCACCGCATCCGGGCCCGCATCACCGGGGAGCTCGTCCGCCACCGGCGACGCGCTCGCCGCCCGCGGCGCGGCCCTGAAGGCCGAGCAGAAGCGGCGCAACGCCACCCCGGTCAAGCTGTTCCTGCGCCGCATCGCCAACATCTTCGTCCCGCTCATCCCCGCGCTCATCGGCTGCGGCATCGTCGCGGGCATCAACGGCCTGCTGACGAACCTCGTCAACACCGGCCACGCCTCCTGGGCGACGTCCCTCGTCCCGGCACTGGCTGCCATCGCCTCCGGCTTCATGTCGCTCATCGCCGTCTTCGTCGGCATCAACACGGCCAAGGAGTTCGGCGGCACACCGGTGCTCGGCGGGGCGGTCGCCGCGGTCGTCGTTTACCCGGGCGTGGCAGGCGTCAGCGCGTTCGGCCAGAAACTCGCGCCGGGCCAGGGAGGCGTCCTCGGCGCGCTCTGCGCCGCCCTGCTCGCCGTCCGGGTGGAGAAGTGGTGCCGCCGCCGGGTGCCCGAGGCGGTCGACGTCCTGCTGACCCCGACCCTCACCGTTCTGGTGGCCGGGCTCGTCACGCTCCTCGGCCTCATGTTCGTGGCCGGTGAAGTGTCCACCGCCATCGGCGACTTCGCGAACTGGCTGCTGGCCACGGGCGGCGCAGTCGCCGGATTCGTCCTCGGCGGCCTCTTCCTGCCGCTGGTGATGCTCGGCCTGCACCAGGCCCTGATCCCCATCCACACCACGCTCATCCAGCAGCAGGGCTACACCCTTCTCCTTCCGGTCCTCGCCATGGCGGGCGCGGGACAGGTGGGCGCCGCGCTCGCCGTCCTCCTCCGCCTCCGCCGCAACACCTCGATCCGCAGGACGATCCGGTCCGCCCTGCCCGCGGGCCTGCTGGGAGTCGGCGAACCCCTGATCTACGGCGTCTCCCTGCCCCTCGGCCGTCCCTTCGTGACGGCGTGCGTCGGCGGTGCGTTCGGCGGCGGCTTCGTCGGACTGCTGGGCCAGCTCGGCGACACGGTCGGCTCGACCGCGATCGGCCCGTCCGGCTGGGCGCTCTTCCCGCTGCTCGACGGCAGCGCGAGCCTCACCGCCACCATCGGCGTCTACGCGGCGGGGCTGCTCGTCGGCTACGTCGCGGGCTTCGCCGCCACGTACTTCTTCGGCATCAGCAAGCAGATGCGGGCCGAACTGAACGTCGCTCCCGAGCAGGCCGCGACCCCGGCCGCCGAACCGTCCTCGGCCCCGGTGCACGACGTACCGGGCGCGGAGGGCGGGAACCTGGCGGCTTCGGGAAGGATGACCCCATGACAGCCGACGCCATGACAGCCGGCGCGACGCGACGCCTGGTCGTCCTGCGCCACGCCAAGTCCGCCCGGCCGGACGGCGTAGCCGACCCGGACCGGCCCCTCGCCCCGCGTGGACGCCGCGACGCCCCGGTCGCCGGGGCGTGGCTGCGCGACGCGGACTGCGTCCCCGGCCTCGTCCTCTGCTCCCCGTCCCGCCGCACGCGCGAGACCTGGGACCTCGCATCGGCGGAACTCTCCGCCGACCCGCCGATCCGCTTCGACGACCGCATCTACCACGGGAGCGCCGAACAGTTGATCGCAGCCGTGGGCGAAACGCCGCCGGACGTACGGACGTTGCTGCTGGTCGGACACAGCCCCGGCGTGCAGGACCTGATCCTGCTCCTCGCCGGTGACGGCGACCCCGACGCCCTGGCCCGTACGGAGGAGAAGTTCCCCACGTCGGCCATCGCGGTCCTCCGCGTCCCGGGCGGGTGGCCCGAACTCGCGCCGGGAAGGGCGCAGTTGACGGAGATGGTGGTGCCGCGGGGCGAGAAGGACTGAGCCGCAGGAACCGCTCGTCCACCGGACCGCTGTTACGTGCGGCCGTTCCCTCCCGGCGTCAGGCGAAGTACTTCCTGACGTCGGCAGGAGTTTCGTCCCCTCTTCTCACAGCAGGAGATGCACGTTCCCCGCGCATCCGGAAGTGCGCCGAGGATCCACGGAAAACCCTCTTCACTCCACCAACACCCGTATTGCCGGTAGAAGTTCGGACTTCCGCGCCGTTCGCGGCAGCGGGGGTGTGCCCGCCTGCTGGAGTGCCGGAACAGGTCGGTAGTGTGCACTGCTCGATCGCGCGCAGAACAACAGGGGAGCAGCCGCATGGCAATCCGCAAGGCGAAGATGAAGGAACAGGTCGCGGAGGCGATTGCGCAGGCTGCGCCGGGAGATCGCCTGATCGTCACCATTGCCACGGTCACCGGTCCGAGCCCGTGGCTGATGAACGCGCTCGGTCTCATCGGGCAGCTTCTCGTGAAGTTCTACTTCGTGACGGTCACCGAACAGGCCGTCGTCTTCCACACGTTCAACCGCTTCACACAGCGGCCCAAGGAGTTGGTGTACGCCATCCCGCGCGCCCAGGCCCAGCCGCTGCTCGGCGAGGTGAAGCGGAACCCGCTGTGGAGTTCCTTCATGTTCGCGCTGCCGAATGAGCAGGGGCCCACCCGAATCAACGTCCACCGCATGTGGCGCAACGAGATGGACGAGCTGATCTCGCTCGTCACCGGGGCGCCGTACGGGGCGCCGGTCCCGCCGCACGCCCAGGGTGCGTCCGCCGCCCAGGGCTTCCCGCAGCAGCCCGGCGCGATGGCTCCCGGTTTTCACCAGCAGGCCGCACCCGGCTTCCCGCAGCAGCCGCCGGCCGGACCGGCGGGCCCGCAGCAGCCGCACACCGCCCCGGCTCCGGCGGCTCCGGCCCCGCAGTACGGCGCCCCGTACGGCGCCCCGGCTCCGCAGCACGGTGCTCCGTACGCCCCGCCCGCCCCGCAGCAGCCGTACCCGCCCCAGCCCCAGCAGCCCCAGGCGTACGCCCCGCAGCAGCCGCCGGCACACGCGTACGCGCAGCAACCGCCGCAGCCGCAGCCGCAGCCCGGAAACCCTTACGGCGCCTGACACCTGGCCGTCCGGCGTCCGACTCCGCGGCCCCTTCAAGGAACGGCTCGGTCTGCTCCGGAACCCGGGGTCCCGGAACCAACCCCACCCCCGGACGGGAAACGGAAACGCCACTGGGGCGGCACCCTCGCGAGGGTGCCGCCCCAGTGCTCAGGACGGTTGATCAACCGAAGCGGTCGATCAGAAGTCCATGTCACCGCCCGGCATGCCGCCCGGGGCCGCCGCGGCGGCCTTCTCCGGCTTGTCGGCGATGACGGCCTCGGTGGTGAGGAAGAGCGCAGCGATGGACGCGGCGTTCTGCAGCGCGGAGCGCGTGACCTTCGCCGGGTCGATGATGCCCTCGGCGATCATGTCCACGTACTCGCCGGTGGCGGCGTTCAGACCGTGACCGACGGTCAGGTTGCGCACCTTCTCCACGACGACGCCGCCCTCGAGACCACCGTTGACGGCGATCTGCTTGAGCGGGGCCTCCAGGGCCAGGCGGACGGCCTGGGCGCCGGTGGCCTCGTCGCCCTCGAGCTCGAGCTTCTCGAAGACCGAGGAAGCCTGGAGCAGAGCCACGCCACCACCGGCGACGATGCCCTCCTCGACGGCGGCCTTGGCGTTGCGCACCGCGTCCTCGATGCGGTGCTTGCGCTCCTTGAGCTCGACCTCGGTCGCGGCACCGGCCTTGATGACGGCCACGCCGCCGGCCAGCTTCGCGAGGCGCTCCTGGAGCTTCTCGCGGTCGTAGTCCGAGTCCGAGTTCTCGATCTCGGCGCGGATCTGGTTGACCCGGCCCTGGACCTGCTCGCTGTCACCGGCACCGTCGACGATGGTGGTCTCGTCCTTGGTGATGACGACCTTGCGGGCACGGCCCAGCAGGTCGACACCGGCGTTGTCGAGCTTGAGGCCGACCTCCTCGGAGATGACGGTGCCACCGGTGAGGATGGCGATGTCGCCGAGCATGGCCTTGCGGCGGTCACCGAAGCCCGGGGCCTTGACGGCGACGGACTTGAAAGTGCCACGGATCTTGTTGACGACCAGGGTGGACAGCGCCTCGCCCTCGACGTCCTCCGCGATGATCAGCAGCGGCTTGCCGGACTGCATGACCTTCTCCAGCAGCGGAAGGAGGTCCTTCACCGCGGAGATCTTGGAGTTGACGATCAGGATGTACGGGTCGTCGAGGACGGCCTCCATACGCTCCATGTCGGTGGCGAAGTAGGCGGAGATGTAGCCCTTGTCGAAGCGCATGCCCTCGGTGAGCTCGAGCTCGAGCCCGAAGGTCTGCGACTCCTCGACGGTGATGACGCCTTCCTTGCCGACCTTGTCCATCGCCTCGGCGATGAGCTCGCCGATCTGGGTGTCGGCGGCGGAGATGGAGGCGGTGGAAGCGATCTGCTCCTTGGTCTCCACGTCCTTGGCCTGCTCGAGCAGGGCGGCCGAGACGGACTCGACGGCCTTCTCGATGCCGCGCTTCAGGGCCATCGGGTTGGCGCCGGCGGCGACGTTGCGGAGACCCTCCTTGACGAGAGCCTGGGCGAGAACGGTCGCGGTCGTCGTGCCGTCACCGGCGACGTCGTCCGTCTTCTTCGCGACCTCCTTGACCAGCTCGGCGCCGATCTTCTCGTAGGGGTCCTCGAGCTCGATCTCCTTGGCGATGGACACACCATCGTTGGTGATCGTGGGGGCGCCCCACTTCTTCTCGAGGACAACGTTCCGGCCCTTGGGGCCGAGGGTCACCCTGACGGCGTCGGCGAGCTGGTTCATCCCGCGCTCGAGGCCGCGCCGCGCCTCCTCGTCGAACGCGATGATCTTGGCCATGTGAAGTGTCCTCCACGGACTGGGGTTCCCCCCGCCGTTAGCCGGGGGACGGTGGATTTCTCCGGACCGCGTGGCGCCCGCGACGGACGGCCTGCGTGCCCGGCGGTCCCTTGCCCCGCCCGGCCTGCCGGCCTCACCGACCCGGTCCTTCTGTCACTCTCAACCTCAGAGTGCTAACGCCAATGATTAGCACTCGGGGCCATCGAGTGCAAGCGCCTCAAGGGCTTCCACGGACTCCACGCCCGACGCGGGACCGGCCCTCGACCGAGCCCCGACCGGCACCGAAACGGCGTACGACCGGCCGCTCCGGGGACGGCGCCCTCCCCCGGCCACGTGCCGCGCACCCCGAACTCCCCGCCCCCGCCCGCCCGTCATGGCACCGCCGGGCACGACCCGCGCCCACCCACGGCGAAGGGCCCGCCCCCTTGAAGGGGACGGGCCCTTGCTTCGTACGCCAGTGGTCAGTCGGCGCGTCCTTGGTGTCAGCCTGCCACGCGGACCATGTCCGCCTGCGGCCCCTTCTGGCCCTGCGAGATCTCGAACTCGACCCGCTGACCTTCTTCGAGGGTGCGGTAGCCGTCCATCTGAATCGCGCTGTAGTGCACGAAGACGTCCGCACCACCGTCGACCGCGATGAAGCCGTACCCCTTCTCCGCGTTGAACCACTTGACGGTGCCCTGAGCCATCCCTAACTCCCCTATTACTGGCCCTTGCGCAGGACCGCACTCCGCGGACCCGGGTCAGACTTCACCCAGACCTCACACGACCACCCCAACCGGCCGGTAGGGGTGCGTCACGTGTGTGCCGGAACGCGTCGACCGCGGCTGAATGTATCTGCACGAATGCCGTCTGCAACAGGTCAATCAGACGAGAATTCTGGGCGCGCTCGAACGGCAATTCCCGTCCATATGCCGCCAGTTGGGGGCAACTCGGGCCGGGCATTGCTCATCAATCCGACATAGCGTGCACACACTTGGGGCACAACTCGTCGGTACTCATATGCGTTCGGCAAGGGCGCCTAGGGGGGATGCGCCCAACTCTACCGCGCTCCATGGCGCGGAATGACCCCCTCCACTTCTCTCACGGAGGGGGTCATCACGATTACGAAAGGTTGTTGAATTTCACCGCCACCCGGCCTCTGAAGGACCCGTTGGTGGACGGTTCGTCAGCAACCGCCCGCGACCGCCGGGATGATCGAGACCCCGGCGCCTTCGGGGGTCGCCGTCTGCAGCCCGTCCTCGAAGCGGACGTCGTCGTCGTTGACGTAGACGTTCACGAAGCGGCGCAGCTTGCCGGTGTCGTCCAGGACGCGCGCGGCGATGCCCGGGTGGTTCTTCTCCAGCGACTCGATGACCTCGGCGAGGGTCGCGCCGTCGGCGCTCACCTCCGCCTGGCCGCCGGTGTAGGTGCGCAGGATGGTCGGGATGCGGACGTTGACGCTCATGCGGTTCACCAATCGGTGGGAGGGGTGGGCGGAGGAGTGGGCGGGTCAGCCGGCGAGACCCGCGGCGCGGAACGCGTCCAGGCTCGGCCGGATCGTCGCCGTGGGCCGCGAGGTCGGAGCGACGGCGTCCAGGGTCTTCAGCCCGTCGCCGGTGTTGAGCACCACCGTCTCACCCGCCGGGTCGAGCCGCCCGGTCTCGATCAGCTTGCGCAGCACGCCGACGGTCACACCGCCCGCGGTCTCGGCGAAGATGCCCTCGGTGCGCGCCAGCAGCTTGATGGCGTCCACGACCTGCTCGTCGGTGACGTCCTCGACCGCACCACCCGTACGACGGCAGATGTCGAGCACGTACGGGCCGTCGGCCGGGTTGCCGATGGCGAGCGACTTGGCGATGGTGTCCGGCTTGACCGGCCGTACGACGTCGTGGCCGTCCTTGAACGCCCGCGACACCGGGGAGCAGCCCTCCGCCTGAGCGCCGAAGATCTTGTACGGCTTGTCCTCGACGAGCCCGAGCCGGATCAGCTCCTTGAGCCCCTTGTCGATCTTCGTGAGCTGGGAGCCCGAGGCGATCGGGATGACGATGTTGTCCGGGATGCGCCAGCCGAGCTGCTCGGCGATCTCGTACGCCAGGGTCTTGGAGCCCTCGCCGTAGTACGGGCGGAGGTTGACGTTGACGAAGCCCCAGCCCTCGCCGATCGGGTCGCCGATCAGCTCGCTGCAGAAGCGGTTCACGTCGTCGTACGTGCCCTCGATGCCGACCAGGTCACCGCCGTAGACCGCGGCCATGACGACCTTGCCCGCCTCCAGGTCGTGCGGGATGAACACGCAGGAGCGGAAACCCGCGCGGGCGGCCGCGGCGCCGACCGCGCCCGCGAGGTTGCCCGTGGAGGAGCAGGACAGGGTGGTGAAGCCGAAGGCGCGCGCGGCCTCGACGGCGATGGCGACGACGCGGTCCTTGAAGGAGTGCGTCGGGTTCCCGGAGTCGTCCTTGACGTGCAGGCCGCCGGTGACACCCAGCTCGCGCGCCAGGTTGTCGGCCCGCACGAGCTTGGTGAGGCCGGGGTTCAGGTTCGGCTTGCTCGCCACGTCCTCGGGGACGGGCAGCAGCGGGGCGTACCGCCAGAGGTTGCCGGGCCCGGCCTCGATGCGCTTCCGCAGGCCCTCGGGGTCGCCGCTCGGCAGGTCGTACGCCACCTCGAGCGGCCCGAAACAGACCTGGCACGCGAAGATCGGGCCGAGGGGGAAGCGTTCGCCGCACTCACGGCAGGACAGCGCGGCGGCGGGTCCGAGCGAGACGGAGTCGGTGCTGTTGGCAACGGTTTGCACAGCCATGGATGGCGAGGCCCTTTCTCCTCATCTTCCCCGTGACGGACTTCGCCACGAGACGGAATTGGCACCTTCCCGAGTCGGGAGCCTCGCTGGATGCACGAGACCGACTGGAGGGTTGCCGGGGCTTCAACGGGCCGTTCCCTCTGCCCCTCTGGATGAGCGGTATGGCTCCGGGCTGCTACGCCCGGGCGTTTGTGCGGGTCCACCCCGACATGAAGTGGACACCTGCGTTGTTCAAGACTGTAACGGACGGCGCGGACGGTTGAGATAGTCGTCCGAACCGCGAGACGGATCACGGACCCGGCCGGGTTCCGCGGCCCCGCACACGGTACAGACGGGCCCGTACGGGTCCCCGCACCCCAGGGAGAGACGCAGACGTGCTGGAAGAGGTGGAGCACTGGCTGGAGCACCGCTCCTGGTCGGCCGCCGACCGTCCGCTGAACCGGCTCCTGGCCGCCAAGCGGAACGCCGGGCCGGCCGGAACGGTCAGCGTCGTGCTCCCGGCCCTCGACGAGGAGGCCACGGTCGGGCCGATCGTCGAGACGATCCGGCGCGAGCTGATGAGCGAGGCCGTCCCGCTGGTCGACGAGCTGGTCGTCGTCGACTCCGGCTCCACCGACCGTACGGCCGAGGTGGCCGCGGAGGCCGGCGCCCGCGTCGTCCACCGCGACGCCGTCCTGCCGCGGCTGCCCGCGGAGCCCGGCAAGGGCGAGGTGCTGTGGCGGTCGCTGCTGGTCACCGGCGGGGAGATCGTCTGCTTCGTGGACGCGGACCTGCGCGCGTTCTCGTCGAGCTTCGTCTCCGGGATCGTCGGGCCCCTGCTGACCGAGCCGGACGTGCAGCTGGTGAAGGCGATGTACGACCGCCCGCTCGGTGCGGACGAGAAGCCGCCGGACGACTCCCTCGGCCCCGTCGAGCAGGGCGGTCGCGTCACCGAGCTGGTCGCCCGCCCGCTGCTCAACCTCCACTGGCCGCGGCTGGCGGGCTTCGTCCAGCCGCTCGGCGGCGAGTACGCGGTGCGGCGGTCGCTGCTGGAGCAGCTCCCGTTCCCCGTCGGCTACGGCGTGGAGCTGGCGATGCTCATCGACGCGCTCGACCTGGCCGGGCTGGACGCGCTGGCCCAGGTCGACGTCGGCGTACGGCGGCACCGGCACCAGGACGGGCAGGCGCTGGGACGGATGGCGGCGACGATCTACCGCACGGCGCAGGCGCGGCTGGCGCGCGGGCACCTCGTACGGCCGGTGCTGACGCAGTTCGACCGCACGGACGCGGGCTTCACCCCGACGGTCCACGACGTGGCGGCGGAGGAGCGCCCGCCGATGGCCACGATCCCGGAGTACCGGGCGCGCCACACCCCTCACGACGGCCGCGTGGCGTAGCGACCGGGGGGCAGTCGTTCCGCGGGAGGCCTTGGGTGGCAGTCGTTCCGCGGGGCGGTGGGGGTCCCCCCGGACGGAGTCCGGGGGAAGGGCAACCACACGCCACCGGCCGGCAGCCGAAAGGCATGGACGGCCCACGGCAAGACCTCGCGCTGCATGCGCCCGTGACCGCCGGCCGAACGTCGGGATCCCTTCCGCATCGCGGAATCGGATCCCGACATCACGCCGCCCCCGCCGGATGGCGAAACGCACGTTTGCGCGGATCTGTCACGGGCTAGGCTCGCGGCATGGTCGCAGAGCAGGCTGCCCAGGTTCTCGTCGCGTCCAACCGCGGCCCGGTCTCGCACACCCTCCAAGAGGACGGCTCGCTCAGTGCCCGGCGCGGCGGAGGCGGCCTCGTCTCCGGCCTGTCCGCCATCGGCCCCGACGCGGGCGCCCTGTGGGTCTGCGCCGCGCTCGGCGACGGAGACCGCGAGGCCGTCCGCCGCCGTGGCACCCGCCTGGACCCCGCCGAGACCGGCGGCCAGCACGTACGGATGCTCGACATCGACCCCGACGTCTTCGCCGACGCCTACAACGGCATCGCGAACTCGGTGCTGTGGTTCGTGCACCACCTGCTCTACCAGACCCCGCTCGAGCCGTCCTTCGACGCCGCGTTCCGCGCCCGGTGGACGTCCTACGAGTCGTACAACGCCGCCTTCGCCGACGCCCTCGCCGAGGAGGCCGCCGAGGGCGCCGCGGTGCTCGTGCAGGACTACCACCTGTGCCTGGTGCCGGGCATGCTCCGCAGGCGCCGCCCCGATCTGCGGATCGGGCACTTCTCGCACACCCCGTGGGCGCCCGTGGACTATTTCCGGCTGCTGCCCGACGACATCGCCCGGCAGCTCCTGCGCGGCATGCTCGGCGCCGACCGGGCGGGGTTCCTCACCCAGCGGTGGGCCGACGCGTTCGCCGCCTGCGCCGCGGAGGTACTCGACGGCGAGGTGGACTCCACGGACGGCGCCTCCGACGCCGTCACCTGCGAGGGCCGTACGACGCGGCTCGGGGTCCACGGGCTGGGCGCCGACGCCGACTTCCTGCGGGAGCGGTCGCACCGTCCGGACGTGGTCGAGCGGATGGCCGCCCTGCGCGAGCAGATCGGAGGCCGGGAGCGCCGGGTCGTCGTCCGGGTCGACCGCACCGAGTTGTCGAAGAACATCGTGCGCGGCCTCCACGCGTACCGGCAGTTGCTCACCGACCATCCGGAGTGGCGCGGCCTGGTCGTCCACCTCGCCTTCGCCTACCCCTCGCGGCAGGATCTCGCCGTCTACCGCGACTACACCGACGAGGTGCAGCGGGTCGCCGGGGAGATCAACGCCGAGTTCGGCACGGACGCGTGGCAGCCCGTCGTCCTGCATGTGAAGGATGACTTCGCGCGTTCCCTCGCCGCGTACCGCATCGCCGACGTGGCGCTGGTCAATCCGATCCGCGACGGCATGAACCTCGTCGCGAAGGAGGTGCCGGTCATCTCCGACGAGGGCTGCGCGCTGGTGCTCTCGCGCGAGGCGGGCGCGTACGCGGAGCTCGGCGAGGAGGCGCTCGTGGTGAACCCGTACGACGTGACGGGCACGGCGGAGGCGCTGCATCAGGCTCTGTCGATGGCGCCGGGCGAGCGCGCCGAGCGGACGAAGCGGCTGGCGGCCGCGGCGACCTCGCTGCCGCCGCAGAAGTGGTTCCTCGACCAGCTCAACGCCCTCGGCGGCTGACGGCCCGGGGTCCTGGCCCCTCGGCCGGGCCTACGAAGGACCGGGCTCCTCGTCCCGTTCGACGATCACGAGCGGGATGTCCCGCCCGGCCTTGTCCTGGTAGCTGTCGTACTGCGGGAAGATCGCGGCCATACGCCGCCACAGGTCCGGCTTCTCCGCCGCGGAGGCCGTACGGGCCCGGCCGGTGAACGTCTCCGCGCCGGCCTGAACCGTCACCTCGGGATGCTCCTGGAGGTTCAGGTACCAGGCCGGGTCGTGCGACGCCCCGCCGTTCGACGCCACCAGGAGAAAGCGCTCGGCGTCGCGGCCGTAGATCAGCGCCGTGCGCCGCAGCTTCCCGGACTTCCGGCCGCGGGTGGTCAGCAGCAGGGTCGGCATGCCGTGGAAGGTGTGGCCCTTCGTGCCGCCGGACTCGACGTAGGTGCGGATGTGCCGGGCCACCCAGGCGGTCGGGCTGTCGAGCACCTCCTCGTCGCCGGGCGGCGTCGCGGGCGGGGGCGGGTTTCCGGTCATCGCGCTCTCCTTCTCCTCGGCACCGCATGTCTCGTGCACCGCTGGCCTCGGCGCCACGTGTCTCGGACACCGCTGGCCTCGGCGCCGTGTGTCTCGTGCGGGCGCCTCGCCGTGCGCCGCCTGTCTCGCCTGAGCCGGGTGCGGCGTGCGTCGGGTGCGACTGCCTCGGGTGCGGCGTGCGTCGGGTGCCGCGCGGAGGGAGCCGGGCCGGGACTCGTCGTACGCCCTGCGGCGCGCTCCGTCCCCGCCCCGGGGGGTTACGTCTCCGCCCCAGGGGTGGTGAGCGCGTCCGCCAGGCCGCTCAGCAGCGCGACCACGCCCTGCGGCCCGTCGACCACCAGGTCGGCGCGCGCGGCGAGTTCGGTGACCTCGCTGCTGCCGCTGCAGACGAGGAGGCCCGGCAGGCCGTTGGACCGGAGCTTCTCGACGGCCGCGAAGGCCGCGAGGTCGCCGAGGTCGTCGCCCGCGTAGAGCACGGCGCTCGCGTCGGCGGCCCGTACGTGCTCCTCCAGGGCGACGCCCTTGTCCATGCCCGGCGGGCGGAGTTCGAGGACGAGGCGGCCCGGCTCGACGATCAGGCCGTGCCGCTCGGCCAGGGCGTACAGCGGCTGGTGCAGCGCCTCGAAGACGCCCTGCGGATCGTCGGTACGGCGTGTGTGGACGGCCAGCGCCCGTCCCTTGTCCTCGACGTACGTGCCGGTGCGGCCGCCGTCGCGGGCGAGTACGTCGGGCAGTTCGGCGCGTACGGCCTGGACGCCGGGGTGCGGGGCGGGCTCCTGGAGGGTGCCGGAGGCGGCGTCCCAGCGCTCGGCACCGTAGGCGCCGAGGATCACCAGGTGCTCCAGGCCCTCCACGCCCGCGAAGCCGCCGTAGCGGACGGCGACCTCCGCCGGGCGGCCCGTGATCACGGCGACGGAGCCGACGAGCGGGGACAGCCGGGCGAGGGCGGACACGGTTCCGGGGTGGGCACGGGCCTGGTCGGGGTCCGGGACGATCGGCGCGAGGGTCCCGTCGAAGTCGAGGCCCACGACGGCCCGTTCGGGGCGGGCGAGCAGCGCGGCGAGGCCGTCGCGGCCCGCGGGGGTGACCGGGGTCGGCAGGGATTCCGGGATGCCCATGCGGCCGACCCTACCGGCGCCGGGCCCGGCGCGGGCCGAGCCGCCGCAGGATCGCGCCGGGCCCGCTCCGTGCCGCCGGGGGGCGACGTCGCGGCCACGGTCACCCCGCCGCTCCATGGGCTGCACGGAGGGTGGCCGTCCGCGGCTCGGACCGGCGGGCGCGCGGGGAGGAGCGGTGACCGGTGGACGCGCGTCGGTCGGCGCCCGCGGGTGCGGGCGGGACCAGTGGACCTCAGCGGTTCGCGCGACGCGCGGCGCGGACGCGGCGCAGGCGGTTGACCGTGACGGGGTCGTGGGCGAGCGCGCGCGGGTCGTCGAGCAGGGCGTTCAGGAGCTGGTAGTAGCGGGTCGGGGAGAGGCCGAGCCGCTCCCGTATCACCCGTTCCTTCGCTCCGGGCCCGGACCAGCTGCGGCGCTCCACGGCGAGCACGGCACGGTCCCGGTCGGACAGCCCGTCGCTCTGGCCCTGCGTCATGTGGCTCACTCTAGCCGCCGCGTCCGACACCGCCCGGCCCGTGCCGGGCCCGCGCCAGGCCCGCCGCCGACGGGGCGGGAATCGCGTACGCCGCACAGATCCCGCCGCCAACTCCCGCCCAGGTCCGTACCTTTGCTGTCGGCTGGAAAGCCGCTCTTCCCTCCGCCTGACCCGGCCTGCTATCCACGACGGGTGGCCGGTACCCCGACCTGCCCCTCACCGCACCGAAGGAGCACCCGACCATGCCGGAGCCCGAGCAGCCCCCCACGTCCCGCACCGCGGCCGAGATCGCCACCCAGCCCGGCTGCTGGCGGCGCGCGGCGGAGGCCGCCGCCTCCGGGAAGGGTCTGCCACGACCGGGCGAGCGGGTGGCCGTCACCGGATGCGGCACGTCGTGGTTCATGGCGCAGGCGTACGCGGCGCTGCGCGAGGCCGCGGGGCAGGGCGAGACCGACGCCTTCGCGTCCTCGGAGTTCCCCCGGCTCGCGCCCGGGCCGGGACGTGACGGGCGGGTGTACGACCGGGTCGTCGCCATCACGCGTTCGGGCACCACCACCGAGGTCCTGGATCTGCTGACCGGGCTGCGCGAGCGTCCCGCCACTCCGGCCACCACCGCCCTGACCGCCGACCCGAAGACCCCGGTGATGGAGGCCGCCGACGCCGTCGCCGTACTGGACTGGGCGGACGAGGAGTCGGTCGTCCAGACCCGGTTCGCGACCACGGCCCTGGCGTTTCTGCGGGCCGGCCTGGAGGTGCACGGTCCGCTCCCCGCGGGGGTGAAGACGGTCGCCGAGGCCGCCGTCGACGCCGAACTCGCCGTCACCCAGCCGCTGCCGGAGGCAGCTGTCACCGCCGAGCAGTGGACCTTCCTCGGACGGGGCTGGACCTACGGGCTCGCGCAGGAGGCGGGGCTGAAGATGCGCGAGGCGGCGGGGGCCTGGACCGAGTCGTACCCGGCGATGGAGTACCGGCACGGGCCGATCTCGATCACCGGGCCGGGGCGCGTGGCGTGGATGTTCGGATCGCTTCCGGAGGGGCTGGCCGCCGACGTGGCACGGGTGGGCGGCACGCTGCTCGCCGACTCCGACAGCGCGACGGGGCCGCGGGCGCTGGACCCCATGGCGGACCTGATCCGGGCGCAGCGGCTGGCGGTCGCGGTGGCCGAGGCGCGGGAGTTCGACCCGGACCGGCCGAGGAACCTCACGCGGAGCGTGATCCTCGCGGGACAGCCCGAAGGCTGAGCGAAGCCCCGCACCCGGGCTCTCCCCGGGCTGCTCGTCCCTCCCATGCCGCATCGCGCACGGGAGGGACGCGAGAGGGCCGGCCCGTGCGGGCCGGCCCTCCTCCCCTGCTGCGCGCGCCGGGCGCGCCGGTGCCGCGGGACGGCTCACGCCGCCTGGGCACCGCCGTCATGCGTCGGCGTCGGGTGTCAGACGTTGACGCCGAAGTCCTGAGCGATGCCGGTGAGGCCGGACGCGTAGCCTTGGCCGACCGCGCGGAACTTCCACTCCGCGCCGTTCCGGTACAGCTCGCCGAAGACCATGGCGGTCTCGGTGGCCGCGTCCTCGCTGAGGTCGTAGCGTGCGATCTCGGCGCCGCCCGCCTGGTTGACGATGCGGATGTACGCGTTGCGCACCTGGCCGAAGTTCTGGCTGCGGGACTCGGCGTCGTAGATGGAGACCGGGAAGACGATCTTCTCGACGGTGGCGGGCAGACCGGCCAGGTTCACATTGATGGCCTCGTCGTCGCCCGCACCCTCGCCGGTGCGGTTGTCGCCGGTGTGCACGATCGTCTGGTCCGGCGTCGACTTGTTGTTGAAGAAGACGAAGTGGCCGTCGGAGACGACCTTCCCGCCCCCGTCGACCGCGATCGCGCTCGCGTCGAGGTCGAAGTCCGTGCCGGTGGTGGTCCGGACGTCCCAGCCGAGGCCGACCGTGACGGCGGTGAGGCCCGGCGCCTCCTTCGTGAGCGAGACGTTGCCGCCCTTGGACAGGCTTACAGCCATGGGATGTCCCTTTCCTCGTCATCGTGGTGCGGGCTCCGTGCCGGTGACGAAGCTACCGTCACCCTCCACAACGCCAGGACGGCATCGTGAGGTTCCACCCGGCTTTACTTTCTTTACGAACCTTGTGCGCCCCGGACCCGACCGGCCGCCGCGCCCGCGACCGCAACCCGCGCCTCCGACCGCAACCCGCGCCTCCGACCGCGACCCGCGCCCGCCCGCTACTCGCGCGCCCGCACCCGACCGGCGGCCCTCCCCGTACCCGTCCGCACCCGGCCGGAAAAAGCGGATGCCATCGGCGTCCTCGGCCGGGATCATGGAGGGCATGTCCGGGCCCTACGTCATCCGCGGTTCGGTCTCCCTCCCGGAGGCCGAGCTCATCTGGCGTTTCTCCCGCTCCTCGGGACCCGGCGGCCAGCACGTCAACACCTCGGACAGCCAGGTCGAGCTGCGCTTCGACCTCGCCCGCACCGAGGCGTTGCCGCCGGTGTGGAAGGAGCGCGCGCTGGAGCGGCTGGCCGGGCGCCTGGTGGACGGTGTGGTGTCGGTGCGGTCGTCCGAGCACCGCTCGCAGTGGCGCAACCGCGAGACCGCGGCCGTACGTCTCGCCGCCCTCCTGGCCGAGGCGACCGCGCCGCCGCCGAAGCCCCGCCGCAAGACCCGCGTCCCGCGAGGCATCAACGAGCGGCGGCTGCGGGAGAAGAAGCAGCGCGGCCAGACCAAGCGCGGGCGCAGCGGCCGCGACTGGTAGACGCACCCGCCGGCGGGCCCGGACGCGGGACACCCCGGTCCTGAACTGGGGGAAATCCGAACTCGGCGTTCTCTTACGGGAGTTACGGCGCTTTCGAAGCTCGAGGAACCCGGGGACGGGGTGACCCGGCCCCTAGTCCAGCCTCCGGTAGCGCCCCCGGAAGTACGTGAGCGGCCCGCCCTCCGCGCTCGGCGTGCGGGCGCCCAGCACCCGTCCGATCACCAGCGTGTGGTCCCCCGCCAGGACCCGGTTCTCCGTACGGCACTCCAGCACCGCGAGCGCTCCGCCCACGAGGGGTGCCCCGGCCGTCGTCCCGCGCTCGTACGCGATGTCCTCGAAGAGCAGCCGGTCGCTGATCCGGCCCTTCATGGAGAAGCGGCCGGCGATGTGGCGCTGGCTCTCCGACAGCACGGACACCGCCCACAGCGGCTGACGCTCCAGGAGCTCGTCCATCCGCGAATCGTTGCGAACGCTCACCATGACGAGCGGCGGGTCAAGTGACACCGACATGAACGCGGTCGCCGTCATGCCGACGTCCTCGCCCCGCGGGCCGTCCTCGGGATCGAACGCTGTCACGAGCACCACGCCCGACGCGAGCCGGGACATGGCGGCGCGGAATTGGTCGTCGCTCACCCCATCAGCATGGAGGATGGTCTCGGTACGCGGGTGCGGGGTCTTCGGCAACACGCGAAGAACGCTAGCGGCCGGCTCCGCTCAGCCGCATCGGACCCTGGACCCAGCCGGGACCTAGGCCGTACGGCGTACCTGCGCATTCATGCACGACGTGCCGGGCGAATTCCGAATTTGCGTTCAGGAACCGTAGAAGTCCTCCCATGCCAAACCCCCAACCCCCCACCACATCCTGTGACTTGAGTCACAGCAGGCGGTAATTGTTGACCCTGTGTACCGAGTGGGCAGCTCGCTGTGATTCAGTGGCCGTGGCAATGGATGTCTGACCCTGGATTTGCTGTCAGGTCTCGGGGGGTGCGAGCGATGGAGACGGAGTCGGAGCCCTACGTCCGGCTCGCAACCCTGCGTCAATTGCATCACGTCGTGGCGGACCTCAACACCGCCCGCAGCCTCGCCGACACTCTGCAGACGGTCGCCGACGGCGTCATCAACGGCCTGGGTTACGAGCTGTCCGCCGTGAACCTCGTACGCCCCGACGGGCACCTCGTCGTCGCCGCCGTCGCCGGCAGCGCGGGCGCCGAGGCCCTCATGGCGGGCCGCGTGGGCAACCGCACCGCCTGGGACCGCTGGCTCTCCATGGGCGAGCACTGGGGCGCGCTGCGCTTCATCCCGCACACCGAGGGCTGGGTGCTGGACGACGACGACATCCCGCAGTGGCGCAACGACGGGCCCGAGCCGCGCTTCGCCGACGACTGGCACCCCCGCGACCGGCTGCTGGCCCCGATGTACTCCGCCGGTGACGAACTCCTCGGCGTGATCACGGTCGACCGGCCGCGCAACGGCCGCAGGCCGGGCCCCTGGGGCCGCGAGGCGCTGCAGATGTACGCCTTCCAGGCCGCCATCGCCATCAGCAACGCCCGGCTGCGGGCCAACATGCAGCGCGCCCTCGTACGGCTGGAGCGCGAGCAGCAGGCCCTGCGCGCCAGCGAGGAGTCGTTCCGGCAGGCCTTCGAGTACGCGCCCAGCGGCATGGCGATCGCCGAGATGGGCGGCGACCAGCACGGCCGTCTCCTGCGCGCCAACGACGCGCTGTGCCGCCTGCTCGGCCGCCCGGCCGCCGCCATGCGCCGCTACTCCTTCTCCGACCTGGTGCACCCCGAGGACATCGGCACCCTGCTGCGCACCTCCGCCGAGGGCGGCCGCGCCGAGCTGCGCCTCGCCCGCCGCGACGGCACCTACGTGTGGGTGTCGCTGCGCAACTCCGTGGTCGCGGACGCCGCCGACGGGCCGCGCTTCCTGCTCACCCACGTCGAGGACATCGAGGAACGCAAGCGCCACGAGCTGCAGCTCGCGCACCGCGCCAGCCATGACTCGCTGACCGGGCTCCCCAACAGCGCCGAGCTGCGGGCCCGTCTCGGTGCCCGGCTGTGCGCCCGGCCGCCGCTGCCGTCGCAGCACGGGCCGAGCAGCCAGACCTTCGACGTGTCGCAGGGCGAGTTCGGCGGTGCCGCGTACGGGCCGCCGGCCGAGGTGGAGACCGATGAACTCGGCTTCCGCTCGGACGGGTTCGACTCCCCGTTCCCGGGGAGGGCAGGGCCTCCCGTGGCGCCGTTCGACCACCATGTGCACACCGTCGCGCCGCCCGAGGGCGAGGAGGACGACGGCACGAAGGGCCTCGCCGTCCTCTTCTGCGACCTCGACGGCTTCAAGTCGATCAACGACCGCTTCGGCCACCACACCGGTGACGCCGTGCTCATCGAGGTCGCCCGCCGGCTCACGGGCGGCGTGCGGGACGGGGACACGGTCGCCCGCCTCGGCGGTGACGAGTTCGTCGTCCTCGCCGACGGCCTGGGCCGCGCCGACGCCCAGGACCTCGCCGTCCGGCTGCGGAACGCGATCATCCCGCCGATCCGGGTGGACGGCCGCGCGGTCCGCGTCGGCGCCAGCTTCGGCATCGGCTGGGCGAGCTGCGGCATGTCGGCCGAGGAGGTCCTCCAGTCCGCGGACCAGCGGATGTACGTGGAGAAGCGCTCCCGCTCCAAGGCCCGCCGCGCGGGCTGAGTACCCTCCGGCGGCGGACCGCCGGAGGCCAGGGGCACAGCCCGGGGCCAGAGGCCAGGGGCACAGCCCGGGGGCAGATCTCAGGTCTGCGGTCAGGATCGGCCCCCGGCGCGCCCGGCAGCCGACGGAGCTCGGGCGGCACACCGCGCACCCTTCGCAGCGTGAGACGCCTCACCCTCCGCACCCCACCGCATGGGGATTCCCAGGCAGGGTAGGGGCGCCGGAGCCGCGCACGGTGGGCACCTCTTTCCGGTACGGCAAGCAGGGAACGGCGGGCACCGCGACCCGGTACGCTCGACCGGTCGGCGAGGTGCAGTACGGGGATCGTGATCGCCGGTGAATCGATCATGAACATTGGCCATCCGGACAGCGGAAGACCTGTCAGGGGCACCCCGGCCCTGATAGGAGCTGTCCTGGACGCTCCGCATCGGGAGCGCCGGTGGCCCGCTATCAGTTGGGAAGTGACAAGGGGATGACGGCCGGGAACAACGGGACGGGCACGCCTGACGGGTCGGGCACGCCTGAGAACGACGACCCGTTCGCCTACCTGTACCGCTCGGAGGGCGGTGACGGCGACACGCAGCCGACCGCTCCGACCGGCGGCTACGGCTACCCCGGTCCCGCCCAGCCCGGCGTCCCCCGCACCTCCTACCACCAGGTCTCGCGGGTCGGCGAGCGCCGCTACGGGCAGGGCCAGTACACCCAGCCCGGCCAGCAGGCGTACGGCCAGCAGCCCCCCGGGCAGTCGGCGTACGGCCAGCAGGCCAATCCGCACTACGCCGCCCCCGAGACGCTGCCCGGCGGGCAGGGCCACTCCACGCCGCCCCCGGGTGACTTCGGCGGGCGCGGCGGCGGGCGCGGGCCCAACCGGGGCCTGCTCATCGGTGCGATCGCCGTCGTCGCCGTGGTGGTCGGGGCCATCGGCATCGCGATCATGACGAACAGCGGCGAGGACTCCGGCGACGACGCGGGCGCCTCCGGCGGCTCGACCCCCGCCGAGAGCGTCGAGCCCGGCAAGGACAAGCCGAACAAGCCGGCGCGCGGCCTGCCGAAGGAGGACGCGGCCAGCCTCCGCATCGACGGCGCGGCGGCCACCGCCTCGGACATCAAGGGCGCCTTCAGTTCCACGGGCGCCTATGTGGGCATGAACGCGCCCGGCGCGGCGGCCACCTGGAACACCAAGGTGGCGAAGGCCGGGGAGTACAAGCTGTACGTCCGCTACGGGGTGCCCGGCAAGGACGCCGACCTCACGCTGTCGGTGAACGGCAAGCCCGACCCCCGGGCGATGAACATGGAGAACTTCGCCAACGCGCCCGAGGGCGACTACGAGAAGGGCTGGGCCAACACCTGGTCCGTCGTGCGGCTGGACAAGGGCGCCAACACGATCAAGCTCTCGTGCGAGTCGGGCAACCGGTGCGACGTCAACCTCGACCAGCTCGTGTTGCGGCCCAAGGGGGGCGAGGCACCGGCGGGTTGGTGACCCGGACGTTCCCCGGCCGGGCACTCCCGGTCGGTGAGGGCCCCCCCCGCCGGTGAGGGCCCCCGGCCGGTGAGGGCCCCCGGCCGGTGAGGGCCCCCGGCCGCTGAGGGCCCCCCGGCCGGTGAGTGCGCTCCCCTACGGGTGACGGTGCGGCCTCTACCGGTGAAGGTGCGGCCTCTCAGGCTCCGCCGGGCTCCCCGCCCGCGCCGCTCACGTCGTCACGGACACCGTCCCCGGTGCCGCCACCGACCGTCCGCAGAAAGCGGTCCACCGTGTGCGCCATCGCCTCGCGCGCGGGCGCCAGGTACTTCCGGGGGTCGACGACCCGCCCGTTGGCCTCCAAGAACGCCCGTACGGTGCCGGTGTACGCGGTGTTGAGGGCCGTACCGACGTTGATCTTCGACATGCCGGACGCGACCGCGCGGCGCAGCTCCATGTCCGGGACGCCCGACGACCCATGCAGCACCAGCGGTACGGGGACGGCGTCCCTGAGGCGGGCGATGAGCGCGTGGTCCAGCTCGGCGGTGCGTTCGGTCATGGCGTGCGAACTGCCGACGGCGACGGCGAGCGCGTCCACACCCGTGGCGTCGACGTAGGCCGCCGCCTCCGCCGGATCCGTCCGTACGCCCGGTGCGTGCGCGTCGAGGGTCGCGACGTCCGGCCCCGGCCCGTCGCCCTCCTTGCCGCCGACCGCGCCCAGCTCGGCCTCCACCCAGAGCCCGCGCTCATGGCCCCAGCGGACGGCCTCCGCCGTCGCCTTGACGTTGTCGGCGTAGCCCCGCTTCGAGGCGTCGAACATCACCGAGCCGAAGCCCTCGGCGTGCGCGGCGTGGAGCAGGTCGACCGACTCGACGTGGTCGAGATGGAGCGCGAGCCGGGCGCTCGACGCCCGCGCGACGGCGGCGGTGGCGGCGGCCAGCGGCCCGAGGCGTCCGCCGTGGAATCTCACGGCGTTCTCGGAGATCTGCAGGACCGCGGGCAGGCCGGCGGCTTCCGCGCCCGCCGCGACGGCCTCGGCGTGTTCCAGCGTGATCACGTTGAAGGCCGCGACGGCACGGCCCTCCGCGCGAGCCCGAGCGACCAGGTCTCCTGTGCCGACGAGTGGCATGCGCCCCCCAGACGTGGGCCGTTGCGGCCCGGTTGTGCCGGACGTCCGCCGCGACCGACCGGGAGGTCCGTCCGCGGACCCTCCCGGTCAGACCGGGACGTCCGACCGGTCCAGAACCTCGACCTGCGGAAGCAGGTCCTCGTACGTCGTGTGGTCGAACTCGCCCGCCACCGGCGCCTGTACGGTCGCCGCCGACAGGGCCACGGCACGCGCCAGGCGGTCCGGCCATGCCAAGCCCTCCACCAGGCCCGACAGCAGTCCGGCCACGGCGGAGTCGCCCGCTCCGGTCGGGTTGCCCGCGAAGCGGCGCGGGGGCGCCGCCTGCCAGCTCCCGTCGGCGGTCGCCGCGAACATCCCGTCGGAACCCAGCGAGGCGACGACGGCCCGGGCACCGCGGCGGCGGGCGTCGAGCGCGGCACGGATGGGCTCGGTGGAGCCGGTGAGTCCGGCCAGTTCGTCGGTGTTGGGCTTGACGAGGTCGGGGCGCGCGGCGATCCCGCGCCGCAACGGCTCACCGCTGGTGTCGAGGAGGACGGGCACGCCCGCAGCCTGTGCGTCGCGGACGAGCCGGGCGTACGAGCCGACGGGCAGGCCCGGCGGCAGACTGCCGCACAGCGCGACGGCCGTGGCCTCGCCGAGGAGCGCGGTGTACGTGTGCAGGAAGGCGTCCCACTCGGCACGGCCGATGGTCGGGCCGGGTTCGTTGAGCTGCGTGGTCTCGCCGGATCCGGCGTCGACGACCCCGACGGTGCGCCGCGTGGTCCCCTCGATGAGCGTGAGCGCGTCGAGCAGACGACCGTGGCGGCGGTGTCCGTCCGGCGACGGCGCGGTGCCGGGGGCGCCGCCCGGGAGGCGCTGGGGCGGTACGGCCGCCAGGGACCGGTCGGCGGACCCTTCGAACGCCGGGCCTCCGAACGCCGAGCCTCCGGGGAAGGTTCCGAAGGCGGCCCCGTGTGCGGAGCCTTCGGGCACGGAGCCTTCGGGCGCGGACTCCGGCGGCGGGTCCGCCGGCGGCCCGAGGACGGCGTCGGCCGCGAGCAGTTCCCGCAGCTTCTCGCCCGTCCGGCCGCCCACGAAGCCGGTGACGACCGCGCAGTGGCCGAGCGACGCGAGGACACGGGCCACGTTCAGGCCCTTGCCGCCGGGCCGCTCCGACACCTCGGAGACCCGGTGCGAGGCGGCGGGCCGCAGGTGGGGGACGCGATAGGTGATGTCGAGGGCCGCGTTGAGCGTGACTGTGAGGATCAACGGCTCCCCCTCCCGTATGTCGGTGGTGCCCCGTGAGGTCCCGGTTCCACCGGGCCCACCCGGACCTTCCGTCGTCGCGAACGCCGACCCGTCCGCGCCCGTCCGGGTGCGCAGCGATCATGCCACCGGGGCCTTCGGGCGGGCGAGACCTCTGACCGGGCCAATCGGAGCCCGGATCAGGACAGTTCAGGTGAAACCACCCATTTTCCCTTGCGCATGACGCCGACCGGCCGGAAGTCCCCGTCCAGCACGACCAGGTCGGCGTCCTTGCCCGGCTCCAGCGAACCGATCCGGTCGTACGCGCCGAGCAGCCGGGCCGGGGCCGCCGACACCGCCTCGACGACCTGCGCGACGGGCAGGCCGTCGACGGTGACGGCCCGCCGGAACGCCCTGTCCAGCGTCAGCGTCGAGCCCGCGATCGACCCTCCGTCCACGAGCCGGGCCACGCCGTCCGCGACCTCCACCTCCATCCCGCCCAGCCGGTAGCGGCCGTCGCCCTTCCCGGCCGCGCTCATGGCGTCGGTGACGAAGGCGACCCGGGAGGCTCCGGCACGGTGGAAGGCGAGTCCGAGGACGGCGGGGTGGAGGTGGACTCCGTCGTTGATCAGCTCGACGGTGACCCGCTCGTCCTCCAGCAGCGCGGCGATGGGCCCCGGCGCGCGATGGGCGAGCGGCGGCATCGCGTTGAACAGGTGGGTCGCCACGGTGGCGCCCGCGTCGATGGCCCGGAGCGTCGCCTCGTACGAGCCGTCGGTGTGGCCGACGGCCGCGACCACGCCCTGGTCGGCGAGCAGCCGCACCGACTCCAGACCCCCGGGCAGTTCGGGCGCGAGCGTCATCATCATCGCGGCACCGCGCGCCGCGTCGACCAGCTTCCGTACGTCCGCGGGGTCGGGGTCGCGCAGCAGCGAGGGCTCGTGGGCGCCGCACCGGTTGCGCGCGATGAAGGGACCTTCGAAGTGGATGCCCGCGAGGTCGCCCTGCTCGACGAGTTCGGAGAGGGCGGACGCCTGCTGGGCCAGGCTGTCGAGGTCGCCGGTGACGGTCGAGGCGACCGTCGTCGTCGTACCGTGACGCCGGTGGGTCGCGACGGCCTTCAGGGCCTGCTCGGCGCTCCCCGCGGAGAAGGAGGCGCCGCCGCCGCCGTGCACATGGATGTCGACGAAGCCGGGGACGATCCAGTGGTCGCCCGGCAGGGAGAGGATCGCGCCGCCCTCGACGCCCGCACGCGGGGCCGAGGTCCCGTCCTCGGGCCGGGGCGAGGTCCGGTCCGCGGCGCCGTGCGAGGTCCGGTCCGCGGCGCCGGGCGGCGTCAGGCCCCCGGCGTACGGCGCGATGGTGCGGCCGTCGACGGCGACAGCGCCGCCCTCGACGACGCCCGTCGGCAGCACCACCCGCGCGCCGGCCAGGACCTGGACTGCCTTGTGAGCCACCATCAGGCGGTTACCTCCGCGGAGAGACGATCCCAGGCGAGCAGGCCCGCGCCCAGGCAACCGGCGATGTCCCCGAGGGCCGCCGGGACGATGTGGGGGACGGTCTGGAAGGTGATCCGTTCCTCGACGGCGGCGCGCAGCGGGACGAACAACGTGTCCGCGGCCTCCGCCAGACCGCCGCCGACGATCACGGTGTGCGGGTCGAGCAGGGTGAGACCGGTGACGAGGCCGTCGGCGAGGGCACCGATCGCCTCGTCCCACACCGCCCGCGCCCGCGGATCCCCCGACTCGACGGCCTTCGCGCAGTCCGCCGCGTCCGCCTCCGGGTCACCGCTCGCGGCCGCCCAGGCGCGCGCCACGGCCGAGGCGGAGGCCAGGGTCTCCAGGCAGCCGGCCTGGCCGCAGCCGCAGGGCGGTCCCCCGGGGCGTACGACGATGTGGCCGATCTCGCCCGCGCACCCGTGGGCCCCGGCCTCGATCCGGCCCTCGATGCCGATCGCACCGGCGATGCCGGTGCCCAGCGGGAGGAACAGGAAGCGGTCGGCACCCCGCCCCGCGCCGAGGCGGCCCTCGGCGAGGCCACCGGTGCGGACGTCGTGGCCGAGGGCGACCGGGGCGCCGCCGAGCCGTTCGGCCAGCAGCGCGCGCAACGGTACGTCCCGCCAGCCGATGTTGGCCGCGTACACGGCCGTACCCGCCGCCTCGTCCACGATGCCCGGGACCGCCACACCGGCCGCGGACGCGGCCTCGCCGCATCGCGCGAGGCTCTCGCTCCGCAGCTCCTCGGCGAAGTCGAGGACGGAGGCGACGACGGCATCGGGCCCGCGCTCACGGCCGGTGGGCCGCCGGGCCTCGTGGAGCAGCGCGCCGTCCGCCGCCACGAGGGCGGCCTTCATGCCGGTGCCGCCCACGTCGAGGGCGATGACGTTTCTCACGGGGACAGTCTCGCGCGGGACCGACCAAGAGGTCTAGTCCACTCGCAGGCCCGTACCGGGCGAACCTTCACCCGCACGGTGAACCCGCAGCACGCGGGCGCACGGCGTGTGCGCGCCGCGCCGCCCCGCGCGGAGGGCGCGCGCGGGCGCGCCGCCGGTGCGCTGAGGGCGACGTGCGCGGGCGGTGCGCAGGCGGCACGACGAGAGACCGGCGCCCTGTCGCGGGAGGGGGATGCGCGTGGGCGTCGGCGGCGCGGCCGGCCGCGCGACGCACGTGTGCGTTGCGCGGCCGCCTTCCTGAACGCATGACGCGGGAAGGGGATCCGGGCTGCCACGTGCGGGACCCCGGCCGTGCCGAGCGCGGGTTGCCTGACCTCCGGCCACCGGGGGCGCGGGCTGCCCGGCGGCGGGTTCGGGGCGTTCGGCCGGCTCCGGGGTACGGGACCCCGCCTCCCCGAGCGGCGGAAAACCGATCGCGCCCCGCCCGTAGCCCCCGTTAGGGTCCGGCCCCGTGGAAATCCTGAGCTTTCCGGAGGCGGACACTCCGCCTGCCTTGCGCATCCAGGTCCTCGAACTGCAGGAGGAAGCCTGGCCGTCCGAGGCCGGAGCCGCGCCGCCCGCCCACCGGCTCAGCCACGATCCGGCCCTGCGCCCCCGGTCCGTACTGCTCATCGACAGCGACCGCGACGGCGACAACACCCGCACCGTGCTCGCCGCGCTCGACATCCTCTCGAAGGAGATCGTCCATGCCGGCCGCCGCTACTCGGCCGCCGGGCTCAGCACCGTCGCCACGCGTGCCGCCGTACGCGGGCAGGGCCTCGGCCGGCGGCTCGTGATCGCGGCCCGCGAGGAGATGGCCCGCCAGGGCACGGCCGAGGGGGCGGTCGACGTGGGCCTGTTCACCTGCGACCGGCCGCTGCAGGCGTTCTACGAGAGCGCGGGCTGGCACGTCCTTCCCGGCACGGTCCTCATCGGCGGGACGCCGGAGGCCCCCTTCCCCAGCGACCGGCCCGGGTTCGACAAGGTGACCATGGCCTGCTTCTTCTCGGAGGCGAGCCGCGCACACGAGGCGTCCTTCCGCGGCGCCCGTGTCGAGCTGTACCCCGGCGAGATCGACAAGCTCTGGTGACGCGACGACTCCCCGTACCGCCGGGCACCCCGTCCCGTACGAGCCGTACGGGCGCGCGTGACCGCCGGGCCGTACGGCACGCGCGCCGGGCGGCCCGTCCGCGCGCCCGGCGTTAGCGTCGACGCATGATCCTGGAACCGCTCACGCTGTCCGACGACGAGACGCACGGGCCCCACGGCCTGCCCGCGCCCCTGCTCGACGAGCTGACCGCGCTCTACCGTTCCGACCCCGTCTTCCAGCGCATCAGCGGCGACTTCCCCGACCCGGAGGACATCCGCCCCGAACAGGTCGCGGCGAGCCTCCGGGAGGAGCTGGAGCACCCGGCCGCCGAGGTGCTGCTCGGCCGCGAGGGCCACCGTCTGCTGGGCGTCGCCATCACGCTCGCCGAGCACCCCGACCCCGACGACCCCGACCCCTGGATCGGCCTGCTGATGGTGCACGGTCAGGAGCAACGGACGGGATACGGACGGGAATTGGCCGGGCTGGTGGAGGAGCGGCTGCGGGCCGAGGGCCATGAGGGCATCCGCCTGGCCGTGCTGGAGAACAATCCGCGGGCGCTGGCCTTCTGGGCCTCGCTCGGCTACGAGGTCATCGACCACCGCGAGGACCGGCGGCTCCACCGGCCGTGCGCGGTGCTGCGCAAGGACCTCGGCCGACCGTCCCCCCGGAACGGCTCGGGCAGCAGGCGCGCCGAAAGCGGCGGAGGCGGTCCGGGCGGCTTCCCGGGCGTACGGCCCTGAGAGGAGGGTGACACCATCGAGGCGTGATCGACCTCGGCTACTCGCTCTCATCCCGCTTTCCCGACCCTCCGCAGACGGACTACCGGAGTGCGGACGTCGCCGCCCTGCGGCACGACCTGTTCTGCGGGGACGTGTATCTCGCCGACACGGAGAAGGACGCGGAACTGTCCACAGCCTGGGGATGGGTGCCCGTGCTCGACTTCGCGTGGGCCCTGTGCGACATCGCGGAGCGGCTCGACCGCGACCCTCGCGGGAGCCGGTCGCATCAATCGCAGTACGCGGAACTCGACTTCACCGAGTCCGCGGACCGCATGGTCTTCGAGCGCCGCTTCGGCTGGGTCGACGTCTCGGCGGACTGGCAGCCCGCGGAGGAACCGCCGCTCACGTTCAACCACGCGGCGCTGCGCCGCGAGGCCCGCGACTTTCTTCAGGATCTGGTCGCGGACCTCACGGACATGCATGACGCCCTTGCGGGCAATCCCGTCGTCTGGGACCTCCAAGCACGTTTCCCCCGGGTCTGAATCGGCATATCGGTCAGGCCCGTCGCAGACGAACGGCCAGGCCGTGGCCGATCGCCAGGTACATCACGGCGGGCAGACCGTAATTGAGAAGGACACGCAGCCCCTCGGTCTCCATGGTGAAAATGTCCTGCGACCATCCGGCGAGGAAATCCGCCATGCCGTGCACGAATTCGACGAATACGTTCGCCTGATTCGCTTCCAGGAGATACAGCACGATCCACAGGCCCAGGAATCCTGCGGCGATGTCCGCGATCGTGTGGATGATGAGGGCCGCCCGGTTTGCTCCTGTGCCGGGCGGATTTCCGCGGTACGCGCCGTTCCCCCGATAGGGGTCGCTTCCGCGGTACGGATCGTTTACGGGTACGGGCTCACGGCTGTTGTCCATGTCCCCGTTGATAGCCGACTCCGCCCACGGGAAACCACCCCCGGGCCTTGCGATTCGATATCAGTCACCGGGATTCGCGACCCGTACGCCGATCTGCGCGGCGAATGCCGGTGCCAATTCGAGGAGTTGGGCCGGACTGATGACGGCTCCGGCCAATCGGTCCACGCCGCGCGCAATGTCCAGTTCGGCCACCTCCCGCAGATCCACCTCATTCATGCGGGCATTACTGAAATCGACCTGGCGCAGGATGCAGTCCCGGAAGACGACCCGCTCCAACTGGGCTCCCGCGAAGTCCGCGTCGACCAGCACACATCCCTCGAAGACGACGTCCTTGAGCTTCGCGCCCCGGAGGTTGAGATAGTCGATCTTGCCGCCGCGCACGACGAGCCGCTCCATGACGGAACCGTGCATCTGCACCCCGCCCAACCGGGCGTCGGTGAGCGTCACATCGCGCAGCACGGCCCCCGCCAGGTCGGTGCCGATACCGCGCATCTCCTCCAGCTCGGTGTCGATGAACCGCGCCCCCGTCAGGCGCGTCTCGTCGAGGCCGCAGCGGCGCAGCGCGCAGTCCAGGAAGCGGGCGTCCCGCCCGTTCTGCCCGGCGAGGTCGAGGTCCGCGAAGAGCAGGCCCTCGTAGTCACCCTCGCCCTCGAGCCCGCCCTCGGCGAACGGCTGCAGCTCCATACGTCTCTCCCGCTGTCCGGTCTGCGTCATACCCGCCCCCATCGTGCAGGCACCCACTGACAACGGCGCCGGACGGGGCTCCGGATGCGGCTGTTGACCTCAAGCAAGCTTGAGGTCGCAGAGTTGCGCCGGGCAGCTCCGCACCCCGGTGACCGCGGCGAACGAGCCGTCCCTGCCCGCCCCGACCGTCCCCGCCTGCCCCGACCGACCCGGGAGTCCGCCATGCATGCGATCCGCCAGTACGCCTTCGGCCCGGCCGAGAACCTGCGGTACGAGAAGACCGAGGACCCGGAACCCGGCCCCGGCCAGGTCCGGGTCGCGGTCGCCGCCGCCGGCGTGCACCTGCTGGACACCTCCCTCCGCCAGGGCGCGGCAGGCCCGTATCCGCCTCCCCCTCTGCCGATGACACCGGGCCGTGAGGTCGCCGGCACGGTCGACGGACTCGGCGAGGACGTCCCCGGCGACCTGCTCGGCCGCCAGGTCGTCGTCCATCTCGGGCGCTTCCCCGTCCACGGTGGCTACGCCGAACTGACCGTGGCGGACGCCGCGTCCCTCCACCTCGTCCCGGACGGGCTCCCACCGGAGAAGGCCGTCGCCATGATCGGCACGGGCCGTACGGCTCTCGGCATCCTGGACCTGGCCGCCGTCACGCCGGACGACGTGGTGCTGGTCACCGCCGCCGCCGGCGGGCTCGGCACCCTCTTCGTGCAGTACGCGCGCGGCGTGGGGGCCACGGTCGTCGGCACCGCGGGCGGACCGGCCAAGACCGCGACCGTACGGGCCAACGGCGCGGACGTCGCGGTCGACTACGACATGCCGGGCTGGGCGGACGAGGTCCGCACCGCCCTCGGCCCCCGCACCGTCACCCTCGCGCTCGACGGCGTCGGCGGCGCCGCGGGCCGCACCGTGTTCGGCCTCCTCGGGCGCGGCGGCCGCCACGTCGTGTACGGCTGGGCCCCCGGCAGCGCCGTCACGGAACCCGACGAGGCCGAGCTGTCCGAGCGCGGCGTCACGTCCGAGGTCGGCTCGCGGGTCCGCGTATGCTCGCCCGCCCCGGCGGTCTGCGCAGCCTGGAGACGGCCGCGCTGGAGGCGGTCACGGAAGGACGGCTGGACCCCGCGCTGACGGCCTTCCCGCTCGCGCGGGCCGCGGACGCGCACCGCGCCCTGGAGTCACGCGGGACGACCGGCAAGGTCGTCCTGATCCCCTGAGGCCGCAGCGGCGCCGCCCGCCCCCGTCCCGTCGCCGGAGGCCGTGACCGGACCCGTCCCTGCACCGCGGACGCCCGTCCCGGTGCCGGAGGCGCCCGCCCCGGTCGCGGACGCGGCCGTCCCGTCGCCGGACGCGGCCAGCTCCGACAGCGGGCCGCCGGTGAGACGGAAGCCGGTCCACTCGTCCAGGGGCACGGCGCCGAGCGACCGGTAGAAGTCGATCGACGGGGTGTTCCAGTCGAGCACGGACCAGTCGAGACGGGCGTAGCCGCGCTCGGCGCAGAGACGGGCCAGCTCGGCCAGGAGCGCCTTGCCGTGGCCGCGGCCGCGGGCCTCGGGGCGGACGTAGAGGTCCTCCAGGTGGATGCCGTGGACGCCGGTCCAGGTCGAGAAGTTGAGGAACCAGAGCGCGAAGCCCTCGGTCCGGCCGTCCGTCTCCGCGATGTGCGCGAACGCCGCGGGCCGGTCGCAGAAGAGCGCACGCCGGATCTGCTCCTCGGTCGCCTCCACTTCGTGCTCCGCCTTCTCGTAGGCGGCGAGCTCGCGGATCATGGCGACGACGGCGGGGACGTCCCCGGGCGTGGCGGTACGGATCATCCGCCCAGGCTATGACCGGCCCCGCCCCCGCCGCGGCGGCGCAGATCACATCCGCGACGCCCGGACACCCGCGCCCGGTGCGCCGCGTATCAGCGGCCGTCGGCGCCCGCGCCGTGCAGCCAGGCCACCTTCGCGTACAGGTCCTCCTGCGACAGCGACGTCAGCATCGCGTTCCGTCGCGCCGCCTCCGCACCAGCCGGGTGGTAGAGCAGCGTCCCCATGTCCCGCGACACGAGCTGGGCGCGGGAGGTGCGTACCCGGCGGCCCTCCGCGTACGCCGTCAGCGTCCGCGGCACCTCGTCCTCACCGCGGCCGCGCAGCGACTCGCCCAGGAACACCGCGTCCTCCAGCGCCATGCACGCGCCCTGGGCGGCGTACTGCAGCATGGGGTGCGCGGCGTCGCCGAGCAGGGACACGCGGCCGTCGGTCCAGCCGTCGACCGGGTCGCGGTCGCAGAGGACCCAGCGCCGCCAGTCCTCGCCCAGCTCCAGAAGCTGCTGCGCGGTGGCCCCGAGGCCGGGGAACTCCCCCAGTACACGGGCGCGTTCGGCCGGAACTCCCGTGACCACCTCGCGTGCCCCGTCGTCCCGTACGGCGGCGAGGTTGAGGAACGCGCCGTGCCCGATCGGGTAGTGGACGAAGTGCCAGAGGGGACCGGCCCACAACGTGACCGTGTTCCAGCGGAGTTGGCCGGGAACCCGCTCCATCGGGATGACGGACCGGTAGATGGTGTGACCCGAGACGTGCGGCTCGCCGTCCCCCACGAGCTGCGCCCGCACCGCCGACCGGATCCCGTCGGCACCGATCAGCGCCGCCCCGGTGACGCGCTCCCCGGTACCGAGGACGGCCGTCACGCCGGCGCCGTCCTGCTCGTACGAGACGACCGGGCTGCCGGCGCGCAGCACCACTCCGGAGGCGGTGCGGCAGGCGGCCAGCAGCGGCTCGTACAGGTCGTTGCGGTGGACGACGACGTACGGGTTGCCGAACCGCGTCCGGTACGCGCCGGTGAGCCGCATGCTCGCGACGCGCTCCCCCGTCGTCCCGTCCATGAACCGCAACTCGTCGATATGGACGGCCCGTTCGCGTACGGCATCCCCCACGCCGAGGTGGTCGAGGGCACGGAAGGCGTTGGGGGCGAGCTGGATCCCGGCGCCGAGTTCGGCGAAGGCGTCGCGGCGCTCCAGCACGGTCGCGCGGTGCCCGCACCGGGCCACACCGAGCGCGGCCGCGAGCCCACCGATACCGCCTCCGGCGATGAGGACGTCCACACTCTCCACCTCCCTTCGCCCTTCTCGCGCCCGGGGCCGGGCGCGCAGCGTCACGGCCCCGGGGACGCGCTCAACTCCGGGCCGCGGCCAGCTCCTCGGCCGCCTCGTCGAGATCCTTCGCGGTGTCGATCGCCCGCCAGTAGGCGCCCTGCGGGAGCGGGAATCCGGCGAGGCGCCGCTCGCGCGCGAGGCGGGGAAAGGTCGTCCGCTCGTGGTCGCCCCGCTCGGGGAGCAGTCCGGTGAAGGCGGGCGCGAAGACGTAGACGCCGGCATTGATGAGGTACGGCGAGGGCGGGGCCTCGACGAAGTCCACGATCCGGCCGAACTCGTTGGTCTCCACGGCCCCCCACGGCATGCGCGGCCGGGACAGCGCCAGCGTGGCGAGCGCGTCACGCTCCTCGTGGAAGGCGGCCATCTCGCGCAGGGAGAAACGGGTCCAGATGTCGCCGTTCATGGCGTACCAGGGGCGGTCGGGCTCCGGGAGCGACGCGGCCGCGTACCGGAGGCCGCCGCCGCGGCCGAGCGGCTCCTCCTCGACCACGGTCGTCACGCGCAGCGGGAGCCGGCCCGCCCGGGAGGCGAGCCAGTCCTGGAGGACCCGGGCGAGGTGCCCGCACGAGACGACGGCGTCCGTGACGCCCTCGGCCGCCATCCAGGCCAGTTGGTGGCCGATGATCGGGGTCCCGGTCCCGGGAATCTCGACCATCGGCTTGGGACGGTCGTCGGTGTACGGACGCAGCCGCGCCCCCTGGCCACCGGCCAGGACCACGGCCTGCGTCGGAGAGGGGTGGCCGTCGCCGCGGCCCGCACGCTGCTCTTCTGTCATGTTTCGCACCTTATGCGCAGGAGCGGCATGCAGAAATGCGGAGCGGCGGAACACGAGGGAGCGGAGCGGGAACGGGGAGGGGCGGAGAGCGGCGGGCCCGGACCTCGGGCCCGCCGCCTCAGCTCGCGTCCTGCGCCACGCCGTACGCGAAGGAGGTGTCGCACACCGGGCGGGAGAAGCCCTGCGCCTTGCGGGGGCCGTACTTCGAGACGGCCGCACGCCCGAGCGCGCGGGCGATCGACGCGCAGTGACGGGCCAGCGAGGGACGGGCCTCGGTCGCTTCCTGGAGACCGGTGAGCGCGGCGCCTGGATCCTTCTCCTGGAGCTCCGCGAGCAGCCGGTCCCGCAGGACGTCCTGCGGCGCGCGGGACACGGCACGCGTGGAGGCATTCTCCGCGGAGGCGGTGAGCACCTGGGTGTCGGCGTCGGGCGCCGCCCACGGAACACGGGCGACCGCGAGCGTGCCCGACAGCACCAGGACGACGGGGAGGACAAGTGCGAGGGTTCTGCCGATACGGCGGGCTGCTTGGTTCACGCGGAGATCGTAGCGAGAGGTAGTGATTTGGCGACATTTAGTCACCCTGTCGAGCTACGGATCCCGAGCCGGTCCGTTCAGCGGGTTGACGCACAGAACCGAAAAGCCTGAAGTGTCCCTGGATGTACCGCGGCGCCGCACACCACGCGGAGTGGTGTGCGGCGCCGCGTACCTCGATGCGACGACGGTCCGGGGCCGGAACGTCCGTCGGCCGGAACGTCAGTCGGTCAGGCGCTCGCCGGTGGACGTGGAGAACACGTGGGTCTCGCCCGCACGCGGAACGACGTGCAGCGTCGAGCCCTTCTCCGGAACCTGGCGGCCGCTGACGCGCACCACGAGGTCCTTGCGCTCGCCGCCGCCGACCTCGGCGGTGCCGTAGACGTAGCCGTCGGCGCCGAGTTCCTCGACGACGTTGACCGTGATGGCCAGACCTGCGGGGGCGTCCGCGGACTCCTTCGACAGCGAACCCGCGGCGCCGCCGTTCTGCTCGACGACGTCGAAGTGCTCGGGGCGGACGCCGACGGTGACGGTGCGGTCGCCCTTGTCGGCCGCGGTCGACAGCGCCTCGCGGGACACCGGCACCACGCTGTTGCCGAACTTCACGCCGCCGTCGGTGATCGGCACCTCGACGAGGTTCATGGCCGGGGAGCCGATGAAGCCGGCGACGAAGAGGTTGGCCGGGCGGTCGTACATGTTGCGCGGCGAGTCGACCTGCTGCAGCAGACCGTCCTTGAGGACCGCCACGCGGTCGCCCATGGTCATGGCCTCGACCTGGTCGTGGGTGACGTAGACGGTGGTGATGCCGAGCCGGCGCTGCAGGCTCGCGATCTGCGTACGGGTCTGGACGCGGAGCTTGGCGTCGAGGTTCGACAGCGGCTCGTCCATGAGGAAGACCTGCGGCTCACGCACGATCGCCCGGCCCATCGCCACACGCTGGCGCTGACCGCCGGAGAGCGCCTTCGGCTTGCGGCCGAGGTACTCGGTGAGGTCGAGGATCTTCGCCGCGTCCTCGACCTTCTTGCGGATCTCCGCCTTGTTGACCCCGGCGATCTTGAGCGCGAAGCCCATGTTGTCGGCCACGGTCATGTGCGGGTAGAGCGCGTAGTTCTGGAACACCATGGCGATGTCCCGGTCCTTCGGAGGGAGGTGGGTGACGTCGCGGTCACCGATGCGGATCGATCCGCCGTTGACGTCCTCGAGCCCCGCGAGCATCCGCAGGGAGGTGGACTTGCCGCAGCCGGACGGGCCGACGAGGACGAGGAATTCGCCGTCCTCGATCTGGATGTCGAGCTTGTCGACGGCGGGCTTGTCGGAACCCGGGTAGATCCGGGTAGCGCTGTCGTACGTGACCGTAGCCATGGTGTTGTGGTCCCTTCACCGGCAGGAACGTGCCGGACGATCCGTTGTAAAGGTGTAGTCCACCCGAGTGAACTGCCGGTGACGGTACCTTGCGGCTCCGCGGTTTGTCAGTAGTCGGTGGCGCGCGAAACCAACGTGCACGCCCCCGCTCACCTGCGCGGTCGCCCGCCCCCGGCGACGTGGCTCGGGGCACCGGCGGCTGTGTAGTCTGTACGCGCTG
This sequence comes from Streptomyces sp. NPDC047108, assembly GCF_040643575.1. Classification (NCBI taxonomy): domain Bacteria; kingdom Bacillati; phylum Actinomycetota; class Actinomycetes; order Kitasatosporales; family Streptomycetaceae; genus Streptomyces; species Streptomyces sp. NPDC047108. Next base: position 576,710 of record NZ_JBEYUP010000001.1, read on the forward strand.
CCGCCTTAGCTCAGCTGGTAGAGCACCGCTCTTGTAAAGCGAAGGTCGTCGGTTCGAATCCGACAGGCGGCTCGGACCCTGAACAGGCACGACGGAAGGGGCGGCACCGGAGGATCCGGTGCCGCCCCTTCCGGCTGTCCGTCCACGCGCTCAGGAGCCCGACATGACGTCCCCGAACATGGGGTCGTCCCCCGAGTTCCCGATGCCCACGGATGACGCACCGAAGCTCACCGCGCCGGTGGCCGTCACGCCTCCCGTGGAGCCGCGCAGGACCCACACGGCGCCGTCATCGCTGTTCTCGCCGCCCGCGCCCACCGACAGTTCGGCGCGGCCGTCCTTGTTGTGGTCGGCGAGCCGGACGGCGTCGCCGAACAGATCCGACGACTCGTTGGCGCCTGGGACACCCGAGCTGCCCTGGTTGAAGGACCGGGCGCCGGTCCCCGTCAGGCCGGAGGCGCCACCGCGCAGCACCCAGACGTTGCCCGCGTGGCTCGCGGCGCCCATGGTCTCGAAGTTCGCGCCGACGGCGAGGTCCGGGTAGCCGTCGCCGTTGACGTCGCCCGCGGCGAGTGCGCCACCGAACGAGTCGTGGGACTCGTCCGTTCCCGGCACACCCGCCGTGTCCTGGCTGAAGACGGCGCTGCGCGCGGTGTCGACGCCCGCCGTACCGCCGTAGAACACGGTGGCGTATCCGCCCTTCGCCGTCTGATCCGTGACGGAGACGAAGTCGGATCCGACGACCAGGTCGTCGTGCCCGTCGCGGTCGAAGTCGGCCACGGTGAGCGCACCCGCGTACCCCGTGCCCACCCCGGTCTGCAGCGTGGGCCCGGTCGAGGCGCCGCGGTAGACGAAGTTGCCCGCGGAGGAGCCCACCACCGCGTCGTCCGCGCCGTCGTCGTCGAAGTCTCCGGCGGCCAGCTGGACGGCGCCCCTGGGGTACGGGCCGGACTCGATCTGCGCGTCGAAGCGCAGCTTCCCGGCCGCGCCGCCGGACTTGGTGAAGCCGCCCTTGAAGATCCACACGTCCTTGCCGGTGGAACCGACGGCCAGATCGGCCTTCCCGTCACCGGTGAAGTCCCCGACCGCGAGGGACTGGCCGAACGCGTCGTGGCCCGAGGCGTTCGGGTCGCTGATCGTCGTGCCGCCCGACAGGCCGGACGGGCCGCCCCACAGGATCGTGACCGAACCGCCGCCGACATCGCCGCTGACGTCCTCCAGCGGTGTGCCCACGACGAGATCGCCGTAGCCGTCCCTGTTGAGGTCGCCGTGCGCGAGCTCGGTGCCGAAGCGGTCGGAGGTCTCCGACGCGCCTGGGACGCCGGAGGAACTCTGCGATGTGACCTTTCGGCGCGCCGCGCTGATTCCGCTCGACGAGCCGTAGTTGACGACCACGGCGCCCGCCTTCGCCTTCCCGCCCGCTACGGCACCCGGGGCGCCGGTCGCCAGATCGCGGTAGCCGTCACCGTTGAAGTCGTCGGCGAGGCCCGATGGCGCGGCACTCGCGCCGCCGGGCACCGTGATGAGCAGGCAGCCGGCCAGGACGGCAGCGACGACGGTGGCGCCCAGGACAAGGGGACGCCGGGAGCGCTTGCGATGGGACGGGGGCATGAATTCCTCTCCAGGGCACACGTGCGAGCCCAGGGATGACCTCCGGCGAGTTCGGAGGGTTGTACGGAAAAGACGAGCTTGTGGCGCCGACGACACCATGGCGCGCGATTCCCTCCAGGAGCCGAGGAGAACGCCCCGTCAGTCGCCAGGAACCCAGTCCGTGTGCTTCAACGTCGGCATGAGCCGGGTGAGGACATAGGCGATGACCGGTGTCTCCCGATCCTCGTCCTGGAAGCCGAGTGCGTGCTGGAACTTCTCCATGTCCTGCGGCTCGGTAAGGGCGAAGGACGGACTCAGCGAGACACCGGGGCGCGCCACAAGATCTCGCAGGTGTTCGGCCCCGCAGCCCTCCGCCAACTGAGCCGTGGTGAGAGAACGCTTCTGCTTCGGCCTTCCTGCAGGCTGAGGCAGTGAGAGGTAGGCCATGATCCGGTGTCGTCCCGGAGCGATTTCAGTGATCCCGGCGCGGTGCCGACCGTGCAGGTTGGCCAAGGCCGCCGGCATCTCGGGCAGTAAGGGCGGCTGTTGGAGAACCACGTCCCGTTCGCCGTTGTCCCACCGGGTGTCGTGGATGGTCAGCGGAGGGCGGCCGGGAACCTCGAGCCGCCACGCGGTGGCGAAGCCGGCGCAGCTCACGCCGGAGGTTGTGGTGCCCTGCTTCGCGACGTAGCTGCGCGTCGGTTTCAGGGTGATGGTGCTGCCGAGTCTCATGAAGGGCTGTGCTCCTGTTCGGCGCCGGGGGTGGACTTCGGGCTTCACGGCGTCAACGGCGTTGGCGTCGGCGGCGTCAACGGCGTTGGCGTCGGCGGCGTCAACGGTGTCGGCCGGGTGACCTGGGACCGTTCCGTCAGGCGTACGTCCAGCGCCACGCGTTCGCGCTGTACGCGCACTTGATCCTCGCGCCGCTCGCCGTGGTCGTGACGGCCCCGTGGTCGCTGTTCCGGCAGAACTGGCCCGCCGAGTAGCAGTTCCCCGCGTTGGAACGGATCGAGCACGTCCCGGTGGTGTCCTCGCCTCCGCTGCCGCCACCACTGCCACTGCTACTGCCGCTGCCGCCGCCGCTACCGGTGGCGGCCTCGGCGGCGGCCGTCCTGGTGACGGTCCTCGTCTCGGTGACGGTGACCGTGGGCCGGGGCCTCGCCTTGGCCTTGACGGTCTCGGTGACGGTGGGGCCGGGTTCGGGCGTGGCCGTCACGGTCTCGGTGACGGTCGTCGCGGGCTTGACCGTGGTCTCGGCGGGCTGCTCCGCGCCGTTCCCGAGGGCGGCCATCAGCACGCCCGCGAGGAACAGGCCCGAGCCGCCGAACCACACGCGCGGGCGCTTGCGCAGCGGGCGGGTGTCGGGCGGGCGCGGCGTGGGCGGTGTGGGCGCGGTGTACGGGTTGGTCATCTTTACCCCCCAGATTTCCGGTGAAGTGACCGTAGCGCCTGGGAAGTTGAAGCGTGAAGAAAATGTGAGAGACGTGATGGTTCCGTGACTACCGCTGTCGATGTGCCCCGGAAAGCTTCGGTGTGCCCCAGGAGGTGGCCGACCGCGGCCCGCAGCCGCGGCAGGGAACACCCGGCGGACGGAACGGAACGGCCGTCCGCCGCGTCTTGCGAGGGGACCACGGCAAGGGAGGTTCCGTGCTCGAAGGTGTTTTCATGGCTGTGCCGGCCCTGATGATCGCGGTCGGCCTCTTGTGGGGTGCCCGGGCCCTGGGGCGTTATCTGCGGCTCAAGGCGGCCTGGACGAGCGGCGTCTCCGCACAGGCGAACTGCCTGCGGGCGTACGTCACCACGAGCGGCAACCGCGACCGTGTCCGCTCCACCCAGCACCACGTCTACGAGTTCACCGACCGTACGGGCCGTCCCGTGCGGTTCGAGGAGACCAACGGCCCCACGACCACGGTCGTGGGTGACACCGTCGTCGTCCACTACCCGCCCGACCGGCCCGAGCGGGCCACCGCGATCCCGCCGCAAGGCTCCGGTGAACTCGCCCGCATGGTCGGGACGCTCGTGTTCCTCGGCGTCTTCATCGGCGTCTGCGTCGTCTTCATGGTGGTCACGCAGTCCTTCTTCACCACGGACGAGCCGACGTTCACCGAGATGCCCTGACGGCCCGGCCCCCCGTCACGTCACGTCAGGCTCACGCCCCGACAGCGCCGACGCCCCGGACGAAGGATCGTCCGGGGCGTCAGGCGTCCGGAGTCCCCGGGCGCGCGGGCCGGTCAGCCGAACGCGGGCGGGACGCTCTGCTCGTACTGGAAGACGTTCTGCGGGTCGTACTTCGCCTTGATCCGGCGCAGCCGGTCGAAGTTCGATCCCCAGTAGGCGGTTTCCCACTGATCCATACCGACGTTCGGCACGTTCACGTACGCGCCGTTCACGTACGGCCGGAGCGCCTGGCTGAACTCGGCGATCCAGGCCTGCGCGACGGGGGTCAGCTCGTCGCCGCTGTCCGGTTCCCCGCGCGTTCCCCAGCCAGCGCCCGGCTCGGAGTAGAAGAGCGCGTCACGGTGCGGGAACGAGGTGCCGCCGCGCGGCGGCCTCCGCACCGCCCCGCCGAAGGCCTGGGTGAAGAAGTTGCTGTCGTCGGTGGGGGCGTCCCGCATGAACGAGGCGATCACGCTGATCGCTCGCCTCGGGAACGGCTCGCTGGTGAACTGCGAGAAGAACTTCCAGTTCGCGGGCTCGTCCTCGGTCGGGATCTGGAACCCCGCATAGATGTCGCCCCAGTTGCCGGTCTGCACCGAGACCTCGGGCGTGCCGATCGACAGGATCGGGGCCAGCAGTTCCTTCGCCTCCGCCTCCGACCCTTCCGCGAGCACCGCGAACAGCAGGATCTGGTTGCGGTGGATCTCGACCTGGGTTCCGAGGCGGTTGTCGGCGACCGGCGCCGTGCGCTGCCAGGCGTCGAAGACCCCGTGCAGGTTCCCGAGGCCGTCCCACGTCGCCTGCACATAAGTGACGCTCTTCAGCGGGGTCACCTTGTACGTGAGCGAGGTGACGATCCCGAAGTTGCCGTTCCCCGCGCCGCGGAGCGCCCAGAGCAGGTCCGCGTGGTCCTTCAGGTCCGCGTTGACGACCTTGGCGCACTCGTCGCCCGACGGGACGACGATCTCGGCCCCGATCAGACTGTCGCAGGCCATGCCGAGGTAGCGGGTGAGGAAGCCGAAGCCGCCGCCGAGCGTGGCACCGGAGAGGCCGACGCTGCCCTCGGTTCCGGTCGTCACGGCGAGGTCCTGCTTGGCGAGCGTGGTCACCGCTTCCAACTGGTTGAGTCCGGCGCCGACCCGGGCGATGCGCGCCTCGGTGTCGATGTCGGCGCCCTTCAACTCGCTGACGTCGATGACGATGCCGTTGTCGACGTTCGACCAGCCCTCGAGGCTGTGGCCGCCGCTTCGCACCCGCAGTGCGACGTCGTGCTGGCGCGCCCAGGTGAGGGCGTTGACCACGTCCTGGGTGTTCTGGACGTAGACGATGACCAGCGGATAGTGGACGAACAGCTCGTCCCAGCCGAGGCTCGCGTCCGCGTACCCGGGGTCGTTGGGGCGGACGATGCGGCCGGTCAGTTTCGCCGGCGCGCACCGCACGGTTTCGGTGGCTCCGGTCGCGGCGCTCGCGGCCGGGGCGCCTGCGGCCGCCACGCCTGGGAGCACGACCGAGCCGGCACCGGCTGCCGCCGTCGCCTTGAGCAGGCGGCGACGAGAAAAGTCGTTCATGGTCCGTATTCCTCTCGACCGGAATCCGCCAGTATCCGGCTGAGGAAATTCCTGTCCGCCAGCTGGCGCGTTGAGTGCTTTGTGGACGATTTCTCGGACCGCAGATTAACAAGGCGGGGCTACGGAATTGCCGCCCGACACGCCAATGAAGGATGACGGTGGAATGTTGAAAGGTGATATAGGCGAGCGGGCATAAAAGAGGGCCCGTCCGGGTGGAACAGGGCGTGCACCATCCGCGTCATCGGCGTGGCAGCGAGCCTGCCGCGACGTCGGCTGTGGTGCCGCGCACGAGCCGGAAGCCGCTCGCTCCGCGAGCGCCAGGCGGGTGCGGGCGCGTCGATCCGGACTGTGCTCGACCAGCACCCCTGCATTCATTACGCGATTCCACCGGGAAGACACGATGCCTGCGGACGGCATTCAGCGCGGCGGGGGATCCCTTTCCCTTGCGCGAGGGCGGGAGTTCTTCAGAATTCCGGCCCGCGAATACACCATGCCAGTAGCCGCATCCACCAGGAATTGCTCCCGGCCGGCGCCACGATGCGAACTCCCGGTGACGTCCTCACGGTTGTGCCGTCGGGGCGATCTCCTCGATCAGGCCCCGGATACGCCGTTCGATCTCGTCGCGAATGGGGCGTACGGCATCGACCCCCTGCCCGGCCGGGTCGGGGAGTTGCCAGTCGAGGTAGCGCTTGCCGGGGAAGACGGGACAGGTGTCGCCGCAGCCCATCGTGACCACCACGTCGGAGACCTCGACCGCCTCGGCGGTGAGCAGCTTCGGGACCTCGGCCGCGATGTCGATCCCGGCCTCCGCCATGGCGTCCACGACGGCGGGGTTGACGCTGCCGGCGGGGGCGGAGCCGGCGGATCGGACGTCGACGCGGTCGCCCGCGAAGTGGGCGAGGAAGGCCGCGGCCATCTGTGAGCGCCCGGCGTTGTGGACGCAGACGAAGAGCACGGACGGCACAGCGGCGTCACGCATGGGTTCCGGGCTCACGAGGCGGCTCCGGCTGCCGCGGCGGTGCGCTCGGGCATCGGTTCGCCCGCGGGCCGGGTCAGGATGCCGGCCAGGCGGTCGGTCATCTCCGGGACCAGCCAGTAGTGGACCCACGTCCCGCGTCGCTCGCAGTCGATGAGACCGGCCTGCCGCAGCAGCTTGAGGTGGTGCGAGATCGTCGGCCGGGACAGGCCGAAGGCCGGGATCAGGTCGCACACGCAGACCTCACCGCCCGCCCGGGAAGCGATCATCGACAACAGGCGCAGCCGTACGGGATCACCCAGCGCCTTGAACACCGCGGCCGGCTCGACGGCCTGGCCCTCGTCCAGCGGGGCGGTCAGCAGGCCGGGGCAGCATGCGGCGGTCCCCTTGCCCCGGTCCGGCACGACGATCCCTTGATTCGACATACCTCTATGTTGACAGCCTTCGATCCAGGGCGCAATCTTGAATCGAAGAACATCAATACACAGAGATGGGAGCCTCACCATGTCTCGCGCTCAGCTCGCCCTGCGTGTCAGCGACCTGGAGGCGTCGATCAACTTCTACGCGAAGCTCTTCGGCACCGAACCGGCCAAGCGTCGCGAGGGCTACGCCAACTTCGCCATCGCCGAACCCCCGCTCAAGCTCGTCCTGATCGAGGGCGAGCCCGGACAGGACACCCGCCTCGACCACCTCGGCGTCGAGGTCGAGTCGACCGGCCAGGTCGGCGCGGCGGCCACCCGGCTCAAGGACGCCGGCCTGGCCACCTTCGAGGAGAACGACACCTCGTGTTGCTACGCCCTCCAGGACAAGGTCTGGGTCCACGGCCCCGGCAGGGAACCGTGGGAGGTCTACGTCGTCAAGGCCGACGCCGGCACCCTCGGCCCGAGCACCGTGCCCGGCGCCACCGGCGACGCCTGTTGCACCACCCAGGCCGCCGCACCGGCTTCGGCGTCCTCAGGGTGCGGATGCGGCTGACCGCCGGTGCGGCGACCGCACGGCAGCGGTCGCCGCGCACCAACGGCGTACGGTCGGCCACAGCAGCCGCCTGCGAGCCCGCGGCCCAGCACCCCTGCAGCGGCAGCGCCCCGGACGACACCGGCCGTCCGGGGCGCCCGCCACGCCGTCGCTCAGCAGCTCAGGTTCTCGCCCGGCTCCACGCCGAGCAGCCCGGTGGCGTTCTTGTACGCGTCGATCCGGCTCTGCACCTGGCCCGGGTTTCCGCCGTTGCACTCCAGGCTGCCGTTGATGCTGCGGATCGTCTCGCCGAAGCCGCGCTGGTTCACCATCGCGTCGTGCGGCGTCATCGCGCCCGGCCCGGTCTGGGTGTTCCAGTACCAGAGCGCGGTCTTCCATGAGACGGCGGCGTTCTGCTCCACCTGCCAGGGGTTGTTGAGCAGATCGATGCCCAACGCGTCGCCCGCCGCCTTGTAGTTGAAGTTCCAGCTGAGCTGGATGGGTCCGCGACCGTAGTACGCGGCCTGACCCGCGGGGCAGCCGTACGGCTGCCCCGGGTCGCAGTAGTGGGGGTAGTTGGCCTCGTTCTGCTCCTTGATGTGGACCAGACCGCCCGTCTCGTGACCGACGTTGGCCAGGAACGCCGCCGCCTCCTGCTTCCTGACCGTGTCGCTGCCGGTGGCAGCGAAGGCCGGGTACGCGCTCAGGGCCTCCGTCAGCCCGCTGTACGTGTAGAAGGAATTCCGGTTCGGGAACATCTGGTTGAACTGGGCTTCACTCACCACGAAGTCCGCCGCGCGCGGTGTCTTCGGGGCCGCACTGGAGGTCATAGGCATGACAACCAAGAGCGCGCATCCGACCACCGCGGCGGCCAGCCACGCCAGGAGGCGTTTCCTCGGCACTTGAGCACTCCTTCGTCTCGCGAACCGCACGCGAACAGGCCGGGACAACAGGGTCCCAACACGGCGGCCGCTGTGGGGGATTGAGAGCATCCAAGCTCCTTGGTCTGCACCAAGTACGTCAAGGTGTAGACCAATTCTTTTACGGTCGGTGCCGGGCGAGCACACCGCCCCGGTCGTCCCAACGCCCGCGCTCGGCCCCGTAGTCGGCGATACGGCAGCAGCCCCGGCGACCAGCGACCGCGTACGACCGACCCCGTACGCGACGACCCCCCGTACACGACGACCGACCCCGTACACGACGACCGGCGCCGCCCCACGCGACTGCGCGGGACGGCGCCGGTTCAGGACGGCCGCGGCCGGACGGGTCAGCCCAGGAGGCCGCCGAGGGCGCCGTCGCCGCCGGAACCGCCGTCCGAGCCGCCGCCGCCCGAACCGCCGTCGCCGCCCGAGCCGCCACCCGGGTTCGTGGAACCGCCGCCCGTGGACGACGGTCCTGCCGTACGGCTCGGCGGGGGCGCGGGAGCCGCGGGCTGCTCGGCCGCCCCGCTGCCGTTCTGCCCGGACGGGGACTGGCCCGGCTGCTGCCCCGTGCCCGCGGTCTCCCGCTCGCGCGCCGCGCCGGGGCCCGTCGTGGCGCCGGACGAGGCGGACGGGCCGGCGCTGCTCCGGCCGGCCTCGGGCGAGCCCGTACCCGCCGACGTGGGCCCCTGCGAGGCCTTCTCCTCGCCCGGCTCCTGCGGCAGCGGCGACCCGGGCAGGTGGTTGCGCGGGGCGTCCGTCGGGCCCGGCACGGTCGTCATGTCGGTCGACCGCACCGCGCCGCCCAGCATCGAGCCGACGAGCAGGGTCAGTCCGCCGACGACCGTGGCCATCAGCGTGCCGCGCCGGAGCACCCGGCGCCGGAGCTGCCAGATCGTGACGCGCGGGCCGAGCTTGCGCCATGCCTCACCCGCCAGCCGCGAGTCCATCGAGTACACCGGGGCGCCCGCGATCACCAACGGGCTCCACGCGGCGAGGTAGATGATGTCCGGCGCCTCGTACGCCGGTCCGGAGCTCCAGCTCACCGTGACCAGCAGCGCGGCCGAGAGCAGCGCCCCGACCGAGGCCGCCAGCCGCTGCCAGAGACCGAAGATCGTCAGCACCCCGACGACGACCTGGAGGAAGGCGACGGTGAGTCCGGCACCGACCGGGTGGGCGACCGCGAAGTCCCGCAGCGGGGACGCGATGGCCCACGGCTCCAGGCGGGAGAGCCAGGTGACCATCGAGCCGCGGTCCCCGCCGTCGAAGTAGACGGGGTCGCAGAGCTTGCCCATGCCCGCGTAGACCGAGATCAGGCCGAGGAAGATGCGCAGGGGGAGCAGGACGACGCCGAGGTTCATCCGGCGGCCGGGGTAGTAGGCGTGGCGGACGTTGTCCGCGTGACGACGGCCGCCGGAGCGCTCGTCTGCGGCGAACCGGTCGTCCTCGTAGGCGTCGTGGTCGTCGTACTCGTCGTCGCCCCGGTCCACGGGCGGGATCAGACTGCCCGCGCGGTGTCCGGGCCGCGTCGGCCGCAGCAGGGCGGTGTCGTCGCTCTCCGGACGCCGCGGCCTGATGACCGTGGGCGGCGCGTCGTCGAGGCTGATCCGCGGCAGCACCTGCGTGGTGGCGCCGGCGTCGTTGCCGGGCTCCGTCCCGAGACCCACCCCGTGGTTCCGCACGGCCTGCAGCAGCCGGCCCGCGGCGGGGTCGCCCGGCTCGGTACGGCCGCTCCACACCACGGGGCTGCGGCGCTTGACGGCGGAGCCGAGGGCGGCGGGGGTACGGGTCCTTGCGCCTGCGGGCAGCGCACCGGCGAACAGCGCGGTGTCCACGAGCGTTCGTCTGCCGCTCGCGGCCTGCACCGGCGTGGCGAGCTGCACTCGGAAGCTCGCGTGGTTGACGATGACCTGAGCCGGGTCGCACGGCACCTTCACCGTGCTCAGCGCAGGCTCGGCGTCGAATCCTGGCGAGCGTCCCCCCATAGGGCGGGGTGTTCTGGTGTCCACGCTCATCTAACCGAGTGACCCGCGTTTAAGACACTGCCTTGCCGGGATCTGTCGGAAAACGTGTCTGAAAGTCTGGCGCGGAAGACCGCTGCGGACTCCCTCTGAGACCGTTCAGACACGCCTGGCGACAGGCCACGATGGCGGCCAGCGAAGGCTCAGCCACCGCGGTCAGTGTAGCGGGTAGTGCAAGATCCGAAGACGTGCATATGGGGCACAGCCTCAGGCGGCGAGAGTCTGGGTGATCTTGGCTCGGGCGACAGAATTGCTGAGCCAGGCGTAGCCGATGTAGATCAGCAGGGCTGCGTGGGCGCCGTAGGCAGGGACTCTCTTGTGGGGGTAGCTCTGGTCGAAGCGGGAGTGCTGGGACTCGCTGTCCTGGCGGAAGCCCTTGAGGCGCCGGCCAGCGTGCGTGTCCGGCGGGACCTGCCTCAGGTGTTCAGTCCGGTTGAAACGCTGCCGCTTGGTCGACGGGTCGATCTCGCGGTCCTCTGGGGTCTCATCGACTCGGACTCGGGTGGTGTGCTTCTTCACCGCGCAGGGGATGGTCAGGCGGTGGTAGAAGCGGGTTCGCTTCCCTTCCCGGCACTCGAGCTCCTCGACTGGCAGCGGGCTGTAACGGGTGGCGCCGTCGACGGCCATGCGACGAAGGCAAACGCGTCCCTCGACGACGTAGAGGTCGTGGCGGCAGGGGCCGTCTTCGTATCGGTGGAGGGACTCGGGCGCGAGTCCGCTGTGCTGGGTGGTGAAGACGACGAGGCCGTCGGCGATGAGCGGGGCTCTGTGAACTCCGCGGATGGCGTTGTCGTACGTGATGGCGCGCAGGCCCGGGGCTCGGCTGAGGATGTGCTTGGCGAGGCTGACGAAGGCGGTGCCTTCGTCCTTGCGCTGAGGATCGCGTTTGGCTGACTTGTGGCGGATGGACTCGATGCCCAAGATGACTCGGCTGTGCGGCGTGTCTGCGAGGCGGACCGCTGCAGAGAGGAACTTATTGCCGTAGACGCGGGCGCCACCGCCCTCGACGGTGTTGCCTGCGTCCGGATCAACGCGGTGGCGTCGGATCTCGCCGGTCACCTTGTCCACCGTCTCGCGATGCTGCTGGGAGGAGGGCGGACAGGCAACGGTGGCATCTGCGTGGATGACCTGGTGACGTGCGGGGTAACTCCGGCTGGTTCGTGTCCCCGTCTCGCTCATCATTCCGTGGTCGAGAGCCTGTTGGATCCACAGGTCTCGGCTGATGTCACGGACCTCCTCAAAGACCGGCTTGAGCTTCTTGTGGAAAAAGTAGTTCCACTGTCCCCTGCTGGGCCCAAGAGCAAGGAGGCCGTCGGCGATCTCTTCACCCATGTGACGACGGATGCCTGCACGGACGAGGTCCCACCAGAGCGGGCGCTGGAGGTGGCAAGCCGTCGCTCTGGCGGAGCCGAACAGGGAGATCGCGCAGAGGAAGATCAGATACACGATGGGCGGATGATGAGCGGGACGGCCAACGAGACCGGGACCGGGGAGGGCGTGCGCGGCAGCGTAGAGGTCGGGGTTGTCCAGGAGATGCTCGAACCGCTCGTCCGCGGTGAGCGGCGGGGCCTCGGGGCTCTTGGCCGGAACGGGGTCGGCTGCCGCTCCGAAGGTGTCGTCCGGGATGGCCGTCAGGACGTAATCGGGCTTCTTCTTGACGAGTTTGCGCCTGGTGCGCTTCCTAGGGGCAGTCATGCGGCGCTGCCTCCCGTGCGCCATTGCAGATCGGCCAGCCCGGCAGCGATGTCCAGGGAGGACAGACCCAGGCGACGGGCGACCTCGGAGAGCTGTCCGGTCTCATTCAAGATCCTTCGGGCCACATAACGGGTGACGTCGCGGGGCTCGACTTTGCGAGCGTGTGTGGATAGACCGCTGCGCCGCGCGATATCCCCGAATCCCGAACCGACGCTGGATTGCACGACGTTGGGAGCAGATGCGGCACTGGCCACGAGCTGGTGCGGTCCTGGCCCGCGCTTGCCGAGGTGGGCGGCGCGCAATCTCAGGACGCGGAGTCCCCATTCGTCCAGTGGGCAGGTCCGGGCGAGAGTGCGGGTCGAGCCGGGGGTGTGCACCACACCCGTCGCGAGCTCAAGATCGGCGGTAGAGGCGGCTCCAGTCTCGGCGCTGGAGAAGCCGGCGAGCAGGAGAGCGAGCAGGGCTGCGTGCCGGGTGCCAGGCATGCCTCGTTCGGAATGGAACTGGAGCTGGGCGATTTCGTGGGCTTGCAGGTCCGCCCCCGGCCGACGAGGGCTGCGGGAGATGGGTGCGGAGTCGACCAGCGGTGCAGCCTTGGTCATTCCGAGAGCGCGGGCGTGCGTGAAGAGGGAGGTGACAGCGGAGCGCCGCTGCCGGCGCGTTCCTCCTGCCGGAGTGTCGATTTCGCCTCGATGCCGGTCGTAACCCGGAGCATTGACGAATGCTTCGGCCAGGGCCGGGGTGATCTCGTCGAGCCGCGTGGCCTGGTGAGCAAGAGCAAAGTCGATGAGCCGTTCACTGACTTCGATGTACTCGTCGACGGTGTCAATGCTCATCTCCCCGTCCATCGCGAGCCGCTTCCATACACGGGACACCTGCAGGAGCGCCTGCTTGACGGTGGGCCTAGTCATGGGAGCCTGCCGACGCTGTGTGCCGTGCGGGTGATTCCCACCCGCTGCATTGCGAGGTCGCGCTACCGTGGGCAGCGTTCCTCTCCTTGTGTGAGGGCATGCCGAAGCCCCTTCCGTGCGGCCACGCCGCATGGTCGATGGGTGGAGGTGGGGTCCGGTAGCGCCAACCTGGCCAAGGGATAAAGGCGCTGCCGGACCGTTTCTCAGGTGGTCAGAGGGCGGCTTGCCCCCTGAGCTTGGCTGTCAGGGTGGCTAGGCCACGAAGATGTCCGTGCAGCTGCATCACCTCTTCCGGACTCAGGCGGATCAGGTCCGCCAAGAGGATCGGGGGGCACAGCAGGGCCAGCAGGTCCAAGTCGGCGTTGACATCGGAGCTGGGTGCCGCACTGGGGCCCACCGACTCTTGCCGAGGGGGCGGGATGTCAGCGCCCTGCGTACTGGTGTCCGACTCGCTGTGGTGAGTCTCCGATTCCGGCTGGGCGCGTGAGCTCGAGTCGGAACGGGCGCCTTCATCCGGTGTGCCGTCGTCGTGTGCATCTCCGGGCGGGGACGGTGTGGCGGTGTCGTCCGTTCTGTCATGAGCATGCGGGGTGCCATGGACGGGGCTGTCCCGCCAGATCATGAAACCGTCGCTATCCGGAGCGACCATCCGGACGGCAACGAGGAGATCGAGCAAGACCTCTGCCTGGCGCATGCGCCGCGTTTCGGCGCGCGCTGTCTTGAGGAGCCGGGCGACCAGTCCATCACGTGGTACCGGGCCATGCTGCAAGCGGTCCCTCAGGGTGAGGGCAAACCACTGGTCGCTCCAAGCTGACCGCAGGGCACGTAAGCCCGACTCGTCGCCTTCCTGCCAGGCAGCAGCGATCTGGGCGCCTGTCGCCGTCGGCCTGTACCGGGAGAAATGCCCCCCGGCTTTCTTCAGTAGGCCGGTCTCGAGCAGAAAGGCTGGGACGAGCCCACACTTTTTCGCATCCAGCCCAGTCGCTTCCGCGATCCGGGTCGCGTTGACGAACGATGCGGTGCTCGAGCAAGCGGCTCGGATCACGCGGAGCTGTTCGTCGGCACGCATCTTGCTGATGGGCAACAGCCGCTCGTCCGGCTCCAACTGGGATCGCCCCTGAGCCATCCCCGCTCACCTCCATTCCATGTTGTGGCCCAGCCCGGACGTGTGCTGTCGAGGAGCGGGCGTGAAGCGTCGACTACACACGGCCTTGCTATTTGAGTAGCATGCAGGATGTGATTGCGCATCCTGACGACCCCTCCGTCACACTGGTCGCGTGCCTGGAGGAACCAGACGGAACAAGAAGCCGTTCCAGTACGCGCTCGACGCTGACTGGCCGTACGCGGTAATGGACGGGTACCGGCCTGCGCAGGTCGCCCAGGCGATCGCCCGGGCGCTGTCGGAAGCGATGGAACGGCAGGCGCTGAGCGCCAATGCCCTCGCGTCCGCTGCGGGCGTCAACCGGCAGGTCATCACATACGTTCTGCGGGGCGAAACATGGCCCGACATCCTGACCCTGGCAAGCCTGGAGGCGGCGCTCGGCGAAATGCTCTGGCCCCGTCACATCGACTGGCCCGCCGACGAGAAGGGCGTCCGGCGACAGCCGCCGCCGGCCCGCAAATGAAGCAGGGCCGAATAGGCCGTTTGCGACTGGGCCATGGTTCGAACGGAGCAGGGAAAATGGCATGTCTGATCGACCATTCAGTGTGGAGGATACGGCCGATCACCCCGCACGCGCCCGAGTGAGCCGCTAGCGTCGGAGGTGGCGGCCAAGCCGCTGTTCAGACCGCCGCCCCCTGCACGGTGTGGCCTAGGAACCTGGGCCGTGCTCGGGTGCGGCGGTCGCCTATGCTGACAGCCTTCGTCTAGGCCGCCTCCCACGGGACCGCGAGCCGGTAGTACGCCCGTTTTCGGTCCTCGCTGTGGACCTTGCGCAGCACAGCCAGTCGCTGCAGGTACTCCAGGAGGCACCGGGTTCGCCTGACAGCTCCGCGAACGTCTCCTTCGAGGAGCTGTGCGACCTCCGATGCACTCCACGCCCGCCGAGGGTCGCCGCTGATGATCTGCATGGCTGCGATCGAACGTGCGCCGCCGATCCGAACCGGTGAAGCTGGCCGTGACGGGGCAGGCTCGGGCTCCGGTGCGGGGCGTACGAGCTTGAGCTGGACAGGTGCCGTTGTCCGCGACGCCTTTAGAACTGCCGCTTCCTGAAGCGTCGCCTGAAACCCGCCAAGCCAGTCTTCGGCCTTCTGACGCTGGAGGACTGCCTGTTCGCGCTCTTCGGAGGCCTGGGCCATCTGACGGCGAAGGGTCTCAATGGTCTCCTGCAGGCGGCGCATGAGCTCATCCTTGGACAGGATGAGCGCTTCGCACTCCCGGAGCATCGCCTCCATGTCCTTGGCGATCCAATCCGCGGACGGCGGGCAGCCGTCGATCAGGCTCATGGCGCAACAGTAGGGGGGCGTAAGGCTTCAGTCTGCCCTTCTGGACCAAGAGCGCACAGGTGACTGATCTTGACTGCCAAAGGCTGCCAGCGATCGATTCTTTTCGCTGACCTTCGGGAACATCTGCCCCAACTGCCGTGAATCCAGCAACGCAGGTGCCATGTGAGGCTCTCTGGAGCACGCTGGCTCATATCGCCCAAGACCTGGGCTCTCAAAGGGAGCTCTGAAGGGCTGTTCGCGGTCATCAACCAACGACTCGGATACTCCGGCCACGGCCCGAACTCCCGGTTGCGCCGCAGGTCTGGATGGCAAGTAATCCGACCGACCGAAAGCATCAAAGCTTCACGACGGTCCAGCTGAGGAGCGTCGGCGGCCCTTGGCGATGGCATGAGCTGGCGGAGCTGAGGCGGATCAGGTTTCCCTTCCCTGGCGCCGGTACAGGTCCAGCAGAGACGGGGAGGGCAATCAGCCGGACTCGGCCGGTGCTACGCGTCGGCCCGCGACGCCGGCTCGCCCGTGCGGCGAGCCTCGTCCTGGACGAGCAGGGAGAGGAACGAGGCCACGGTGAGGCCGGCTTCAGCTGGGTGTCGCAGCACCTTCCCGGGCTCGATCCGGTACGTATTCGTGCGGCCTTCGCGCGTGTGGGACAAGTACCCCTCGTGCTCGAGGTCGCTGATGATCCGTTGGACGGCACGCTCGGTGAGCCGGCAGTGAGCGGCGATGTCGCGGATGCGGGCGTTCGGGTCATCGGCGATCGCGGCCAGCACGCGCGCGTGATTGGTGATGAACGTCCATCCGCTGTGCGGGTCAGGCACTCCCATACGGCAGATCCTAGGGGCCCCCTTGGCCGACATCAAATACATGACATATATTTCGTGCATCACGCGGCGCATGTGGATGTCGCGGCGCAGAGAGGACTCCAGGAAGGGCGAGCGGGGTGGATGCTTGGGAAGAGGCGGCGGAACGCGCCCGGGGGGCGAAGCCGCAATCGGGGAAGCCGGTCGGCGCGGCGGTCGGCCCGCCCTGCCTGATGGGGATATACGCAGCTCCCGACAGGGGAGAGACCGTCGTCGTCGTGCGCGGCGAGATCGACATCGCCTGCGAAGATGCACTCCAGAGGTCGCTCGCCCAGGCGTTGAACTGCTCTGCCCGCGGAATCGAGATCGACCTCAGCAAGGTCTCCTTCTGGGCGTTCTCCAGCGTGAAGGTCCTCCTCGCCATACGGCAGCTGGCGTTGCGAGAGGGCAAGGCTGTGTCTCTGCGGGCGATCAGTCCCATCGTTCGCCGTGTGCTTGAACTGTCCGACACGCTTTGCCTTTTCACCACCCGCGCGGCTCCTGCTCCTCCGACCCCCACCGGCGGGCAGACGGCCACCCGCGACAGCGTTGAGTGCGAAGACCCAGTGATGGCCCTGTGGAACAACACCCGAGACCGGTTCGAGCTAGAGAGGGCGGTCCCCATGACGACAGTCCGGCAGCATGCGACCTCCGAGGCTCTGACACCTTGCACGGCGCATCCGGACTCAGAGGCGTTGCCTCTGGTGGAGAACCCGGGCGCTGTGGCTCCGCGGGATGCCAGGGCATTGTCGAAGGTGTTCTTCGACCGGCTCTCGGAGCTGGAGGAGGGCACTGCGGAGTACCAGTACGCCCGGAACACCCTGATCGAGCTGAACCTCAACCTCGTGCAGTTCGCGGCCCGCCAGTTCCGCGACCGGTCCGAGGAACGGGAAGACGTTGTGCAGGTGGGCACGATCGGTCTGATCAAGGCGATCGACCGCTTCGACCTCTCCCGCGAGGTCGAGTTCGCCACATTCGCCCTCCCCTACATCCGGGGCGAGATCAAGCGGCACTTCCGCGACACCACCTGGTCCGTCCACGTCCCCAGGCGCCTTCAGGAACTGCGCATCGCCATCGCCAAGGCGTCGGAGAAGCTCGCCCACGACCAGGACCGGGACCCCACTCCCGCCGAGCTCGCCGCGTACCTGCAGATCGGTGAGGAGGAAGTCTGCCAAGGCCTGGTGGCAGCCAACGGATACACCGCCTGCTCCCTGGACTTCCCGGTCGACGACGGCGACGAGGGATCGACCACCTACGCCGACTGCCTCGGCGACCTCGACCCCGCACTGGGCCGCGTCGAGGACATCGAGGCACTCAAGCCGTTGATCGCTGAACTGGACGAGCGGGAACGCCTCCTCCTCGACATGCGCTTCGGCCGCGAGATGACCCAGTCCCAGATCGGCGCTGAACTCGGCCTCTCCCAGATGCATATCTCCCGCCTGCTCACCCGCATTTTCCGCCGACTGCGTGAAGGCATGCTCGCCCAGGAGTAGGGGGAAAGGGGGCCGTGGAGCTGCCGGGGGGCTCGGCCACACACCGTGTTCTCCACCACCGCACAGTGTCACCTCATGCTGGTGAAGGGCAGCTGCGGAGTCGGCGGGTAGTCCATCCGCCCCACGGGCACCCGTAAGCCATGGATCATTCCGAAGCACCCGTCCTGGAGGCTCTGCACCGCTATCACGCAGCCGGGACTCTCCCCTTCACCCCGCCCGGCCACAAACAGGCCCGCGGGACAGATCCCGAGGTCCTGAAGGTTCTCGGCGATCCGGTCTTCCGCTCGGACGTGTTGGCGCTCGGCGGCCTCGACGACCGCCATGCCTCGAACCACATCCTCGAGCGTGCCGAGGCCCTCATGGCGGACGCCGTACGGGCGGAGCACACCTTCCTCTCCACCTGCGGAAGCTCCCTCTCGGTGAAGGCGGCCATGCTCGCGGTGGCCGGCCCCCACGAAACACTCCTGGTGGGCCGGGACGCCCACAAATCGGTGGTGTCCGGACTGATCCTCTCCGGCGTACGCCCCATCTGGGTCGACCCCGAGTGGGATACCGAGCGGCACATCGCCCACCCGCCCTCCGCAGCCGCGTTCGAGGAGGCGCTCGCCGCCCACCCGGAAGCGCGAGGCGCCCTGGTCACCAGCCCCACCCCGTACGGCGCGTGCGCCGACCTCGCCGGAATCGCCGAGGTGTGTCACCGGCAGCATCGAGCGCTGATCGTCGACGAGGCGTGGGGAGCGCATCTGCCCTTCTGCTCACAGCTCCCCGCCTGGGCGATGGACGCCGGAGCCGACATCTGTGTCACCAGCATCCACAAGATGGGCAGCGGCCTCGAACAAGGGTCGGTGTTCCACCTGCAAGGAGATCTCGTCGACCCCGCCGTCCTCAAGTCCCGGGCCGACCTGCTCGGGACCACCAGTCCATCGGTCCTCGTCTACGCCGGGATGGACGGCTGGCGGCGTCAGATGGTCCTCTCGGGTGAGAAGCTGATCGGTGGAGCACTGAAGCTCGCGGACGACGTACGGAACGAGATCGATGCCATCGACGGTCTGACCGTGGATGGTCGCGAGGAGTACGTGGGTCCGGGCCGCGCCGCCGACTTCGATCCGCTCCCTGTCGTCATCGACCTCCACCGGCTGTCGATCAGCGGATATCAGGCCGCCGACTGGCTCCGGGAACACCATCATGTGGACGTCCATCTCGCCGACCACCGCAGGATCAGCACGCAGCTGACCCACGCGGACGACGCGTCGACGACCGGCCCCCTCCTGAGAGCACTGCACGAACTCGCCAGCCGCGCAGGGGAATTGCCTCCCGCACGGCCGGTGGACTTGCCCTCTCCCGATGAGCTGCGGACCGAGCAGACATGCCTCCCGCGCGACGCCTACTTCGGCACCGTCGAAGACGTACCGCTGGATGCGGCGGCGGGGCGCGTGGCTGCCGAAATGATCACTCCGTACCCACCCGGCATCCCCGCCGTCCTGCCCGGCGAGCGGTTGAAAGAGCCGGTGCTGCGCTACCTGAGGACGGGCGCCCAGGCAGGCATGATGCTCCCCGACGCGACGGATCAGCGCCTGGACACCGTCCGCGTCCTGGTGGAGGGACAGCACGCGGACTGAGGACCTACGGCGCACCCGCGAGACCGTCAACCGGCAGCGGAGTCGCATTTTTGGTCTCAGCCGCCGAACTCGCCGCAGACTCAGCAGGCGAGATGAACAAGAAGTGGTCGGCGACCTCTCTGTGCCTCTGAGGTCCGGCCAGTGGGCTCGCCACCGGATTCGCCCACTGGTAGGTGGATCTGCTCCCTCCGTCGCTGCAGACCAGTTTTTTTGTTGCTGACCATGTGGTGCCCCGTGGTCCCGACTTCGGCTGCAGTCGGGACCACGAAACGAAGCGGAGCCGCCAGAGCGTGAGGACATCCGCGTCCTGTCATCGACACCGCAGGCGCGGGTTACCTCCACGAACGTCCCCCGGCCTTGCAATACAACCGCTCCGGAATGACGGCCCTATGGGCCCGGCGTGGTTTGTCCGGCGAATTTCGTCCTGGCACCCATGACCCCGTGCATACGTGGGACGGGAACCAGATCTCTGGTTCCCGTCCCACGCAGGTTGCGGCTGGTCTGTCTACCAGCGGTACCAGCGGCCCCTGCGTCCGCCGGCTCCGGTGGAGCGCATCACGAAGCCGAGCAGCCAGACGACCAGGACGATGACGGCGATCCACCACAGGGCCTTTATGGCAAATCCTGCGCCGAAAAGGAGCAGTGCCAGAAGAAGAACGAGAAGCAGGGGAACCATAGTTATCAACCTCCGAGACATCGTGTGCCCGGACCGAATCCCGCCATGCCCGCAAGCCTGTGAGTTTGCAAGACTTCCTTTTGGGAATTCGCGCCCAGGGCTGCTGCTGTCATGCCGCAGTGCAGCGGGTGGGATGGATCGTGTGTGGTGGTCTCCAGCTCGCCCGTGCCGTCGGCCTTCGACCCATAGGTGGCGGTGGGCGACGACAGTGTCGCCCACCGCCCCTGTCATGCCGCTTCCGCGCTGAGCAACGAATCGTCCTGGACGCGAGCCCCGGGAAGCTGATGGCGGGCGGCGATGAGGGCCGCGTCGACATCCCGCGTGCCGGTGGCCACACACAGCGTGTAGGAAACGTCGGCAAACCTCTGCTGCGCTTCCAGCCCGCCCTCGCCGGCCTGCACAGCCTGCAGGGCCTCGTACTGGGCGATGAGGTCGGTCAGAACCGCGGGATGAGCCATAAGCATGGGGGTGTTCCTTCCGGGGGCGCTCAGCGATGCACCGCCCGCCTTCCCTCCCCCACCACGTCTCATTCCACCCGGCTCTCCGGGCCAGAAGTGGTTTGCCAGCCCTGGGTGTTTTGCCACCGGAGGGCGGAGGGAACCCGTGGCAGGCACCACCGGAAAACGCACCCGGGCCTGGCGACAAGAACGGACTGTTGCCGCAAGAAAGGGTGATCGCAGACATGGCCACGGTGGATATGAGGCGAGTCGCAATGCCTCAGTGGACTGACCAAGGCGGAGCTCTACGAGCGAACCGTGCCAGCGGATTTCTCGGGCCGCTCCAGCATGAGCCGGAGCGAGTTCGAGAAGGCGATTGCCCGAACCGCCGGCACATCCCGCGCCTCGGGTAGAACGGGATCACGAGCCACGACGAAGCGTCATGATCTCACCTTGGACTCGAACCGCTCACAGCCGAGCGACGAGCCGAGGGCCTCCTGCGGACCGGGCGACGCAGGAGGGGAATGGGCATTTCCCGAGTCGGAACCGCAAGCAGCCCAGTGCAATGAGCTGCCCGTCTCTCCCAGATGCACCCGGTGGCCTTGTTTCCGGGCGAGTGGTACCAGGAGCGGCGGAAGTGAACCAGCAAAGGAGAACGAAGTGGCACAGGAAGCCGGACGGCAGGGCAGGGCGCAAGACCCGGTCGAGAAGCATCCGAGGCCGGAGTTTCCTCAGCAGGACCAGGAGCATCCTGGGCTCACCGAGCACATGGACCCCGAACCGGATCACGGCGAGACCTCTTATCGCGGCAGCGGCCGGTTGAAGGACCTCAAGACCCTGATCACCGGAGGTGATTCAGGCATCGGCCGTGCGGTGGCGATCGCCTTCGCCAAGGAAGGTGCCGACGTCGTCTTCAGCTACCTTCCGCAAGAGGAGAAAGACGCACAGGAAACGGCCCGCATGGTCCAGCAAGCAGGCCGCCGGGCGGTTGCCGTGCCCTGCGATCTGCGGGAGGAAGAGGATTGCCGGAGGCTGATCGACCGGGCGGTTCACGAATTCGGCGGAATCGATGTTCTCGTGAACAACGCCGCTTACCAGATGTCCCAGCCTGAGGGTATCGAGTCCATCAGCACCGAGCAGTTCGACCGCGTCATGCGCACGAATCT
This sequence comes from Streptomyces sp. NPDC047108, assembly GCF_040643575.1. Lineage (NCBI taxonomy): Bacteria > Bacillati > Actinomycetota > Actinomycetes > Kitasatosporales > Streptomycetaceae > Streptomyces > Streptomyces sp. NPDC047108. The sequence continues at coordinate 598,171 of NZ_JBEYUP010000001.1, forward strand.
CTACGCCATGTTCTGGCTGTGCAAGATGGCCCTCCCCCACATGAAGGCCGGGGCCAACATCATCAACAGCGCCTCGGTCCAGGGCTACAAGCCCAGCCCTCACCTGCTGGACTACGCCACCACCAAGGGCGGCATCGTCACCTTCACGCAAGGCCTGGCAGCCACGCTGGCCGAACGTGGCATCCGGGTCAACGCCGTCGCCCCAGGCCCGGTATGGACCCCGCTCATCCCCGCCACGCTTCCCGACACGGCCAAGTTCGGGAAGCAGTCACCCCTCGGCCGGGCAGCTCAACCGGTGGAAATGGCGCCCGCCTATGTCTTCCTGGCCTCCCCCGAAGCCAGCTACATCACCGCCGAGGTCGTCAACGCCACCGGCGGCACTCCCCTGCCCTGACCCGCGGTCAACAAGAAGACCGACGCTCGGGCGGACCAGGGACAAGGGCATGGCCGCCTCTTCAGCCGCGGCCGCAGGCTGGAGATCTACTCGGTCGACCAGACCGACATCACACCCGGCCGCGTACGGCCATCCAGTGGCGCAGTCCCAGGTCCGCTACGACTGGGACGACATCGCCGACGCCTGGGTCGCACCCATGCTGGACGAGCTCCACGCCATCGGGGAGGACGACCAACGAACTCGGCTCCGACCTCGCGGCTCATGCGTGCGTCTCCGCCACAGCTCGATTGCGACTTAGGCGGTGATCCAAATCCGGCCCGCACGAACCCCGGGGACGACCCCATGCGGTTGTGACGCCACGGGGTGTGGTCACACCATGTCGAGGCTACCTTGAGGCGACCTGCGCCCTAAATGTCTCATTATCTGCGGATGTGGTACTCGCATGCCGGACGCTGCACCGGCGTCCTCAGGCTCCGGCGACCAGTCGGCCGCAACGGGAGGAGACGAGGATCATGAACAACGGGCAGGTGGCCGCAGCGGTCGCCGGTGGCTACATCCTCGGACGCACGCGCAAGGCGCGATTGGCCGTCACGCTGGCCGCACTCGCAGCCGGTCGTCGCGTGGGGAGCCCTGGCCTGGGCAAGGCGCTCGACCTGGTCAAGACGCCCGAGGTCGAAAGGCTCGTCGGGACGCTGCGCGGACAACTCGTATCAGCGGGCCGCGCCGCCGCGGTGAACGCGGTCGGTCATCGTGTCGATGCTCTGAGCGACCGCCTGGAGCAGGGGACCTCCACACTGCGCGGCCGGCCTTCCAGCGGGGCCGAGGCTACGGAGGATGACGACGAGGAACCTGCGGACAGCAAGCGCCGATCGACTCAGCGGCAATCCAAGGCCGGCACCGGAACCGCGTCCAGGGCGAAGTCCGGGAGCGGGACCTCGTCCAAGGCGAAGTCCGGTGCTGCGTCGAAGAAGTCCACCAGCAGCTCGGGGAGCACGGGTAAGGGCAGCTCGCGTCGGTCGAGCGGTGCAGGCGACTCGCGTGGCTCGGCCCGGAGCCGAGGGTGATGACGTATGGCTGATCGGTCCAGCGGCAGCGGAGGCGGAAACGGCGGCCTGAGCCAGGACCTGCACACCGACCGCCTGAAGGAGCAGGTGCAAGACCTGCTCATGGTGCTCGCGGAGCGCGCGGCGGGTTCGCTGAGCGACAAGGTGGGCGGCGTCACCGAACGATTGGCGAATGTCGGACCGGACGGCAGCGGGCTGGGACTTATGACCGCGCTCACCGGTGGGAAGTCGCCGGTGGGGGCGTTGCTCGGAGGTGGCCTGTCCAAAGTGAAGGACAAGGCCATGGAGGCCTTGACCGGCGGTGACGGGGGCGGCGGGGGTGACAAGGGCTCGAAGATCAAGGTCACCAACATCGTCGAGCAGATCGATGTGGGGGTTCCGGTCTCGACGGCGTACGACTACTGGACCCGGTTCGAGGACTTTCCGACGTTCATGAAGAAGGTGGAGGACGTCGAGCAGGGCGAGACGGAGGCGGAACTGGAGTGGAAGGCGCAGGTTCTCTGGTCCCACCGGAAGTGGCAGTCGACGATCCTGGAGCAGGTGCCGGACGAGATGATCGTCTGGGAGTCCAAGGCGGAGAAGGGCCATGTGGACGGTGCGGTCACCTTCCATGAGCTGACGCCGAATCTGACACGCATCCTGCTGGTGCTGCAGTACCACCCGCAGGGCTTCTTCGAGCAGACGGGCAACATCTGGCGGGCCCAGGGGCGGCGGGTGCGTCTGGAGCTGAAGCACTTCCGCCGTCACGTCATGACCGACGCCTTCCTCAACCCCGAGGAGATCGAGGGGTGGCGGGGCGAGATCCACGAGGGCGAAGTCGTCAGCACCGGCGAGGAGGAAGAGCCGGAGGACGAGTACGAGGACGAAGAAGAGCCCGAGGACGCGTACGAAGAAGAACCCGAGGACGAGTACGAAGACGAAGAGGGCGTCGAAGAAGACGAGGGCGAGGAAGAGGAGGAAGAAGAGCCCGAGGACGAGTACGAGGAAGAGGCCGAGGACGAGGACGCGCACCCCGACGGCTCCAAGGGCCGCACAGGGAAGTCGACGCAGAGCCCCCGGCGTCGCTCACGAGCCACGTCGAGGTGAGCAACCGTGACCATGGCCAGCCAACGCAGCAACTACTTGGACAGGCCGTCCTCCAGCGGACTGGTCGACGTTGTCGACCTGATCCTGGACAAGGGCCTGGTCATCGACATCTACATTCGCGTGTCCCTGGTGGGCATCGAACTGCTCACCATCGACGCCCGCATCGTCGTCGCCAGCGTCGACACCTATCTGCGCTTCGCCGAGCGCGTGAACCGTCTCGACCTCGCCCGCAGCGGAACCGAGACACGCGGCCTCCCCGGAATGATGGAGGAGATCAGGGAAGGCGGTGCCGAGAGCAAGACCAAGGGAGTGCTGGAGGGCGTCAAGGAGAAGGTGGGCGATGCCTTCGAGAGTGACGACAAGGACGAGGAGGAGGACAAGCGGGAGCCCGAGGAGCGGCCGCGCCGCAGCTCCCGGTCCTCCCGGTCGAGCCGCAAGGAGCGTGAGCGATGACGACCGCCGACTCGATGCCCGAGGTGCCCGAACAGGCCGAGCGTGCCTGCTACGTCTACGGGATCGTGTCCGAACCCGATGACACGGACGTGCTGGAGAAGCTGCCCGCGGTGGCGGACCCCGACGCCGAAGTACGGCTGGTGGCGCAGGGCGGAATCGCCGCGATCGTCAGCGAGGTCCCGCTGGACCGTCCCCTGGGCACTCCGGAAGACCTCCACGCCCACGCCCATGTACTGGACTCCTTGGCAGCCTCCGACCTGGTCGTCCTCCCCTTCCGCTTCGGAAGCGTGCTTCCGGACGACAGCGCCGTGATCGACGAACTGCTGGAGAACGGCCGTGACGACTTCCTCCGGGCCGTCGAACGGCTCGCGGACCAGGCTCAGTTCACGCTCCGGGCGCGCTACGAGGAGGATGCCGTCCTCCGCGAGGTCCTGGAGGAGCGCGAGGACATCCGGAAGCTTCGGGAAGAACTGGTCGGAGTAGCCGCAGAGGCCGCGCACGAAGGCAGAATCCAACTCGGGGAGCTCGTCTCTCAGGCGGTTGCCGAGAAGCGACGCGTGGACGCCGCCGCTGTGGAGGAGCACTTGATGCCTTTCTCGGCCGCCGTGAAGTCCACCGAACCGGCATCCGCCGACGGGGTCGTGGACTCGGCGTTCCTGGTCGAGGACAGCCGCCGCAAGGAGTTCGAGGAAGCCGCGGAGGCGCTGGCCCGGAGCTGGCACGGCAGGGTCCGGTTCCGCCTGCTCGGCCCCGTCGCCGCCTATGACTTCGTCGACGACGCGCTGAGCGAACCCAAGGGAGACCGGTAGCCATGGGACTGTTGACCGGACTGCTCACGCTGCCCCTGGCTCCCGTACGGGGTGTGGTGTGGATCAGCGAGCGGATCCGCGACGAGGCGCTGCGCCAGACCACCGACCCCGCCGTGATCCGCGAACGCCTCGAAGAGGTCTCCGACGCCAGGGCATCGGGCGACATCAGCGAAGAGGAGGCGTCGCGGCAGGAGCAGGAACTTGTGCGCCGGCTGCTCGCCTCCCGGCAGACCGACAAGGGCGCGGGGGTGTGAGCGATGCCCGCGGCCAAGCGTTCCAGGGGCGAGAACGGCGGGGCGCGCGCCTCCGGGTCCAAGGCGGCCGAGCGCGACCGCGCCGAGGAGCAGTCTGAGCAGCGGACCGAACGCCGGGAGCGGAAGACGAGGACCACGTCCGGCGGCTCAGGGCGTGCGGCGAAGAAGACCACGTCGGGCAGCTCCGGTCGTACGGCGACCAAGCGCACCTCCGGAACGGAGCGCACTTCCGGCACGTCGGCTCCGCCGAAGGAGACCACGAGCGGGACGCGCCGTCTGACGGCCAGTGATGCCGCGGTCCAGGCCGCCCTGCACGTCACGTCGCTCACCGGTAGACAGCCGGAGGGCGTGACCTCGCTGGAGCACAGCGAGGAGGGCTGGCGCGTCGGAATCGAGATCGTGGAGACCCACCGCGTCCCGGACTCCACCGACATCCTGGCCGAGTACCGGGTCGACGTGGACGAGGAGGGAGAGCTCCTCTCGTACCGCCGCGAGCGGCGCTACTACCGCAGCAGGCCCGAGGAGAGCTGATGGGCACCGGGTGGAATCCCCCGAGCCGACGCATGGGCGAGTCCTACGAGCCCGCCCGGCGGGGGGAGCCCGCGAACCTCGCCGACATCCTCGAACGGGTCCTGGACAAGGGGATCGTCATCGCCGGCGACATCCAGATCAACCTCCTGGACATCGAGCTCCTCACGATCAAGATCCGCCTTCTGGTGGCGTCGGTCGACCGCGCCCGGGAGATGGGCATCGACTGGTGGGAGCACGACCCGACCCTCTCGGCGGGCAAGCGCGACGTCCTGGAGGAGAACGAGCGGCTACGGCGCAGGATCGGTGACCTCGAGTCCAGGATGACGGAGGAACTGGAGACCCGTCGCGGGTCCGGTGGCGAGGAGCGCCGCAAGCGGCCCCGGACCGAGGGTGGGGAGGACGAGCCGTGAACGATCGGCAAGGGGCCGACGCCACCTGGGTGTACGCGATCTCCCGCGCCGCCGGGACAGGCTCGCGGCCCGTCGGAGGCGATCTGTCCGGGGTGGCCGGCGAGGCCGTGCGCCGCGTCGAGAGCGGCGAACTGGCCGCTGTCGTCGGCTCCGTGCCGCTGACCGACTTCAGCGAAGAGGCCTTGCGCGAGCACCTGGAGGACCTCGCCTGGCTGGAGGACGCCGCCCGCGCCCACCACCGGATCATCGATGCCGCGGTCGCCGCGCTCGCGGCCGTCGTCCCCTTGCGCTTCGCGACCGTCTACCACGACGACGACCGGGTCCGGTCCCTCCTCGAGCAGCGGCGCGAGGACCTTCTGGCGGCTCTGGAACGCGTGGAGGGCCGTACGGAATGGGGCGTCAAAGGCTATGTCGACCCCCGCAGGTTCGCGGCGGGTGATGCTGCTTCCGGTGGCGGTCAGAGCGATGCGAGAAGCGCGTCGCGGGAGAGCAGCGGCGGAGGTGCACGGCCGGGGACGGACTATCTGCTCCGGCGGAAGGCGGAACGTGAGAGCCAGGACACGGCTCATGAGCGCGCGATCCAGCGCGCGGCCGACATCGACGCCGCACTCGTCTCGCTGGCCACCGACCGAGCCGAGCACCGACCGCAGGACGCACGTCTCGCCCAGTACGAGGGCTGGATGGTCCTCAACAACTCCTACCTCGTTGCAGACGCCCGTGCCGAGGAATTCGCCGCTCTCGTTGCCGACTTGAGGACCCGCTTCCCCGACGTACGGCTGGAGCTCAGCGGACCGTGGCCCCCGTACTCGTTCACCGCATCCGATCCCGCTGCTGATCCCGGTGTCGAGGAGGGACAGGCGCATCCCGCAACGAGCACCGGCCCCCGGGCGGAGTACGGCCGCGCATCGGGCACCACCCCGGACGAGGTGTAGATCGTGACCGGCGCCCCGCCCACACGCGCCACCCCGCAGGGCATGCGGGGGCGCGAGATCGCGCTCGTCGACCTCTTGGACCGGGTGCTCGCCGGCGGGGTGGTGATCAGCGGTGACATCACCCTGACCATCGCCGACATCGACCTGGTACAGATTTCGCTGCGCGCCCTCGTGGCGTCCGTACGCGACGCCGTCGCCCAGGGCGAGGACGCCCGGTTCGTCGATCCTCAGCGCCCGGAACTCGGCGCAGCCGCGGAGGCCGGAGGCCCCGATGCCGCGGCGTGAGCGCAGGGACGGCCCGCCCTACCGCGCCTCGCACGCACGGGAGACGGAGCGGGACGCGTCGGGCGTGCGCCGCCGTCTCGAAGTGGATCCCGAATCGGTCGAGCGCGGCCTCGCGGGCCTAGTGCTCACCATCATCGAACTCCTCCGGCAGCTCATGGAACGCCAGGCACTGCGCCGCGTCGAGCAAGGAGGACTGAGCGAGGAGCAGATCGAGAAGCTCGGTCTGACCCTGATGGCACTGGAGGAGCGGATGGACGAACTCCGTGAAGAGTTCGGCCTGGAGCCGGAGGACCTCAACATCGACCTCGGTCCGCTCGGGCCACTGCTGCCTCGCGACTGAGGAGCGCCGTCGCCCGCTGGTCGGACCGCCGGGCCTGTCGTTTCCCTCCAGGCTGCAGGGGTACCCCGAGCGGACGGATGACGACGGGCGACGACGAAAGGAATGCGTCATGAATCGTCATGCCTCCACACGCGACGGCGGCCTGCGCGTCGTGGTCGTCGGTGCGACCGGCAATGTGGGAACGGGCGTCGTCCAGGCGCTCGCCGCCGACCCTGCCGTCGAATCCGTCGTCGGGATTGCGCGCAGACGGCCCGCGTGGGCGCCACCCAAGACGACTTGGGCGGAAGCGGACATCGGCGAAGGACACGACCTCGTCGAACTGTTCAGCGGTGCGGATGCCGTCGTCCATCTCGCCTGGCTCTTCCAGCCCACGCACCAGCCGGCGATGACTTGGCGCACCAACGTCCTGGGATCCGTCGGCGTCTTCGAGGCCGTCGCGGAAGCGCACGTGCCGTCACTCGTGTACTCCTCCTCCGTCGGCGCCTATTCACCCGGGCCAAAGGATCAGGCCGTGGACGAGTCCTGGCCCACCCACGGCTGGCCACAGGCCGCGTACTGCCGGGAGAAGGCCTACGTGGAGCGCGTCCTGGACGCGTTCGAACTCGAGAATCCCCAGGTGCGTGTGGCGCGCATGCGACCGGGGTTCATCTTCAAGGAGGAGTCGGCCACCGAGCAGCGTCGCTTGTTCGCCGGTCCCTTCCTCCCGCAGAGCCTGGTCCGTCCCCGGCTGCTGCCCGTGGTGCCGGACCTGCCGGGGCTGCGCTTCCAGGTACTGCACTCGAGGGACGCGGCGGACGCGTTCCGGCGGGCGATCATCCGGCGGGCCCAGGGCGCCTTCAACCTGGCTTCGGATCCCGTGGTCGACGCCGAACTCCTGGCCGAGGTCCTGGACGCGCGTGTCGTTCGCCTGTCCGCGGGACCTGCCCGTACGGCGCTTGCGGCCGCGTGGCGGCTCCATCTGCTGCCCGCCTCGCCCGACCTCTTCGACGCCGTCCTGCGGCTGCCGGTGATGGACACGAGCAGAGCGCGGGCGGAACTGGACTGGACGCCGCGGCACACCGCGCAGGAGGCGCTGGCCGACTTCCTGCGGGGGCTGCGGCAGGGATCCGGCATGGAGACGCCTCCGCTCGCGAGGAACCGTCCGCGCCGCCGTTTCCAGGAACTGGCGACCGGGGTCGGACAGCGCCCGTGAGGGCGCCCGAGACCGATGCTGCGCCCGAGCAGTTTGAGGTGGTATGTCCGTGGTAGTCGAGTGGGGTGCTTCTTCTGAGGCCACCAGGGGTGTACGCACCACAGGCGGATACGTTCCTCCTGGCCAGGGCACTGGAAGGGCTGTCGCTACCACCGGCGGCCCGGGTACTCGACCTGTGCACCGGAACCGGCGCGGTCGCTCTGGCCGCCGCCCGTGCCGGAGCCGCCGGGGTCACCGCCGTGGACACTTCGGCGCGTGCGGTGTTCGCGGCCCGCTTCAACGCGCGGGTACGACGGTTGTCCGTGCGCGCGCTGCGGGGTGATCTCCTGGCTCCCGTCGAGGGGCAGGTCTTCGACGTGATGCTGGCCAACCCGCCCTATGTGGTCTCGCCCGGCCTCCCGCCGAGAGGAAAGGCCCACCGTGCCTGGTACGCGGGCGGCGACGGGCGGTCCGTGGTGGACCGCATCTGCCGGCATGCGCCTGGACACCTCGCGCCCGGCGGGCTGCTCCTGCTCGTCCACTCCGCACTCTGCAACGCACCGCGGACGCTGGACATGCTGCGGGACGGGGGGCTGAAGGCCGCCGTTGTCGACAGGACAGTCGAGCCGTTCGGACCGGTGATGCGCTCCCACGCTCCGCACCTGCGCGAGCGGGGCCTGATCGATCCGGAACAGAACTCCGAGGAGTTGGTGGTGATCCGTGCCGACCGGCCACTCGTCCCCTGACGAGACCCCCCGGAGCCCCGACGCGCAGCAACCGGGCACCCCACGTCGCGTGTTCAGCGAGCAAGGGGGCCCCTTGCTGATCGAAGGGCCGGTGGAAGTGGTGCTCGAGGACGGGAGCACGGCCGTCTCCGAACGGTTCATGGTGGCCCTGTGCACCTGCGGCCGCAGCGCTACGCAGCCATGGTGCGACACCAGTCACCGCCGCCGCGCACGCGAACCCGCACTGGAGCGCCGCTCACCCGCACCGGAGCGCCGCTCAGGAGGATCCTCCCGTCGGCAACGGCCGCAGGAGTGAGGAGCGCCCCTCCTCCCAGGCGGAGAGCACCTCGCGCTCCAGGCGCTCCTCCAGAAGACCGGTCGCCTGAACGCCGAGGACGACGTCACGGGCCAATGACGGCTCGTCCGCCAGCAGACCGCCGACCACGTCGCGGCGCATGACCTGCTCGTGCACCGCGTCCGCCTCGATGTGTTCGGCGTAGAAGTGCCGGCAGGCGGCATCCGCCCTCATGCGGTCCAGGGCCTGGACCATGCGGGCGGCGCTGGGCGCCGTGGTGATCTCCGCGGCCGTGAAGTGCCCGACGAGAGCGCCCCGCAGGGCCCGGTGCAGGCCGAAGTACGACATCAGATTGACGGGGGCGAGGGCGGCCGCCGGGACGGCGTCCACATAGGCCCCGTACGTGGGATCGAGGCCCGCTCCGGTCATGAGATCGGCGAACAGCTTGGCGTGCAAGCGATCGGCGTGACCGCCCCCGAACTCGTCGAACTCCACGGCGACCAGAGAGGCTTTGGCCCGGCCCTCCAGCCGGGGAATCACCCACGCATGCGGGTCGGCTTCCTTGAGGTGGTAGATCGATCGGTGGACGAAGAACTCCCTCATCTGGAGCCAGGTGCCTTGCCGTTTCAGGTGGTGCGAGATGCCGGACGGGTGCAGCGGCTCCACCAGCAGCGCGTCGAGTTCTCCCGCGACATCTGTGCCGCCCGGGACCTCATCGAGCACCGCCGCGTGGAAGCAGCGCTCCATCGCCCCCCGGAGCCGCAGCAGTTCGGGATCCCACTCCCACCCGGCGTCGACGCCGGCGAAGCCCCGGTAGTGCAGTTCGTAGCAGACGTAGAGGGCCAGCTGCAGATCCGCGCCGAAGGGATCGGCGCACGCCACCTCGTCCATGGGCGGCAGCATGCTCCGCCGCGGCTCGCGGGCCAACGCCTCCTGCACGCCGGACGACAGCGGCCCCCTGGCCTCCGGGAGCCGGGGCCCGGCGGTGGTTCCGTCCTCGGGCGGCACACCCGCGAGCGTGGCGTTCATCGCGCGTTCCCGTTCATGGCTTCGTCCTCGTGACTTCGTCGTTCTCCGTGGACCGCCGCGAGGCGGGGGAAGGGGAGGTCTGTTCGACGAGCAGGTCCACGACCGCCGGGAGGCCGTGAACGTAGGCCGTACGCTGGCGATGCGCGCCTGATCCCGTCTGCCGCAGTCGCGCCAGCGCTTCTCCTACGGTGCCCAGGTCGCCCGTCGACTCCAGAGCCGGAGTCACGTGCTCCAGCAGACGGTCGACCGCCCTGCGCACCGGGATCCGCCGGGCGTCCGCGGGATCCACCGCGGGACCGTCGAGACCGTAGCGCGCCGCGGACCACAGCGCCGCGGCGAGGAGCTGATCGTCGCCCTGAGGCGCTTCCCGTCCGCGGGCGAGATCGTCCAGGGCCGTCATCACCAACCCGCGCGTCAGGCCGGCCTGCAGCACCGCCTCCCCCGGAACGCCGAGTGCGTCGGCGGTGCGGACCTCCACCGTCGGCCACTGCGGAGAGGGCCGGGCCAGCCAGAACGACATCGCGGAGTCGATCAACGCACCGGCCTCCACCAGCCGCGCCACCCTGGTGTCGAATTCCCGGGCGGACCCGCACCAGGGCGGCACACCCGCACCCGGGAACCGGGCCTGCTCCATCATGCGCCAGGACGCGTAGCCCGAATCATGGCCGCGATCGAAGGGGGAGTTGGCGGACAGCGCCAGCAGCGTCGGCAGCCACGGCCGCAGATGGTTGACCACGGCGACCGCCCTCTCCCGATCAGGGACACCGACGTGCACGTGGCAGCCGCACGCCTGGTAGTCCGTCACCTGGCCGGCATGGACCCGCACGATCTCCGCGAAGCGCTCGCCGTGGGTGCTTCCGACGGGCCCCGTCAGCACCGGGGTTCCGGAGGACACCAGCCGTACGCCTTCGGCCCGCGCGGCATCCCCCAGCAGGTGCCGCCCGAGCGCGAGCTGGTACCTGAGCACACCGAGGTCCGTGCAGACGCCCGTGGCCGCCTCGACCTGGCTGCTCAGCAACTCCGGCTTCACCGCGGCATCCGGCGCGGCCGGGAAGACCTCCGTCAGACGGGCCAGCACGGCGGCGGCTCGCGGCGCGGAACGCCGCGACACGGGGTCGACGAGCAGGAACTCCTCCTCCACACCGACCGTCCACCCCGGCGGGACGGACGACGGATCGTGACCGCCCATCGGCAGGCTGTCATTGATCACCTCCGCCATCGCGCCTCCTGGGTCGCTCGCCGATCCCCTCGCGAGTGCCGCGCCCCGGGCCGCCCCAAACACGTACGGCGAAAGCCTCGTGCAGACGTCCGGTGCAGGTCCCCCCGGCGCCCCTCCACACCCCGGAATGGCCGCTTTCCGCCGCCATGGCTGCGTTTCCCTGCGCAGCACTCCGGTCACCCGGAGGCACGGGACGACGAGCCCGGACGATTCGCAACCCGGCGCGGTCCCTCTCTGCCGAAAGGAGCTCCACCAGATGAGCGAGACCGTTGCCGATCGCATTCTTGCCCGACTGCGCGAATGGGATGTCGCCGACGTCTTCGGCTACCCCGGGGACGGCATCAACGGACTGCTGGCCGCCTGGGGCCGCGCCGGGAACACCCCGCGGTTCATCCAGGCACGACACGAGGAGATGGCGGCGTTCCAGGCGGTCGGCTACGCCAAGTTCAGCGGCCGGGTGGGTGTGTGCGCCGCGACCTCGGGCCCCGGGGCGATCCACCTCCTCAACGGGCTGTACGACGCCAAACTCGACCACGTCCCCGTCGTGGCGATCGTGGGCCAGACACACCGGTCCGCGATGGGCGGCTCGTACCAGCAGGAGGTCGACCTCCACGCGCTCTACAAGGACGTCGCCTCGGACTTCGTGGAGACCGTGACCGTCCCGGAGCAGCTTCCGAACGTCCTGGACCGGGCGATGCGCACCGCGTACGGCCGCCGTGCGCCCACCGCCGTGATCGTCCCGGCGGACGTCCAGGACATGACGTACTCCGAGCCCTCCCACGCCTTCAAGATGGTGCCTTCCAGCCTCGACCGCAGCGCCTGGGAGACCGTGCCCGCCCAGGAGTCGCTGGAGCACGCCGCCGAGATCCTCAACGCAGGGGACAAGGTCGCCGTCCTGGTCGGTCAGGGCGCCGCGGGCGCCAAGGCCGAGGTCGTCCAGGTCGCCGAGCTGCTCGGCGCCGGGATCGCCAAGGCCCTGCTCGGCATGGATGTGCTGCCGGACGACCGCCCCAACGTGACCGGGCCGATCGGGCTCCTCGGCACGCGCCCCTCCTACGAGCTGATGCGTGACTGCGACACCCTGCTGACCATCGGCTCCAGCTTCCCGTACTCGCAGTTCCTGCCCGAGTACGGAAAGGCCCGGGCCGTGCAGATCGACCACGACCCGCACATGATCGGCATGCGCTACCCCTACGAGGTCAACCTCATCGGCGACGCCGCGGCGACACTGCGCCGGCTCATCCCACTGTTGCGCCGGAACGAGGCACGGGACTGGTACGACGAGATCTGTGCCGCGGTCGAGCGGTGGGACGACGTGATGCGACGGCGCGCCGAGCTGTCCGCCGACCCGATCAACCCCGAGTACGTGGCGCACCGGTTGAGCCCGCTGCTGCCGGATGACGCCATCGTCACAGCCGACTCGGGGTCGGTGACCAACTGGTACGCGCGTCACCTCCGCTTCCGCGAGGGGATGCGCGGCTCGCTCTCGGGGACGCTGGCCACGATGGGCTGCGCCGTCCCGTACGCGATCGGGGCGAAGTTCGCCCATCCGGACCGGCCCGCCGTCGCGCTCGTCGGGGACGGAGCGATGCAGATGAACGGCGCGGCGGAGCTGATCACCGCGGCGAAGTATGCGCAGGACTGGGACGACCCGCGGCTGGTCGTCGGCGTGTGGAACAACCGCGACCTCAATCAGGTGACGTGGGAGATGCGGGCGATGGGAGGCGCCCCGCAGTTCGAGCCTTCGCAGGCGCTTCCCGACGTTTCGTATGCCGCGCTGGCCTCCGCGATGGGCCTGACCGGTATCCGGGTGGAGAAGCCCGAGGGAGTGGAACCGGCGTGGCGGGAGGCCCTGGCCGCGGACGGCCCCGCGGTGGTGGAGTTCCTCACGGACCCCTCGGTGCCGCCGATTCCGCCGCACGCGACCTGGGACCAGATGGAGGCCACGGCGAAGTCGCTGCTCAAGGGCGACCCGGACCGGGGCGATGTGGCGAAGCGAGGACTCAAGGCGAAGCTGCAGGAGTTCCTGCCGGGATCCGGGCCGGCCGCTGACTAGGCGGACGGGCCCCTGACAGGGCGGCCGGACGTCCCGTTCAGGCCGCTCGGCCTCCTCGGCCGGGTGGCCAGGTACGGGTGTCCCGCGGCTCGACGTAGGGCTCTTCCTCCTCGGGATGCCCACCCGCGACGACGCGTTCCCGTGAGAGTTCGGCGTCGAATTCCAGCCCGAGCAGGATGGCCAGATTGGTCAGCCAGAGCCACACGAGGAAGACGATGACGCCGGCCAGCGTGCCGTAGGTCTTGTTGTACGAGCCGAAGTTCGCCACGTAGGCGGCGAAGCCCGCCGATACGGCCAGCCAGATCAGCAGGGCGAGGAAGCTCCCCGGGGTCACCCAACGGAATCCACGCCCGCGGACATTGGGCGCGGCCCAGTAGAGGAGGGCGATCATCAGGGTCACGAGCACCACCAGCACCGGCCACTTGCCGATGTTCCACGCGGTCACGCCCGCCTCCCCGAGCCCGATGAGCTCGCCCGCGCGCTGCGCCAGCGGCCCGGTGAAGACGACGATGAGGGCGCTGGCGGCGAGGAGGATCATCAGGAGCAGTGTCAGACCCAGCCTGAGCGGGGTGACCTTCCAGACCGGTCGGCCTTCGCGCACGTCGTAGACGGTGTTGGAGGCCCGGATGAAGCCACCGACGTAGCCGGAGGCGGACCACACGGCACCGATCAGACCGACGACGGCCAGCACGCCACCGGTGGTGCTGCTCTGCTGGAGTTGATCGACGGCCGAGTTCAGGATGTCGCGTGCCGAGCCCGGAGCGAACTGCTGGATGTTGTCGAGGACTTGATCCGTGGCCGATGCGCCGATCACCCCGAGCAGCGAGACGAGGACCAGCAGGGCCGGGAAGATCGAGAGGACCGCGTAGTAGGTGAGCGAGGCGGCGCGGTCGGGGAGTTCGTCGTCCATGAACTCCTTGCGCGTGCGTCGCAGCACGGCCGACCAGGAGCGCTTGTCCAGCGTCGTGGGCTGGTCGGGGGCTGCCGCCTCGACCTCAGGGGCGGGCCCGAGTCTTTCGGGGACGCCGGTCTCGTCCCGTCGGTTCTTGTCTTCCGGTGCCATGGCGCGGCCCTCTTCCTCTGACGCGGTCCCGGCCCGGAGTCGGGTAACCGAAAAAGTGGGACAAAACCACTTCGTGCGTCACAGAAGAAGGCAGCGCGTCCTGCGCTCGCGCGACCTGTGCCAACCGTAAGGGAAGGCCCCGCTCAGGCGAGGACAGCGGCACGGACGGTGGCCACCGAGCCGCGCTCGGTGGCCACCGTCCCAGGGTCGTCCGCCGTCCCTGGTCAGCGGCCCAGAGCCTTGGCGAGTTCGTCCTTGGTCATCGAGGAGCGACCTTCGATGTTCTTCTTCTTGGCCTCGTTGTAGAGCTGGTCGCGGGTGGGACCCTTTGGACCTGTGCCCTTGCCGGACCGCTCGCCGCCACGCTGGGGTGCGGACTTGGGGTCCTTCGTGGAGGTGCGGCTGGCGGTCTTCGCTTCGCCGGAGCGTGCGCGCTCCTTGTTCACCGTGCGAGCGGCGATCTCCTTGGCCAGACCGGTCGAGGCGCCCCTCTCCTCCTGGCTCTCCTTGATCCGCTCGTACTGTCGTTCACGCTTCTGGTTCGACCCTGCGGGCATGGCGATACCTCCCTTGTGCTGTAGCAGTCATCGGGTTCCACACCGGAGGCCGCCCATGCACCCCACGGATAGAGAATCACCGGGTTGCGGGAGTGCCCGCGGTGCCTGGGCGCTACGCGAGAGAGGTCGCGTGACGGGCGGGTGCGCGGCAGCAGAGCGCAGCTGGAGTTGTTCCGTGCGAGGGAGGGGGAGCCCTGCCCGAAGCGGCGGAACGAGGAACGCCGCAGGCGTCATAGTCGCCACAGATCTGGATACTTGTTCACCCATGAACTGATGTGCTGGCGCGGGCCACGGCCTCCGCCGACGCAGTTTTTCAAGAAATGGACAGCGAGACCCAGGCGGACACCGGAGGTTGGTATGACGGTCACCGACGACGCGAGCGCCGCACCGGACATCACGCACTCGAGCGCCGGGCCGTCCGTCCAGAACGAGGCCCCCGACGACCGGCCCGAAACGCCTCGCGAGCGAGTTAATCGCAGATGGAATGAGATTCTGCAAGAGACCAGAGTTGCTCAGACAGGAATACAGATCCTCTTCGGATTCCTCCTCAGCGTCGCCTTCACCTCTCGCTTCGAGGACCTGTCCACACCTGACCGGTCCATCTACGTCGTCACGGTCGTCCTGGGTGCCGCGGCGACCGCCTCGCTCATCGCCCCGGTCTCCATCCACCGTTTCCTCTCCGGTCAGCGCATGAAGGACGAGGTCGTCGACGTGGCCGGCCGCCTCATGATGGGCGGCATGGTGCTGCTGGCGCTCACCGTCGGCTCCACCCTGCTACTGCTTCTGCGCGTCGTCATCCCCGGGCTGCTCGCGGAGATCCTCGTCGGCGTCGTGATGCTCTGGTTCATCCTCTGCTGGTATCTGCTGCCGGTGTGGCTCCGTCGGCGCTCGTCCAGGAACGGGGCCGCGCGGTAGCGGGCACGGCCCTTCCCCCAGGTCGACCGCCGGCGAACCACGCGCCTAATCCACGTCCCTGCGTTCCAGCGGCGATGTGGCCGGTCCCTGGATGACGGATCCGTCCACGGCGAAGCGGGAGCCGTGGCACGGGCACTCCCACGCCTCCTCCGCCGCGTTGAAGGCGACGAGGCAACCCAGGTGCGTACAGCGTGCGGACACGGCATGAGCGGTGCCGTCCGGCGCCCGGTACACGGCACAGCGACTGCCGTCGAGACGCACCACCGCGCCCGTCCCGGGCGCGATGTCCCCGACGGAGTCGACGTGCGCCGTGCGCAGCCGGTCCCCGATGAAGTGCCTGCCCACCTGGGCCTGGTGCTTGAGGAACTCCGGCATCTCGCGTACGGCACTCCACAGACGCCGCGGGTCGTACAGACCGGACCAGGGGAGGCTCTCACCGTTGATACGGGCTGCCAGGAGACGGCCCGCCATCACGCCGCCACTCAGACCCCAGCCGCCGAAGCCGGTCGCGACGTGGGTGTGGCGGGCGCCGGGGTGGAGCGGCCCCACGAGGGGGACGGTGTCGGTCGGGTCGGTGTCCTGCGCGGCCCAGCGGTGACTGATCGTGGCCACGGGGAAGCGAGCGCTGGTCCACTCCTCCAGTCGGCGGTAGCCCTCGGGGGTATGGGACGTCCCCGGGATGAAGCTCTCCCCGGTGACGATGAGCAGACGCCGTTCGCCGTCGTACGGCGCGGTGCGCACCGATCGCTTGCCGTCCTCGTCGGTGATGAACATCCCGCCGGGATCGGCCGAGGCCGGGATGGGGGCGGCCACCACGAGTTCCCGGTGGACGGAGAGACGGGCGAACAGCAGGGCCCGGTCGAAGACGGGGTAGTGCGTGGCGACGACGACCTCGCCGGCTGTCACCACACGGCCGTTCTCGCTGGTGAGCCGGCAGGGCTCCCCCTCGTCGAGCCCGGTGATCCGGGTGCGTTCGTAGATCTCTCCGCCACGCGCGACCAGGTCGGCCGCGAGGGCGAGCAGGAACTTCCGCGGATGGAACTGCAGTTGGTCCTCGACTCGTACGGCGCCCGCGATGGGGAACGGCAGTCCGCTGTCCGTCACGAACGATGCGTTGAGTCCGGCATCCCGGGCGGCCTCGGCCTCCTGCCGCAGGGCGTCCACGCCGGCGGGGTCGGTTGCATAGGTGTAGGCCGGGGCGAGTTCGAGCTCGCAGTCGATGTCGAGTTCCGCGGTCAGGTCCACCACTTGGCGGACGGCTTCCGCTTGCGACTGCGCGTAGAGACGGGCGCCCTCGGCTCCGCGCGTCCGGCGCAGGTGGTCGTACACCTGGTTGTGCAGGGCGGTGACCTTCGCCGTGGTGTTGCCCGTGGTCCCACCGCCGACGCGGTCGGCCTCCAGCAGGGTGACCCGTCGCCCGCGGCGAGCCAGTTCCCAGGCGGTGGCCACACCCGCGATACCCGCCCCCACGACCGCGACATCGGTCCGCAGGTCGCCCTCAAGGGCCGGGTGGGCGGGGCCGGGAGCTGTTTCCATCCAGTACGACATGGCCGGTGGACACCCTTCTTCGCGAAGTTCTCTCGTACGGACACGGCCGGAAGGGCCTGACCGTCGCATCGGCAACCGGTGGACGGAACTTCAGTCAGCTCCGGGCACAGAGGGTCACGGGACAGCACGGTGTGGCTGTGCGGGCCTGTTCGTCGTGCTCGGCGGTGCCGCCTGCGGGCGCATGGGGACGACGTCGTTACTCCTGGCTGAGCCCTGGGCACCCGGGTCGGGAAGCGAGAAGCCACAGGCAGGCAGGTGAAGCCGTCATGACGACCACGAACCGAGCACTCATGGAGTCACTTCTGGAGCGGGAAGGGACGACGTACGCGGCGGAGGCCGGCATCCGGCTGCGGAACACGCCCGCACCGCTCTACCAGCTGCTCGTGCTCTCCCACCTGCTCTCCGCCAGGATCAAGGCGGACATCGCGGTGGCATCGGCCCGCGCGCTCTTCGATGCCGGACTGAAGGACCCGCGCAGCATGGCCGAGGCCGACTGGCAGCAGCGTGTGGACGCGCTGGGCAAGGGCGGCTACCGCCGCTACGACGAGCGCACGGCCACCCAGCTCGGGGAAGCCGCGGAACTCCTGCAGCGGGAGTACAAGGGGGACCTGCGGCGCATGCGGGAGGCCGGGAACCCGAGGAAACTACTGCGTGCGTTCCCCGGGATCGGGCCCACAGGCGTCAATATCTTCCTCCGTGAAGTACAGGGCGTCTGGCCGGAGTTCGCTCCCTACCTGGACAAGAAGGCCCTGCAAGGAGCCCAACGCGTCGGGTTGCCCAGGACTGCGAAGAGCCTGGAACGGCTTGTGGATGCCGAAGAGTTGCCCAAGCTCGCCGCCGGGCTCGTTCGGGTCGCACTCGACGAGGAGGCGGCTCACGCTGTGCGCGACGCCGCCTAAGGCTGTCTCATGGCCGAGCGTGGGGGCGTCAGCCCGCTGCTCTGACCTCGATCTCGATGGGCCCCCGCCTGTCGCACACGTACGACACGGTCGAGGTCCGCGTGGCCGACGTCTGCGGGAGGTAGTGGTCGAGTGCACGAAGCGTACGGCCGACTGGGCCCGAGTGCCGCAGCGAACCAGGCCGGGCAGTGCGTCGCGTCGTCACGTCAGAAGTAGGGGCGCGCGTCTCTAGTCCGGTGTGAAGGCGATCCGATCGGACGGCAGGACCTGCGTATTCATGTTCCGTCGCATCATGCGGAACGCCGCATTGGCGAGGTCGGGATGGATGTGCGCCACGGCGTCGTCGGCGACCGTTGCTGCGAAGTGGCGGATGTGGGCGTCGAGGGCCGAGTAGAGCACGCACTGCTCGGTGACCTGCCCGCACAGCACGATGCGGTCCACCTGGTGCTGGCCCAGCAAGTACTCCAGGGGTGTCTGGTAGAAGATCGAATGCCGGGCCTTGACCACGAACAGCGATGAATCGTCCGGCCGCACCGGTTCGACGAGATCGGCGTGAGGCCCTTGGAGGGCGGTGTCGAGCAGCTCGTCGTGGTGCGAACGCCATCGGCCGAAGTTGTCATTGACATAGATGACCTCCGCCGCGTGCTCACGGGCGCGACGGATCAGCGTGCGCATCCCCGGCAGCGCCTCTCGGACGGAGGGGACCAGCGTTCCGGCGTCTGCGTGCTCATAGGTGTTGATCATGTCGATGACGACGAGAGCGGTCTTCGTCATGAGGGAACCAGCTTCCGTGGACGCGGCGCGGTCGGCGGGAAAAGCTTGCAATGGCAGGGGCGCTCCCCTGGAAAGCCGGTTTGGCCTCGGGTGCTCTCGCTGTCGTCGGGCCGGCCGACGCGATCCCTTCCATGGCGACCACCATGCCTGACGCGCATCGCTGACCGGAGCCCGGCGCGCTGCATCGGAACGAGACGGGTCCGCTTGGACACCTGATGAGGGAGGGTCCCCTGGTGATCCTCGGCGACCCAAGCCGGGGCGCCCCTGAAACGCGTACGGCGAGAGCCGGAGAACGGCTGGACTGGGCATGACACACGGTATGCACCTGAGGCACAGGTGACGGTCACGCCCAGCGAATTTTCTCGTTCATCCGGCGTGACACCGCTCCTGCCCTGGCGCGCAGCAACTCGGCGTACGCGCAGACCCCCTTGCCGCTACGTCCCGTACTTCGCTGTGTAGGTACGGGCGATCTGCAACTGCTCCCGTTCCATCCACTCTGCGGCTGCCAGCACGCCGGGCAGCATGGCGCGGTCGGTCGTCACGGCCCGGAACAGACGAGAGACGGTCACGGCGTGGGCGGGCCGGTGGATGACCTCGATCGGATCGCCGACACCGAGCTCGCCCGGCTCGATGATGCGCAGCATGGCGCCGGGGGAGGCGCCTTGGGTGAAGCGCCGCAGCCAGCCCTTCTCCCCGAGCCGACCCGCGAAGGTGCGGCAGGGGATCCGGGCACCGGTCACTTCCAGCACGACGTCGGAGCCTACCTTCCAGCGTTCGCCGACCAGGGCATGACGCAGGTCGATACCCAGAGTGGTGAGATTTTCGCCGAAGGTGCCGTTGGCCAGCGGGCGCCCCAGTTCGTGTTCCCAGCTGTCCAGGTCCTCGCGCGCAAAGGCGTACACGGCACGGTCGTCGCCGCCGTGGGAGCGCAGGTCACACACGACGTCCCCGGCCAGGCCGCTGCCTCCCGCCCCCGGAGGGCCTGGCGGGCTCACGTGGACAGAGGTTTCGACCGGATGCTTTTCGATACCCGTGGTACCGGAGGCAGCATTGGCATAGGCCGCGGGCTTGGCCGACCCGACGTTCACGCTGAGGATTTTCATGCCGTCGTCACTCCGGCCGGTGGTTACTTGCCGCGGCCGGTGACGAAGTCCCGGGCGCGATCGACCAGTCCGGTTCCGGGGGCGAGCAGCTTGTTCCCGGGCGGGGTGTCGGGCGCGGTTGGGTGCGGCCGGGTCGGTGCGACCTTTTTTGCCTTGCGAATCGTCTCGCCGAGTTCCTCCAGGGCGGAGGCTGAGCAGGCGCTGCGCAGCTGGGGAAAGAGATTGGTCTCTTCGTCCTGGATGTGAGCGGTGACCTCGGTCTTGAGCTTGACGACGAGCCGGTCGAAGTCCTTGTCGTCGGCCTTGCGATCCTCGAGTTCCTTGAGAAGCTCCTCGACTCTGGAGTGGTCGGCAATCTCCCGGTCGGCGATATCGTCGCCTCCGGCGAGATGTTCGCGGACGGCGGGGTAGAGGTACATCTCCTCGGCCACCGAGTGGCGTACCAGCTCGATGGTCAGCTGATCGACCAGCCGTTTCCGCTCACTGTTCCCGGGGGCTGTTTTCTCGATCAGTTCGAAGAACTCATCGACTTCACGATGGTCCGTGGTCAGCTCCGCGATGACATCTCCGCCGTGACCCATGACTGCCGACATCCTTTCGGTTGACGTGCTGTGGTCGCCTCCAACCAGCCGGGTTGAGGGGCGACATCACGAGTTCCTGTCAGCACCGATGTCGAAACCTGAAAGGACGGCATTGCCACCGAATCGGGGGAGCGGGATCCTGGTCACCCGTCTCGAAGGAGGCGAGAACAGCATGAGGACGGCCAGAACTGCGAGGTTGGTCATGGCCCGCCCCACTTCCTCTGGCTGTGTCCTATTCGCGGGACCGGTGACGGCTGTTGCCGAACAACTCCCCCTTCTCTCGTGGCGCAGGAAATTTTCGCTTGGCGCGTTGATCGGCGCCTCATGCGTCTCGAAGGGTCCGGTGGGGCGACAGACCGTAGGTCTGCCGGTAGTGGGAGGCGAAGCGGCCGGCGTTCCAGAAGCCCCACCGGGCTGCGATCTCGGTGACCGTGGCTCCCCCGCCGGGGTCGGCGTGCACCAGATCGTGGTGCGCCAGGGAGAGACGCACCCGGCGCAGATGGGCGAGGGGCGTGGTGTCCATGTGCCGGCGGAAGGCGTACTGCAGCGCGCGAACGGTGACGTGGGCCGAGGCTGCGATGTCGGCCACGGTGACAGGCTGGTCGGCGTGGTCGTCAATGTAGGCCAGAGCGCGGCGGAGCATGAGCGGATGCGCGTCGTTGCGGTCGGACGCGGTGGCGTCGCCATGCGCGGTGTTGGGGAACGTGGTCAGGACGCTTGCCGCGAGGTGCTGCGCCGCTGTGGAGACGATCAGCGGCTCCGACGCTGCGGCGGGGACCATCAGGATGTGGTCGCGTACGTAGAAGATCGTGTCCCGTAACTGCTGGGCCGCGGCGGGGGACACCGGGCGGTGCCCGGTGAGGCGGACCGGACCGGCGTCGAAGGCGTCGGCGGTTACGGCCACTTCGGCCAGCAGGGCCGGGTCCAGCATGGTGATGTTGTAACGAGCGCTGCAGATGCGTCCCGCGTAGGGCAGTTCGGGCGGTGCGAATGACACCACGTCACCAGGGCCGAACGAGTCCTCGACCCCCTGGAACGCGTGGTTCTCGATGGTGCCTTCGTGAACGACGCACAGGCAGATGCGGCCCAGCGGCGTGACCGCGTAGCTCATGTCGAAGTCCAGATCGAGCTCGTCGATGCTGAGGAAATCGACGGCGCTGCGGGAGATGCGGGCCCGGCTGGTCTCCGTGCTGCTGTTTCCGATGCTCATCTTGGCGTAGGCGCGGCTGAGGAACGCCTCGGTCTGCTCGAGGTCGTCGCTGTCAAAGGTCAACGTGTGCATGCCAGCGATGTCCTCTCGCTGATGAAGCGGTCGGTCGCAGGAGCGGGCCGTATCGGCCCGCACACTCGCTGCCCGCTTCGACATCCGGGAAGGACCAGGGGATTTTCGTTCTCTGGACGGCTGCCCGCGATGGCGTTCGTTACGCGGGTGGTCCCAACGGTTGCTACGTCGCAGGGTGGGTCGGAGCGACCCGATGCCAACAGCCGCCGATCACGGCTGTTGGCCGGAGAGGAATGGCGGCCACACATGACCGACGGGACCGAACTGAAGGAGAAGGTCACCGACCTTCAGGAAGAAGTCGACCACCTCCGCCAGGCGTTGGTCTCGCACGCCGTGATCGACCAGGCGATCGGCGTGCTGATCGCGAAGACGGGCCTGAGGTCGGACGAGGGCTGGGAGGTGCTCAAGGAGGTCTCGCAGCACACCAATATCAAGCTACGCGAGATCGCCTGCCACGTGGTGCGGTGGACGCAGAACGGCCGGCTTCCCGAGGACATCCGTACGCGGCTGCACACCGCGGTCATCGACGCACGCCGGGCACGGGGCGAGAGCGCCTCTGCCTCGGGGCGGGGCCATGGCTCTGATGAGCCAGGAGATCGGACGGGACGGTGCGAGACGGCGACGAGGGCCGCCCCGTGGTACGGCCCAGCTTCGTCCTACCGCCGCTGCCGCGGCGCAACGGGGTGAGGCGAACTCGGTCCATGCTGTTGCGAGTCGGTGGCTCGTCGAGCTTGTGAGACCACCAGGCGGCCCATGTCCCGGCGACAGCGCTGGGTGTACCCGGAGGAAATCCTCTTACCTACCGCGTCCGGAAACGAAGTCCCGGGCGCGGTCGACCAGTCCGGCTCCGGGAGCGAGCAGCTTGTTCCCGGGCGGGGTATCGGGCGCAATGGGATGCGGCCGGGTCGGCGCCACTTTCTTCGCCGTACGAATCTTGTCTCCCAGGTCGTCCAGGACGGTGGGCGAGCACTCTGCGCGGAGTCGGGGGAACAGGCGGGTCTCCTCATCCTGGACGTGCGAGGTGACCTCGGCCTTCAGCCGTGCGATGAGCCGGTCGAACTCCTGGTCGTCCACCGGTCGCACCTCGAGTGCCTTAAGGAGCTCCTCGACTTCTGCATGGTCGGCGATCTCCTTATCAGCAAGTGCGTCGCCTCCTGCCAATTGCTCGCGCACCGCGGGGTAGAGGTACATCTCTTCCGCGACCGAGTGTCGTACCAACTCGATGGTCAACTGGTCCACCAGGCGCTTGCGCTCTTCCGCGGACGCCGTCCGGTCGATCTCGTCGAACAATGTGTCGACCTCGCGATGGTCGGTGGACAGCTCCGCGATGACGTCTCCGCCGTGACCCATGATTGCCGCGATCCTCTCGGTTGACTGCTCTGCCGCGTGCACCCGTTCGGTCGGGGCGAGGCCACGGGTTCCCGGGCCGTGCCCATGCCGAAACTCGCAAACACGGGCTCCCTCCGATCAGGTGACGGCCAGGGCGTCCGTGGCGGCTGCCTCTGCTCTCTCCACGGGGCCAAGAGAGCGAATGACGTATGAGGCGGTGGGGCAGTCGAGCAATTGAGTCCCGTGCAGATCACCCGGAACATCGTGCCCGGGCGAAGCGATTCCCTTCGAGCGGAGGAGCGTTCGGTGTTGATTCATGCATCTCAGGTCTTGGCGGCGTCCGGCACAGGCGCGCTCTGGCTGATCGTTGTCGGCGCTGTCATTGGAGCCGTACTCGTCGGCGCCTTCCTGCTCGGAAGCCGTAAGGCACGCCACCGCAGGCGGTCGACCCCGACGCCGGGCACCACTGCTCGCCGTGGCCGTCAGGACCAGCGGGGTGAGTCCTGGCAGACTCCGGATGACATGTAAAGCGGACGGGGGGACGCGCCAGGCCGGCCTTCTGTCAGGGGATCAGGAGCGTCTTGATCATGTGGTCGTCCTTGGCCTGGAACGTCTCGTACGCCTGCGGGGCCTGGTCGAGCGGGAGCTGGTGTGTCGCGAAGCCCTCGACCCCGAGGGGATCGTCATCGTTGAGGAGCGGCAGGATGTCGTCCACCCAGCGTCGGACGTTGGCCTGGCCCATGCGGAGCTGGATCTGCTTGTCGAACATCGTCAGCATCGGGACCGGGTCCATGGCACCGCCGTAGACGCCCGCGATCGAGATGGTGCCGCCGCGGCGCACCGCATCCACCGCTGTGTTGAAGGCCGTCATGCGGTCCACGCCTGCGCGCTGCATCGCCTTCTCCGCCAGGCTGTCGGGCAGGAGGCCGACGAGCCGCTGAGCGGCTTCGGCCGCCGATGCTCCGTGGGCTTCCATGCCGACGGCCTCGATGACAGCGTCGGCGCCACGGCCGTCCGTGAGCCGCCGGATCTCCTCGGCGACATGGTCCCCGTACTCGCTCATGTCCAGGACGTGCACGCCGTGTTCGCGCGCCCGGATCAGGCGCTCGGGCACCAGGTCGACGCCGATGACCTGTCCGGCGCCCTGATGGAGGGCGATTCGGGCGGCCATCTCGCCGATCGGGCCGAGCCCCAGGACGGCAACGGTGCCTCCGTCCGGGACGTCGGCGTATGCAACGGCCTGCCATGCCGTGGGAAGGACATCGGAGAGGTAGACGAAGCGTTCATCGTTGGGGCCATGGGGCACCTTCACCGGAAGGGTGTTGCCGAAGGGGACGCGCAGATACTCCGCCTGGCCGCCCGGGATCTGCCCGTAGAGCTTGGTGTAGCCGAAGAGCGAGGCCCCCATCCCTTCATTTCGCACCTGCGTGGTCTCGCACTGCGATTGGAGCCCTTGCCGGCACATCCAGCAGTCACCGCAGGAGACGTTGAACGGAACGACGACGCGGTCGCCCGCTGTGAGGGCGGTGACCTCGGGACCGGTCTCCTCGACAATGCCCATGGGCTCATGCCCGAGGATGTCACCGGGGCTCAGGAACGGCCCGAAGAACTCGTAGAGGTGGAGATCGGACCCGCAGAGGCCGGTCGAGGTGATGCGTACGACGACATCGGTGGGTTCCTCGATCTTGGGGTCCGGAACGGTGTCGACTCGGACGTCCCGTTTTCCGTGCCATGTCAGGGCTCGCATCACGTTCTCCTTCGCGCGAGTACCGGTCGGTGCCCGTCACCGCCCCGGTTCCGGCGCACTACGGCGGGCAGCCGATCTGCGCGGTGAAGGTGTGCACCGCGGTGACTCTTCGCAGTCGGCCGCTCCCGCACGTAGCTTCATCGCCCGGAACCGGGACGGCCATGCTTCCGTGACTGCGGAGTTCCTCCGGTCCGGCAGGCAGCTGGACCGAGCACCGCAGCTCGGGTGCCCCTGGCTTCTCGGCGCAAAACGGCGGCGGCCTCACCGATCCACCACTCGCGATCAGCAGGAGCCGGTGAGGTCGGCGCGGCCCGCGGCGATGCCGACGGACGCCTTTCGGGGCCGCCTCACCCTTGGTGGTCGAATTGGTCCGGCCCGGGGCGAAACGGAGAGTGTGACCTGGGCATTGCGCGGAACACGCTGGGTCTCTGCACTCTGACCGGAGACAAGGGGTTCGGCGTTCGCAGACGGCGAGCCGGCCACCGCCGGCATCTGGTTCAGATGCCGGCGGGGCGCCGCACCGAGAGGTCAAGGGAGGCCACCGTCCTCGCAGACCTGCCGGGCGACCTCGCGGAGCTTGACGTTGGTCTCCTGTGAACAGCGGCGCAGGGTCTTGAATGCTTCTTCTTCGTGGAGACCGTAGCGATTCATGATGATGCCCATGGCTTCGCCGATGATGTGGCGTGTGGCAATGGCCTGTTCCAGTTGTGTGTGCGTGCGTGCGCTGGAGAAGGCTACGGCGGCGTGGGAGGCCAGGAGCCAGCCGGCCAGTTCGCTGTTCTCGGTGAATCGGCCGGGTCGACGAGAGTAGAGGTTCAGAGCGCCGAGTTCCTCATCCTCGGTGTAGAGGAGGAAGCCCATCATGCTCCCCACTCCGAGTGCGCGTGCCTGAGCGGCGAACCGGGGCCAGCGTTGATGCTCGGTGCTGAGGTCGGCGATGCGGTAGACCCGCTCGCCCTGCGAGGTGCGGGCAGCGTCGAAGCACGGCCCCTCTCCCAACCGCTCCTGCAGTTGGTCACTGTCGATGACCAACTGGCCAGTGGGGGCAAGCGTCTCCACCCGTCTGTCGTGCAGTACCAGGATCCCGGCCTCGTCGCACCCCTCCACCAGCTCGATGGCCGCGGCAGTGATCTGCTCCAGCGTGGTGGCGACCGACTCCTGTGACAGAAGATCCCGCGCCATCGACGCCATCTGCTGGGCGAACCGACTCCACTCCACCTCGTCCTCCATCCTCTGTCCGGACACACGTCACCCCAGGTCTTGTGACGGAAAGAGCGCACCACCTGACCTACCGTTGCGGGGTGATCTCCCCCGGTGGGCCGCCGTCAAGGCTCCTCCACCTGCCGGAGTCGGGTCGCCCGGCGCGCCAGACGGCAGTACACAAGGATCATGAACCAGGAGACCTACCACCCAGGCGAGAAGGTTCCCCAGAGCGGCATCTACCGGTGCGATTGCAGCGAGAGCCACGAGTTCACCAGTACGGACGTGGAGGGCAAGACCTTCCCGCCTCTGCCCAGCGCGTGCACCGGCAGCTCCTGGGTCCTCAAGACCCCCGCCCACCCCAGCTGAATGCGGACCTACCTCCCGAGCCTGGGCCTCTGCCGCGTTGTGGAGGCAGGAGGAGCTTGAGCTCCCGGAGGCATATGGGAAGGAGCGGCCGCCGCCCTGGCAGGTGGGTGCTCCCCCATATCGGAGGGCGACGGCTCAGGCGTTGCGCGTGACGACACATACCCGTCCCTGGCCGCGCGGCGCCTCACCCGCACACCCCCGGCGGCTTGCAGCGGCGGGGCAAAGGGGGCGGGGTGGGCTGCAGAGGCGAGATCGTCATGCATGAGAACGTCCTTCCGGGCTGAGGCCGATCGCGCCCCGATCGGCTCCGACGACAGCTCGTTCCGGCGTGATCGGGCGGGCCGGGCACCTGGTCGATGGCTTGGTGGCCGCGCGGTGGTGGGTCAGTCTGTGCTGCGGCGCTGGTCGTTGCTCTCGCGTCGGATCTGGTGGGTGTGGCGGTTGACGCCGTCGATGCGGGCGGCGAGGTCGGGATGGCTGTCCTGCAGATGCTGGTGGGTGTCAGCGAGGGGGCCGACCAGGCCTGCGGCGTCGTCGGCGGCCAAGGCGTGGTCGAGGTCCCCGACCGGTGTGCGGGCCGAGGTCGGCAGGTCGGAGAGGGCGGTGATCTGCCCTGCAAGACGGCGCAGATCGGCTGCGTGGCGACGGGCCCAGTCATCGACACTGCGGTCAGCGGCACGGCGATCGCGGGTGTCCTGGATGCGCTGCTCGCCCGTGCTGCCGGCGGCACCTGGACGCAGGCGGAGGTAGCGGCGTTCGGCGGCTTGCCGGCTGGCGACACCGAGGGGGTGGGCGAGCTGGGCCCAGCTGACCCCTGCCTCCCGGGCTGCCTCGATCAGGCCCGATTCCCAGGAGGCCAGACTTTCGCGCACCTCGCGGAGCAGAGAGAGGGCGGCGAGGGCTTGCTCTGCCTGGTCACCGCTGTCATCGGTACGCGCTCCGCCCACGTGCGTGGCATGCGCGGTGCGGACGACCTCGGCGATGTCGATCAGCGCCTGGTTCGCGGTGGGCACTGCGGGTGCCGGGCCCTGCTCCGGGGTGGCATTGCAGTCGGTCTCAAGCAAGGTCTTCCTCCTCCCGAGGGGGGCGTCAACGTGTCGGCGACACTCAAGTTGTCATCGTCTGGATGACATGATACAACGGTGTCAGGTGAAGCGCATTGGCTGACTTCAACGAGCCGATGGAGGTGTATCCCGATGTTGATGCGCACTGACCCGTTCCGGGAACTGGACCGTCTGGCCCAGCAGTTCATGGGAACGACAGGGACCTGGTCGCGGCCGTCCTCGATGCCGATGGACGCCTACCGAGAAGGCGACACCTTTGTGATCGCCGTGGACCTGCCTGGCGTGACCGCTGACGCGATCGAGATCGACGTAGAGCGGAACACCCTCAGCATCAAGGCCGAGCGCCGGCCCCTCGCACACGCCGACGACGTGCAGGTCACCGTCTCCGAGCGGCCCCTCGGCGTCTTCTCCCGCCAGGTCATGCTGGGCGACAGCCTCGACGCCGAGAACGTCCAGGCCCACTACGACGCAGGTGTCCTCACCCTGCGCATCCCGATCGCAGAGCGGGCCAAGCCCCGCAAGATCGCCGTCACCGCTCCCGACAGCGGTCAGAAGCTGATCACCAGCTGAGCCCACCACGCATGGGACAGGGCAACTGTCCCGGCGGACGAAGGGCGGGGAGCTCTCCCCTTCATCCCCGCCTCAGGCGAAGGGGGGCGGCCCGGACTCCGGGCCGCCCCCGTCGCCTCGCGCACGGGGCATCCCACCATTCGATGCGGAGCCTCGTGCCCGCCTCATGCAACCGAGCGGTTCTTCGAGGACCCGGTTCACCACCACCACGAGACGACAGAAAGGCAGCAACCGCCGATGTACGCCCAGCCCCACCTCGACCGTCCGGCCCCCGCCATGACGTACGACCAGATGCTGGAGCGAGTACGGTACGACGGCGCCTACGCCACCCGGGAACGAGCAGAAGCGGCCACCACAGCGGTGCTGGCCGCACTCGGCCGCCAGATCATCGGCGACGAACGCGTCGACCTGGCCGCCCGCCTCCCCATCGAGGCCGCACTCCACTTCACCGGGCAGGTCCCCGCCACCGAACACCTCACCGGCTGGGGCTTTGTGAAGGACCTCGCCGACCGCACCGGCGGCACCCCCGCGACCACCCGCTGGGACGTCGGCGCCGTCTTCACCGTCGTCGCCGAACTGGCCGGACACGAACTCCTCACCCGCATCCTCACCCAACTCCCCAACGGATATGCCCTGCTCTTCGGTCGAGCCGAACTGATCCAGGCTGCCTGACACACAGAACGGGGGCTGGCCTTCACCGCCGGAATATCCGCTCGCGGTCTCCAACCGACGCCGGCGGTGAGCACGCGGTCGAGCAAGCGATGCGCGACGCTCGTACGGGGGACGCCACCCTCATCGTCGCTCACTGCACTCAACGCTTGTCATCGCGGGGGCAGTTGGGCTCCCCGAGCAGGGGCGAGTTGTCGCAACAGGACGCCATGAGACCCTGCTCGGGGAGAGCCGTGCTTACTAGATAGCTCCTCCTGGGGGTCAACGCGGAAGGGACGTTGCACCCTGCCGCATCACGGCGCTGACGCACGGGAGGCCCTTACCTTGGGCGCTCCCGCTTCGTTCGCTGACCAGCACAGCGTGACACGGAGAGATGACCAACGAGCTGCGCTGCACACCAGCACTCCCCGCACCGGGGTTCAAGGACCGGTTGCACACGTGAGTCCGCGCGCCAATACATCGACTCGGCACGGCTAGCGTCAGTCTCGGTCCGGACGAAGCCGGCGGTTGGTGCCGGAGCGGCTGATGTCCAGGTCCAGAAATGAGGACAGCGCAGTGCCGCTGTTCCAGAACCCGAGCAGGTTCACATCGATCAGGCACAAGTGGTGGCGGAAGGCGAAGTCGCGCGCCGGCTTGGTGAACACACAGGAGGCCACGAAAATCGGGACGTCGGCCCCGTGCTCGACACGGGCCGTACCATTGAAGGTCTGGATGTCCCTACTGCCCACCGTTCGATGCTTTGCATATCGCTTGCACTGAATCACCATGCGTCGCCCGTCAGGCAGAAGACCGGTCACATCAGCCCCCAGATCGCCGGCGCCGCCGACCCGCTTGACGTCGGTGCAACCGTCTCGCCGGCACAACTCGGCGACGTACTCCTCGAACTCTCGGTCGTCCATCGCCCAGACCGCGTCCAGCGACCTGCGCGCCTGTACTTGTTCCTCTCTGAGCAACCGGGCTTTTTCAGCTCGCGCTTCACGCTGTCCCGCTCGCACCAGAGCCGCCACGACTGCGCCGACACCGACGACGGCTAACGCCACAAGCAACACTGCCCCCACCGCACGTCCTCCCCATCACCTGATCTGCCGATGTGTTGCTCCCCATCGAGCAGGGCGTTCACCCCGGGCATCGCACAACTTCCCGGCTGAACTGGTTGGTGATGCGGTCAGCGGCGATGATTCAAAACTGCTTGTCGGTTCACCGACAGACTCTGCAGCGTTCGCTCAGTTGCGGCGCTGATGGCGATGTCGCCCGGCCGGTTCAGACCCCCGGTGCAGCCTGCAGAGACGTGCTGATCACGCCAGAAGAGTTGAGCAGGATGCTCTTCGGCTGGACCATCGCCATGGCAGACGACGGTGGCCAGCGAGCGGCGTCGGGACGGCGGCGCCCGCTGTTATTGGCTCCCTGAATTTGGACGGGACAGCTGCCTGCGCTGATGGTCTCTGCGGCCAGCAGCTCGGCTGGCGTCTCGAGCACGTATCAAAGGTGGGGCTGGTCGACTTGAGTCCTGCCAAGTGAGCACTGCGGCTGGTAGCCCATGACGGAGCCGAACAGACGACGGCGAGAGCTGCGGCTGATCCTCACGACAGCATGAGCGGACCGTCCGGCAGCCAACCTTCGACGTAGCCGGCGGTCAGCAGAACGACTCCCTCTGGGAAGACGTCCCGGCGTCGCTGGCGGAGCTGAGTCACCGTCCAAAGCACATGGCTGCCCCCTATGCCCTGCAAGGCTGCCGACTGCTCATCGGTGACGCGCACGATAAAGGCGCGAGACGCGGTGGGGCGGTCGCACTCCCACGACTCCCCCCGTCGCGACTGATGAAGTCCATAGAGGGCGGAGAACTGCGGACGGCGCAGGTCGAACCGCTGCCGCAGGAAGGAGGCTGCTTGCCCGAGGTAGTCGGCGCCTGCATTCAGCCGTACCTGAGGCACTGTCCAACCCCGGCAACACGCCCCACAAAGCATCAGCCGCCTCTGATCATCCAGGAGAAGCAAGAACGCCCGGCGGTCAAACCGGGGCCATGGCACAAAAACGTCGTCCATGACCAGACCATCAGTAATTGCTATTCAAATAGCAAGTCGACAGGCGGGGCACCCGGGAGGCTGGGCCGTCAGAGTGACGCTCCAGAGAACGCACCCAACGGAGTTCGTCGTTCGGGAGCCTGGAGGGATGGCCAGCAGGTACGCCAGCACCGGCCGCGTTTTGAGATCCGGGGGAGGCCGTTTTCACACCCAGAGAACCGAGTCTCCGACCTGGGCTTCGGAGGTTTTCGACAGATCCCACGCTCGGCCCGCGGCAGGACGCCGGTGGTGCCCTCGGAGATGCCCAGCAGCTCGTAGAGGTGCTCGGAGGTGGAGTACGTCTCCTCCGGCTCGTCGAACGGCAGGTCCAGCGCCTTGTTGATGAGCTTCCAGCGCGGGATGTCGTCCCAGTCGACGAGGGTGATGGCCGTACCCGACTTGCCCGCACGGCCCGTACGGCCGATGCGGTGCAGGTAGATCTTCTCGTCCTCGGGCGACTGGTAGTTGATGACGTGGGTGACGTCCTCGACGTCGATGCCGCGCGCGGCGACATCGGTGCACACCAGGACGTCCACCTTGCCGTTGCGGAACGCGCGCAGCGCCTGCTCGCGCGCTCCCTGGCCGAGGTCGCCGTGGACCGCGCCGGAGGCGAAGCCGCGCCGCGCGAGCTGCTCGGCGATGTCGGCCGCCGTGCGCTTGGTACGGCAGAAGATCATCGTCAGGCCGCGGCCCTCGGCCTGGAGGATGCGGGACACCAGCTCGGGCTTGTCGAGCGAGTGCGCGCGGAAGATGTGCTGTGTGATGTTCGCGACGGTCGCGCCCGTGTCGTCCGGGGCGGTGGCCCGGATGTGCGTGGGCTGCGACATGTAGCGCCGCGCGAGCGAGATGACCTGGCCGGGCATCGTCGCGGAGAACAGCATCGTCTGACGCTTGGCGGGAAGCTGCTGGATGATCTTCTCGACGTCGGGCAGGAAGCCCAGGTCGAGCATCTCGTCGGCCTCGTCGAGGACGAGCACCTTGACCTCGGAGAGGCGCAGCTTCTTCTGGCCCACCAGGTCCAGCAGGCGGCCCGGGGTGCCGACGATCACGTCGACGCCCTTCTTCAGGGCCTCGATCTGGGGCTCGTAGGCCCGGCCGCCGTAGATCGACAGCACGCGGACGTTACGGACCTTGCCGGCGGTCTGGAGGTCGTTGGTCACCTGCTGGCACAGCTCGCGGGTCGGTACGACCACGAGGGCCTGCGGGCTGTCACCGGCCTGGCCGGGCTCGGCCCGGCCCGCCTCGACGTCCGCGGGCACGATGACGCGCTCCAGCAGCGGAAGGCCGAAACCGAGCGTCTTGCCGGTTCCGGTCTTGGCCTGGCCGATGACGTCGCTGCCCGAAAGCGCGACGGGAAGGGTCATTTCCTGGATGGGAAAGGGATTCGTGATGCCGACGGCCTCGAGGGCCTCGGCTGTCTCGGGAAGGATCCCGAGGTCTCGGAACGTAGTCAGGGTTTTGCCTCTTCTGTGAAACGCGGCGGCAGAAGGCGAGGGGGGTCGTAC
Source organism: Streptomyces sp. NPDC047108 (assembly GCF_040643575.1). NCBI lineage: Bacteria > Bacillati > Actinomycetota > Actinomycetes > Kitasatosporales > Streptomycetaceae > Streptomyces > Streptomyces sp. NPDC047108. The sequence continues at coordinate 630,459 of NZ_JBEYUP010000001.1, forward strand.
CGCACCCGGAATTCAGTCGGCCGTGGGTTGGCCGTCATCGGCGCAGGACCACTGGCTCTCGCGCATCCACTCGCGCCGCGAGCGGGCCCCTCGCTCAGCGGTCCGTACGGTCGTACGTCCCGCGGGGAGGGCTGTCGGTCGGAGCCGATCGGGCCACCGACCGGGCATCCGCATTCATCAGAGCACCCACCGTATGACCGGCGGGCTCTTTACCACCATACCCCGGATTCGCGCACATGTGTTGGGTCATTCGGGTAGCGTGCCGCGTCGCGCTTGCCTGACCAGGGACTTCCGCGCGGCCACGAGCGGGCTATTGTGCGCTTCATGGAGACGCCTGACGAGACCAACGCCCCCGCCGGAATCGAGACCGGGAGCGCCGGGAATCACACGGGAATCGCCGCCCAGGACTGGGCGCAGGCATCCGCGGAGCCGCAGTACCGGGCCGCCGTCGTCGACCTGCTCGGCGCCCTCGCCTACGGCGAGCTGGCGGCCTTCGAGCGGCTCGCCGAGGACGCCAAGCTGGCGCCGAGCCTGGAGGACAAGGCGGAGCTGGCGAAGATGGCCTCCGCCGAATTCCACCACTTCGAGCAGCTGAGGGACCGGCTCGCCGCGATCGAGGCCACCCCGACCGAGGCCATGGAGCCGTTCGCGGCCGCACTGGACGAGTTCCACCGCCAGACCGCACCGTCCGACTGGCTCGAGGGCCTGGTCAAGGCGTACGTCGGGGACTCGATCGCGAGCGACTTCTACCGCGAGGTGGCGGCCCGCCTGGACACCGACACCCGTGCCCTGGTGCTCCGCGTCCTGGACGACACCGGCCACGCCTCGTTCGCCGTCGAGAAGGTGCGGGCCGCCATCGAGGCCGAGCCACGCGTCGGCGGACGGCTGGCCCTGTGGGCGCGGCGCCTGATGGGCGAGGCGCTGAGCCAGGCGCAGCGGGTCGTGGCGGACCGTGACGCGCTGTCGACGATGCTCGTCGGCGGGGTCGCCGACGGCTTCGACCTCGCCGAGGTCGGCAAGATGTTCTCGCGGATCACCGAGGCCCACACCAAGCGGATGGCGGCGCTGGGACTGGCTGCCTGACCGCCGTAGCTCCGCCCCGGGACGGGTGAGCCCGGTGCCGGTGCCGTCACCCGCAGCGGTGACGCCGGGTGCCGGGCGGATCGCTACGCCGGTGCGCAAAGGCTGCGGCCCGGCGGTTCCGGAGGGACCGTCAGGCCGCCGCTGACCGGCGGACCCAGCGTCCTGCCGGCCGGATCAGCAGCGACAGCAGCGCCACGCCCACGGCCAGGGCTCCGAGGAGCGTCGCGAGCGGATACGCGTCGCCGACGACGGTGTACGTGATCAGTCCACCGAAGAGCGCGGCGATGGCGCCGGTGCCGAGAACGAGGGGCCGGGCCGGGAGCCGCTCGGGCAGCCAGCGCGTGCTTGCGTAGGCGACCGCGAGGCCGATGAGTACCGAGCCGAGCGCTTCCAGGATCATCCTTGTCGTCCCTCCCGCACAACAGCCGAACAGGCAGGTGCAAACCGGTCCACGGCCGTCGTACCCCGGCCCTCCGGAACGTAATCCTCCGCCCGGATCCCGCGGGAGACACGCGTACGGCGGCCAAGTGGTCGAATCCGACCACCCGGCCGCCGTCACGGGGTTGCTGCGTTGTGCGCGGTTGACGCGCGGCGCGCCTACGCGGCGCCGAAGCCGACCTTGCGGGCGGTCGGCTCACCGATCTCCACATAGGCCAGGCGGTCGGCAGGAACCAGGACCTTGCGGCCGTGGTCGTCCACCAGGGTCAGGAGCTGTGCCTTGCCGGCGAGCGCCTCGGCCACCGCTCGCTCGACCTCCTCGGCAGACTGCCCGCTCTCCAAGGTGATCTCGCGGGGCGCGTGCTGCACGCCGATCTTGACCTCCACGGCTTCGTCCTCCGACGGTCAGTAGGGTGCGCGGTCAGCCGCGCTGTACGCAGCACACATTAGCCCGGTGCGGGGACCTGCTGACCGCCGTTCGTGCACGCCAGGAGCGAACAGCGCCGTCGGTGTGCCGCGCGGACGCGGCACACCGGAACCGCGTGGCCTACGAGCGGTTCGCGCCGTGCAGCGGGAAGCCCGCGATACCGCGCCAGGACAGCGACGAGACGAGCTTGGCCGCGGCGTCCCGGGGCAGCTTCTGCCCGGAGCCCAGCCAGTAGCGCGCGGTGATCTGCGCCATGCCGCACATGCCCACGGCGAGCAGCATCGACTGCTCGGCCGGCAGGTCGGTGTCCTCGGCGATGACCTCGCTGACCGCCTTGGCGCAGTCCAGGCTGACCTTGTCCACGCGGTCGCGGACCGCGGGCTCGTTCGTCAGGTCGGACTCGAAGACCAGCCGGAACGCGCCGCCCTCGTCCTCGACGTACGCGAAGTAGGCGTCCATGGTGGCCGCCACGCGCAGCTTGTTGTCCGTGGTCGAGGCGAGTGCGGCACGCACCGCCTGCAGCAGCGCTTCGCAGTGCTGGTCGAGCAGGGCCAGGTACAGGTCGAGCTTGCCGGGGAAGTGCTGGTAGAGCACCGGCTTGCTGACACCCGCCCGCTCGGCGATGTCGTCCATTGCCGCCGAGTGATAGCCCTGCGCGACGAAGACCTCCTGGGCCGCGCCCAGGAGCTGGTTGCGTCGGGCACGGCGCGGCAGGCGCGTGCCTCGCGGGCGCGCCTCGGTCTGCTCGATGGCTGTCACGCCGCCTCCCATGGGTCCGTTCCGTGTGCGGCGACGCCACGTCCACCGCGTCCGCCATCGTACTTTCGGGTAACCCGGGTGTGCTCGGTGCGGGCACAGAATTTCACGGTCCGGACAGATTGCCCGGTGTACTAGGGGGATGACAAAAAGGGCAGATCACCGGTAGTCGTCCTCATTGAGCTCGACGACCCGGGCCTGTTCCGCGGCGTCCGCGGGATTCGCGGAATCCAGCGCCCGGTCGTCGATCGGGGCGTCGTGCTCCTCGACCAGATCGGCGTGCTGCTCGGCGGCGTCGGCCTCGGGGGCCTCGACGTCGAACTCCTCCGCCTGGTCGGAGTCGTTCTCGAAGGTCTCGGGATCGGTTGGGTCGACAGACATGGTGGCTCCCCTTTCCAGGGCGAGCGCCCTCTACACGAGCCTATGAGACCGGGTGTTCTCGTGCCATGACATGGTGTGACGGCCGCCACACAAGCCAGAGCGTGATCGTCTCGTAACATTGCCGCATGTCTTCGACCGAGCTGCCGGGTACCCGCGCCGCGCATGCGGCAATCCAGACGCGTGGTGCCTGTGCTGCCGGAGAGGAACTCCGCCAGGTCTCGCTCCCGGGTCTCCACCTGGCCGTGCGGACCAGAGAGCCGGCCCGTGAGGGCCTGGATCCGGCGCTCTACGTCCACGGGCTCGGCGGTTCCTCGCTCAACTGGTCCGCCCTCCTGAAGTCCCTCGACGACACCCTCGACGGCGAGGCCCTCGACCTGCCCGGCTTCGGGTACTCGGCGCCGCCGGACGACGGGGACTACTCCATCTCGGGACACGCCCGGGCCGTCATCCGCTACCTCGACGCCGAGCGCCGCGGACCCGTCCACCTCTTCGGCAACTCGCTGGGGGGCGCCGTCACCACCCGCGTCGCCGCCGTCCGCCCCGACCTGGTGCGCACACTCACCCTTGTCTCGCCGGCGCTGCCCGAACTGCGCCCGCAAGTCTCCGCCATGCCCACCGCGCTGCTCGCCGTCCCGGGTGTGACCAGCCTCTTCGCCCGGATGACCCGCGAGTGGACCGCCGAGCGCCGCACCCTCGAGGTGCTGGCCCTGTGCTACGGCGACCCGGGGCGGGTGGATCGGGACGGATTCGCGACGGCCGTCGCCGAGTACGAACGGCGGCTCGCACTGCCCTACTTCTGGGACGTGATAGGCCGCTCCGCGCGAGGCGTCGTTGACGCGTACACGCTTGGCGGCCAGCATTCCCTGTGGCGCCAGGCCGAGCGTGTGCTCGCACCGACCTTGCTCGTGTACGGCGGACGGGACAAGCTGGTGTCCTTCCGCATGGCTGCCCGCGCGTCGCGGGCTTTTCGCGACTCGCGGCTCCTGACCCTGCCGGAGGCCGGGCACGTGGCGATGATGGAGTATCCCGATGTGGTGGCGCGGGCCTTCCGCGAGCTGATGGACGACGAGAAGGCCGCGGGGACGACGACGGCCGCGGCAACGGCCGCGAAGCGGGCAGGAGCTGAGTCGACGCGTGGGACGTCATAGCCGTCGCGGCCGCACCGGTGCGGCCGCAGCTACGGAACAGACGCCGGGGCGGGAGTCCGCCGACGGCGAGTCCGTTCCACGGGTCGTCAGGGGCTCGGGCACGCCGGGGCCGCGCGATGCGCGTGGCGGCCGTCCCGGACAGCGCGAGCAGGGCGGAGACCGGGGCGCCGCCCCCGCGCCGCCGACCCCGCCGCACGGCACCCCCGTCATGCACCGAGGTGCGCCGCCGATGCAGCACGGCACGCCGCCGCGCGGGGTGCCGGTCCAGGGCGGCAGCCCCTTCCCGCAGCCCCGCCCCTCGCAAGGGGCGGGCCCCGGGACGCCGCCGCAGGGCGTGCCGGCATACGGCGCGGGCGTGCGCAACGGCGCCGCAGGGCGGGCGGCCGGTGTGCGCCGACCGGGACCGGGAGGTGGTCCCGCGTACGGTCCGGGCACGCCGCCGCACGGTGTTCCGGCGTACGGTCCGGGCACACCGCCGCACGGTGTTCCCGCGTACGGACAGGGGCGCCGCGGGCCCGGTGCCGCCGCTCCCGCTTCCTCCGCACCGGCTTCCGGATCCGGATCCGTCGCCGCGTCAGCAACTGCCGCTGCCACCCAAACCCCGCCAGGAGGCGTGTTCGTGCCGAGGCCGCGGCAGGAGTACATCGATGCGTTCGAGGACGAGGTCTACGGCGGCGGTGTGCCCGGTGTGCCCGGTGTGCCCGGTGTGCCCGGTGTGCGCGAACGGCGTGGGAGCCGAACGCCCGGGACCCCGCCGGAAGGCGCTCCCGACCCGCGCGAGGCCGACGACGGCGTGAGGGCCGGCGGCGATCCCGCGGCACGGCGCCCCAAGGGCGGGAAGGGCCGCACCTTCACCGGCATCGCCGCCGCGGCCGTCATCACCGTGCTCGCCGTCGTCGCCGCGGGGGAGTTCATGGGCGGCGACCGGAGCCGCACCGCGTCACCGGGGCCGAGCAAGGCGCCGCGGGAGGACACCCGCGACACCTCGCGCTCCGACAACCGGCCCGCGCCGTCCAAGCCGACCGCCGCCCCCCTCACGTACGTCCAGAAGATGGCGGCCCTCTACCCGCTCGACGAGAAGCTGGCCGCGTCGGGCGCCTTCAGCGCCGTCGGCGGGCGCGACAAGGCGCCCGGCAGGGGCGAGGTCGTGCGGTACCGCGTGGACGTGGAGAAGGGACTCCCGCTCGACGGGAAGCTGTTCGCGCAGGCCGTGCAGAAGACCCTCAACGACCGCCGCAGTTGGGGCCGCGGCGGCACCCGCACCTTCGAGCGGATCTCGTCCGGGGAGCCGGACTGGGTGATCACCCTGGCCAGCCCCGCCACGACCGCCAAGTGGTGCGCGAAGTCCGACCTCGACACCACGGTCGACAACGTCTCCTGCGACTCCGCCTCCACCGAGCGCGTCATGATCAACGCCTACCGGTGGGCCCAGGGTGCCGAGACGTACGGGGACAAGAAGCTGTTCAGCTACCGCGAGATGCTCATCAACCACGAGGTGGGCCACCGTCTCGGGCTCGGACACGAGGGCTGTCCCAAGTCGGGTGCCCTGGCCCCGGTCATGATGCAGCAGACCAAGTACCTTGCGACGGACGGCCGTCTCTGCAAGCCCAACGCCTGGCCGTACCCCAAGGGTTGAGCCTCAGGCGGACGCGTCGAGCCTCCCGTGAGCGTTCCGTCGGCCACGCGATGTGCGATGCGCGATGGTCCGGTGCGCCGAACGGGGCCTGCCGTACGAGGCGTACGAGCCCTCCGTCACCTGCTGGTCCCGTCGTGAGGGGCTGTCGTACCGGCCCGCGCGCCGGGGCTCGCGCCTGCCCGCCGCGCGCCCGGTTCGCGTGCCCCGGTGCCTGACCTGCCCGTTGGATGGGGGTGCGAGGTCGGGAACCGCTGTCTCTAGCGCGTCGCAACGTCGATCTACAAGGAAAGTCACGACCGTTCACCCCTTCCGGTGGCGTGATGGACAACCGTCCATCGCACTGCCCGCAGGCCCGCATACGGTCTCTTCGCTGCCGTTCGGCGGCCTTGTCATCGAGTTCGGGGGTGCACACGTGCGCGTAGGACTGCTTACGGAGGGTGGGTATCCGTATGCGACCGGTGAGGCCAGGGTCTGGTGCGACCGGCTCGTGCGCGGTCTCGCGCAGCACGAGTTCGCCGTCCATGCGCTGAGTCGCAGCGAGCGCCAGGAAGCGCACGGACTGCTCGAACTGCCGCCGCACGTGACCCGGGTGCGCACGGCCCCGCTATGGGGGACGGCCGAGGACTGGCAGCAGGACGCCCCCAAGGGGCGCACGCGGGCGCGTGGATACGGTCGGCGCGAGCGCCGCAGGTTCGCCGCGCACTTCGCCGAACTCGCCGCTGCGGTCTGCGGTGCCGCACCGGACACCGCCGCGGAGGACGCGCGGGGCACGGAAGTCCAGGCGGACCGTTTCGCCACAGGGCTCTACGGCCTGGCCGAACTCGCCGACGAACAGGGCGGGTTGCCCGCGGCCCTCCGTTCCGAGACGGCCGTGCGCGTCCTCGAGGCGGCCTGCCGTGCCCCCGGTGCCCTGCGCGGCGCCCACGGCGCGCACCTCTCCGACGTGCTCGCCGTGCTCGAAGGGCTCGAGCGCGCCCTGCGTCCGCTCTCCCTCGGCTGGTACGGCGACGGTGACGACGGCCTCGGCGGCGTCGACCTGTGCCACGCGACATCGGGCGGCACGGCGGCCCTGCCCGGACTCGTCGCCAAGCGCTTCTACGGCACTCCGCTCCTCGTGACCGAGTACGGCGTACGACTGCGCGAGCACTACCTCGCCTCCGCCGCCGCGCCGCTCACCGCCCCTGTGCGTGCCCTGCTCGCCTCCTTCCAGCGGCAGTTGGCGACCGAGGTCTACGCCCAGGCCTCCCTCATCACCCCCGGCAACACCCACGCACACCGCTGGCAGGAGCGCTGCGGAGCCGACCGCACCAAGCTGCGGACCGTCTATCCCGGCATGGACGCGCGCCCCTTCGCCGCCGTCGGTGAGGCGGACCGGACCGCTGGGTCCGGCGCGGCGCAGGGACACCTGGCGGACGACCGCACGCTGGTCTGGGTCGGCCGGATCGAACCGGCGAAGGACCTGGTCGCCCTCCTCCACGCCTTCCGGCTCGTACGGGAGGCCGAGCCGGACGCACGGCTGCGGATCGTCGGGGCGCCGGGGCGCGGGCCCGAGGCGGCCGCGTACGACGCCCACTGCCGCGTCCTGGCCGCGCAGTTGTTCCCCGACGAGGCCGAGAGCGCCGTGAGCGTCGGTGACAACCCGGTCTCCTTCGAGGGGATCGGGGACCCCGAAGTCCCCGAGCTCGCCGACGCGTACGCGTCGGCCACGCTGGTCGTGCAGTCCAGTGTGGTGGAGGGATTCCCGGTCGGCCTGGTCGAGGCCATGCTCTGCGGCCGGGCGACGGTCTCGACGGACGCCGGCGCGGTGTGCGAGGTCATCGGTGGTACGGGCCTGGTGGTGCCGCCACGCAACCCCCGCGCGCTGGCCGACGCGTGCGTCACGCTGCTCCGTGACCCGGACCGCCGCGAACGGCTGGGCGCCGCCGCACGGGCGCGAGCGCTCGAACTCTTCACCGTCGAGCAGAACATCGCGGCATTTCGTGGCATCTACCTGGAGTTGATGTCCCGCTGCCCGGTCCAGCGCGAGCCCGCCGACGGGGGCGGTGAACCGCAGCCGTTCGCGCGCCCCGCCGAGGCCCATGTCCCCGGCCGCTGGGCCCGTTCCGGCGGCGCCCGGCCAGGCCCGGGACGGGACGCCGGACAAGGCGGAGCGCTGATGTCCCACGTCCCGGCCTGGGCGGCGGACGGCCCGGGGCGGCAGGGCGGAGGCGCGCGGGAGGACCGGTCCGGTGCCGAGGCCGAACCGGTTGCGGCAGGTGCCGGAGCAGTGGGTGGTGCGGAGACCGAAGCCGTGGGTGCCGGGGCCGAACCGGCCGGCGCCTGCACCGAACCGGTGGGCGCGGGGGCCGAACCGGTGGGTGCCGGCGCGCCGTTCGCCCGTCACACCCCGTTCAGGGAGGCCCGGGCATGACCAGACCGGATACGACGGACGGCTCATGGTGGACGGAGGGCGGTGGTTCTCTGCCGTCCGCGCGACAGGAGGACCCGGCGCCCGCGGCGGCCGACGCGGACCGCGGCCCGTACGGCGACGCACGCCCGTACAGCGACGCACGCCCGTACAGCGACGGCAGCGCGTACGGGAAGGGAAGCGCGTACGGCGACCGCAGCACGTACGGGGAAGGAAGCCCGTACGGCGACGGCAGTGCGTACGGCGGTTCCGCGTACGGCGGTTCCGCGGATGACAGCAGCACCGGGCGCTACGGATCGGCCTACGGCGGTCCGGCGGCGGACGGCGCACGTCGGCGGGCTCCGGACGCGGAGGACGACGCGGACGAGTCGTCGGGCACGGGCTCCCTCGCCGCCGCGCGGCAGCGGATCGCCGACCGGCGCTCCGATGGCACGGCACCCGGGCCGTTCTCCGACGCGGGCGAGGATGCGGATGCGGGCGCCGCAACGGGCCCGGAGGCGGACCGCACCTGGTTCGATCCGGTGGTCACCCCGCGCCCCACGAGCGGGATTCCCGCGCAGGAGCCGGGGCGCGGTGCCGACCGCGACGCGGACCGTCCGCCCGGGAGCACGCCGCCCCCCGGCATGCCCGGCGCGTCCGGTGCCTCCAGTACCTCTGGAGAGCCACGCCACGTCCCGTCTCCGCCCGCCGCGCGGTACCAGGCCGCCGTGGATCCGCGCTCCGTCGAGCCCGGAAACGAGCCGGCCATCGCGCCGAGGAGCCCGGCTGGACCAGGTCCGCGGGAGGCGCGGCCGCGCGCCGGTGCCCCCAGGCCCGCGCGGCCCGCGCCCCGGCGCGGCCCGGCCGACCCCGTCAAGGCGCTGATGCACCGCCACCGCGCCCTGTGCGAGCGGGCCATCGACCCGCTCGAGATCGCCGCCGGTCTGGAGGCGCACGGCGTCACCGACCGGACCGCCGCCCGCTTCCGGCACCGCGACGTGTTCTCCCTCGCGGAGGAGCTCTACGCGCGTGTCCCGAGGGCGGAGAACCCCCCGGGCCGGTCGCGGACCACCGCCCCCGAGGCCCCGCCCGCGCCGCCCCGTTCGCGACGCCTGCTGTATCTGCTGCCGGGAGCGGGGGCGGCCTGCGCCGCCGCCACGCTCGGCGCCGAGCCCCTGGTGACGGCCGGTCAGCCCGTACGGCTGGTGATCGCCGTCGCGGGCACCGTGGCGGTCGCGGTGGCGCTGCGGCTGTGCGTACGCCGCGGGCCGCTGAGCCTGCGCGGCACAGCCGCCGGCACCGCTCCGCTGTGGACGTGCTGGCTGCTCGGCCACCTCCTCGTCGGTGACGCGCTGCTGGCCCAATGGGCCGGTGGCCAGGGCCCGTTGTGGCCGCCGACCGCCGCACCGGACGCCGCCGCCACCGCGGCCCCGGCGGTCGTCGCCCTCGCGTTCGCGCTCGCCCCGGCGGTCTGGTGCGCGCGGTGGTTCGCCGCGCGCGCCCGATCCCGGCTCGCGGCCAGCCGCGGCCTCGAGGACTTCTCGGCGGCCGTCCGCCCGTCCCTCCCGGCGGCGGCTCTCCTCTTCGTGGCAGCGCTCGTGACCCTGTTGGTCGCCGCGCGTGCGGCGACCCTGGCCGCGGGCGGCTGGTACGACGCCGTGCCCCGCCACGCCCTGTCCCACGACGCCTCGTACGCGGCCCTGGCCCTGGACGCCCTGTCCGCGGCCGCGGCGCCCGCGGCACTCGGCGCCCTGGTCTTCGTGGCCCGGCTGCTCGCCGTCCACGGCCGTGCGTCGGCCGCGGCCCGCGGACTCGCTGCGGCCTGCGCGGTCGAAGCCCTGGCGCTCGGCACCGCCGCGGCCGCGCGGCTGCCCGGATGCGGAGTGCTCGGCCGCCCGGTCGAGGCGGTCGTCACCGCGTACGGACCCGGAGCCGTGCCGCTCGCGGCCTGCGCCGCCGCCGCGCTCGCACTTCTGGTGCACGCCACCGTCACCCTCTCCCGCGCCGAGGCGCACGCCCGGCCCCCGGCCGACCCGCGTTGACCTCCTGACCCCGAACGCCCCTGCACAACCCCCCGTTGGACCCCTCACCCCCTGGTCGCACCGCGGCTCCGGCACGTCCTTCTAGGAGAAACCGAGATGACACCACGGCTTCCGGCATCGCCGGCCCGGCCCCTCACCCGTTCCCGCACCGCGCGCCCGCTGCGCGCCGGCGGGGGCGCCGCCAGGCACCCGTACGGGCACCGGACCACCGTCCGGTACGGCACCCACGCGGTCCCGTGCGAGAAGAGGGAGGGCGCGCGATGAGGGTCCTGCTCCTGGGGGCCAACGGGTTTCTCGGACGGCATGTGGCCGAGCGCCTCCTCGCCGACCCCGCCGTCCAGCTCACCGCGCTCGGCCGCGGTGACGACGCCGACGTCCGCTTCGACCTCGCCGCCGGGAGCCCCGGTGCGCTGACCCGCTTCCTGGACGCCGTGCATCCCGGGGTCGTCATCAACTGCGCGGGCGCGACCCGCGGCGGCGCCCGCGACCTCACCCGGCACAACACCGTGGCCGTGGCGACCGTCTGCGAGTCGCTGCGGCGCAGCAGCTGCGGCGCCCGCCTGGTCCAGCTCGGCTGCGCCTCCGAGTACGGCCCCTCCCAGCCGGGATCGTCGACGTCGGAGGACGCGGTGCCGCGTCCCGGCGGCCCGTACGGGGTGAGCAAGCTCGCCGCCACCGAGCTGGTCCTCGGCTCCGATCTCGACGCCGTCGTGCTGCGCGTCTTCTCCCCGGCCGGCCCCGGTACCCCCGCAGGCTCCCCGCTGGGCCGTCTCGCCGAGGCGCTGCGCCGCGCGATGCAGTCCGGGGACAACGAGCTCAAGCTGAGCGGGCTCGGTGTGCAGCGGGACTTCGTGGACGTACGGGACGTGGCCCGCGCCGTGCACGCGGCCTCCCTGTCCGCCGCCCAGGGCGTGGTCAACATCGGCACCGGGCGCGCCGTACGGCTTCGTGACGCCGCCGTCGTCCTGGCGAAGTCCGCCGGCTTCGGCGGCACCATCCACGAGCTGGACGCGAGCGCCGCCCGGGGCGGAATCGGGGGAGCGGCCGAGCACCTCGGCGTCCCCGCCGCCTACCCCTACCCGGACGGATGCGGCACCTGGCAGCAGGCGGACGTGCGTACGGCACGCGACCGGCTCGGCTGGCGCCCCCGCATCCAACTCGAGGAGTCCCTCGCCGACATCTGGATGGAGGCAGCATGTCGCATCTGATCTCCGCCGGTCCCCGGCGGACCACTCACGCCGATGTGAACCGTCTCGGCTTCGGGGTGCCCGGCTACGCCCATCCGCTGATCGCCCCCTCCGAGTGGGCCGAGCTGACCCGCCCCGAGACACCGCTGCACTGGGCGGTGCTCAATGTGGCGCGCGGCCCCGGGGTCCGCCCCGATCCGCACTGCCTGGAGGCCGCGGGGCGGCTGACCAACGCGGGCGTGCGCGTCCTCGGCCATCTCGACATGCGCCTGGGTACCCGTCCCTTCGGTGAACTGGTCTCCGACGCCCACCGCTTCCTCGACTGGTACAAGGTCGACGGGTTCTTCCTCGGCCGCTGCTCCTCCGAGCGCTCCGAGCTGCCGGACGTCCGGCGGACGACGACCACGCTCCGTGCCCTGCTGGAGGAGGCCTTCGTCGTCTACGGGCACGGCACGCACCCCTACCCCGGCTATGCGGAGTGGGGCGACCAGCTCGTGACCTTCTCCGGGGCGTGGACGGACTACCGCTGGTCACAGGTGGCGGAGTGGACGGCCGAGTACGCGCCGCAGCGCTTCTGCCACCTCGTCCACGGCGTCCCGCGCACGCACCTGGAGGAGGCGATGCGCATCGCCCGCTGGCAGGGCGCGGGCACGATCTACTTCACGGACCGTACGGATCGGGGAGGCGGCGCGGACCCCTGGGAAGCCCTTCCCGGGTACTGGGACGAAATCGTCTCGCGCATCGGACCGGGTGTCTCGGAATGAGAAGGCCCATGGCACTGTTACGAGGAGACGAACCGTCCTCATAACCGACCAACGGAGTCCCCGTGTCGCTGCCACCCCTGGTCGAGCCGGCTGCCGAGCTCACCGTCGACGAGGTCCGCAGGTACTCACGCCACCTGATCATCCCCGATGTCGGGATGGAGGGGCAGAAGCGGCTCAAGAACGCCAAGGTGCTGTGCGTGGGCGCCGGCGGCCTCGGCTCGCCCGCCCTGATGTACCTCGCCGCGGCCGGCGTCGGCACGCTGGGTGTCGTGGAGTTCGACGAGGTCGACGAGTCGAACCTGCAGCGCCAGATCATCCACAGCCAGTCGGACATCGGCCGCTCCAAGGCCGAGTCCGCGCGCGACACCGTCAAGGGCATCAACCCGTACGTCGACGTGATCCTCCACCAGGAGCGGCTGGACTCCTCCAATGTGATGGAGATCTTCTCCGGCTTCGACCTGATCGTCGACGGCACCGACAACTTCGCCACCCGGTACCTGGTCAACGACGCGTGCGTGCTGCTGAACAAGCCGTACGTCTGGGGTTCCATCTACCGCTTCGACGGCCAGGCCTCCGTCTTCTGGTCCGAGCACGGCCCCTGCTACCGCTGCCTCTACCCCGAGCCCCCGCCGCCCGGCATGGTGCCGTCCTGCGCCGAGGGCGGCGTGCTCGGCGTGCTCTGCGCGTCGATCGGTTCGATCCAGGTCAACGAGGCGATCAAGCTGCTCGCCGGCATCGGCGACCCGCTCGTCGGCCGGCTGATGATCTACGACGCCCTGGAGATGACGTACCGGCAGGTCAAGGTCCGCAAGGACCCGGAGTGCGCGGTCTGCGGCAAGAACCCGACCGTCACCGAGCTGATCGACTACGAGGCCTTCTGCGGCGTCGTGTCGGACGAGGCGCAGGAGGCGGCCGCGGGCTCGACCATCACGCCGAACCAGCTCAAGGAGTGGATCGACGCGGGCGAGAACATCGACATCATCGATGTCCGCGAGCCCAACGAGTACGAGATCGTCTCCATCCCGGGCGCCCGGCTGGTCCCCAAGAACGAGTTCCTCATGGGCACCGCCCTTCAGGACCTCCCGCAGGACCGGAAGATCGTCTTGCATTGCAAGACGGGCGTCCGCTCCGCGGAAGTCCTCGCGGTGCTGAAGAACGCGGGCTTCGCCGACGCCGTCCACGTGGGTGGCGGCGTGATCGGCTGGGTCCACCAGATCGAGCCGTCGAAGCCGGTGTACTGACGGGGACCGACGCGGTCGCGACGCGAGCGCGGATTGCGCTCGCGCCACGGAACGCACGAGGGGCCTGCCCGCTGGGGCAGGCCCCTCGCCGTGTCCCCGGCCCGCTGATCATCCGGTCCGGCGGATCATCCGGTACCGCTGGATCGGTCCGTCCCGGTGGGTCAGCCGGTCACGGGGCGGAGCACGTACCCGGCGTAGCGGTACTCGCTGCCGTGTGCGCGCCGCAGACCGATCTCCTCGCGGACGGCGGCAACGGCCTGTTCCATGCCTGGTGTCGCGAAATCGGCCGCGTCGGCCCGCGCGGTGAGCGGTGTGTAGTACTCCTCCCACCAGTCACGCTCGGGGAGCGGGAGGACGGCGCCCACGCGGTAGCCGGCGGCCTCCGCCGCCGCGCTGTTCTCCTCGGACGTCCGCAGCGGATAGGCCGGATCCCAGAACGCCCGGGTCCGGGGCGACGGGCTCGCCGTGGTCCACTCGACCTCGGTCACGACGAGGACCCCACCGGGCGCGAGCAGCCGGCGCCAGCCCCGCAGCGCCGTGTCGAAACCGATGGTGTAGGCCGAACCCTCGGCCCAGATCACATCGAAGCTGTGGTCCGGGTGGGGCAGATCGTCCATGGAGCAGTTGAGCGTGGTGATCTGTCCGGTCAGGCCCTTCCGGGCGGCGGCCGCGTCCAGTTCGTCCAGGAACGGCTGGTGCAGGTCGACCCCGGTGACCCGGGCCCCGGCGTCGGCGGCGAGGATCAAGGTGGCGCGGCCGGGGCCGCAGCCCGCGTCCAGCGCACGGGGGCGCTTGGGCAGCGGACCGGCCAGTTCCATCAACCGGCGCGTGGTGGCATCGGATCCGGGGCCCTGCCGCGGCAGCCGGTGGTGCAGGGCGAAGAAGGCGTCGGTCAGTGGATCGTTCGACGGTTGAGACAACGTGGAAACCCTTGGTGAAGGGGCCCCGAGGAGGACGGGGAGCGCCCGACGGCGATGCGCCGTCGCCCCGCGAGCCGTTCGTACGGCCCTACGGCGGGTGGCTCAGGTCAGACCGGGGCCCGGGACGTGAGGATGGTCCGGGACTTGCGCACGGAAGTGGTCTCCACGACGGTCATCAACCTCACCTCTCCTCCGCTCCGGCAGCGACCTGGTCGTCTCTGCGCCCGCGACCTTAACACGCCTCGCTGCGGCCCCGTTGGCCACAGACCCCTTGAGCCCGAAGCCCGGGCGGGCACCGTGCGGAGGCTCCGGTGAGCCGCTACCGCGTGCAGACCGTGCCGGACCTCGGCACCTTCCCGTCGAGCAGATAGGCGTCGACGGCGTCGGTGACACAGGTCCCGTTGCCGTACGCGCCGTGGCCCTCGCCCTTGTTGGTGACCTCGATGCCCACGCCCCTGCCCAGTCCCTGGGCCATCCGTCGCGCCCCCTCGTACGGGGTGGCCGGGTCGCCGGTGTTGCCGACGACCACGATCGGGGCCGAGCCCTTCGCGGAGACGTCCAGGCCCCCCGAGCCGCCGCCCACCGGCCAGTCGGTGCACTGCTGCAGACCCCAGGCCAGGAAGTCCCCGAACACGGGGGAGGCCTTGCGGAACTCGGGCAGCTTCGCCTTGATGTCGTCGGTCGTGTAGCGCTGCCGGGCGTCGGCACAGGCGATCGCGGTGTTGGCGGACTGGATGTTGCTGTAGTGGCCCTGCTGGTCCCGGCCCGTCATCGAGTCGGACAGGGCCATCAGCAGATTCCCGGTGCCGAGTTGCTGCGCCTCCGACAGGCCCTGCTTCAGATAGCTCCAGAAGTCCTGGGAGTAGAGCGACTGCGCGATGCCGTTCAGCGCGTGGGTCTGGGTGAGGCGACGGCCGTCCTTCGTCGGCAGCGGCTTGCTGTCGAGCTGCTTCAGCAGATCGCTGATCTTCTTGCTGCCCTGCTTCGGGTCGGTGCCGGTCGGGCAGGTGGCGCCGTCCGCCGCGCAGTTCCTGAGGAAGTTGTCCAGCGCGAGCTGGAAGCCCTTGGCCTGGCCGAGGGAGCTCTGCTCGGGGTCGTGGGTGGGGTCGACGACGGCGTCGAAGACGGCCCGGCCCACGTTGCGCGGGAAGAGGTGGGCGTAGACGGCGCCGAGCTCGGTGCCGTACGAGATGCCGAAGTAGTTGAGCTTGCGGTCGCCGAGGACCTGGCGCATCAGGTCCATGTCGCGTGCGGCGCTCTCGGTGTCCACGTGCGGGATCACCTTGCCGAAGTCCTTGTCGCAGCCCTCCGCCGACCGGCGGGTGACCTCCAGGGACTGCTTCTCCTCGGCCGCGTCGTCCGGGGTGCCGTCGACGGCGTAGGCGGCGTCCATGGCCTTGTCGTCGAGACAGCGCACACCCTCGCTGTCGCCGACGCCGCGGGGGTCGAAGCTGACCAGGTCGTAGCGGCCGTGCAGCTTCTCGTAGTCCTCCTGCGCGGCGAGGGGCAGGGTGGAGACGCCGGAGCCGCCGGGGCCACCGAAGTTGAAGACGAGGGAGCCGAGGCGCTTGTCCTGATCCCTGGCCTTGGCGCGGATGAGGGCGAGATCCATGCGCTCGCCGTCCGGCTTGCTCCAGTCGAGCGGCACCTGCATGGTGCTGCACTCCCAGGCGGTGCCGTCGGGCATGGGGGCGGGCTTTCCCGTGCCGGCGCCCTGGAGGGTGGACGGGGCGGGGCAGCTCTTCCAGCTGAGCTTCTGTTCGGCCAGCGGGCCTCCGGCCTTGCCGCCGTCCCCGTCGTCGCCGCAGGCGGTGGCCGCGGCGGCGACGAGCAGGGCCGTTGCGGCCGCGGCCCCGGCCCGCCCTATGGATCGGTTGCGTCTGCGCACCCTGCTCCCCGTCCCGTGGATGGCTCCTTCAGGAACAGTAGAACAGCCAGTCGGTTCCTCAGCTCGGCCGACGATCCTCGCGGAGTACGGCGAGGGCCTCGATCTCCAGCAGAAACTCCGGGCCGATCAGCGCTGCCACCTGAACGGCCGAGCTCGCGGGCGGCCGGGCGGTGTCGACGACCTCGTCCCGCGCGGCTCGTACGGCCGGGAGGAAAGCCACATCCGTGACGAAGAAGGTGAGCTTGATCACGTCGTTGAAGTCGCCGCCGACCGCGGCCAGACACCGGCGGATGTTCTCGAAGACCTGCCGCGCCTGGGCGGCCGGATCGCCGGGCCCGACCAGCGCTCCGTGCTCGTCGAGGGCCAGCTGCCCGGAGACGGCGACGAGGCGTCCGGTGCCCTGGACGACCTGGCTGTAGCCACGGCCGGGCGCGACGCCTGCGGGGGTGCGTATGTGCTCCAGATGATCGGGTCGGGACATGCCGGACTCTCCTCGCGTCGTCGGGGACACCGCGGATCCTCACGCAGGAGCCGACGCGGGCGGAAGCGGTTTTCCTCCGCCCGCGAGGGTGCGGGGCCAGGTCAGTTCACCTAGATCGCTTCCTTGCGCGTCAGGTGCGTGAACGACAACCACCCCGGCAGCACCGGCAGCCAGAACGTCATCAGCCGGAACAGCAGCACCGCCGGCGTCGCGATCTCCTTCGGCAGACCGGCCGCGATGAGACCGAACGTCAGCGTCGCCTCGACCGCGCCCACACCGCCCGGCGTCGGGGCGGCCGACCCCAGCGCGTTGCCCGCGAGGAAGACCACCGCGATGCTCGCGTAGCTCAGTTCGCCGCCGAACGCGCGGATCGACGCGTCCAGGCACATCACGAACGCACCCGTCAGCAGCAGCGTCCCGCCGACGCCCGTGAGCAGCTTCTGCGGCCGCTGCATGATGTCCAGCATCCGCGGGACCACGCCCGCGAACAGCGACCGCACCCGCGTCGCCAGGAACTTCCGCAGTGCCGGGACCGCCGTCACGATCAGCGCCGCCACCGCGGCCGTCAGCAGACCCGCGATGACCGTACGGGACGGCGTCAGCGACGGCGTCCGCTCGGTCCCCGTGATGTAGCCGAAGGTCAGCAGCAGCACGACATGGATGCCGAGCCCCACGAGCTGGGACGCGCCCACGCTCGCCACCGCGAGCCCCGGCCGCACGCCGGCGCGCTGCAGGAAGCGGGTGTTGAGCGCGACGCCGCCGACCGCCGCCGGGGCGACGAGCTTCACGAACGACCCGGCGACCTGCGCCAGGACCGTACGGACGAAGGACACCTTCTCGGGGACGAAGCCGAGGAGGTTCAGCGCCGCGGCGAGGTAGCTGACGGCGGAGAAGGCGAGCGCGGCGGCGACCCAGTACCAGTTCGCCTCCGCGATCACGTCCTTGAAGCTGACGTGCGTGAGCGTCGAGAGCAGGAAGTACGCGGCGAAGGCCCCGGCGATGAAGCTGACGAGCGTACGGGGCCGGATCCGTTCCAGCCGGGCGGGTTCGACCGGCGCCTGCGGCCTGATGAGCAGGACCTGGCGCCGGATCTGGGCCAGCAGGTCCTCCTCGCGCGCCTCCTCCAGCGCCTCGTCGATGGCCCGCTTCTCCGCGATCCGCTCGGCCCGTACGGACTTGCGCTCCGCCCGTGTCGCCTTGCGGCCCGCCTTGCCGCCGCCCGCGTCGCTCCCCTCGGCGCTCTCACCGCGCGCCTCGCGCGACGCGCGGGACGCGTCGAGGACCGCCTCGCGTTCGCGCTGCGCCCGCTCCTTGGCGAGCTGCCGCAGCGTGGCGCGCGTCGAGCGGCTGAGGGCGATGGGCTGGAGGAGCGGGAGGCTGTCGGCGATGGCGTCGGGGCCGAGGACCTCGACCGCCGCGGCCACCGAGCGTTCGGCGCCGACGCGCAGCCCGAGCGTGGTGAGGAGCTGGGCGATGTCCATCCGCAGCACCAGGTCGCCCGCCGCGATCTCGCCGCCCCGCAGATCGGTCAGGGCGACCGAGCCGGAGGAGCCGACGAGGATGGCGTCCCCGACGAGCCTGCGGTGCGCGATCCGGCGGGACTGCAGGGCCTGGACCTGGAGCCAGGTGCTGCGCATCAGTTCGTCGGTGATCTCCTCGTCGGGCAGCGAGTCCAGGCTGCGGCCGCCGGTGTGCTCGTAGACGAGCATGACGGCGTCGGGGCCGAGTTCGGAGGTGGCGATCAGCTTCGGGGCGTTGGCGCCCGCGGCGATGGCCGCGTAGGCGAGCAGGGCTTCCTGCTCCAGCGCCTGGCGCAGCGACTGGAGGCTGCGGCGCTGGGTGATGCCGCGGATCGCGAAGCGGCGCCACACCCGATAGAAGAAGCCGTGCGCCTGCTGCTCGCGGTCGACGACGGTGACGTCGAGCGGGGGGCCCTCCTCGAGGGTGACGAGGTAGCGGCGCCCGCGCTCCTGGTTGTCGGCGTCCGGGGTCTCCTCGGCGCGCAGGGCGCTGACGGGGCGGAAGCCGACACGGCGCAGTCCGGCGAGGAGGTTCTGGCCGGTGGGCCGGACGTTGGGGGAGCCGACGGTGTAGAGCGTGCCGTAGGCGACGGTCCAGCCGATCAGGACCGTGACGAGGATCGAGAACGGCGTCGCGAACCCGCCCACGAGCACGGCGAACACCTGGAGCGCCAGGACGACCCACAGCACCACGCGCCAGCGTGGCCGGCGGGCCATCCCGACCGCCGTCATATAGGCGATGACGGGCGCCAGATAGCCGTGCACGGGGTCGGTGATGTCGCCGCTCGGGGCCTGCTTGGTGAGCGCGTCCTGGATCGACTCCGGGGCGGATCGGGCCACCCACAGGTCGGTGGCGAGCGAGACGCCGTGTGCCAGGACGGCGGCCAGGACGCCGTCCGCGATCCGGAGCCCGTCGCGCTTGATCAGCCGCTCGATGGCGAAGGCGACGGGGACGATGAGGACGGCCACGCTCGAGGCGAACCCGGCGAAGCTCGTCAGCAGGTCCGGGGCCTGGCCCGTGCCCTTGCCGATGTCCTGCTTGAGGCCTTCGGTCGTGCCGTGCGCGAAGGCGGCGATGGCGAGGACGACGACGATCCCGAGGATGCCGAGGAGCACCCGTACGAGGTCGGCGGGGCGGTGCACACGGGCGGGGAGCAGGGGCTCGTCGCCGGACACCTGGTCGACGTGGATCTCGCCCTCGTCGTCCCCGTCCCCGGCGCCTGAGCGCCAGGACGCCTTGACGGCGGACGTCCGGCCTCCGGTCCGGCCGGTGGCGGCGGGTTTGTCGCGGGGCTTGTCGGGCCGAGGGCCGGGCCGGGGGCCGGGCTCTTCGTCGTTACGGCTGCCGGGCCGGTCCTCGGCGTGGTCCTCCGCCAGGTCGCCGGGGTGCGCGTCGCCACCGTTTCCGGGCCCGTCGTCGGGCCGGTCGCCGGGCCGGTCGCCGGGCTGGGCGTTGCCGCGGTCACCGGGGGCCGCCCCCGAAGAGGCCTCCGCCCGCCGGCGCTCCGTGGCCGAATCCCGTGCCTCGCCGGTGTCCGGGCGCGACGGCTCGCCAGAGGTGCCGGCCCCCTCGGGGCCACCCGCACTCTGCTGCTCTGCCGACTCTCGTTGGTCGCGTATCACCAGTCACCGCCCGGAAGATGGTGGCATGGCCCGGCCCCTGCGGGGGGCATCAGGGTGCTTTTCGAGGGCGGAGGAAGCGGAAGGAGCGCCCCCGCTCGGCTCCGTACGAGCCCGGGTACGCACCCGGCGACCACCCGTCGCGGCCGGAATCCGACCTGTCGGTCCCGTGCGGCACCATGGGCGGGATGAGCCCCGAGAGCGCCTCCGCCGAACCCCTGCCCGAGTACGCGGAACGGGTGCTGGACGCCGCCGAGCACATTCCGCCCGGCCGGGTGATGTCCTACGGGGACGTGGCCGAATGGCTGGGTGACGGCGGTCCCCGTCAGGTGGGCCGGGTCATGTCGCTGTACGGCGGCGCCGTGCCCTGGTGGCGTGTCGTCCGCTCCGACGGCGTGCTCCTGTCCGGGCACGAACAGGACGCTCTCGCCCACTACCGCGCCGAGGGCACGCCGCTGCGCACGGCCTCGCGCGCCGCCGCGGGCCACATGCCGAAGATCGACATGGCGCGGGCCCGCTGGGACGGCGGCGCGAGCGGCGGCGCGGGTGACGGTGCCGCGGGCGATCCGGACGAAGGGGCTCATATCTGACAGCTTCCGCCATACGACGGCAGAAGACGTGGTCCACAGCTCCTTTCCCTTGTGCGTTCCGTCTCCCGCGAGGCGGTGGCCGCTCCGGCAGGGGTGCGGGACCACGGGGTGCGGGACCGGGGCCCGGCGGCCTCGGCGTCCACCTGGACGCGCTGCGGCCCGCGGCCCGGAGGGCGTAGCGTCATGAGCTCGCACCCCGGAAGCCTCGCACCTCGCAGAGATCACGAAAACCACGGAATCCACGTACCTCACATCGTCCCCGGGCGTCCCGGACTCCACGGAACCCACCCGAACCACCACCAGTAACACGCACAGCACGCAGCACAGCACACCCACCAGGACCGGCGAACCACGTGAGCTCCTCCACACCGCCCCCTTCGGCGCACCGGCAGGCCCGAACACCGGCCACCGGTGCGTACCGACTGGTGCGCACGCCCCCGGAGACGGCCGGCCCTCCTGCTCTGGACGCACGCCAGCGCGCGGTGGTTGACCATCCCGGCGGTCCGCTGCTCGTCCTCGCCGGTCCGGGGACGGGCAAGACGACCACCCTCGTCGAGGCCGTGGCCGAACGCGTCGCGAAGGGCACCGACCCGGAGCGGATCCTCGTCCTCACCTTCAGCCGCAAGGCGGCGGTCGAACTGCGTGACCGTATGGCGGCCCGGCTGGGCGGCACGCACAGCCCGCAGGCCACCACCTTCCACTCGTACTGCTACGCACTGGTCCGCGCCCATCAGGACGTGGACCTGTTCATCGACCCGCTCCGGCTCCTCTCGGGACCCGAACAGGACCTGGTGGTCCGTGAACTGCTCGCCGGGCAGACCGAACTGGCCGCGCAAGGGCGCGGCGCCGTCCGCTGGCCCGACGAACTGCGCGCCTGCCTGACGACGCGCGGCTTCGCCGACGAGGTCCGTGCCGTGCTGGCGCGCAGCCGCGAACTGGGGCTCGGGCCGGGTGCGCTCGGGGCATTCGCGCGCAGGACGGGACGGCCCGACTGGGAGGCGGCGTCCTCGTTCCTCGCCGAGTACCTGGACGTGCTGGACGCCCAAGGGGTCCTCGACTACGCGGAGTTGGTGCACCGGGCTGTCCTGCTGGCCGGTCGCGAGGAGGTCGCCGCCGAGCTGACGGCACGTTACGACGCGGTGTTCGTCGACGAGTACCAGGACACCGACGTCGCACAGGTCCGCCTGTTGCGCGCGCTGGCGGGCGGCGGCCGCACGCTCGTCGCCTTCGGCGACCCGGACCAGTCGATCTACGCGTTCCGCGGCGCGGATGTGAACGGCATCCTCGACTTCCCCCACGCCTTCCCCAAGGCCGACGGAACCCCCTCGGACGTGGAGGTGCTCGGCACCTCCCGCCGCTCCGGCGCCGCGCTCCTCGACGCCACCCGCCTCGTCACGCGCCGGATGCCGCTGACCCGCCTCCCGGCCGCGGCGGTCCGAGCCCACCGGGACCTGACGGCCCTACGGGAGGGCGGGCGCGTCGAGGTGTACACGTACCCGACGGCGGGCGCCGAACTGGACAACGTCGCCGACATCCTGCGCCGCGCGCACCTGGAGGACGGGGTGCCCTGGGGGGAGATGGCCGTACTCGTCCGCGCGGGGGGCCGTTCCGTCCCGGGCGTGCGGCGCGCCCTGACCGCCGCGGGCGTCCCCGTGGACGTCGACGGCAACGACCTTCCGCTGCGCCACGAACCGGCCGTCGTACCGCTGTTGGCGGCGCTGCGGGTGGCGGCCACGGCGGCGGTGCGCCCGGTGGGATGGGGCCCGGACGGCGAGGAGGGCTCGGAGGGTGAGGAGGGCTCGGAGGGTGAGGAGGGCTCGGACGGTGAGGAGGGGGAGGGCGGCGCGGGCGGAGAAGACGGCGCCGACGGTACGGATCGGCCGGGGGCGCTGGACCTCGCGGACGGTACGGAGCCACCGGAGCCACCGGAGCCACCGGAGCCACCGGAGCCTGTGGACGCCACGGACGGCACGGGTGCGGATGCCGTGGCGGACGCCGTGGACAACACCTCCGGACCCGCCATCGGGACCGAGACCGCCGTCGAGCTCCTGACCTCGCCCCTCGGCGCGATGGACAGCACCGATCTGCGCCGCCTCGGGCGGGCGTTGCGGGAGGAGGAGCGGGCCGCCGGGCAGGCCGTGCCCCGCCCGTCCGACGTGCTCATCGCGGAGGCGCTCGCCGAACCCGAGCGGCTGACGGCGCACGACCCCGGGTACGCGCGCGGGGCGCAGCGCCTGGGGCGCCTGCTGCGCGAGACGCGGGACGCGCTCGCCCGCGGCGCCACCGCCGAGGAGGCGCTGTGGCGGATCTGGGACGGCACGCCCTGGCCGCAGCGGCTCGAACGGGCCGCGTGCCGCGGCGGTGCCGCAGGCCGCAACGCCGACCGCGATCTCGACGCCGTCTGCGCCCTCTTCGAGACCGCGGCCCGCACCGAGGAGCGCACCGGCGGCCGCGGCGCCCTCAACTTCCTCGAGGAGGTCGAGGCCCACGACATAGCGGCCGACACCCTCTCGCGCCGGGCCGTACGCCCCGACGCCGTACGCCTGATGACCGCGCACCGCTCCAAGGGCCTGGAGTGGCGGCTCGTCGTCGTCGCGGGCGTCCAGGAGGGGTTGTGGCCCGATCTGCGGCGGCGCGGTTCACTGCTCGAAGCGGACCGCATCGGCCGCGACGGCATCGCCGACCCCCTCACGCCCGGCGCGCTGCTCGCCGAGGAGCGGCGGCTGTTCTACGTCGCCGCCACCCGCGCGCGGGACCGGCTCGTCGTCACCGCCGTCAAGGCGGCCGCGGAGGACGGCGACCAGCCCTCCCGCTTCGTCACCGAACTCGGCGTCGAACCGGCCGCGACGGCGCACCGCCCCCGTCGCCCGCTCTCGGTCGCGGCGCTCGTCGCCGAACTGCGCGCCACCACCGTCGATCCGGCCGCGTCGCGCGCCCTCCGTGACGCGGCCGCCCGCCGGCTGGCCCGGCTGGCGGCGCTGCGCGACGACGGGGACCAGCCGCTCGTACCGGCCGCGCACCCGCACCGCTGGTGGGGCCTGTACGAGCCGACGCACAGCGAAGTCCCGCTGCGTGACCCGGCGCGCCCCGTCACGCTCTCCGGCAGCGCCCTGGACCAACTCGCCAACACCTGTTCGCTCCAGTGGTTCCTGGGCCGGGAGGTGAAGGCGGATGCTCCGGCGACCGCCGCCCAGGGCTTCGGCAACGTCGTGCACGTGCTGGCCGACGAGGTCGCCTCCGGGCGGACGCCCGCGGACCTCGCCGTCCTCATGGAGCGGCTGGACTCCGTCTGGGACGCCCTCGCCTTCGACGCGCCCTGGAAGTCGCAGCAGGAGAAGGACACCGCGCGCGCCGCCCTGGAGCGCTTCCTCCGCTGGCACGTCATGGACCGCGGGGGCCGGTCGACCGTCGCCACCGAACACGACTTCGACGTCACCCTGGAGGCCGGTGCGTACGAGGTCCGCATCCGCGGCAGCATGGACCGGGTCGAGGAGGACGGCCAGGGCCGCGCCTACGTCGTCGACTTCAAGACCGGCAAGACCAGGCCGACCGGACCGGAGGTCGCCCGTCACCCGCAGCTCGCCGTGTACCAACTCGCCGTACGGGAAGGGGCGGTGGACGGCGCCTTCGGGGGGCGCGCGGTCGAGCCCGGGGGCGCGGAGCTGGTCCATCTGCGTCTGGGTGCCTCGAAGAAGGACGGCGGCGACCGTGCCCCTGTGGTCCAGTCACAGGAGCCCCTGGCCTCCGGTCAGTCCTCGCCGGAGGACGGCGTCTGGGTCGGGGACCTGCTCGCCACGGCGGCCGGGCGGGTCCTGGACGAGCGCTTCGCGCCGAGCCCGGGACAGCACTGCCGCCACTGCGCGTTCCGCAACTCCTGTACGGCGAAGGCGGAGGGGCGGCACGTGGTGGAGTGACGGCACGTCGGCCTCGCCGGTCTCCGGCCGGGCTTACGGGCTCCGGGACGGCCGTGGACGGATCGGTGCGGTCCGGTGCGCATCCGGTGCGGCCCCGTGCGGTTCGGTGCGGCCGGGGGCGGATCCGGTGCGGTGATGCGGGTGGTGCGCGGGCCGGGCGTCACGACTGTCAGTGGTGCCGACTAGCCTCGCGTGCGTGGCATCCCGTATCACCGCACCCGAGCAGCTGAAGGAACTCCTCGGCATCCCCTTCACCCGCGAGCAGATGGCGTGCATCACCGCGCCGCCCGCCCCCCAGGTGATCGTCGCGGGAGCGGGCTCCGGCAAGACCACGGTGATGGCGGCGCGGGTCGTATGGCTCGTCGGCACGGGTCAGGTCGCGCCGGACCGGGTGCTCGGACTCACCTTCACCAACAAGGCCGCGGGCGAGTTGTCGGAGCGTGTCCGCAAGGCCCTGATCGAGGCCGGGGTGACCCCCGCGGACGGTGACGGCGCCCTCGTGACTCCTGTCGCGTCGGCGCCTCCCGGCACCGGGCTGGATGCCCGCTCCGGCAGCGGCTCCGCTCCCGACCCGGAAGAACCGCTCGGAGAGCCGCGGATCTCCACGTACCACGCCTTCGCCGGGCAGCTCCTGAAGGAGCACGGACTGCGCATAGGGCTCGAACCCAGCGCACGGCTGCTCGCCGACGCCAGCCGCTACCAGCTCGCCGCGAGCGTCCTGCGGACCGCTCCCGGCCCGTACCCGGCTCTCACGAAGTCCCTCCCCGCGCTCGTCGACGACCTCCTCGCGCTGGACGCCGAACTGGCCGAACACCTCGTCCCCGCCGACCGCTTGACGGCGTACGACACCGGGCTGCTGGAGCGGCTGGAGACGGTGCGGCTGTCCAACGCGGAGCTGCGCAAGGCCCCGGACGCCGCCCGGGCCCGGCTCGAACTCCTGGAGCTGGTCGGCGCGTACCGCGCGGAGAAGAAGCGTCGCGATCTGCTCGACTTCGGCGACCAGATCGCGCTGGCGGCGACGCTCGCGCGTACCCACCCCGAGGTCGGGCGCATCCTGCGCGAGGAGTTCGAGGTCGTCCTCCTCGACGAGTACCAGGACACCTCCGTCGCGCAGCGGCTGCTGCTTGCCGCACTGTTCGGCGACGGCACCGGCCACCCCGTCACGGCGGTGGGCGACCCGTGCCAGGCCATCTACGGCTGGCGCGGTGCCTCCGTCGCCAACCTCGACGACTTCCCCGCCCACTTCCCGCACGCCGACGGCACTCCGGCGCGCCGCTTCGCGCTCAGCGAGAACCGGCGGAGCGGCGGACGCCTGCTGGGCCTGGCCAACCGGCTGGCGGCACCGCTGCGTTCGCTGCACGAGGGCGTGGAGGCCCTGCGCCCGGCCGACGGCGCCGAGCACGACGGCACGGTCCGCTGCGCTCTCCTGCCCACCCACACCGACGAGTTGGCGTGGCTGGGCGACTCGATCGCCCACCTCGTCCGTACGGGTACGCCGCCCGGGGAGATCGCCGTGCTGTGCCGTACGGCGGGCGACTTCGCCGAGATCCAGGGCGCGTTGGTGGAGCGGGACGTGCCCGTGGAGGTGGTCGGCCTCTCCGGGCTGCTGCACCTGCCGGAGGTCGCGGACCTGGTGGCCGTGTGCGAGGTGCTGCAGGACCCCACGGCCAACGCGGCACTGGTCCGGCTGCTCGTAGGACCGCGCTGGCGCATCGGCCCGCGGGACCTGGCGCTCCTCGGCCGCCGCGCCCGTACGCTCGTACGGCACTCCGCGTCCGGAGGCGACGAGGGCGACCCCGACCGGCGGCTCGCGGAAGCGGTCGAGGGCACCGACCCCGCCGAGGTCGTCTCGCTCGCGGACGCGCTCGACACCTTCCTGACGGCCGAAGAGCCGGACGACGGGCTGCCGTTCTCCGCCGAGGCCCGGGTCCGCTTCGCCCGCCTGGCCGCCGAACTCCGGGACCTGCGGCGGTCGTTGGCGGATCCCCTCATGGACGTGCTGCACCGGGTGCTGGCCGCCACGGGGCTCGAGGTCGAACTGTCCGCGTCACCGCAGGCCCTGGCCGCCCGCCGCCGCGAGACCCTGGGCAACTTCCTCGATGTGGCGGCGGGGTTCGCCGCGGTGGACGGCGAGGCCACGGTGCTCGCCTTCCTCGGCTTCCTGCGCACCGCCGTCCAGCACGAGAAGGGCCTCGACAACGCCCTGCCCGGCGGTGACAACACGGTCAAGGTGCTGACCGCGCACAAGTCGAAGGGCCTGGAGTGGGACGTCGTCGCCGTCCCGGGGCTCGTGGGCCGCCACTTCCCGAGCGAGCAGGCGCGAGAGTCCTGGACCTCCAACGCGAAGGTGCTGCCGCACGCGCTGCGCGGGGACGCGGCCACCCTCCCGGACATGGAGGAGTGGGACGCCAAGGGCATGGCGGCCTACAAGACAGCCATGAAGGACCATCAGGCGACCGAGGAACTCCGCCTGGGCTATGTGACGTTCACCCGCCCGCGGTCCCTGCTCCTGGGCTCGGGCCACTGGTGGGGGCCCGCCCAGAAGAAGCCGCGGGGCCCGTCGGCGTTCCTCGAGGCGCTGCGCGAGCACTGCGACAGGGGCCACGGGGAGACCGAGGTCTGGGCCGACGAGCCGGAGGAGGGTGAGGAGAACCCGTCCCTGAAGGCGTCGGCCGCCGCCGATCAGGCCTGGCCCCTGCCCCTGGACCCCACGGCCCTCGCACTGCGCCGCCGGGCCGCGGGGACCGTCCTGACGTACCTGGACGAGCTGTTGGGGGCGGCGGAGGGTGCCGTGCCGGAGGAGGGCGCTACGGGAGGGGACGGGCCGCCGGAGGCGGACGAGGCTCCGGACGACGACCTCTGGGCGGCGGATCCGGAAGAGGACCCTTGGGACGGGGATCCCGGGGACGACGTTCGGGAGGCGGCCACGGGGGACGACGTTCAGGAGGTGGACCCCGGGGACGACCCGTGGGCCGGTGAGCCCGAACACGGGCATGCGGCGACGGGCGTGCGGGCGCCGGAACGGGACCCCGGGGCGCCCGGTCCTGCATGCGAGCACGAGGGATCTGCGCCTGTACGTGTGGCCGGGGCGCCCGAGCGCAGGGTGCCCGCGCCCCGGAGGGCCGCGACGCCTGGACCCGTGCCCGAGGGGGACCCGTCCGCGCTGACGCCCGAGGGGGTCCCGTCCGCGCTGACGCCCGAGGGGGTCCCGTCCGCGCTGACGCCCGAGGGGGTCCCGTCCGCGCTGACGCCCGAGGAGGCGCGGGCCGTGGCCTCATGGGACCGGGATCTCGACGCGCTCGCCGGTGAGCTGCGCCGGAACCGGGCGACCGTGTGGGACGTGCCCCTGCCGCAGTCGCTCACCGCGTCGCAGCTGCTCCGCCTCGCGGACGACCCGGACGCGTTCGCTCGGGAGCTGGCCCGCCCCATGCCGCGGCCCCCGCAACCCGCCGCGCGCCGCGGCACGCGCTTCCATGCCTGGGTCGAGTCGCGGTTCGAGGAACTGCCGCTGCCACTGCTCGGACCCGACGAACTGCCGGGCGGACCGGACGACCTCTTCGGGGACGGGGGAGCGGAGTTCGCGGGCGCGGCGGACATCGCCGACGAGCGCGACCTGGGGGCGCTTAAGGAAGCCTTCGAGCGCACCCCGTACGCCCGGAGGACCCCGTACCGCGTGGAGGCGCCGTTCCAACTCTCGCTCGCGGGGCGGGTGATCAGGGGCCGCATCGACGCGGTGTACCGCGCGGACGGGGCGTCCGGACGGGGTGGCGCGGCCGGGGCCGACGGCGGCGAAGCGTACGAGATCGTCGACTGGAAGACGGGACGCGGCAACTCCGCCGACCCGCTCCAGCTCGCCGTCTACCGCCTCGCCTGGGCCGAACAGCACGACCTGCCGCTGTCGGCCGTCACGGCGGCGTTCCTCCACGTCCGCACCGGCGAGATCGTGCACCCGCCCGACCTCCCGGACCGCCCAGCCCTGGAACGCATCCTCCTCGGCGACACCTGAGGCCGACCGTGATGCCGGGCGCCGGCGCCGCGGGGAGTGACGGGGAACGCCGCCCGCCGGCTCCGCCGTCGACGGCCAGGCGCTCGCTGCTCGTCGCCAGGAGCTGGACGCCGAGCGCAGGGCGCGGCGGTCGAGGCACCCGCCCGTGCACAGGCCGCGGACCACCGGAGCCACCGACGGCGACGACGGCGACGACGGGTGGGCGCGGGGGGTGGGGACGCCGCCGGTTTGCGGTAGGGACCGGCCGGTCGGTCCCGTCGAATCGGCGTCGGGGCCCGTCAGCCGTCCCGCCTTACCCGATCCGGGCCGTACCCGATCCGCGCGCCCACCCACGCGCACGTCCCCGCTCGGCTCTCGTCCCCGTCTGCACCCCCCGGTCTCGGCAGCGCGCTGACGCCTGCCGGGACTCCGCGTCGGCACTCCTGAGCCGGAAGCTCCGAGCGCGGCCGCGCCCGTCCTCGCAGCGGCGCGCCGGGGGCCACCTGCCCTGGCGTCCTCGGCGTCCTGTACCCGTGCCATCGGCCCCCGCGCCGCCGCCCGCCCGATGCCCGAGGGCCACCCGCTCTCCCCAGGGGCGCCCGCTCTCCCGAGGGCGCCCACGCGGTGCTCGCCCATGAGCGCCCGCACTCGCCGCCCCGGCCTGTGGACAACGACATCGACCGTTGTCCACAGGCCGGGAGCCGCTCCGCGCCCGGCCGGTAGGCTCCTCCGCATGAGCAGCACCCCGGACAGCGCCGTCCGCGCCTTCATCGACGCCCACCGCACCGCTTTCCTCGACGATCTGTCGGAGTGGCTGCGCATCCCTTCCGTGTCGGCCGATCCGGCCCGCGCGGGTGATGTCCGGCGCAGCGCCGAGTGGCTGGCGGCCAAGCTCGCCGAGACCGGCTTCCCCGTCACCGAGATATGGGAGACCGGTGGCGGCGCGACGGGCGCCCCTGCCGCTCCCGCCACCCCCGGCGCCGCACCTCCCGCCCCCGCCGTCTTCGCCGAGTGGCCGTCCGGCGACCCGGACGCTCCCACCGTGCTCGTCTACGGTCATCACGACGTGCAGCCCGCCGCCCGCGAGGACGGCTGGGCCACGGAGCCGTTCGAGCCCGTCGTCCGCGAGGGCCGGCTCTTTGCGCGCGGTGCTGCGGACGACAAGGGACAGGTGTTCTTCCACACCCTCGGTGTGCGGGCCCATCTCGCCGCCACCGGCCGCACGGCTCCCGCTGTCAACATCAAGCTGCTCATCGAGGGCGAGGAGGAGTCCGGTTCGCCGCACTTCGCGGCCCTCATCGCCGAGCGAGCCGACCGTCTGGCGTGTGACGCCGTGATCGTCTCGGACACCGGCATGTGGTCCGAGGACACCCCGACGGTCTGCACGGGGATGCGCGGCCTGGCCGACTGCCAGATCGACCTCCGCGGACCCGACCAGGACATCCACTCCGGCTCCTTCGGCGGCGCCGTGCCCAACCCGGCGACCGAGGCCGCCCGCCTCGCCGCCGCCCTGCACGACGACGACCGCCGCGTCGCGATCCCCGGCTTCTACGACGGCGTCGTCGAGCTCACCGACCGCGAGCGGGAGCTCTTCGCGGAGCTGCCGTTCGACGAGGAGACCTGGCTGCGGACCGCCCATGCGCACGCGACGCTCGGTGAGGAGGGCTACACCACCCTGGAGCGGATCTGGGCCCGTCCGACGGCCGAGGTCAACGGCATCGGCGGTGGCTACCAAGGCCCCGGCGGCAAGACGATCGTGCCGTCGACCGCTCAGCTCAAGCTGTCGTTCCGGCTGGTCGCGGGCATGGAGACCGAGAAGGTTCAGCAGGCCGTGCGCGACTGGGTCGCCGAGCGGCTCCCGGCCGGCATCCGTCACGAGATCACGTTCTGGGGCGCCACCCGCCCCTGCCTGACCCCGCTCGACCACCCGGCGCTGCAGTCCGTCGTACGAGCCATGGGCCGGGCGTTCGGCCAGGAGATCCGGTTCACCCGGGAGGGCGGTTCGGGACCGGCGGCGGATCTGGCGGACGTCCTCGACGCTCCGGTCCTCTTCCTCGGCATCTCGGTGCCCTCGGACGGCTGGCACGCGCCGAACGAGAAGGTCGAGCTCGACCTCCTGATGAAGGGGGTCGAGACCGCCGCCTACCTGTGGGGCGACCTGGCGGAGCATGGCCCGATCACCTGAAGCCCCGCCGCCTCGCCGCCCCGACGGCGCGTACCGCCGAGCGGGCCGCGCCGGAACACCCGTCCCCCAGGGGGAGTTGGAAACAGCCGTGACCACCTCGACCGACCACAGCCGCGTCCCGCGGATCGCCCTGACCGCGCCGAGCGGCATCGACCGGGCCGCCCACCACCGCCTCGACGAGGCCTGGCTCGCGGCCGCGTGGAGCCACCCCAGCACGCGGGTCTTCGTGGTCTCGGGCGGCCAGGCGCTGATCGACGACACCCCCGACGGCCGCACGGAGCTGGTCATGACGCCCGCCTTCGAGGCGCCGCCGACCGAGACCCACCGCTACTTCCTCGGCACCGACGAGGACGGGGTGTGCTACTTCGCGCTGCAGAAGGACGCCCTGCCCGGACGGATGGACCAGTCGGCCAGGCCGGCCGGACTGCGGGAGGCGGGCTCGCTGCTGTCCGAGCGGGACGCCGGGCTGATGGTGCACGCGGTGGCCCTGGAGAACTGGCAGCGGCTCCACCGGTTCTGCTCGCGCTGCGGCGAGCGCACGGTCGTCGCGGCCGCGGGCCACATCCGGCGCTGCCCGGCGTGCGGCGCCGAGCACTACCCGCGGACCGACCCGGCCGTGATCATGCTGGTGACCGACGAGGAGGACCGGGCGCTGCTCGGCCGCCAGGTGCACTGGCCGGAAGGCCGCTTCTCCACGCTCGCGGGCTTCGTGGAGCCGGGTGAGTCGATCGAGCAGGCGGTCGTCCGCGAGGTCTACGAGGAGGCGGGCGTTCCGGTCGGCGAGGTCGAGTACGTCGCCAGCCAGCCCTGGCCCTTCCCCTCCAGCCTGATGCTCGGCTTCATGGCGCGGGCCACGTCCTCGGAGATCCGCGTCGACGGCGAGGAGATCCACGAGGCCCGGTGGTTCTCGCGGGACGAGCTGCGCGCCGCGTTCGAGTCGGGCGAGGTCCTGTCGCCTTCCGGCATCTCGATCGCGGCCCGGCTCATCGAGCTCTGGTACGGAAAGCCGCTGCCCGCGGGCGTCCCGCGCTGAGGCGGGCCGCTCCCGCGGGCAGCGGTGCGGCGGGCGCTCGCCGCCGGGCCGGGGGAGCCCCGGCCCACCGCGGCGTCAGGCGCCGATCCGCTCCTTGACCTGGGCCAGGGACGGGTTGGGCAGTGCGGAGCCGTCGTGGAAGAGCACGGTCGGCACGAGCTGGTTGCCGTTGTTGACCTTCTCGACGAAGGCCGCAGAGTCCGGGTCCTGCTCGATGTTGATCTCGGTGTAGGCGATGCCCTCGCGGTCCATCTGGCCCTTCAGCCGGCGGCAGTAGCCGCACCACGTCGTGCTGAACATCGTCACCGTGCCCTGCAACGGCTCCTGCATCGTCCTCGTACTCCTTCGGTCCGGTATGTGGCGGTGTGATTCCGGGGTGTGGTGGCCCGGCGCCGAAGAGGGAACGCGCGGCCCGCGCCGCACATTCCCCCTGATCGTCTCGTAAGTACGACCGCAACCCCACAGCTGTGGACAAGCATCCCGGGCGTCACGGCAGACCTGGCAGCATGGCGGGGTGACACCAGTAACGGACACCACACTCTTCCCGGCGGTTCCCGACTCGGCCGACGCGGTGCTCGACGGGCTGGACCCGGAGCAGCGCGAGGTCGCCACGGCGCTGCACGGGCCGGTGTGCGTCCTGGCCGGTGCGGGGACGGGCAAGACCCGAGCGATCACGCACCGGATCGCCTACGGCGTGCGGGCCGGGATCATCCAGCCCGCCAGTGTGCTGGCCGTCACGTTCACCAACCGTGCAGCGGGCGAGATGCGCGGGCGGCTCCGCCAGCTCGGGGCGGCCGGTGTCCAGGCGCGCACCTTCCACTCCGCCGCCCTGCGCCAGCTCCAGTACTTCTGGCCGCGCGCGGTCGGTGGCGAGCTGCCGCGGCTCGCCGAGCGCAAGATCCAGTTGGTGGCCGAGGCCGCTGCCCGCACCCGTATCCGCCTCGACCGGAACGAACTGCGGGATGTCACCGGCGAGATCGAGTGGGCGAAGGTCACCCAGACCGTTCCTGAGGACTATCCGGCGGCGGCTGCGAAGGCGGGCCGCGAGGTGCCCCGGGACCCGGCCGAGATCGCCGGGATCTACGGCGCCTACGAACAGCTCAAGCGCGACCGCGGCTGCATCGACTTCGAGGACGTGCTGCTGCTGACCGTCGGGGTCCTGCAGGACCGGCCGGACATCGCGGACCAGGTGCGCGGGCAGTACCAGCACTTCGTCGTCGACGAGTACCAGGACGTCAGCCCGCTGCAGCAGAGGCTCCTGGAGCTGTGGCTGGGCGGTCGGGACAGCCTGTGCGTGGTGGGCGACGCGGGCCAGACCATCTACTCCTTCACCGGCGCGACGCCCGACCATCTGCTCAACTTCCGCACCCGGCACCCGAATGCGACGGTCGTGAAGCTCATCCGCGACTACCGCTCCACCCCGCAGGTCGTGCACCTGGCCAACGGCCTGCTGGGGCAGGCGCGCGGCCGCGCCGCCGAGCACCGCCTGGATCTGGTCTCGCAGCGCGAAGCCGGGCCCGAACCCGTCTACACCGAGTACACCGACGAACCGGCCGAGGCCGAGGGCACGGCCCGCAGCATCCGCGCCCTGCTCGACGCCGGGGTCCCCGCCAGTGAGATCGCCGTCCTCTACCGCGTCAACGCCCAGTCGGAGGTCTATGAACAGGCCCTCGCCGACCAGGGCGTGCCCTACCAGATGCGGGGCGCGGAGCGGTTCTTCGAGCGCCCCGAGGTGCGCGAGGCGGGCGTCGCACTGCGCGGCGCCGCCCGCGCGGGTGGGAACGACGTGCTGCTGGACGACGCGGTCGACCTGGCCTCCCAGGTGCGCGCCGTGCTCGCCGCGTCGGGCTGGACCCCCGAGCCGCCCACGGGCTCCGGCGCCGTACGGGACCGGTGGGAGTCCCTGGCCGCGCTCGTCCGCCTCGCCGAGCAGTTCGCCACCGCGCGCACGGCCGCCGGCGCACCGGCCCCCACCCTCGCCGATCTCGTCGCGGAGCTCGACGAGCGGGCCAACGCGCAGCACGCGCCCACCGTCGAGGGCGTCACGCTCGCCTCGCTGCACGCGGCGAAGGGCCTGGAGTGGGACGCGGTGTTCCTGGTCGGCCTGACCGAGGGCATGATGCCGATCACCTACGCGCGGACCGACGAGCAGATCGAGGAGGAACGCCGTTTGCTCTACGTCGGCGTGACCCGCGCACGGGTGCATCTCGCCCTCTCCTGGGCGCTCTCGCGCGCCCCCGGCGGCCGCGCGTCGCGCAGGCCCAGCCGCTTCCTGAGCGGGCTCAGGCCCGGCTCCACGACGGCGGCCGGCCGCACGCGGGGCGGGGCCGGCGGCATCGAGCGCGGCAGCGCCGCGAGGAAGCGCCGCGGCCCGGCCAAGTGCCGGGTGTGCGGGCGCACGCTCACGGACGCGGGCGAGATGAAGCTGATGCGCTGCGAGAGCTGTCCCTCGGATCTCGACGAGGCGCTCTACGAGCGGCTGCGGGAGTGGCGCATGGAGGAGGCTGCGGCACTGGGCCAGCCGGCGTACTGCGTCTTCACCGACAAGACGCTGATGGCCATCGCCGAGGCCGTGCCGGACAGCGAGTCGGCGCTGGCGTCCATCTCCGGGGTCGGCCGGCGCAAGCTGGACCGGTTCGGGGCCGCTGTGCTGGCGTTGTGCGCGGGCGAGGATCTCGCCCCCGATCCTGCCGAGGACGGGCCCGAGGAAGCGGCGGATCAGGCTCCGGAGGAGCCCGCGGCGGACTGATACAAACTCGTCGAGAAAATAGTTTGCGCATGCCACAAGAATCCCCATAGCCTTCCGAGCACGGGTCAACGGACTTCTCCGAGCCGCTGATCCGTGTTGTACTGAAGGTCCACCGGACTGGTTCGCGCCAGTCCCCCGAGACGCCGAGAGGAGGCGAGCCCAAATGATCAGCATCACCAAACTGGCCGGTCACAAGGCCGCCTTCTGCCTGCCTGGCGTCTCTGTGCTCCGTGGCACCGGTCTGTCCGGCGCTGCCGAAGCACGTCGTCGCTTCGAGCGCGGCATCGTCGCGATCGACGCGCGACCGATCCAGGCACCGGCGGCAGTAGCGGCGGCACAGGTCTCGGCCTATGCCCCTGCGGCCAATGGTGCCGACCTCCAGCAGACGTGGACCGGTGGCTTTGCCACCGGCGCCGACTCTGCGGCCGAGCACCTCACGATGCGGGCCTTCCGCGGGCTCGAACCCTGGAGAGATCCAGCCTGATCGCAAGATCAGGTCGGCACCTTCCAGGGCCGCGGAACCCGAACCGGGATCCGCGGCCCTTTTCGTTGCCGGGGGACGTAAGCGTCCTGCCGCCAGCGGAATCGGAAAGCCACCCGGTACCGACCGAACATCCCGGCCCACCAGGCCGGGCCCGAACAGACGAGGAAACACGAAGGTGCACAGTCCCGCGCACGCCCCGTCCGTCCCGCACGACCCTGCGATCCCCCCGCCCGGCTCCACGGAGGTCACCTTGACTCAGTCCACCCCGCTCACCGTGCTCGATGACGAGATCGAGCGCCTCGGCGAGCTCGTCCCCTGCCGCTCGTACGACCCGGAGGTCTTCTTCGCCGAGTCGCCGGCCGACGTCGAGTACGCCAAGTCGCTCTGTCAGACCTGCCCGCTGCGCGAGGCCTGCCTCGCGGGCGCCAAAGACCGGCGCGAGCCGTGGGGCGTCTGGGGCGGCGAGCTGTTCGTGCAGGGCGTCGTCGTGCCGCGCAAGCGGCCGCGCGGTCGCCCGCGGAAGAACCCGGTCGCGGCATGACCACCCCGGGAACCATCAACCGCCCTCGCACGCACGACCCCATGAAGCAGGTCCCCACGATGAAGCCGTCCACCTACGAGCCGTCCGCCGCCGGTAACCCGGACACTCCCAGCTCCGCTGCGAACTCCTCCCGCCAGAACAGGACCCGAGAAATGCAACTCATCCCAGAAGCCCTGGCCCGTGCCCATATGAACGACCGACTGCACGAGGCCGAGTCCGAACGCAGGGCCTGGCGCGTGGCCGCCGCCCAGCGCATGCAGCGTCGCGCCGAGCGTGCCTCGCTCCGCGCCCGTCGCGCCATCGCCATGGCCGTGATGCAGTGACCGCCTGAGCCCGAGCGGACTCAGCGCTTTGATGACCACCGCGGGACCGGTTCGCCGAACCGGTCCCGCGGTGCGTTGTGCCCGGTCGAACACGGTCCCGGAGGTATCGTCGACAGGTGGAACAACAGACTCATCACTCCGCGCAGCAGGGTGCCGAGGACGGGGCTGTCGTGTGCGCCCGCTGCGGTGACGTGGCGCCGGAACCGACCCCGCCGGTCACCTGGACCTGCTCCGTGGAGAACGGCAGCCGGGTCTACTTCTGCGAACACTGCGCCCGCGACAACATCCGCTCCATCGAAGGACGGCTCGACTCCTCCTGGTGGTGAACGCCGCCCGCAGGGCCTGGCGGTGAACGCCGCCCGTGGCGCCTCGGATCAGGCGCCGGCCGCCGTGCCGTCCTCCTCCAGCGCCTCCTCGTCCGTCTCCGCGGGCACGAAGTCCGGGAGCCAGGCGGCCAGTTCGTCACGCAGCCGGACCGTGGCCCCCAACTGGCACAGCACACCGATGGTGCTCAGCGTCACCCGGTGGATCAGAAGGTAGGACGGCGGCAGATTGAGCTGCCGGCCCAGTTGGTGGGCGGGGGAGCGAGGGTCCGCGATCCGCGCCGCCTGGGTGCGCATCCAGCCCCGCGTGAAGGTGAACTCCTCCGCCCGGGCAGGCTCGATGATCGGCAGCAGATAGTCGAGCACGGAGTCCGGATCCAGCTCGATGCTCGGCTTGACGAAGCCCTCCTCGCACAGCATCCGGTGGACCTCCTCCGCCTCGCCGTCGAGGGTCATGCGCAGCGCCGTGCCGATCGTCGGCGGCAGCCCGTCCGGCAGCCGGTCGACGGTCCCGAAGTCCAGCACCCCCAGACGCCACTTCTCCGGCGGACCGTCCTCCGCTCCGCCGATGAGCAGCCGGAAGTTCCCCGGGTGGGGGTCCGCGTGGAGCAGACCCGTACGCGCCGTGCCGGAGAAGAGGAAACGCGCCAGCAACTGGCCCGCCCGGTCCCGCTCCTCACGACTGCCGTCGGTGATGACCTCCGACAGCGGCACGCCCTCGATCCACTCCGTGATCAGCACCTGATCGCTCTGGTGCACCACATCCGGTACGACGACGTCCGGGTCGTCCGCGAACTCCGCGGCGTGGGCCCGCTGCGCCTGCGCCTCCAGGCCGTAGTCCAGCTCCTCGGAGATGCGGTCGCGCAGCTCGGAGATCAGCGGCTTGATGTCCATCCCCGGAATCAGCGGCCCCAGCATCCGCGCGAACCGGCCGAGCTGCGTGAGGTCGGACAACAGCGCCTCACCCGCGCCCGGGTACTGGACCTTGACCGCGACCTCCCGCCCGTCGTGCCACACGGCGCGGTGCACCTGCCCGATCGAGGCCGCCGCCGACGGCTTGTCCTCGAACTCCTCGAACAACTGCCGCCAGTCCTCGCCGAGCCGCTCCTCCAGCACCGCGTGGACCGTCCGCACCGGCATCGGCGGCGCGGCCTCCTGCAGCTTGGTCAGCGCCGCACGATAGGGACCGGCCACCTCCTCAGGGAGGGCGGACTCGAAGACCGAGAGCGCCTGCCCGAACTTCATCGCACCGCCCTTCAGCTCGCCCAGCACCTTGAACAACTGCTCGGCGGTGCGTTGTTGAAGTTCCCGGCCGACGATCTCGGCGGACCGGCCACCGATCCGCTTGCCGAGCCCCCAGGTGGCCCGGCCGGCGATTCCCAGTGGCAGCGCGGCCAGCTTGGCCGTACGCGTCACGGCCTTGCGGGGAAGATCCGACATTCGCCCCTCCAACTCCACTGCACCTCCGGGGAGAGCTACCCCCCGAGCCACGCCGCAGACGGCGGTTGCCCGGCCATTGTCGCCTGCGGCTCATTCTCGAAGGACGGGGATTCCCCGTCGGGGATGTCGTGCGCCCGCGCGGCGCCGCACGCACAGCCCGGGTGTGCCGGGACCGGTCGTGACTGCCATGCCAGGTCCGGCAGGGCGAACTCCAGCCGCGCGCCGGTGCTTCGGGGAAGCCGTCCGTCGAGAAAGTTCAGCGCATGGGAGGCGGCGAGTCCCGCCACCACCGTCGCCAGCGCGGTGTCGCACGCGACCGCGGCTGAGGCGCTGCGTCCCGAGCGCCACTGCGCCAGCATCCGCGGCCAGGCGGGCTCCCGGTCGGCCCGCTCCAGGGCCAGACACCCGGCACACGCCGACGTGCCCGGCAGCACCAGCGGCCCGACCACGCCCGTGCCCTCGATGACCCCCGCGTACAGATGAGGGGTACCAGAGGCGATCAGCTCCTCGGTCACGACCGGGTCGGGCGCGTACGTCGCGAGCCCGTCGCGCGGCGCCAGCACCACCAGCTCCGTCACCGCTCGGGCCGACCCGGACGAGGCCGTCCGGCCGGTCCCGACCGCTCCACCCGCCCCCTCGGCCCCCGAACGCCAGGGCCGCCGGCCGGGCGCGGCGGCCCGCACCACTCTTCGCGCGGCCACACTCCGCCGCTCGCCCACCGACTCGGACGGCAGCCCGGACGGCGCGACGTCCCAGGGCTCGACACAGCCGCCGTCCTGCACGTCGACCTGGCCGACACCGGAGGCCGACAACGTCGCGGCGACCGCCGCGCCGACCCGTCCCGCGCCGCGCACCTGTACCCGTACGGCCGCACGCGCGGACATGCGCCGTACAGCCGCGCCTGCCTCCGGATGGATCACCGACAGGGACGCCAGATCTGCCCGGAGCCGGTCCGCCGCCCCGGCCTGCTCCGCCCCGGCGGCACCGGGCGAACTGCCCGACGCCGTCGCGTCCTCCAGGAGCCCGGCCGCCCCCAGCCGGTCCATCAGCTCGTCCACCCGCCCGGGACCCAGGCCCATCGCCTCCCCCTCACGCCTCAGCAACGGCAGACCGCGCGTGCCGTCGAGGAGGGAGAGGAAGAGGCCGGTCGTGGTGTCCACCGGGCCCAGGACCACCGCATGCGCCCCCGCGATCCCGAACTGCACGGTCTGCCGGTCACGCCAGCCGCGCCGCAGCGCGGGCTTGAGCATCGGATGCATCACTGCTGTCCCCCGTGATGACTCGTCGTTTCCGGTGGGCGCCGCCGACCCCCGCTCGGTCGTCGCCGGCCCCCGCCGATTCCCCGTCGGACCGACCCGAGTGCGTCCTCGATCGATCCGGTCGGCGACCAGCATGCCCGCGCCGCCGATCGGCCGCCGAAAGTTGTCCACAGGCGGTGGGGATTAGTCATTCAAATTGCGCACACCCTTCGAGGGGCGGGACTTCCCCTACCCCCAGCAGGTAACGTCGGGGCGTGTCCGCCGACCCACTGCAGCGCTCCGCGCAGCGCAGCACAGCCAGTCAGCCCTCCCGCGGCTCGGGCGCGAGCGCGGTCGAGGTGAGGAGAAGCGCCCGGCGGCGCAGAACGGTCTCCGCGTACCGCGAGGGCGACCGCACCATCGTCCTGATCCCGGCCCGTATGTCCGAGGCCGAGGAGCAGCGCTGGGTCACGGTCATGCTGGACAAGCTGGCGGCCCAGGAGAGCAAGCGGATGCTCGGCGACGCCGAACTCGCCCAGCGTGCCGAGTACCTCTCCGACCAGTACCTCGGCGGCCGGGCCCGGCCCGCCACCGTCCGCTGGGTCACCAACCAGAACACCCGCTGGGGTTCCTGCACCCCCGCCGAGGGCAGCATCCGGCTCTCGCACCGCCTCCAGGGCATGCCCGAGTACGTCATCGACTACGTGCTCCTCCATGAGCTGGCGCATCTGCTGGTGCCCGGGCACGGCCCCCGCTTCTGGGAGCTGCTGGAGTCCTACCCGCGGACGGAGCGCGCCCGCGGCTATCTCGAGGGTGTCGTCGCGGCGGACCGGCTGCCCCATCTGCCCGCTGCCCGGACCGAGTAGCCCGCGAGCTGCGGGCCTGTGCGAGCGCCGGCCGGCAACCTGATGCGCCTGCGTCCGTATCACCCGTGTACCAACCCCGTTCCGGCGTCGCCGCGTGTCGGCACCAGCGGTTAGCCTGACGCAACGCACACATTGCACGGGATGGGGGGATGGTCGTTTCGCATGTCCAGGGAATTCCAGCGCGGCCACAAAGCCAAGATCAGTGACCTGACAGCGGGGACGGATCTGTACGTCGGAGTGCAGATCGCCGGTCCCGGACTGTCCTTCGACATCAGCTGCTTCGGCCTCGACGCCGATGAGCGTCTGTCCGACGACCGCTACTTCATCTTCTTCAACCAGCCGAAGTCGCCCGAGGACTCCATCCAGCTCCTCGGCGCACAGGCGGGGGACACGGAGTCCTTCCGCATCACGCTCGACAGCATCCCGGCGAACGTCCAGCGGCTCTCCTTCACCGCCGCGGTCGACGGCGCGGGACAGATGTCCCAGGTCGGGCCCGGATACATCCGGATCGTCGCCGGTGGCGAGGAAGTGGCCCGCTACTCCTTCACCGGCTCGGAGTTCACCACGGAACGCGCGGTGATGCTCGGCGACTTCTACCTGAAGGACGTGTGGCGCTTCGCCGCCGTGGGCCAGGGGTTCGACGGCGGGCTCGACGCGCTGCTGCAGAACTTCGGTGGTGAGGTGCTCGAGGAGGAGCCGCAGCAGGCGCAGCAGGCGACGCCCGGGTTCGCACCGCCCCAGGCGTCGGCGCCCGCACCCGGATTCGCTCCGCCGCCGGGGCCGCCGGCCGCTCCGTCCACGCCGCAACCGCCTCCGCCCGCCCCGCCCCAGGGGGCCACGCCGCCGCCCTCGCCCGCTCCCGGCATGCCCGATCCGCAGGTGCACGCCGCTCCCACCATCGCCGCGCCCATGGCGCCCGGTCTCCCCGGTCAGCACACCCCGCCGCACGGTGGTCAGGTCCCGCCGCCGCCCGGACAGCCCGGTGTCCCCGGGCAGCACCCCGGTCAGCAGGGTGCCCCGTACGGACAGCCGCCCGCGGCACCAGGGGCACCAGGGGCACCCGGAGCCTATGGAGCCCCGGTGCCCGGACAGGCACCGCCCGCGCCGGGACAACCGGCCGCGCCCGGACAGCCCTTCGGGGCACCCGGCCAGGCGACGCCACCCCCGTACGGTCAGCCGCAGGCGGGGCCGTTCCCGGGGCAGCAGCCCGCTCCGCACGGCGCGGCCACCGCTGGAGGAGCGGCCACGCCCGGGCTCGGCGCGGCGCTGGAGAAGTTCCGCGAGGCACCCACAGGGCAGCGCTGGACGCTCCAGAACCAGCAGCTCGTCCGCATCGACCTGGGCGCCGACGGCCAGCCCGTCCTCGCCCGCCAGGGCAGCATGGTGCTCTACCAGGGCAAGGTCGACTTCAGCTACAAGGGCGCCGGGTTCGCCGGGCGGATCGTCGGCAACGCCACCGGCCAGGAGATGCAGCTCATGCGCTGCACCGGCCGCGGCCAGGTCTTCTTCGCCGAGAACGGCGCGCAGCTCCACCCCATCGAGCTCCAGGGCGACGCCATCTGCGTCTCCGCGGAGAACGTGCTCGCCTTCGACGAGTCGCTGCAGCACGAGGTGCGGCGGATCGAGGGCCACGGCATCCCCGGCGGGGCGCTCTTCACCATGCAGTTCCAGGGCACCGGCACCGTCGTCGTGAAGACCCAGGGCGTCCCGGTGGTCCTGCCGGTCACCCCGACCACGTTCGCCGACAGCAACGCGATCGTGGCGTGGTCGGCGGCCTCTCAGGTGATCATCGCCAGCCAGGTGCGACTGCGCCGCAACGCCTACCCGGGCCACAGCGGCGAGACCGTGAACCTCCAGTTCCGCGGCGCGCCCGGCAACTTCATCGTCGTCCAGCCCTACGAGGTCTGAAGGAGCCCGTCATGGACCAGACACTGATCGCGGGCTTCGCCCCGGCCCCGATGGCCGCCCGGATGGAGAACCACGGGCGCAACATGCTGAAGGTCGCCATGCAGAGCGGCCAGGACCTCTTCGCGCGCACCGGCTCGATGGTCGCGTACGAGGGCTTCGTGCAGTACGAACCGAATCCGCCCGCCGTCCGTCAGATGGCGTCCCAGTGGATCACGGGCGAGGGCGCGCCGCTGATGAAGTGCAGCGGCGACGGTCTGCTCTATCTCGCCGACTACGGCGCGGACGTCGTCTGCATCAACCTCGCCGGGGACTCCGTCTCGGTCAACGGCACCAACCTGCTCGCGTTCGACGCCCACCTCCAGTGGGGCGTCCAGCGGGTCAAGGGCATGGCGAAGTTCGCCGGGCAGGGTCTCTTCAACGTCGGGATCTCCGGCACGGGTTGGGTCGCCCTGACCTCCCGGGGCACCCCGATCGTGGTCGACTGCGGTCGCGGTGACGACGAGACCTATGTGGACCCGGACGCGCTCGTCGCCTGGTCCACCGGACTGAAGATGAAGGGCAAGCGCAGCTTCAAGGCCTCCTCGATGATCGGGCGGGGCAGCGGCGAGGCGTACCAGATCGGCTTCTCAGGCCAGGGGTTCGTCGTCGTACAGCCCAGCGAGGACAGTACTGACCGGCTCCGGGCCCGGGGCTGAGGGGGAGCGAACACACCATGCAGAGCCCGCTTTTCGGCTACACCGAGAACCAGACGCAGGACCGGTACGCGCTCCAGAACCCGCAGATGCTGCGCGTCACCCTCACCGGCCACGACGACATCCTCGCCCGCAAAGGCACCATGGTCGCCTACCAGGGGATGATGGAGTTCGACGGCGAATACCAGACGCAGGGGCAGCGCCGGGCCCGCGCCCACACCGGCGAGGGCCTGGATCTGATGCGCTGCTCGGGGCAGGGCACGGTCTTCCTCGCCAACCTCGCCCAGCACGTCCACGTCGTGGATGTGGACCGGGACGGGCTGACGGTCGACAGCGCGTACGTGCTGGCGCTCGACTCCGGCCTCCACTGGGAGGCGATCGCGGTGGACAGCCAGTTCGGTATCTCCGGGTCAGGGGCGTACAACCTCCAGATCTCCGGCCAGGGCAAGGTCGCGCTCATGACCTCGGGCCAGCCGCTGATGCTCCAGGTCACCCCCGACAAGTACGTCAACGCGGACGCCGACGCGGTCATTGCCTGGTCGACGTCGCTGCGCGTCCAGAT
This sequence comes from Streptomyces sp. NPDC047108, assembly GCF_040643575.1. NCBI lineage: Bacteria > Bacillati > Actinomycetota > Actinomycetes > Kitasatosporales > Streptomycetaceae > Streptomyces > Streptomyces sp. NPDC047108. Next base: position 673,210 of record NZ_JBEYUP010000001.1, read on the forward strand.
GCAGGCGCAGACGTCGTCCTCCAGCGTGTTTCGCCGGCGCGGCAACACGGGCGAGGGCTGGGAGCTCAGCTTCCTCGGCCAGGGCTACGCCCTCGTCCAGCCCAGCGAACTGCTTCCGCCGCAGAACGCGGTGATCGGGCAGGGCATGGCCGCGCAGTACGGGATGGGCCAGCACGGCGCCCACGGCCAGAACCAGGGCAACATCTGGTCCAACCGCTAGATCCCGGTCCCACCGCTGGATCCGGAAGGGCAGCACGGCGTCAGGCCGGGCAAGCAGGTCGGCCGCCCCGCGCGCGTGGGGTCCTGGGGCCTCAGGACTCGAGCAGCGCGCGGGTGCGGTCCACCAGCCGTACGACGGACTCGTCCGCCACATCGGCCACCTCGTCGTACGCGAACCAGCGCAGATCAAGGGACTCGTCGCTGATCGCGGCCACCGCCCCGGCGGGGGCGAGGGCCGCGTACTGCACGTCCAAGTGCCAGGTGCAGGGCGGGCGATGGCGGTCCAGACGCACCGGACCGCCGGGCAGCAGCGTCAGACCGCCGATACCGGACTCCTCGGTGGCCTCGCGCAGCGCCGCTCCGGCCAGGGTGGTGTCCTCCGGCTCGCAGTGCCCGCCCATCTGCAGCCACATCCGCAACTTGCGGTGCAGGGTGAGCAGCACCCGCCCGCCCGGAGGGTCGACGACGAGGGCACTCGCCGTGATGTGCCCGTCGCGGCAGGACTTCCACATGCCGTCCGGGTGCGCGGTCAGATGGTCCCCGTAGGTGAGCCGCAGCCGCTCCTGTTCCTCGTCCGGCGCGGACCATTCCTTCAGGACCCGCGCCGTGTCCGCGTGGAGGCTCACTTCTCGCTGTCGCCCTCTCCCGGGCCCTGCTCACCGGAGCCCTGTCCACCGGACTTCTGATCGCCGGAGTCCTGATCGCCGGGGCGCTGGGTGTCCCCGGAGCCCTGCTCGTCGCCGTCCTTCTCCAGACGCGGCCGGGTCTCGCCCCCGCCGCTCGCCGCCTCACCCAGCATCTTGTCCAGCTCGGCGAAGTCGAGCTGCTCGCGGTGCACGAAGCCGTCGGGGTCGTCGAGGTCCGCGGCGGTCGGCAGCATGTCCGGGTGCTCCCACAGGGCGTCCCGGCCCTCCAGACCGCGCGCGTCGGTCAAGGAGGCCCACAGTCTGGAGGCGTCGCGCAGCCGGCGCGGACGCAGCTCCAGCCCGATCAGTGTGGCGAAGGTCTGCTCCGCGGGGCCGCCGGTCGCGCGCCGCCGGCGCAGCGTCTCGCGCAGCCGGTCCGCGGACGGCAGATGCGGTGCCGCGGCGGCGTGCACCACCGCGTCGACCCAGCCCTCCACGAGCGCCAGGGCCGTCTCCAGCCGGGCCAGGGCCGTCTTCTGCTCCGGGGTGTCCTCCGGCTGGAACATGCCCTGCTGCAGCGCCTCCTGGAGCTGCTCGGGGTGGGTCGGGTCGAGCTGGCCGACCACGTCCTCCAGCTTGGCGGTGTCGACCTTGATGCCACGCGCGTAGCCCTCGACCGCCCCGAAGAGATGCGACCGCAGCCACGGAACGTGTGCGAACAGGCGCTGATGGGCCGCCTCCCGCAGAGCGAGATAGAGCCGGACCTCCTCGGGCGGGACGCCGAGGTCCTTGCCGAAAGCCTCGATGTTCACCGGCAGCAGTGCCGCCTTGCCCGCCGGTCCCAGGGGGAGGCCGATGTCGGTCGAGCCGACCACCTCACCCGCGAGGACGCCCACGGCCTGCCCGATCTGCGTGCCGAACATGGCGCCGCCCATGGAGCGCATCATCCCGAGCAGCGGGCCCGCCATGGCCTGCATCTCCTCGGGCAGCACATCGCCCATGGCCGCGCCGACGCGCTCGGCGACCGGGTCCACGAGGTCCTTCCACACCGGGAGCGTCGCCTCGACCCACTCGGCGCGGCTCCATGCGACGGCCGCACCCGAGCCCGAGGGCAGGGAGGTCACGCCGTCGAGCCACAGGTCGGCGAGGCGCACCGCCTCTTCCACGGCCCCGCGCTCGCCCGGCGAGACGGTCGCGTCCTTGGTGCCGTCGGACGTGCCCTGCGCGACGGTCTGCCGCGCGATGTCCTTGGCCATGTCCCAGTTCACCGGGCCGCCCTCGTAGGAGAGCATCTGCCCGAGGCGCTGGAACGCCGCCCCCAGATCGTTCGGATTCAGCGAACCGAACATCGCGGCGAACGGATTCTCCGCGCCACCGCCCCCGCCGCCGAACCCGAACGGATTCGGGGGGCCCTGGTCGCCGCCCTGGCCGCCCTTCTTCTTGCCGTCGTCGCCGTCCTCCGGCTCCTCCGGCGGGAGGCCGAATCCGAATGGGGTGTCACTCACGGGTTTCCTCGGCTCGTAGGGCCGCCGGCCCGGCCGGCGGCGACTGCCCGACAACACACCCAGCGTAGACACCCTGTCCACCTCTAGGCTCGGTGCTTGGCTGCCCGGAAGCCTGCGGCAGGATGGACCCACCTGGTACGTACGCGTAACTGCCCGTACGCACTGAAGACAACCGCTGGAGCCGCCCGGTGAGTTCCCCAGACCGAGAAGTTCGCGCAGCGCGAAACGGCACTGCCGGATCCGCGCACAGGCCCGTCGTCGCGGTCACCGGTGCCGCGTCGGGCGTCGGTGCCGTGCTCACGCAGCGGCTCGCCGCGTCCGAGGAGATCAAGCAGGTCGTGGCGCTCGACGAGCGCCGCGGTGACGTGTCCGAGGCGCAGTGGCATCTGCTCGACGTCCGGGATCCGGCGATCGCGGACAAGCTGCGCGGCTGCGACGTGGTCGTGCACCTCGCGCTCGACCTCGACCTCGGCTCGGACCCCGCCGCCCGTACCGCGTACAACGTGCGCGGTACGCAGACCGTGCTCACCGCCGCCGCGGCCGCGGGCGTCCACCGCGTCGTCCTGTGCACCTCGGCCATGGTCTACGGGGCCCTGCCCGAGAACGACGTGCCGCTCGCCGAGGACGCCGAGCTGCGGGCGACCGCCGAGGCCACCGGCGTCGGCGATCTGCTGGAGATCGAGCGGCTGAGCCGCCGTGCCCCGCGGGCGCACCCCGGCCTCAATGTCACGGTGGTCAGGCCCGCCGTCCTGGTGGGCGGCACGGACACGGCCTTCACCCGCTACTTCGAGTCGCCCCGGCTGCTGGTCGTCGCGGGATCGCGCCCGACCTGGCAGTTCTGCCACGTCGAGGACCTGGCGAGCGCCTTGGAGTACGCGGCGCTGGAGAAGGTGGAGGGCGAGCTGGCGGTCGGCTGCGACGGGTGGCTGGAGCAGGAGGAGGTCGAGGAGCTGACGGGAATCCGCCGCATGGAACTGCCGTCCGCCGTCGCCCTCGGCGCCGCGTCCCGGCTCCATCGGCTCGGCCTCACTCCGTCCCCGGCGGGCGACCTGGAGTACACGATGCACCCCTGGGTCGTCAGCGGCAGCAGGCTCCACGACGCCGGATGGCGGCCGCAGTGGACCAACGAGGAGGTCCTCGCGGAGCTGCTGGAGGAGGTCTCGGGACGGCACACGGTCGCGGGCCGCCGCCTCGGCCGCAAGGACGCGACCACGCTCGGCGCCGCCGGTGCGACGGTCGCCCTGGTCGGTACGGCCGCCCTGGTACGGCGGGCCCGCAAGGCACGCCGCCGCGTCTGAGCGCCGCCGCCACGGCCCACCGAGAGGCGGAATTCCAATTCCGCGATACGGATGGCCGGAGTTCCTTAATGCGGGCCGGTACGGCACGATGGACGCCATGGCACGCACGTACGACCACCCCGGCGAGGCGCCCGCCCTCGACCCGATCCGCCTCCTGGCGATCCGCGACACCCCGCTGTCCGTCGACGAGGTGTTCGCGGCGGTGGGGGAGGACTCCGCGGGCGGCATCGCGCTGTTCGTCGGCACCGTGCGGAACCACGACGGCGGGACGGACGTGGACGCCCTCGGCTACTCCGCCCATCCGACGGCCGATGCCGAGCTGCGGCGCGTGGCGGAGAAGGTGGCGGCGGACTTTCCCGTACGGGCCATGGCCGCCGTGCACCGGGTGGGGGACCTCGCGGTGGGCGACCTCGCGGTCGTGGTCGCGGTGGCGTGCCCGCACCGCGCGGAGGCGTTCGCGGCCTGCCGCCGTCTGATCGACGACCTCAAGGCCGAGGTCCCGATCTGGAAGCACCAGCAATTCGCCGACGGCACAGAGGAATGGGTCGGCGCGTAGCGCTGTCGTTCAGGGGTGGTGGTCGGGCGTCGGGTGGGCGGGTCGGCGCGTAGCGCTGTCGTTCTGGGGTGGTGGTCGGGCGTCGGGTGGGGGCGAAGCGCCGTCGTTCAGGCGGCCGTCGTACGGGTCGGTGGCCGGGCGCCCGCGTCGCGCGCTCGTCCCGGGTTGGTAACGCCGCCGTACCGGCCCTCACCTTGGGCGGGTCGCAGCGCCGTCCCATCGCATGGGCATGGCAACGTCGTTCGAGGGCAAGCGGACTCGTATGGCGCACTGACGCTTCGTCTCCGGTTGCGTAACTCACCCCCCGCCGTGAGCGTTGATCAGGCGGATGGTTAATCTGCTGATCAGTCAGTTGCGGTTGTCGGTTCTCGTTGTGCATGGGGTCGGGAGGCCGGTATGGCGGCGCTCGCTTGGTTGCTGATTCCGGTCGTCGCGGCCGTCGTTGCCGCGCTGTGGGCGCGCTGGGCCTCGCGCAATCGCAAGGTCGGCGACGTCGCTGAACTCGCCGGGTACGAACGCTTCCGTGAGGCGATGGAGCGTTCCCGCTCCGATTCCGCGTCGGACGGGCCGGTCGAGGCTCCCGCTCCGGCCGCCGCCGCGGCCTCCGCGCAGGCCGCCGACTCCGACGCCGCCGCCTGAGCAACGGGCCCCCGGCCCGGTGGGCTCCGGCGGTCCCGATCGGACCGGCCCCCGGAGTGCACTGTCGGACCAGTCCCGTACTGTCGTTCTCATGCCACGCCGCACCGCGACGATGCTCGCTTCCACCCTGATGCTCATCGCGCTGCTGTGCGCTGGAGTGCTCATCCCCGTTCCGTACTCGGAGATGTCTCCCGGCCCGACGGTCAACACGTTGGGCGATCATGGTGGCGAGCCGGTGCTGAACATCTCCGGGCGCAAGACGTATCCGGCGACGGGGCACCTCAACATGACGACGGTCCGGGTCACCGGTGCCGACTACCGGATGAACCTCGTGGAAGCGGTCGCGGGCTGGCTCTCGCACGACGACGCGGTTGTCCCGCACAGCACGCTCTACCCGAACGGGCAGACCGCGGAGCAGGCCACCCAGGAGAACGCCGAGGAGTTCAGTCAGTCCCAGGAGAGCGCGAAGGTCGCGGCGCTGAAGGTGCTGGACGTCCCGGTCGCGGCGCGCGTGGTGGTGGCGTCGGTGGTGAAGGACAGCCCGGCCGAGGGCACGTTGCACGCGGGCGACGTGATCAAGGCGGTCGACGGAAAGCCGGTGAAGCAGCCGGGCGACGTGGCGAAGCTGGTCACGCAGCACAAGCCGGGGCAGAAGGTGAGCTTCACCATCATTCCGGCGAAGGCGGCCGCCGCGGCGGAGAAGGCCCGCAAGCCGGAGCCCTCGACCCGCGAGACCCTCTCCATCACGACGCGCAAGGCACCGGACGACAACCGGGCCATCGTCGGCATCGAGGCCGGGACGGACCACACGTTCCCGTTCCAGATCGACATCAAGCTCGCCGACGTCGGCGGACCGAGTGCCGGGCTGATGTTCGCGCTCGGCATCGTGGACAAGCTGACGCCGGGCGACCTGACCGGCGGCAACTTCGTGGCGGGGACGGGCACGATAGAGGCCGACGGCAAGGTCGGACCGATCGGCGGGATCCAGATGAAGACCGTCGGTGCCCGCGCCAAGGGGGCGGAGTACTTCCTGACGCCCAAGGACAACTGCGCGACGGCGGCGCGGGACGTGCCGTCCGGCCTCACGCTCGTCAAGGTCGACACGATCGATGACGCCGTGAAGGCGCTCAAGCAGATCCGTGCCGGTGACACCGGCTCCCTCGACCGCTGTACGACGGGCTGACCCGACCGGCTCGGCCGGGAGCGGGACCGAGCGCGAAACCGGGACCGGGACCGAGCGCGACACCGGGACCGGGAGCAGCGGCGAGGCCGGGAGACCGGGCGCCCGCCGCGCCGCTCCTGCGCCTACTCCGAGAAGGTCGCCGCCAGTGCCTCGGCCAGGCCCGGCACGAGGTCGGAGCCGGTGAGGACCTCGGTCGGCGAGTCCTTCTCGCGCAGGCGGAGCGCCGTCTCGCGCGCGCCGTCCCGCAGCACGGCCACCGTCATCCGGACCTCCTGGCGCTCAGGATGCTCGGCCACCCATGCCGCCAGCTGCTCCCCGTCCAGCTCGTCGGGCACCGACGCCTCCGCCGAGGGCGGCAGCAGCAGCCGCTCCACGGTCAGGGCGCAGCCGACCACGGCGTCGGGCCAGGCGATGGTGGCGAGGAATTCGTCGAGCGGGGTGCCGGAGGGCAGCTCGTCCTGTTCCACCGGCGTGAGGGTGGCGTCCGCTTCGTTGTCGATGCCGAGCTGGTCGGCGAGACCGGGCTCCTGGGCGCGGAGCTGATCGGTGTCGACGAGGGCGAAGAGGCGGGCGGGCTGGTCCCAGCCGAGCCCCGAGGCGTACTCGTCGATCTCGAGGACGGCACGGGTCAGGGGACTGGCGGCCATCGGCGTTCCGGAGGAGACATTGGACATGGTCGGTATCTTGCCCTGTTCGTAACCGGAACCGGGAACTGGGTAAAGCTTGAGTAAGTTGCATGGGTGGGCCCTACTATCGCGGGGCCTGCTCATACGACAGCGAAAACTTCGAGGTGCGCACCTTGGCTTTCCAGATGCCGGACCGTGGGGGAGGCCCGACGGGTCCACGGATCAGAGTCGGCCGGCCGTCCCGCCGCGCCCGGACCCTGCTCATGACCTTGGGCGTGCTCGCCGTACTGGCGATGCTCTTTGTCATGTTCGCCGGGTTCTGGACGGACTGGCTCTGGTACCGCTCGGTCGGATTCTCCTCGGTCTTCTCCACCACCCTGTGGACCAAGATCGGTCTTTTCTTCGTCTTCGGCCTGCTGATGGCCGTGGCCGTCGGGCTCAACATCTGGCTGGCGCACAAGCTGCGCCCGCCGCTGAGCGCGATGTCCGTGGAGCAGCAGAGCCTCGACCGCTACCGGATGAGCATCGCTCCGTACAAGAAGTGGGTGCTGCTCGGGGTCACCGCCCTCGTCGGGCTGATCGCGGGCGCCTCGGCCTCAGGGCAGTGGCGCACCTGGCTCCTGTGGGTCAACGGGGTGCCGTTCGGCTCGAAGGACCCGCAGTTCGACAAGGACGTGTCCTTCTACGCGTTCGACCTCCCCTGGTACCGCTTCCTGCTCGGCTTCGGCTTCGCGGCGACGGTGCTGAGCCTGATCGCCGCCGCCCTGGTGCACTACCTGTACGGGGGTCTGCGGATCACCAGCCCCGGTGCACGCGCCACCGCCGCGGCCACGGGCCATCTCTCGGTGCTGCTCGGCATCTTCGTCTCGCTGAAGGCCGTGGCCTACTGGCTCGACCGGTACGGCCTGGCCGTGAAGTCCAGTGACCTGAAGTCGACCGACAACTGGACGGGTCTGAAGTACGTCGACGCCAACGCCTATCTCCCGGCGAAGACGATCCTCTTCTGCATCGCGGTCATCTGCGCGGTGCTGTTCTTCGCCACGCTCTGGCGGCGCACCTGGCAGCTCCCGGTCATCGGCTTCGGCCTGATGGTGCTGTCCGCGATCCTCATCGGCGGCCTGTACCCGGCCATCGTGCAGAAGTTCCAGGTCCAGCCCAACGAGCAGGCCAAGGAAGCGGAGTACATCCAGAAGAACATCGATGCGACGCGTGAGGCGTACGGCATCACCGGGGCGAAAGTCTCGGACTACTCCGGGGTCAGCGACACGAAGGACGCCGCGAAGCTGCGCGCCGACGCGGACACCACGGCGAGCGTGCGGCTGCTGGACCCGAACGTGGTCTCGCCCACCTTCCAGCAGCTCCAGCAGGTGCGTGGCTACTACGGCTTCCCCGGCACGCTGGACGTGGACCGCTACAAGGAGGCGGGCAAGGAGCAGGACACCGTCATCGGTCTGCGCGAGCTGGACATCAACGGTATCCCCGAGCGCAACTGGATCAACGACCACTTCAAGTACACCCACGGCTATGGTGCGGTGACGGCGAAGGGCACGGAGACCAAGTCCGGCGGTGCCCCCGACTTCACCGAGTCCGACCTGCCCACGAAGGGCTTCCTGGGCAAGTACCAGCAGCGCATCTACTACGGCGAGAAGACCTCGCAGTACTCGATCGTCGGCGGCCCGCAGAAGGAGCTGGACTACTCCGACGCGGGCGGCGAGAAGCTGTACAGCTACACGGGCAAGAGCGGTGTGAATCTCTCGAACCCGGTGAACCGTGCGGCCTACGCGGTGGCGTTCAACGAGCCGCAGATCCTCTACTCGGGGGCGATCGGCGAGGGTTCGCGGATCCTGTACAACCGCACGCCCAAGGAGCGGGTGGAGTCCGTCGCTCCGTGGCTGACCATCGACGGTGACGCCTACCCGGCGGTCGTCAACGGCCGGGTCCAGTGGATCGTCGACGCGTACACGACCTCCAACGGCTACCCGTACTCCTCGCGTACGACGCTGGGGGACACGACGGCCGACTCGCTGACCGACGGCCAGCGTGCCGTGGTCGCGCAGCAGAACCAGGTCAACTACATCCGGAACTCGGTGAAGGCGACGGTCGACGCCTTCGACGGCAAGGTGAAGCTGTACGAGTGGGACACCAAGGACCCGGTCCTCAAGACCTGGAAGAAGGCGTTCCCGGGCACGGTGAAGCCGAAGAGCTCGATCGATCCGGACCTGATGCAGCATCTGCGGTACCCGCAGGACCTGTTCAAGGTGCAGCGCGAGCTGCTGACGCGGTACCACGTCACCAACTCCGTGCAGTTCTACAGCGGCAGTGAGGTGTGGCAGGTCCCGGACGACCCGACGAACAAGTCGGGGAACGCGGTGCCGCCGTACTACCTGAGCATGAAGATGCCCGACCAGCAGGCGCAGACGTTCTCGCTGTCGACGACCTTCACCCCGAAGGGGCGGGAGAACCTGGGCGCCTTCATGGCGGTCGACGCGGACGCGAACAGTTCCGACTACGGCAGAATCAGAATCCTCAAACTGCCGTCCAACACCACGGTGTCGGGGCCGCAGCAGGTGCAGTCCAAGTTCAACTCGGACACCGACATCGCCAACGAGATCAACATCCTCAAGAGAGGTGACTCGGAGGTCGAGTACGGCAATCTGCTGACCGTCCCGATGGACGGAGGACTGCTCTATGTGGAGCCGGTCTACGTCCGAGGTGCCGGCACCAACTACCCGCTCCTGAGGAAGGTTCTGGTCTCGTACAACGACCAGACGGCCTTCAGGAACACGCTCGGTGAGGCGCTCGACGAAGTCTTCGGAGAGCAGGGACCGAGTGAGCCGGGCACGACGGAGCCACCGGGCACGGAGCAACCACCGTCCCAGGACCCGACGGTGCGTGAAGCGCTCGACGACGCGCAGAAGGCGTTCGAGGCCGGCCAGAAGGCCCTCGCGGACCAGGACTGGACCGCGTACGGCAAGGCGCAGGGCGACCTCGAGGCGGCGCTGAAGCGGGCTGCGGACGCGGAGGCCAAGGCCGACCAGAAGGGTGACGGGAAGCCGGCCGAGGAGAAGCCGGCCCAGTAGGACAAGTGACAGGGCGCCACCCCGCGCCGTGCTAGTGTTGGGTTCACCGACGCGGGGTGGAGCAGCTCGGTAGCTCGCTGGGCTCATAACCCAGAGGTCGCAGGTTCAAATCCTGTCCCCGCTACGACAGAAGGACCCGGAGTCAACAGACTCCGGGTCCTTCGCTTGTGTGGGGGAACCTGTGTAACGGAGTTTGGCCTGTCGTCGTGTCGGGAAGTCGACAAAACGCCGAAGTGACTTCACTGGCTGCGGTATACCAGGTGTACGCAGGTTGCAGGTGGTGCGACGATGGCCCTTATGGGGGACAAGGCAATTCTGTTGGAATCAGGTCGGTTTGCGGACCCGCCCGGCGACGAGCGGGTCTCCACCCTGCCCGGATCCACCACGACCAGGGAGGACGCCGCCGCCGACATCACCACCGACCCGGCCGCCGGGATGCTGACCTCCCAGGCCGCCGAGGAGGAGGCGCGGCACCGCCGGGCGGCCGAGTCCGGCAGCACCGAGTCGATGAGCGTTCTGGGCGCGCTGCTGCTGCGCCGGGGGGACCTCGACGGCGCCGAGCCCCTGCTGCGCGCCGCGACCAGCGCGGGCGACCGTGCCGGAGCCAACAACCTGGGCGTCCTGCTGCACCAGCGGGGCTACGCGGACGAGGCGGCCGGCTGGTGGCGGATCGCCGCCGTCGCCGGTTCCGCGGCCGCCGCGCATGCGCTCGGCCGCCACTACCGAGAGCGTGGTGACGAGCCGTCAGCCGAGTACTGGCTGCGACAGTCGGCCGAGTCGGGTCACGCGCTGGGCGCGTACGCGCTGGCCGATCTGCTGGAGCACCGCAGCGACATCGGCTCCGAGCGCTGGTTCCGTGCCGCGGCGGACCAGGGGCACCGCGAGGCCGCGTACCGCCTCGCCCGTGTTCTGGACCGGCGGGCCCATGACGTCACGAGCCGCGACGTCGCGCACCACGACGTCATGGGTGCGGAGCTCGGCGACCGGGACGTTGCTCGCCGGAGTGCCGTACGCGGAGAGGACGGACGGGGTCACGTACGCCGGAACGTGGCGGCCGGGGACGGCGGCCTGTCCGAGAGCGGAGCCCCGCCCGAGGACGGCGAGCACCAGGACGTCAGCGACGAGGCGGAGCAGTGGTACCGGCAGGCAGCCGCCCGCGGACACCGGCGCGCCGCGCTCTACTTGGGCACGCTGCTGGAGGAGCGCGGCGAGGCCAAGGAGGCGGGTCGCTGGTACCTCACAGCCGCCAAGGACGGCGAGGCGCGCGCGGCGTGCGCGCTCGGTTTCCTGCTGCGCGACGCGGGGGACACCGACAGCGCCGCCATCTGGTGGCGCCGGGCCGCCCAGGAGGGCGACGGCAACGCGGCCAACGCCCTCGGCGCGCTGCACGCCGACCGCGGTGAGCCGCAGACGGCGGAGCGCTGGTACCGCGCCGCGCTCGACGCAGGAGACGTCAACGGCGCGTACAACCTCGGGCTGCTCTGTGCCGAGCAGGGCCGCACGCCGCAGGCCGAGCAGTGGTACCGCCGTGCCGCCTACGCCGGGCACCGGGAGGCCGCCAATGCTCTGGCCGTTCTGCTGCTGCAGCGCAGCGATGCGGCGGGCGCCGAGCCGTGGTTCTCCAAGGCCGCCGAGGCGGGCAGCGTCGACGCGGCCTTCAACCTCGGGATCCTGCACGCCAGTCGGGACGACGACCGCACCGCCCTGCGGTGGTACGAGCGTGCCGCCGCGGCCGGCCACACCGATGCCGCGCTGCAGGTGGCGATCGCGCTGCTGAGGGACGGCAGCGAACAGGACGCCGAGCGGCACCTGCGGTGCGCGGCAGGCGGCGGCAGCGCCGAGGCCGCCTTCCGGCTGGGTGCGCTGCTCGAGCGGCGCCGGCGCCCCGAGGAGGGGGACGGCGGCACGACGGAGTGCGAGGAGTGGTACGAGCGGGCGGCCGAGCAGGGACACCGCAGGGCGCAGGTGCGCTGCGGGATGATCGCGGCGTTCCGCGGCGACACCGCCGAGGCGGCGCGGTGGTACCGCACCGCCGCCGAGGCGGGCAGCCGCAACGGCGCGTTCAACCTCGGCCTGCTTCTCGCGCGCGAGGGCAGCGAGCCGGAGGCGGCGCTCTGGTGGACCCGGGCTGCGTCGGCGGGGCACGGCCGCGCGGCGCTGCGGCTCGCGCTGCTCGCCGCGCGACGGGGCGAGCTGGCGGAGGCGCAGCACTGGTGCTCGCGTGCCGTCGAGAAGGGGCCGCCGGAGGTCGCCGAGCGTGCGGCCCGCCTGCGGGACGCCCTGCAGCAGGAGCTGACGGCCTAGCGCCCGCGGCCGGGCACCGACGAGCACGGCGCGCCCGCCCACCCGCGTTCCGGGGGTGGGCGCACGCCGTACGTGCCGGTCCCGGAAGCTCAGGCGGAGGGAGCCTCCGAGACGATTTGCGCTGGTCGATGGCGTGCGGCTAGAGTTGGGTTCACCGACGCGGGGTGGAGCAGCTCGGTAGCTCGCTGGGCTCATAACCCAGAGGTCGCAGGTTCAAATCCTGTCCCCGCTACGAGAACGAAGGCCCGGATCCCTCAAGGATCCGGGCCTTCGTCATGCGTGGGTCGCCGGTGGGTGACCGTTGCCGGTGGGTGACCGTACGAGGTGCGGCGACCGGGCGCCCTCGAGCGCCGCTCCGGAGAGTACGGCCCCGGAGCGGTCCAGGGGAACGAGCAGCGGCTCAGGCCGCGCGGCAGCTCGGGCAGAGACCGCGGTAGGTGACCTCGACATTCGAGACGGCGAAACCGAAGCGCTCGTCGTCGGGGAGGTCGGCGAGCGGATTGCCGCCGGGGTGTACGTCACGCACCGTGCCGCACTTCGCGCACACCAGGTGCTGATGCGGGTGGTGCGCGTTCGGGTCGTACCGCATCGCACGGCGGTCCGTGCTGACCTCGAGCACTTCGCCGAGTGTGACGAGCTCGCCCAGCGTGTTGTAGACGGTCGCGCGCGAGATCTCGGGCAGGCGCTCGGCGGCGCGTGCGTGGACCTCGTCGGCGGTCAGGTGGACGTGGTCCCCATCGAGAACCTCGGCCACGACTCGCCGCTGGGCGGTGAGCCGCCAGCCGCGTGCGCGAAGTCGCTCCAGCAGGTCGCTCATGACATTCAGCCTAACAGTGACGGGGACCGGGCCCTGAACGGGTACGGTCTTCGGCATCTTCTTGACTTGGACTAAGTCCAATGTAGGATCGTGTTCGATATTTCGCCAGGGGACCACAAGGGACCAAGGGACAGGACGACTCGCAGGAGGCGCGCGTGACCGTGCAGGCTGAGACGAACGGCCCGCTGACCACGGAGTCCGGTGCTCCGGTTGCGGACAACCAGAACAGTGAGACCGCGGGCCTCGGTGGTCCGGTCCTCGTCCAGGACCAGCACCTGCTCGAGAAGCTCGCCCACTTCAACCGCGAGCGCATCCCGGAGCGCATCGTCCACGCGCGCGGCGCGGGCGCCTACGGCACCTTCACCGTGACCGCGGATGTGACGAAGTACACCCGCGCGGCCTTTCTCTCCGAGGTCGGCAAGCAGACCGAGGTCTTCCTCCGCTTCTCCACGGTCGCGGGCAACCTCGGCTCGGCGGACGCGGTGCGCGACCCTCGCGGCTTCGCGCTGAAGTTCTACACCGAGGAGGGCAATTACGACCTCGTCGGCAACAACACCCCGGTGTTCTTCATCAAGGACGCCATCAAGTTCCCCGACTTCATCCACACCCAGAAGCGCGACCCGTACACCGGCTCGCAGGAGGCGGACAACGTCTGGGACTTCTGGGGTCTGTCGCCCGAGTCGACCCACCAGGTGACCTGGCTCTTCGGCGACCGCGGCATCCCCGCCTCGTACCGCCACATGAACGGCTACGGCTCGCACACCTTCCAGTGGAACAACGAGGCCGGGGAGGTGTTCTGGGTCAAGTACCACTTCAAGACCGACCAGGGCATCAAGAACCTCACCTCGGAAGAGGCCGCCGAGCTCGCCGGTCTCGACGCCGACAGCCACCAGCGCGATCTGCGCGAGTCCATCGAGCAGGGCGCGTTCCCGACCTGGACCGTGCAGGTGCAGATCATGCCCGCGGCGGAGGCGGCCGCGTACCGCTTCAACCCGTTCGACCTGACCAAGGTCTGGCCGCACGAGGACTACCCGCCGATCGAGATCGGCACGCTGGAGCTCAACCGCAATCCGCGCAACATCTTCGCCGAGGTCGAGCAGTCGATCTTCTCCCCGGCGCACTTCGTGCCGGGCATCGGCCCGTCCCCGGACAAGATGCTGCAGGGCCGTCTGTTCGCCTACGGCGACGCCCACCGCTACCGCGTCGGCATCAACGGCGACCACCTCCCGGTCAACCGCCCGCACGCCGCCGAGGCGCGTACCCACGGGCGGGACGGCGTGATGTACGACGGCCGCCACGGCGGTGCGAAGAACTACGAGCCGAACAGCTTCGGCGGCCCGGCCGAGACCGGCCGCCCGCTGTGGCAGCCCACCGCGGTCAGCGGCCCGACGGGTGACCACGTCGCCCCGTTGCACGCCGAGGACGACGACTTCGTCCAGGCGGGCACCCTCTACCGCCTGATGGCCGAGGACGAGAAGCAGCGGCTGATCGACAACCTCGCCGGCTTCATCGCCAAGGTCTCCCGCGACGGCATCGCGGAGCGCGCGATCGCCAACTTCCGCGCTGCGGACGAGGACTACGGCAAGCGGCTCGAGGCCGCGGTCCAGGCCCTGCGCGGCTGACCGCCGCCTGTCGTACGAGGAGCCGGACACCCCGATGGGGGTGTCCGGCTCCACGTCTCGTGCGGGTCGTCCCGTTCCGTGTGGTTCGTTCCGTGCGGGCTGTCCCGTCTCGTGCGGTCGTCTCGTTCCGGTCTCTCGTTACGGCGTTCTCGTCACGGTCGTGGGCGTGCGGCCGCCTCGGTCGGGGGGTCGCGGATCTCCGGGGCCGCTCAGCCCGCCAGTACGGAGGGCTGGGATCCGGCCGGCGCCCAGCAGCGGATGATGTCGCGGACGGAGACGACCCCGACGGGCTCGTGGTCGTCGAGGACGATCAGATGGCGGAATCCGCCGCGGCACATGGCGGCCGCCGCCTCCTCCAGGGTCCATTCGGGGGCCGCGAACACGACGTCCGTCGTGGTGTGCGCGTGTGCCGTCTCCTGGTCGGGGTCCTGTCCTGCGCCTACGGAATTGAGGATGTCGCGCTCGGTGATGATGCCGAGCCCGCTGGTGTCGGTGTCGAGGACCACGGCCGCCCCGACCCTGCGGCCGGCCATCAGCCGGGCCGCCTGGCGGAGCGTATGGGCCGGGCCGATGGTGAGGACCACCGTGCTCATGGCGTCACGGACGAGCATGGATGGAGCCACCTCTTTCGTGTCCGCCTGGACCCTGTGAATCCGCACGCCGCCGACCGGCGCGACAGCTTCCCCGTGCCCGCATTGCCACGTGAAGCGATTCACAAGTTCACAAGCTTGGGGACTCTCATATTCACATGCTCATGGAGCGGCAACAAGGGGGCGTGCGGAGCAGGCGTACGGAGCGCGAACGGATCAGTAGCGCTGATTGAGGTAGCCCAGCAGTTCGTTGTGGAGCAGACCGTTGGACGCGGCGGCGTTCGCGCCGCCCGGTCCGCGGACTCCGTCCAGGTCGGTGAACTCGCCGCCCGCCTCCTGGACGATGATCGCGTTCGCCGCCATGTCCCAGAGCGACAGCTCCGGCTCGGCGCACATGTCCACCGAGCCCTCGGCCACCATCATGTACGGCCAGAAGTCGCCGTACCCGCGCGTCCGCCAGCAGGCGCGGGTCAGGTCGAGGAAGCCGTCGAGGCGCCCCTGCTCCTCCCAGCCGCTGAGGGAGGAGTAGGCGAAGGACGAGTCCTCGATCTTGCCGACCTTCGAGACCCGCAGCCGGGACGCCGAGGTCAGGCTGCGCCCCGTGTACGCGCCCGCGCCCTGTGCCGCCCACCAGCGGCGCCCGAGTGCCGGGGCCGACACCACGCCCACGACCGGCTGGAAGCCGCTGCCGCCGGGCACCATCAGCGAGATCAGCGTGGCCCAGACGGGGACCCCGCGCACGTAGTTCTTGGTGCCGTCGATCGGGTCGATGATCCAGCGGCGCGGGCCCGCACCTTCGCTGCCGTACTCCTCGCCCAGGACGGCGTCGCGCGGCCGTGCGCGCGAGAGCGAGGAGCGGATCAACTCCTCGGCAGTCTTGTCGGCTTCACTCACCGGCGTCAGGTCCGGTTTGGTCTCGACCTTGAGGTCGAGGGCCTTGAACCGTTCCATGGTGGCGGCGTCCGCGGCGTCGGCGAGCACGTGGGCCAGACGCAGATCATCGTGATAGTCGGGCATGGGCGAACAGTATCCAGCGAGGTTCGGACCTACCACACGAGCGTGTCCGTATGGGTGTGATCGTGCTCCGTCGGAGCTATTGACACTCCCCGGCGGTCCGTCAATCCTCGTGCGCACGGCAGGCCATGTGAGCCGCATGGCCGGGGAGGCAACGGTGCCTACTGCGCGTGAATCCCTGCTGAACGCTGCGTTTGCGGCACTCGCGGGGCGGCCGTGGTCCGCTGTGCGGATGGTGGACGTCGCGGCGGCGGCAGGAGTGTCGAGACAGACCCTCTACAACGAGTTCGGCAGCAAGGACGGTCTGGCCAGAGCCCTCGTACGGCATGAGGCGGACCTCTATCTCGCCGGTGTCGACGGCGTGTTGACCGGCGCGCACGGACCGGGGGCGACGGCCCCGGACGGTGACGCCGACCCGGTCGCCCGCCTGGCCGCCGTCGCGGAGTGGACCGTCCGCAGTGCACGAAGAAGCCCTCTCCTGCGCGCCGTTCTGACCGGTTCCTACGGCGAGCGGCTGCCCGCGCCGGTCCGCACGGCGGCCCCCTCGTCGTCGTACGTGCCGGCGCAGCGGCGGGCCGACGCCGTGCCGCCGTCGCCGGGTGAGCTGCTGCGCCAGGTGCGCGAGCGCGCCCTGGCCGTGCTGGAGCGCGACCGGCCCGGCGAGGAGTCGCAACGGCTCGCCCGCGCCTGCGAGGTGGCCGTACGGCTGGCGCTGTCGTACGTGGTGGTGCCCGCCGGGGCGGACGATCCCGCGCTGCTCGTACGGCGCTGTGTGCCGGGTCTGCTGCCGTCGGGCCCGGCGCCCCGGCAGTCCGCGCCGGTGCCCGCCCGCGGCGAGCGTCAGCCCGCTTGAGGCGGCGGCCGGGCCGCGGCGCCCGCCGGACGTGCGCCCGATGCTGCGTCACTCGTGGTGTGCGGCCGCGCGGGTGACAGGGTGTCAGCGGACGCCGCCGGACAACTGCAGCCCCACCACGCCCACGATCACCAGCGTGATCGACACGATCTTCAGGGCGGAGACGAGGTCGCCGAGGAAGATCATGCCGTAGAGAGCGGTGCCGGCCGCGCCGATACCGGTCCAGACCGCGTACGCCGGACCGACGTCCAGGCGCTTGAGGGCGAGCGTCAGCAGTCCGAAGCTGCCGAGGGCGAAGGCGCAGAAGGCGACCGTCGGCCACAGCCGGGTGAAGCCGTGGGAGAGCTTGAGCCCGACCGCGAAGCCGACCTCCAGCAGGCCCGCGACGATCACCAGCAGCCACGCCATGTGTGAGCCTCCCCGTCGGCGACCGCTTTGCCTGTTCTGGCGCGATTATGCCCTTGCCGTCCTGATTGCTGGGCAAACGTCCGGTTATCAGTCTCCCTCGCGCCGCTCACGCGTCGCGAGCAACCGGCGCAGGGAGAACAGCCGGGCCGGGTCCGCGTGCCCCTCCGCCACCCAGGCGTCCAGGGCGCAGTCCTTCTCGTCGTGGCTGCAGGCGCGCGGGCACTCCACGGTGCCCGGTTCGAGGTCGGGGAAGGCGTGGATGACGCGCGAGGGGTCGATGTGGTTGAGGCCGAAGGACCGGACGCCCGGGGTGTCGATCACCCATCCTTCGCCGTCCGGCAGCGGCAGGGCCAGGGCCGATGTGGTGGTGTGACGGCCGCGTCCGGTCACCGCGTTGACGTCGCCCGTCGCCCGCTGGTGGTCCGGTACGAGCGCGTTGACCAGGGTCGTCTTGCCCACGCCCGAGTGGCCGACGAAGGCGGTGATCCGGCCGTTCAGGCGCTCCCGCACACGGTCCGCCGCGGCCCCGTCCACCAGCTCCTCGCGGCTGGTCACCACGAAGCGCACACCCAGCGGCTCGTACGTCTCGAGCAGCGTCTCGGCCGAGGCGAGGTCGGCCTTGGTGAGCACGAGCAGAGGCTCGAGACCGGCGTCGTAGGCGGCGACCAGGCAGCGGTCGATCAGCCGGGGGCGGGGCGGCGGGTCGGCGAGGGCGGTGACGATCGCGAGCTGGTCGGCGTTGGCCACGACCACCCGCTCGTACGGGTCGTCGTCGTCCGCCGTGCGCCGCAGCACCGACACGCGCTCCTCGACGCGGACGATCCGGGCCAGGGTGTCCTTGTCGCCGGAGAGATCGCCGACGATGCCGACGCGGTCGCCGACGACGACGGCCTTGCGGCCCAGTTCGCGGGCCTTCATCGCGGTGATCGTACGGTCCTCGACCAGGCAGGTCAGCCGCCCGCGGTCCACGGTGAGGACGAAGCCCTCGGTCGCGTCCTCGTGCTTGGGCCGGATGCTCGTACGGGGCCTGCTGCCCTTGCGGCCCGGGCGGACCCTGACGTCGTCCTCGTCGGTGTGTTTGCCGTAGCGGCGCATGACCCGACCGCTCTCAGGCTCTCCGCAGGGGAACTCGCCCCGCCGGTTCGCCGAGCATCGCGGTCCACAGGTCGGTGAAGTCGGGCAGGGTCTTGGCGGTGGTGGCGACGTTCTCCACCTCGACGCCGTCGACCGCCAGCCCGATGACCGCCGCGGCCGTGGCCAGCCGGTGGTCGTCGTAGGTGTGGAAGACCCCGCCGTGCAGCGGGCGCGGCCGGATACGCAGCCCGTCGGCGGTCTCGGTGACGTCGCCGCCGAGTGCGTTGATCTCCTTGGTCAGCGCGGCCAGGCGGTCGGTCTCGTGCATGCGCAGATGCGCGACGCCGCGCAGCACCGACTCGGAATCGGCCAGGGCCGCGACCGCGGCGATGCCCGGGGTCAGTTCGCCGACCTCGCCGAGGTCCACGTCGATGCCGGTGATGCGGCCGCTGCCCGTGAACGTCAGCCCCGCGTCGGTGAGTTCACAGGAACCGCCCATTTCGGTGAAGATGCGGCGCAGTGCGTCCCCGGGCTGAGTGGTGCGTTCCGGCCAGTCCGGGATGGTGACCCGTCCGCCGGTGACCAGGGCCGCGGCCAGGAACGGCTGGGCGTTGGACAGATCCGGCTCTACGACCAGGTCCCGGCCGAGCAGCGCGCTCGGCTTGACCCGCCAGACGTTCGGCTCGCCGCCGGACTCCGGGGTGTCCACCTGGGCGCCCGCGGTCCGCAGCATGTCCACGGTCATCCGGATGTGCGGCAGGGACGGCAGGGAGTCGCCGACGTGCCGCACCTCCACGCCCTGGTTGAAGCGCGGCGCGGACAGCAGCAGTGCGCTGACGAACTGCGAGGACGAGGAGGCGTCGATCTCGACCGGTCCGCCGTCCAGCGCCCCGCCTCCGAACACGGTCATGGGCAGCGCGCCGCGGTTGTCGTCGTCGATCCGGGCGCCCAGCGCGCGCAGCGCGTCGATCACGCCGTGCAGCGGCCGTTCGTAAGCCCGGGGGTCGCCGTCGAAGCGGACGGTTCCGTCGGCGAGAGTCGCGACCGGCGGCAGAAAGCGCATGACCGTACCGGCGTTGCCGACGTCGACCGTGGCCGGGCCCTGCAGTCCGGACGGGATGATCCGCCAGGCCTCGCCGCTGCCGGGGGCGCTGCCCGGGCCCGAGGTGGTGCTGGAGACGGTCTCCTCGATGCCGACGCCCAGCGCGCGCAGGCCCTCCGCCATGAGCAGGGTGTCGCGGGAACGCAACGGGCGGCGCAGCCAGCCCGGTTCCGAGGAGAGCGCGGCCAGGACGAGGCCGCGATTGGTGACCGACTTCGATCCGGGCACGGTGACGGTCGCGTCGACGGGGCCGGACGCGAGCGGGGCGGGCCAGTGGGCGGTGTGCACGGGGTTACCGGTCATGGCCTTCACTTTAGTGGTTCACGCAGGACGCAGATCTTGATCAAAATCGGAGAAACCCCCGCGAAATGCAACGGTGGTAGAGGGCGATGGTAGGAGGCGTCACAGCTCCAGCAGCCAGCGCCCGCCGCCGATGAGCGAGCTGATCGTGACGGCGTGGAAGAGGAACAGCCACAGGGCGGCGGGCACGTTGGTGAGCCGCGCGAGCTGGTCCGCGTCGGAGTCGGGCGCTCCGCCCCGGCGGCGCTTCGCCTGGAGTTCGAAGACCGGCCGGACGCCGCCGAAGAGCAGGAACCACACCACGCCGTACGCGAACGCCGCCTGGACGGCGGCCTCGGTGAGCCAGGAGACCAGGAAGAAGGCGGCGCCGGTGACGAGAAGGGTCAATACCCCGTACGCGTTCCTGATCATCACGAGCATCGCGAACAGCAGCACGATCGCGCCCCACAGGAGCAGCGTGATGTGCCCGGCGACCAGTAGCCAGGCCCCGCCCAGGCCCAGCAGGGAGGGCGCGATGTAGCCGGCGGCCGCCGTGAGGACCATGCCGATCCCGGTGGGCTTGCCGCGCGAGACGGTCAGGCCCGAGGTGTCGGAGTGCAGCCGGATGCCGTCCAGGCGGCGTCCGCTGAGCAGGGCGACGAGGCCGTGGCCGCCCTCGTGGGCGATCGTCACGGCGTTGCGGCTCAGCCGCCAGGCGGTCTGCGGCACCACGGCCGCGAGGGCGACGACCGCGGTCACGGCCACGAGCCAGAGCGAAGGGTCCGGCTGCGTGCCTATGACGCGGTCCCACAGATCGCCGATGTGCGTGGTGTCCATGGACGGGCGGCTCCCTCGTGGCGGTACGGATGTGCCGGCGGCGGATACGGCATCGGGCATGTCGTGTCGTCCGCGCGTCGTGGCAGTGTGGCACTTATGTGCGGTCGATACTCAGCGAGCCGGAGACCCGAGGACCTCGTCGGGCTGTTCGACGTGGCGAAGTGGGAGCCCGAGGAGGCCCTCGCCCCGGACTGGAACGTCGCTCCGACGAAGGACGTCTACGCCGTCCTGGAGCGCCGGGACAAGGAGACGGACGACCCCGCCCCGGTGCGCCAGCTGAGGATGCTGCGCTGGGGCCTGGTGCCGTCCTGGGCGAAGACGCCCGAGGTCGGGGTGAAGATGATCAACGCCAGGGCGGAGTCGGTCCACGAGAAGTCCTCGTTCAAGAAGGCGTTCTCCACGCGGCGCTGCCTGCTGCCCGCCGACGGCTACTACGAGTGGGTCACCGCCGGCTCCGAGCGCGCGCTGGAGGAGCAGGGCAAGCGCAAGCGGCCCCGGAAGCAGCCGTACTTCGTGACCCCGGCGGACGGGTCGGTCATGGCGATGGCCGGTCTGTACGAGTTCTGGCGCGACCGGACGCTGCCCCCGGAGCACCCGCGGTCGTGGTGGGTGACCTGCACGGTGGTCACCACCGAGGCGGAGACCACGCCGCTGGCCGGTGCGGAGGAGTCCGGCGGCGACGGGCCGAAGGCGCTGGCCGACATCCACCCGCGGATGCCGCTGGTGCTGCCCCGCGAGCGGTGGGCGGACTGGCTCGACCCCGCGCGGACCGACCCCGACGACCTGCGTTCGCTGCTCGCTGCGCCGCCGGCCGGGATGATGCGGGCGTACCCGGTGTCGACGGACGTCAGCAACGTCCGCAACAACGGTCCCGAACTGCTCGAGGAGCTCGAAGCCCCGCAGGAGGGGACGCTGTTCTGACTTCCCGGTGACGTTCCGCCGTCACTGCGGGGGTGACGTTCCGCCGTCACTTCGGGGGTGACGTTCCCTTCCCGGCCGGGGTGACGGTTCGCCGTCACCACAGGGGTGACGTTCCGTCCCCGGCCGGGGTGACGTTCCGCCGCCCTCCCCGTGTTGGGACGGCGGTGGTGGCCCGGCCGGGGCGTGACCGGCCGGACCCCACCGCCGCGTCTCAGAGCCCGTACCGCTCGCGGGCCTCGCGTACCGCCTCCTGCTTGACCTCGCCGCGCCGGGCCAGCGCCGCGAGCGCCGCGACGACGACGGACCGCGGGTCGACGCCGAAGTGACGGCGGGCGGCGTCGCGGGTGTCGGAGAGGCCGAAACCGTCCGTGCCCAGCGAGTTCCAGTCCTGCGGCACCCACTGGCTGATCTGGTCCGGGACCGCCCGCATCCAGTCGCTGACGGCGAGGACCGGGCCCGGTGCGCCTGCCAGGGCACGGGTGACGTACGGGACCCGGTCCTCGCCCGTGAGCTGCGCCGCGTCACAGGACAGGGCGTCACGGCGCAGCTCGCTCCAGGAGGTCGCCGACCAGACGTCGGCGGCCACACCCCACTCGTCAGCGAGCAGGCGCTGGGCGTCCAGGGCCCAGTGGATGGCGGTTCCGGAGGCCAGGAGCTGGAGGCGCGGGGCGTCGGACTCCGGCGCCCCCTCCACCACGTCGGCCTCCTGGTACCGGTACAGGCCCTTGAGGATGCCGTCCTCGACGTCCGTGCCCTGGGGCATGGGCGGCTGGACCTTCGTCTCGTTGTAGACGGTGAGGTAGTAGAAGACGTCCTCGGCCTCCGGCCCGTACATCCGGCGCAGGCCCTCGCGGACGATCACGCCCACCTCGTAGGCGAACGCGGGGTCGTAGGCGAGCGCCGCCGGGTTGGTGGAGGCGATCAGATGCGAGTGGCCGTCGGCGTGCTGGAGGCCCTCGCCGGTCATGGTCGTGCGTCCAGCGGTCGCGCCGATGAGGAAACCGCGACCCAACTGATCGGCGAGCGCCCACATCTGGTCGGCCGTCCGCTGCCATCCGAACATCGAGTAGAAGATGTAGAACGGGATCATCGGTTCGCCGTGCGTGGCGTACGCGGTGGCGGCCGCGGTGAAGTCGGCCATCGAACCGGCTTCCGTGATCCCCTCGTTGAGGATCTGACCGTTCTGCGCTTCCTTGTAGTAGAGAAGCTGATCGCGGTCGACCGGCTCGTAGGTCTGGCCGAGCGGGGAGTAGATGCCCGCGGTCGGGAACAGGGACTCCATGCCGAAGGTGCGCGCCTCGTCGGGGACGATCGGCACCCAGCGCCGGCCGGTCTCCTTCTCCCGCATCAGGTCCTTGACCAAGCGGACGAAGGCCATGGTCGTGGCGATCTCCTGGGTGCCCGACCCCTTGGCCAGCGCCTCGAAGGGTTTAGCCGACGGCTCGGGCAGCGCCACCGGGTGGACCCGGCGGGCCGGGGCCGGACCGCCGAGCGCGGCCTGCCGCTCCTGGAGGTAGCGGACCTCGGGGGAGTCGGGGCCGGGGTGGGCGTACGGCACCAGGTCCTCGCCCAGGGCGCTGTCGGGGATGGGGAGTTCGAGGAGGTCGCGCATCGCGCGGAACTCCACGCCCGTGAGCTTCTTCATCTGGTGGTTGGCGTTGCGCGACTCGAAGCCGGGACCGAGCGTGAAGCCCTTCACGGTCTGGGCGAGGATCACGGTCGGCGCGCCCTTGGCTTCGACGGCCGCACGGTAGGCCGCGTACACCTTGCGCGGCTCGTGGCCCGCGCGGGAGGTGTGGAAGCAGGCGGCGATCTGCGCGTCGGTCAGCACGTTCGCCATCTCGGCGAGTGCGGGGTCGCTGCCGAAGAAGTGCTCGCGGACGTAGGCGGCGTCCCGGGTGGCGTACGTCTGGAACTGGCCGTCGGGGACCTCGCGCAGCCGCCGTACGAGCGCGCCCGTGGTGTCGAGCGCGAACAGGGCGTCCCACTCCGTACCCCAGAGGGACTTCACGACGTTCCAGCCGGCGGCGCGGAACTGGGCCTCCAGCTCCTGCACGATCTTGAAGTTGGCGCGGACGGGACCGTCGAGCCGCTGCAGATTGCAGTTGATGACGAACGTGAGGTTGTCCAGGCCCTCGCGGCCGGCGAGGGCGAGTGCGGCGGTCGACTCCGGCTCGTCCATCTCGCCGTCGCCGAGGAACGCCCAGACGTGCGAGGCCGAGGTGTCCTTGATGCCGCGGTGCTGCAGATAGCGGTTGAAGCGCGCCTGGTGGATGGCGGAGAGAGGACCGAGGCCCATGGAGACGGTCGGGAACTCCCAGAGCCAGGGCAGCCGCCGCGGGTGCGGGTACGAGGGCAGGCCGTCGCCGCCGGCCTCCTGCCGGAACCGGTCGAGGTGGCCCTCGGTCAGGCGGCCGTCGAGGAAGGCGCGGGCGTAGATGCCGGGGGAGGCGTGGCCCTGGACGAAGAGCTGGTCGCCCGAGCCGTCACCCTCCTTGCCGTGGAAGAAGTGGTTGAAGCCGGTCTCGTACAGCCAGGCCGCGGAGGCATAGGTGGCGATGTGGCCGCCGAGACCGTAGCGGCTGCCGCGGGTCACCATCGCGGCCGCGTTCCAGCGGTTCCAGGCCGTGATCCGGCGCTCCAGGTCCTCGTCGCCGGGCAGGCCGGGCTCGGCGGAGGTCGGGACCGTGTTGACGTAGTCGGTCTCCAGCAGCCTCGGCAGGGCCAGGGCGCTGCCCTCGGCGTGCTCGAGCGTGCGGCGCATCAGGTACGCGGCGCGGTGCGGTCCGGCGGCGCGGGTGACGGCGTCGAGCGAGGCCGCCCACTCGGCGGTCTCCTCGGGGTCACGGTCGGGGAGCTGGTCGAGCCCGCTCGGCTGGTTGCGCACGACGTCGGTCATGGGTGGCCGCCTTCGACTGATGACTGGTCCCTCCTCCGGCCGCGCGTGGGCGGGGAGACGGGACGGTGAGCACGGTCCTGCCGGGGGGTGGGCAGGGCGAGGCCGGTGGGCCCGGGGAGTCAATGTAGATCTGATCGATGATCGATCAAAGTGGGGTGGGCGGAAAACTTCTCCGAACGGCAAAATTGGCATTCCGTGCCATGGAACCCGGCACCCGGTGCCCACCCGGCTGCCCCGGCACGCGGCGCCGGGGCCTGGGAGCCAGGCGGCCCGCAGCCACGCCGCCCCGGCGGACGGTCGCGAGGCGCTCCGCCGCGCCCGCATCTCGGCCAGGCCGCGCGGGCGCTGACGTACGTGGACACGGGGCACAAGCGCCTCCTTGTACCGGGCACGTGGGTCCTGAACCGGACGAGGCACCCGGTCCCGCGTTGCGTGGCGCGGCCACGCGCGGATCTCGACCGGGCCCGCGTACCGCCCGACCGGACCCGCACGTGCACGTCAACTCCCGCCGCCCACCCGGCGGCCGCGGCGCGCGGCCGGCACCGCGGGGCCCAGCCCGGGAATGTGCGTCAGCGCCTGCCCCAATCCGCGGGCGGGGCGCAGGGGGCCCGGGGCCCGTCAGGCGCGGGGCGCGCAGGAGAGGACGTGCTCCTTGACCAGCTCGCCGACCCGCGGGTCCTTGCGGCGGAAGGCGTCCACCACGGCCTCGTGCTCCTCCGCGTACGACTCCTGCCGGGTGCCCAGCCAGCGGATGGAGAGCGCCGTCCACACCTCGATGCCCAGCGACTCCCAGGTGTGCAGCAGGACGCTGTTCCCCGACGCGCGGACCAGCTCACGGTGGAAGGCGACCGTGTGGCGCACCTGCGCCTCCGCGTCGCCCGCGCGGTCCGCCTCGTACAGCGCGGCGACCTCCGGTTCCAGCACGGAGACGTCCGAGCCGAGCACGGGCGCGGCCAGCTCGGCCGCGATCTGCTCCAGACCGGCCCGCACCGGGTAGATCTCCTCGAGGT
This sequence comes from Streptomyces sp. NPDC047108, assembly GCF_040643575.1. NCBI lineage: Bacteria > Bacillati > Actinomycetota > Actinomycetes > Kitasatosporales > Streptomycetaceae > Streptomyces > Streptomyces sp. NPDC047108. The sequence continues at coordinate 698,672 of NZ_JBEYUP010000001.1, forward strand.
CGGCGACGGCCAGACTCCGTACGCGTACGCCCTTGTTGGGGGTGGACTCGATCAGCCGCAGCGCCTCCAGCTCGCGCAGCGCCTCCCGTACGGGTGCCTGGCTGACCTCCAGTTCGACGGCGATCCGCCGTTCCACGATCCGCTCGCCCGGCTTCCACCGCCCGCTGATGATCCCCGACACGATGTGCTCGCGGATCTGCTCGCGGAGGGAGTGGACGACGGGTGGGGCCATGGGGGAGCTGCTCCTCGGGAGTCGGCGGGCGCCCCCGACAATACGGCCGGGCCCGGTGCCGGGCGCCCCCGACGGCTCACGGAACGCCTCAGTGACGAGGAACACAGGCGAGGTGCACGGGTGGCGGAGCGGGGCGCGGGACACGGCGTGGGCGTCACGCGGCACGCGGGCGTCCGGCGATGCAGGATGGTGGGGTGATCGAGACCGAGGTTGTTCCCACACCGGCAGGCGACGCGCGGATCACCTGGTGCCGCGGCTCCAGGGAAGCGCGGCAGGTGCTGGCCGTCGGCCACGGCGCGGGCGGCGGCATCGAGGCGCGCGATCTCCAGGCGCTGGCCGGGGTCCTGCCCACGCGCGGCGTGACGGTCGCGCTCGTCGAGCAGCCCTGGCGCGTCGCGGGCAAGAAGGTCGCGCCCGCACCGAAGACCCTGGACGCGGGCTGGAACGCCCTGTGGCCCGCCCTGGAGAAGCCGGGCCTCCCGGTCGTCGCCGGCGGTCGCAGCGCGGGCGCGCGGGTCGCCTGCCGTACGGCGCGTTCGCTCGGCGCCCGTGCGGTGCTCGCGCTGTCGTTCCCCTTGCACCCGCCTGGCCGGCCGGAGAAGTCGCGGGCCGACGAGCTGACCGGGGCAGGGGTGCCCACCCTCGTCGTGCAGGGCGGCCGGGACCCGTTCGGGCACCCGGACGAGTTCCCCGCCGGCACCCGGATCGTGGAGGTGCCGCACGGCGACCACGGGTTCGCCGTCCCCAAGGCGGCGGCCCTGGGCCAGGAGGAGGCGCTCGCCCTGATCGTCGACGCGGTCGCCGAGTGGCTGGACGGACTGCCGGCCGACGGATGAGGGAGATCACTCCGGCGGCGGGGAATGTGCCGGGGCGGGGTCGCGTTGTGCGGGATGTCCTTAGAGATGGCATCAGCAGAGGGAGTCTCCCGCATGGGTTCGATCCAATGCCCGCCCCGTCCGCAGGCCACCGACGTGGTGTGGTCGCAGGTGGCGGTGGCGCAGCCTGCCCTGCACGGAGCGGCGGGCGGAGTGGATCGTCGTCTATCCTCCGATTCGAGCGGATCACCTTTCGGGTCCGCGCAGGCGTTGGAGGAGGTGGGTCCGGTCACCGGCACCGACGAAGGGACCGACGACGGCCGGTCCTCGGAGACGGCCGCCGAGCGCAATGCGCGCTTCGAGCGGGACGCCCTGGGCTTCCTCGACCAGATGTACTCCGCCGCGCTGCGTATGACGCGCAATCCGGCGGACGCCGAGGACCTGGTGCAGGAGACGTACGCCAAGGCGTACGGCTCGTTCCACCAGTTCCGTGAGGGCACCAATCTGAAGGCGTGGCTCTACCGGATCCTGACCAACACCTTCATCAACTCCTACCGGAAGAAGCAGCGCGAGCCGCAGCGCAGTGCCGCCGAGGACATCGAGGACTGGCAGCTCGCGCGCGCCGAGTCGCACATGTCGACCGGGCTGCGTTCCGCCGAGTCGCAGGCGCTCGACCACCTGCCCGACTCGGATGTGAAGGCGGCGCTGCAGGCCATCCCCGAGGAGTTCCGCATCGCCGTCTACCTCGCGGACGTGGAGGGCTTTGCGTACAAGGAGATCGCGGACATCATGGCTACACCCATCGGCACAGTGATGTCGCGGCTGCACCGCGGTCGCCGCCAACTGCGTGGTCTGCTGGAGGACTACGCCCGTGAGCGCGGGCTGGTCCCCGCCGGGGCGGGCGCTGCGTCGACCGAGTCGACCGATCGGAAAGGCGCGGGATCATGAGCTGCGGAGATCCGCACGAGACGGACTGCTCAGAGGTCCTCGACCACCTCTACGAGTTCCTCGACCGTGAGATGCCCGAGGTCGACAGCGCGAAGTTCAAGGAGCACTTCGACGACTGCTCGCCGTGCCTGGAGAAGTACGGCCTGGAGCAGGCCGTCAAGAAGCTCGTGAAGCGCTGCTGCGGTCACGACGACGTGCCGGCCGATCTGCGGTCCAAGGTGATGGGCCGGATCGAGCTCATCCGGGCCGGTGAGGCGGTACCCGAGCAGTCCGTGATGGAGCAGGCGGTGGCCGAGCAGCAGGCGCAGGAGGCGGACGCCTCCGCGCGGGCCACGCGCACCACCGAATCCGCCTGACGGCCCCTGCGGCGCCCCGGCTCACGCGCGAGCGGGCGGGCGCCCTGGCGCGATCCGTGACAGCCACGGGCCTCCGCGCACACGATGTGGATCCGGCCGGACCTGACCGGCCGCCGCGGCTTGTTTCCGGGCGTTTCATCGTCCTCGTGTCACCCGAAGGTGCGAATACGAACGCCTCGGAAGGCCTAATACGCGGATGACCCTTCCCCGGCCCTGATGCGGGCCTATTCTCCCCTTCCTGACGCCTGCGCCGGCAGGAGAACCGGCGCGCGGTGAGCAGGGGGAGGACCTGTCATGCGAGCTGTGCCGCCGGGCGCTCGCGCGTACATCCTGTGCGCCGTGCTCGCCGCCGTGGCCTGCGCCGTGCCCGCGGTGCGCCCCGGAGCCGGGACGCCGTGGACGGTGGTCGGCCTGCTCGCCCTGCTGTACGCGGCGTGCGAGCAGCTCACCCGCTGCCCCTTCATGGGGCATCGCGCGCCCACGGGCATGGGGTCGTTCGTCCCGGTCCTGCTGGCCGGGGCGTATCTGCTGCCGCCGTCGGCAGCCGCTCTCGTGGCCGTGCCCGGGGCGCTGTTCGGCCGTGTGGAGCAGCACCCGGTCTGGCTGCGGCGGGTGTGGCACGCGGCGCAGTTCCCGCTCGCCTCGTACTTCGCGGCGCTGGCCTTCAACGGCGGCGGATTCTCCGGCGGGGTCCCGAACGCCGTGTCGGCCGCGGACTTCCCCTACGCCCTGCTGCCCGCCGCAGCGGGCGCCGTCGCCTTCTGCCTGGTCCTCGCCGTCCTCGACGGCGGGATCCTGATCTTCGCCGAGCGCTGCCCGGCCCGCACCGCGTGGCGCGTCCCCGTGCTCGGCTCGCTCGCCCCCCATCTGGTGCACGGGCTGGCGGGCCTGATGATGGCGGTGCTGTGGCGCAGCCCGTACGGGCCGGTGGCCGCGCTGCTGGTGCTGCTGCCGATGTACGTCTCCTGCTGGGTGTTCGGGCAGTACCACCGGGAGCGCGCGGCTCATCAGGCCACCATCCGGGCCCTGGTCCAGGCCGTGGACATCAAGGACCGCTACACGCGCGGACACGGCGAGCGCGTCGGGCGCGCCTCGGTGATGATCGCCCGCGAACTCGGCATGGACGACGACCGGGTCGAGACGCTCCGGTTCGCCGGGATCCTGCACGACGTCGGCAAACTCGGCGTCCCCACACGGCTGTTGCGCAAGGACGGCCCACTCACCCCTGAGGAGCGGCGGGTCATCGAGCTGCACCCCGAGTACGGGCACGAGATGGTCCGGGGCATCGGCTTCCTGGGGGAGGCGCGCGCGGCGATCCTGCACCACCACGAGCGCCTGGACGGGCGCGGATACCCGTACGGGCTCTCCGGCGCCCGTATCCCCGAGTGCGCCCGGGTGGTCGCCGTCGCCGACGCCTTCGACGCGATGACCTCCACCCGCTCCTACAGGCGCGGGCGGCCGGTGTCCGTGGCGGTCGAGGAACTTCGGCGGTGCGCGGGGGCGCAGTTCGACCCGCGGATGGTGAGGGCGCTGGCCCGCGCGATCGACACCCACGGCTGGCACCCCGCCGTCACCGCGGACCAGACGACGGCCATGGACCCCTGCGGAAACGTGCCCGCACCGGGCCGCGAGACGGCCCGAGCCGAGGGAGCCGGAACGGCGGCGGCCCCGTACTCCGCCTCGGGGCCCGTCCCGGTCGCGGGGGCGGCGCGGCGGCCCGTCGGCTCGCACGGGCAGTCGGCGTCCGGCCGGGCGGACCGAGGAGGTTCCGGGTGAAGGGCAGGCCGTCCCCGGAACGGCCGTCGCGCGGACGGTCGGCCTCGTCCCGGCCCCCTGATCCCGGCTCGGCCTCGGCGTCGCCGGAGGCGGGCCCCGGGGACGGTGGCGAGGCGGCGCCCGGTAGCGGCGCCGCCCCGGATTCCGGCGGGTCCGCGTCCCGGCCGGAGAGCACCGCCGGTGCGGGCACCGAAGCGGGCGAGCGGGACCGGTCCGCCGGATCCTCCGGCGGGATCCCCGGGCCGTCCGGTTCCGAACCGCCGTCCGGCACAGGAGCGTCCGCCGCGCCCCCACCGAGTACAGGACTGTCCGCCAGTTCTGTGTCCTCGCCCCGTACCGGACCGTCCGTTCGTTCCGGACCGCGGGGTTCCGAACCGCCGCCCGCCGAGCGCCTGATGGCGGACTCCGCCGCAGCCGGCCGGACGGGCGGCGACCGCGCCGCGCCCCCGTCCGGGGCCGCCCCGCACGGCGGCCCCGGACACGCGGGACAGGCCGGATCCGCGGCCGAGCGCCACTACGGCGCCCCCGGAGCGCCGTCCGCCGCCGTGCCCTGGGCCGTCCTCGGCGTACGGATCCTCGGAGCGCTGCTCGGGTTCGGCGGATTCGCCTGGACGCTCTGGCACGGGATCCACGAGCCGGGTGCCGCACTGGCCTTCGGGGTCTTCATCACGGTCGGCGAACTCGTCCGCTGGGGCCCCGACGGACGCGAGGCCGCTCCGCTCGGTGCCGCGGGAGCCCTCGCCTACGCGCTGCTCGGCGAGATCGCCGGAACGCCCTCGACGCACGGCGTCCCGCAGGTCGTCACCGTCGTCGGGGCGGCCGCCCTGGCGGGCACGGCACCGCACGTCGCCCTCGGCCGCGGCCCCGTCCTCGACCACCTCGCGCGCCGGATCCTCACCGTCGCGTTCGCCGCCACCTGTTTCCAACCCCTGTACAACTCCGGCTCGTTGGACGAGTTGCTCGGCCAAGGCCCGTACTACGCCGTCCTGCTCGTCCTCCTGCTCGCCCTCACCTCCCTCTCCGACGCCGTCCTGTGCGCGGCCCTCGCGCGGGCCCGTACCGGCTGGCCGTTCGGCCCCTTCCTGCGGGAGGAACTCCGGGCCCTGCTGGGCATCGGCACGGCGATCTGCGCGACCGGGGTGGTGATCGCGCTCGCCGTGGCCGTCGCCGGGCTGTGGGCGCTGCCGGTGTTCTGCGTGCCGCTGCTGCTCACGCAGTTCTCGTTCCGCCGCTACGCGGCTGTGCGCAGCACCTACCGCCAGACGATCGCCTCGCTCGCCCGCGCCACCGAGATCGCGGGTTACACGCCCGCGGGTCACGCCCGCCGGGTCGCCGTCCTCAGCCGGGCGGTCGGCCGCGAGCTGGGGCTCGCCGAGCCCGACCTGACCGTGCTGGAGAACGCGGCGCTGATGCACGACATCGGCCAGCTCTCCCTCGTCGACCCGGTCCCCGCCGGTGCCACCGAGCCGCTGCCGCCCGACGAGCAGCGCCGTATCGCCCTGCTCGGCGGGGCGGTCGTCCGGCAGACCGGGGTTCCGGCGGAGGTCGCGGTGGTCGTCGAGCGCCAGGCCGATCCGTACCGGGAGCAGCCGCTGACGGCCCGCATCGTCCGGACCGTCAACGCCTTCGACGATCTCGCGGGCGGCGGCGGGTGCCTCGGCGGCCCGCTCAGCGCCCTCGAACGGCTGCGGCTCTCCACGGCACGGGACTACGAGCCGCGGGTCGTCGAGGCGCTGGCCCGGGTGCTCGCCCGCGGCGGCGGACCGCCGCCGTAGCGGCCCGGGAGTGATCAGGCCGACAGAGGGGGCCGCGGACGGGCAACAGCCGTCCCTGGAGCCGCAGAACCCGTGGGTAATGAGCGCGTGCCGAGACGTGCATGGTTGGATGCGGAGAAGAGGGGGATTCGGAGTTCACCCGGGTGGCAAGAAGCAGTGGTGAGCGTCCGGATCCGGGCTGAGATCGTGGGCGATGTGTGGCAGGTTGTCCTCAGGGGGAGGGCGGCGCCGGGGACGCCGTACAGGGAGGGACGTCCTGGCCGTCATCGGCCGGCCCGCGTACGGCATACACGGCAACGGACACGGAGCGAATCGGCAGGCGGGAAAACGTGAGGATCTTCGGCAAGGTACGGCACCGTCCCTCCGCCTCGTGGCGGCAGGCGACCGACCGGGCTTTCACCCTGATCGGCGACGGCCGGTACGAGGACGCCGGGGCGCTGCTCACCCAGGCCGCCGATCTCGAACCCTGGCTCTCCGAGTCCTGGTTCAACCTCGCGCTGCTCCACAAGTTCCGGCACGACTGGGAGCAGGCGCGGGCCGCGGGCCTGCGCGCCGTAGCGCTCCTCGACCGCGAGGCCGGTGCTCCGGACTGGTGGAACGTCGGCATCGCCGCGACCGCCCTCCAGGACTGGCCGCTGGCCCGCCGCGCCTGGCAGGCGTACGGGCTGAAGGTGCCCGGCGAGGGCGCCCCGGCCACCGAGCCCGTCGGCATGGAGCTGGGCAGCGCCGCCGTACGGCTCTCGCCCGAGGGCGAGGCCGAGGTCGTGTGGGGCCGCAGGCTCGACCCGGCACGCATCGAGGTGCTGTCCATTCCGCTGCCCTCGTCCGGGCGGCGCTGGGGCGAGGTCGTGCTGCACGACGGCGTGCCGCACGGCGAGCGGGTCACCTCCGCGGGCCCCTCGTACCCCGTCTTCGACGAGATCGAGCTGTGGGCGCCGTCCCCGGTACCGACCTGGGTCGTGCTGCTGGAGGCCGCCGGGGAGAGCGACCGGGACGCCCTGGAGCAGCTCGCCGCCGACGCCGGGTTCGCGGCCGAGGACTGGTCCTCGTCGGTGCGGCTGCTGTGCCGTTCGTGCTCGGAGAGCCGGATGCCCAGCGACGAGGGCGACGGCGAGCCGCATCTGGACCCGCACGACCACAGTGAGCCGGGCCACCCGGGACCGCTCGGGCACAGGACGGCCGGCGATTTGTGGGTGCCGGAGCGCGAGTGCGGGATCGCGGCGCCCTCCGGGCTGGTCCGCGGCCTGCTCGACAGCTGGGTGGCCGACAGCGCGGACACGCGCGCGTGGCGGGACCTCGAAGAGGTCTGCTGACCCGGGGCGGGAGGCGGCCGGGGTACGGCACCCCCGCCGCGAGGTGCACCGTCCCGGCCGCGGGATCCGGCGGGCCCGACGGGAGGCAGGCCCGGGCTCCGGCGACCCGGTCCGCGCGCCCCGTCGCTGCCCGTACCCTGTAGAGCAGCCCTGTCACGGGCATCGCATCAGGCATGAGGAAGGCGTACGGCTCAGATGGCGCAGCAGGAGAGCGGGCAGCAGGTGGCGGACGCCGAGGCACGGTCCTCGGAGTTCACCGATGACACGGTGGACGCCGAGGCACGGGAGCAGGCGCACCGCGAGCGCGGCACCGCCCGTCCGATCACCGTCGTGGGCAACCCGGTGCTGCACCGGCGCTGCCAGGATGTGACCGACTTCGACGAGAAGCTGGAGCAGCTCGTCGACGACATGTTCGCGAGCCAGCGGGCGGCGGAGGGCGTGGGCCTCGCGGCCAACCAGATCGGCGTCGACCGGCGGGTCTTCGTCTACGACTGCCCGGACGACGAGGGCGTGCGGCACGTGGGTGTGATCTGCAACCCGGTGATCGACGAACTGCCCGCCGAGCGCCGCGTCCTCGACGACTCCAACGAGGGCTGCCTGTCGGTCCCCACCGCCTACGCGTCGCTGGCCCGCCCGGACTACGCGATCTGCCGCGGCCAGGACCTCAAGGGCAACCCGGTGGTCGTCGAGGGCACCGGCTACTTCGCGCGCTGCCTGCAGCACGAGACCGACCACCTGAACGGCTACCTCTACATCGACCGGCTCTCCAAGCGCGACCGCAAGGACGCGCTCCGGCAGATGGAAGAGGGCACGCCGCGCTACGAGACGGTCCCCAACGACTGATTCCTGGCTTCGCACCACACGCTCGCACCAGCGGGGCGGCCTCCCTTGAGGCCGCCCCGCTGGTGTCCGATGCGGGCCCGCGCCCGCGATAGCTCGATCTCGCCGCCGTGGCTTGGTGCGGGGCCCGGCTGAGGGCCGGAGTGCCCGAGGGTGCGGCGCACGCCGCCTACCTCGCGCAGCGTCTGCCGAGTGGCCCGACGGATGCCCGGTGATCACTCGTGATCCTGGCGACCACAAGGGGATCGCGGGCGTGGCGGGCATCCCGCTGCGCTGAGCGGTCGGGGGCGGCCGACGAATCGGCCACCGCCGCAGACCCGGGGCACCGGGCCTGCGGCGGTGGGCCGATCAGAAGTCGTCGTCGAAGGCGACCGAGCCCTCGACCGCCACCTGGTACGCGGACGGGCGGCGCTCGAAGAAGTTCGTCAGCTCCTGGACGTTCTGCAGCTCCATGAAGGAGAACGGGTTCTCCGAGCCGTAGCGCGCGGGCAGGCCCAGCCGCCGCAGCCGCTGGTCGGCCACGCACTGCAGGTACTCGCGCATCGAGTCGGTGTTCATGCCCGGCAGGCCGTCACCGCACAGGTCGCGGGCGAACTGCAGCTCCGCCTCCACGGCCTCCTCCAGCATCGCCGTGACCTGCTTGCCCATGTCCTCGTCGAAGAGGTCCGGCTCCTCCTCGCGGACGGTGTCCACGACGGAGAACGCGAAGTCCATGTGCATCGACTCGTCGCGGAACACCCAGTTGGTGCCGGTGGCCAGGCCGTGGAGCAGACCGCGGGAGCGGAACCAGTACACGTAGGCGAACGCGCCGTAGAAGAACAGGCCCTCGATGCACGCGGCGAAGCAGATCAGGTTGAGCAGGAAGCGGCGCCGGTCCTCCTTCGTGCGCAGCCGGTCGATCTCCTCCACCGAGTCCATCCAGCGGAAGCAGAACTGGGCCTTCTCACGGATGGAGGGGATGTTCTCGACCGCGGCGAAGGCGGCCACCCGGTCGTCGTGGTCGGGGAGGTAGGTGTCCAGCAGCGTCAGATAGAACTGGACGTGCACGGCCTCCTCGAAGAGCTGGCGCGACAGATACAGCCGCGCCTCGGGGGAGTTGATGTGCTTGTAGAGCGTGAGGACCAGGTTGTTGGCCACGATCGAGTCGCCGGTCGCGAAGAAGGCGACCAGGCGTCCGATCATGTGCTGCTCGCCCGGCGACAGCTTGGCGAGGTCGGCCACGTCGGAGTGGAGGTCGACCTCCTCCACGGTCCAGGTGTTCTTGATGGCGTCCCGGTAGCGCTCGTAGAAGTCCGGGTAGCGCATCGGGCGCAGTGTCAGCTCGAAGCCCGGGTCGAGGAGGTTCTTCCCCCGCGCGGTGTTCGGGTCGGTCGGGGTGGTCATTACTGGCAGGCCTCGCAGGACTCGGGGTTTTCCAGGGAGCAGGCGACGGCCTCGTCGGCGGCGGCCGCCTGCTGGGCTGGGATGGGGGCGCTCGTGGCGGTGGCGGCGCGCGCGGACTGGGCGATCCGCGTCGCCGGACGGGACCGGAGGTAGTACGTCGTCTTCAGGCCCTTCTTCCACGCGTAGGCGTACATCGAGCTGAGCTTGCCGATGGTGGGGGAGGCCATGAAGAGGTTCAGCGACTGGCTCTGGTCGAGGTAGGGCGTACGGGCCGCGGCCATGTCGATCAGCGCGCGCTGCGGGATCTCCCACGCCGTGCGGTACAGGCGGCGTACGTCCTCAGGGATCCATCCCAGGTCCTGCACCGAGCCGTTGGACTCGCGCAGCGCCTCACGGGTCTGGCCGTCCCACACCCCGAGCCGCTTCAGCTCGGCGACCAGGTAGGAGTTGACCTGGAGGAACTCTCCGGAGAGCGTCTCGCGCTTGAAGAGGTTCGACACCTGCGGCTCGATGCACTCGTACACGCCCGCGATCGAGGCGATCGTGGCCGTCGGCGCGATGGCCAGGAGCAGCGAATTGCGCATGCCCGTACGGGAGATGCGGGCGCGCAGCTCCTCCCACCGCTCGCCCCACTGCGTCTCCACGCCGAAGTGGTCGGGGTGCAGGACGCCGCGGGCGGCGCGGGTGGAGGACCAGGCCGGGTGCGGGCCGTGGCGCTCGGCGAGGTCGCACGACGCCTCGTACGCGGCCAGCATGATGCGCTCGGCGATCCGGGTGGAGAGCCCCGCGGCCTCGGGCGAGTCGAAGGCCAGGCCCAGCCGGAAGAAGACGTCCTGAAGGCCCATCACGCCGAGGCCCACCGGACGCCAGCGCTGGTTGGAGGTCGCGGCCTGGGTGGTCGGGTAGAAGTTGATGTCCACGACCCGGTCGAGGAAGGTCACGGCGGTACGGACGGTGGCGTCCAGCCGCTCCCAGTCCATCGAGCCGTCCTCGCCCAGGTGGGCGGCGAGGTTGACCGAGCCCAGGTTGCAGACGGCGGTCTCGCCGTCGTCGGTGACCTCCAGGATCTCCGTGCAGAGGTTGGAGGAGTGGACGACGCGGCCGGGCTCGGCGGTCTGGTTGGCCGTGCGGTTGGCGGCGTCCTTGAACGTCATCCAGCCGTTCCCGGTCTGCGCGAGGGTGCGCATCATCCGGGAGTAGATCTGGCGGGCCGGGAGCTGCTTGACGTAGCGGCCCTCGGCCTCGGCCTTGCGGTACGCGGCGTCGAACTCCTCACCCCAGAGGTCCACCAGTTCCGGCACCTCGGAGGGGGAGAACAGCGACCACGGCCGGTCCGCCTCGACGCGGCGCATGAACTCGTCCGGGATCCAGTGCGCCAGGTTGAGGTTGTGCGTACGGCGGGCGTCCTCACCGGTGTTGTCGCGCAGTTCGAGGAACTCCTCGATGTCCGCGTGCCAGGACTCCAGGTAGACACAGGCCGCGCCCTTGCGCCGGCCGCCCTGGTTGACCGCGGCCACGGAGGCGTCGAGGGTGCGCAGGAACGGCACGATGCCGTTGGAGTGCCCGTTGGTGCCGCGGATCAGTGAACCGCGGGACCGGATACGGCTGTACGGCAGCCCGATGCCGCCCGCGTGCTTGGAGAGCCGGGCGACCTGGTGGTAGCGGTCGTAGATCGAGTCCAGTTCGTCCAGCGGGGAGTCCAGCAGATAGCAGGAGGACATCTGCGGGTGACGGGTGCCGGAGTTGAAGAGGGTGGGCGAGCTGGGGAGGTAGTCCAGCCGGCTCATCAGGCCGTAGAGCGCGGCGACCTCGCCGATGGCGCGCTCGGAGCCGTCCTCCGCCAGACCGCAGGCCACGCGCAGCATGAAGTGCTGCGGGGTCTCGATGACCTGACGGGTGATGGGGTGGCGCAGCAGATAGCGGCTGTGCAGGGTGCGCAGGCCGAAGTAGCCGAACCGGTCGTCGGCGCCTTCCGCCAGCGCGGCGTCGACGAGGGCGTCGAGCCGGGCGGCGTGGTCGCGGACGAACTCCGCGGTCCCGTCGGCGATCAGGCCCTCGCGGTGGCCGGTGGCGACCGACGCCGAGAAGGAGACGGCGCCCTGGCCCGCTGCCTCGTCCGCGATGGCCCGCGTGAGCAGCCGCGCCGCGAGCCGGGAGTACTCGGGGTCCTCGGAGATGAGACCGGCCGCCGCCTCGGTGGCCAGCTCCCGCAACTCGGCCTCGTCCGAACCCGCGTGACGGCCCCGCAGGGCGGCCGTCGTGACGCGGCCGGCGTCGGTCGCGGGCAGGTCGGCGGTGAGGTCGGTCAGGGTGCGCAGCAGCGCGGCACCGAGGGCGTCGGCACCGTCCGCGGACGTGCCCCGGTCCACGGGCGCGGTGGTCACCGCGGCGGTGGCGGGCTCCGATACGGACTCGCGTGACGCAGGATCTGCGGGCGCGACGGTCACGTGGTTCTCCCTCGCTCGGCTGGGGGCCGCGAGGGCGGTCTGCCTGCGGGCGCACGCGAACCCACCCCCCGTCAGGGCGCAGCACAGCGCGACGTCCCGCAGGCCCAACCCACGAGGCCCGGACGTGTCGTGGCCCGGTTCGGTCGAGCCGGGCGTCACCGGCAGGTTTTCGGACTCGGACGGGCGCAGATGCCCCTATCCAGACCGTTGCGGGACAGTTCCGGATTCCCACCGGATTCCCCTGCTGCGGCAACGGGGACGAGCATACATCTAGTGGTGCCGTACGCATGCACCCCCACATGTTGTGTCGTGCGCTCAAAGGATCGCGGTGGTGGGCAGGTTGAGCGGAGGCCCGGCAGACCCGGGATCCAAGCCTGGAGCGGCCTGCGGGGCCCTGCGCGGACGTGCCGCGGCAGTGGCCGGATCCGGGTGCCCGGAGGGGCTGCGGGACGGCGGAGAGGGCCGGTGAGACTTCTCACTCCGGGGGCGCCGCGCAACTCCTCGGCGCGCCGCGATACTTCGCGCCCCGGTCCCGACCACGCGCCCGGACCGTCGCCCGCGCCCGGCGGTTCACGCCGTTTCCTGTCCCAAGTCCCGTGTGAACACCCACAGCGGGTCGAGGTCCCGTACGGGCGACCAGTCCCGCTCCGGTGCCCGTACGAACCCCAGCCGCTCGTACAGCCGGTGGGCCGCGGTCATCCGCTGGTGGCTGGAGAGCACCATGCTGTCCAGGCCCTGTTCCCGGGCGAGGTCGAGGCAGGCCCGTACGAGCCGGTCGGCCGCCCCTCGCCGCCGCGCGGCCGGAGCGACGGCGAGCATGCGGAACTCGCCCTCGCCGGGCCGGGCCACGTTCGCGTACCGGCTGCCGGGTGTCACGAAGGCCACGCCGCCGAGCAGTTCACCGCTCCCGCCGTCCACCGCGACCAGCACCCGGGTGTGCCCCGCCCGGCCCCTGACGTCCCGCAGGTGCTCCAGATACGGGTCGGTGTCCCCGAAGTCGAGGAGCCCGTCCGTGAGATAGGCACGGGCCGTGATCTCCCCGAGGGGTTCGTACTCCTCCGCGCGGGCGGCTCGGATCACGACGTCCATGTACGTCAGTCTGCAGCAGTTCCGCGCCACCCGTCACCCGAGATTCGGTGACGCGAGAGCCGGCCCCCGTACGCGGGCGACCTGGACGTCCTCGGCCCCTGCCGCCGTTGAGCACGTACCCCGCTGCCGCGACCGCCCTTCCGGGGAGCCGCCATGACCGCCGCCCGGCCCCTCATGCTTCTCCTGAGGTTTCCCCAGCCACATCGGCGTCGAGGTCCAGCCGGCGCGTGATGCCGATACGGTCGAGGAACGCGAGGTCGTGGCTGACCACGATCAGCGAACCCCGGTAGCCGGCCAGGGCCTCGGCGAGCCGGCTGACGCTGTCCATGTCGAGATTGTTGGTGGGCTCGTCCAGCAGGAGGAGCTGAGGAGCGGGGTCCGCCAGCAGCAGCGCGGCCAGCGTCGCGCGGAAGAGCTCTCCTCCCGAGAGCGTTTCCACGAGCTGATCGGCGCGACCGCCCTTGAACAGGAAACGGGCCAGCTGGGCGCGGATCCGGTTTCCGGTGGCATGAGGGCTGAGATGCGCGATGTTGTCGACGATCGACCGCCGGCCGTCGAGCAGGTCCAGGCGCTGCGGCAGGTAGCGCAGCGGGACATGGACCGTGACGTCGCCTTCCGCGGGCGGGAGTTGCCCTGCGACGGTGCGCAGGAGTGTGGTCTTGCCTGTGCCGTTGCGGCCGGTGAGCGCGATGCGCTCGGGCCCGTGGACGCGCAGGTCGTCAACCCTGCGGCCGGTGCGCAGGCGGGTGTGCTCGATGGTGAGGACGGTGCGGTGGGGCGGGACGGCGGTGCCGGGCAGGTCGATGCGGATGGCGTCGTCGTCGCGGAGCCGGTGCTCGGCCGCGTCCAGGCGGTCCTGGGCGTCGGCCAGGCGCTGGTCGTGGACGGCCTGCTGCTTGCCGCGCGATACCTGGGCGGCGCGCTTCATGGTCTGGGCAGAGGTCTTGTCCAGGCGGTTGTCGGCGTACATCTGCTTGCCGTAGCGGGCGCTGCGGGCCTGCCGGGTGTGCGCGGCGGCCAGGTCACGGCGCTGCCGGGCGAGGTCGGCGCGGGCGGTGACGTGGGCCCGCTCGGCGGCTTCCTGCTCGGTGGCGATGGCGGTCTCGTACGCGGTCAGGTTGCCGCCGAAGGTGCGCACGGCGCCGGCGCGCAGCTCGGCGATCTGGTCGACACGCTCCAGCAGTTCGCGGTCGTGGGTCACGACGATCACGGCGCCCCGGTACTCGGTGACGGCGTCGTAGAGGCGGTGGCGGGCAGGGCGGTCGAGGTTGTTGGTCGGCTCGTCCAGCAGCAGGACGCCGGGGCGGGCCAGCAGAAGGGCCGCCAGGCGCAGCAGGACGGCTTCACCGCCGGAGATCTCGCCGACGGTGCGGTCCAGTCCGATGTGGCCCAGGCCCAGGCGGTCCAGGGCGGCCTCGGTGAGTTCCTCCACGTCCCACCGGTCACCCAGGGCGGTGAAGTGGTCCTCATCGGTGTCCCCGGCTTCGATCGCGTGCAGGGCGGCGCGGGCCGAGGCCACGCCCAGCACCTCGTCCACACGCAGGGCAGGGGCGAGGGTGAGGTCCTGGGGCAGGTAGCCGGGATCGCCGGCGACGTGCACGGAGCCCGAGGAGGGAACGAGCCGCCCGGCGATCAGCCGCAGAAGGGTGGATTTCCCGCTGCCGTTGCGCCCGATGAGGCCGGTACGGCCTTCACCGGCTGCCCAGGAAAGGCCGTCCAGGACCGGCGTGCCGTCCGGCCAGGCGAACGACAGCCCGGTGCACAGGACGGGTGCGGTGGCGCGGATGCTCATATCGGGTGTCTCCCGTGGACGTACTGGTGAAGGGGGCCGGCATGTGGAGACACCGCACCCGCGGAGAACCGCGGATTTCGTGAAGTAAGGCGCCGGACCGGGCATGACGTGCCGGGTCTGCAGGCAGCTCGCTTCCGAGGTCGCACTCATGGGCGCCACGTCTCGGGCGCACGGTGTCTCAGACCTCAGACGAGCACTGGCCTCTCCCGACGGCGACAACAGATACGTATCGACGGTACGCGACCCCCGCACGCGGCACCATCAGGTTTCGCCGGCAGCCGTCCCGAACCGCTCACCCGGCCGCGACGGACACGGCAGCGGGCCGCCGCCCCCTGACGGGGGCGGCGGCCCGCGCACCGGCGGGACCGCCGGTCAGCCTGTGCTCAGCAGCAGCGGAAGCCGTCCCTGGGGTCGGCCTCCCGCGCGTCGGTGCGCTGCCGCTCGAACTCCCTGCGGCTGAGCACCTCCGCCTCCGGATCGTGCGACCGGGCGTGTGCGACGTACCGGTCGTACGTCGCCTCGCCCGACGCCTCGCGCCAGAACCAGCGGATCCGCGCAGCCGCCCTGCGGATACCGGCCGCGGTGCTCATGGCCGGGGCTCCGGCGTACGGTCGGTGCCCTCCGCGTCGCCGTCCCCGGCACCGACTCCGGCCGCGACCAGCTCCGCCTTCTCCTCCTTGGTGGCGAACAGCCCGGCGGGTGCGACGAGCGTCGACTTCTCGTACGGCACCTCCTGCAGCTGCGCGCTCTCGGGGTTGCGGATCGCCTTGTAGCAGACCCGTGCCGCGTCGAGGATCACCACGATGATCAGCAGCGCGAACAGGGCGGCGAGCACACCGTCGACCGTGGCGTTGGTGACGATGGTGTGCATGTCGTCCATGTTCTTGGCGGGCGGCAGGACCTTGCCCGCGTCGATGGCGTCCTGATTGACGCTCACCTGCTTGAAGAAGCCGATCTTGGGGTCGTCCGAGAAGACCTTCTGCCAGCTCGCGGTGAGCGTGACCGCCACGTCCCACGCCAGTGGAACGGCCGTCACCCAGGCCCACTTGAGGCGTCCGGACTTGATCAGCAGCGTGGTGCAGACGGCCAGCGCGACCGCCGCGAGGAGCTGGTTGGCGATGCCGAAGAGCGGGAAGAGCTGGTTGATGCCGCCGAGCGGGTCGTGGACGCCGACCCACAGGAAGTAGCCCCAGCCGCCGACGACGACGGCGCTGGCGATCCAGACACCCGGCTTCCAGCTCACCTGGCGGAAGGGCTTGTAGACGTTGCCCAGCATGTCCTGGAGCATGAAGCGCCCGACCCGGGTGCCCGCGTCCACCGTGGTGAGGATGAACAGCGCCTCGAACATGATCGCGAAGTGGTACCAGAACGCCTTCAGGCCCGCGCCGCCCACGACCGAGGAGAAGATCTCCGACATGCCGAGGGCGAAGGTCGGGGCACCGCCCGTACGGGACAGCAGGCTCGCCTCGTCCACCGACTTGGCCGCCGCGGCCAGTTCCTCGGGCGAGATGGTGAATCCGAACCCGGCGACGGCCTGCGAGGCGGACTCGACCGTCGAACCGATCACGCCGGCAGGCGAGTTGACCGCGAAGAACAGACCCGGATCGATGATGCAGGCCGTGATCATCGCCATCACGGCGACGAAGGACTCGGTCAGCATGGCGCCGTAGCCGACCATCCGGACCTGCGTCTCCTTCTGGATCATCTTCGGGGTGGTGCCCGAGGAGACCAGGGCGTGGAAGCCGGAGAGCGCGCCGCACGCGATGGTGATGAAGACGAACGGGAAGAGCGACCCGGCGAAGACCGGGCCGGCCCCGCTGGAGGCGAACGGCGTGACCGCCTCCATCTTCATCGTCGGCAGGGCGATGATGACGCCGAGCGCGAGCAGGGCGATGGTGCCGACCTTCATGAAGGTCGAGAGGTAGTCACGCGGGGCCAGCAGCATCCACACCGGCAGGACCGAGGCCACGAAGCCGTAGATGACCATCCAGACGACCAGCGCGCCCGGCGAGAGCGTGAAGAAGTCGGCGAGTGAGGACTCGGCGACCCAGCCGCCCGCGACGATGGCGAGGAGCAGCAGCGCGACACCGATCACGGAGACCTCGGTGACCCTTCCCGGCCGCAGCACCCGCAGGTAGAAGCCCATGAACAGGGCGATCGGAATGGTCATGCCGATGGAGAAGACACCCCACGGCGAGTGGGCCAGGGCGTTGACGATCACCAGCGCCAGCACGGCCAGCAGAATGATCATGATCGCGAAGACCGCGACCAGGGCGGCGGCACCGCCGAACGGGCCGATCTCGTCCCGCGCCATCTGGCCCAGCGAGCGGCCGTTGCGGCGCATGGAGAAGAACAGCGTGACCATGTCCTGCACGGCACCGGCGAAGATCACGCCGACGATGATCCAGATCGTGCCGGGCAGGTAGCCCATCTGTGCCGCGAGGACCGGACCGACCAGCGGGCCCGCACCCGCCACCGCGGCGAAGTGGTGACCGAACAGCACGCGCCGGTCGGTGGGGTGGAAGTCGACACCGTTGTCGAGTCGTTCCGCCGGCGTGGCCCGGGTCTTGTCGACCTTCAGGACCTTCCGGGTGATGAAGCGAGCGTAGAAGCGGTACGCGATGGCGTACGAGCCGAGCGCCGCCGCCACCATCCACGCCGCCGAGATCTCTTCGCCCCGGGAGAGCGCCAGCACGGCCCAGCCGGACGCACCGACCAGGGCGACGACCGACCAGAGGGCTATGGCCTGCGGGGAGAGTCTGCGCTGGGGTGCCTGCGGTGGTGCTGCTGGATCTGGCATGGCAACGTTCTCCGTCCCTCCGGCGACTCATGTGCAACGCGCAGGAAATCTAAGCCCGGAGAGAGGGAACCGTCACCACCCGTCCTCATACCGGAACGGATACGTTTGCTGAACCCACTGGTCACGGGCGTACGGCGGGGGGTGGTTGATCAGTTGTGCGGACGCTTGAGGCGGGCCACGAACTTGTACCGGTCGCCTCGGTAGACCGACCGCACCCACTCCACGGGCCGCCCTTCCGCGTCGAGCGAGTGCCGCGACAGCATCAGCATCGGCAGGCCCACGTCCGTGCCGAGCAGACCGGCTTCGCGCGGTGTGGCCAGCGAGGTCTCGATGGTCTCCTCGGCCTCGGCGAGGCGGACGTCGTAGACCTCGGCGAGCGCCGTGTAGAGCGAGGTGTACTTCACCAGGCTGCGGCGCAGTGCCGGGAAGCGCTTGGCCGAGAGATGGGTGGTCTCGATGGCCATCGGTTCGCCGTTGGCGAGCCGCAGCCGCTCGATGCGCAGCACGCGTCCGCCGGGCGCGATGTCGAGCAGGCCCGCGAGGCGGTCGTCGGCGGTGACGTAGCCGATGTCCAGGAGCTGGGAGGCCGGTTCGAGGCCCTGGGCCTTCATGTCCTCGGTGTACGAGGTCAGTTGGAGGGCCTGGGAGACCTTGGGCTTGGCGACGAACGTGCCCTTGCCCTGGATCCGCTCCAGCCGGCCTTCGACGACGAGTTCCTGCAGGGCCTGGCGGACCGTGGTGCGCGAGGTGTCGAACTCGGCGGCCAGCGTCCGCTCCGGGGGGACGGGCGTGCCGGGCGGCAGGGTCTCGGTCATGTCGAGCAAGTGGCGCTTGAGCCGGTAGTACTTGGGCACGCGGGCGCTGCGTGCGGGCACGGCGCCGTTGGTGCCGTTGCTCCCGGCGTTCTCCCCGTCCGTCTCCATGGCCAGCCTTCCCGGGTGCGCTCCTGCTGCCGTCACCGGCTCCTCCGTCCTCAGCGGCTCACATCGTGGCACGGCCCCGGCCTCAGGCGGCCATTCGGCTCAGGTGTCGGTCCGGTAACGGAGCCGACAGCGACTCTTATACACCCTTGACACCCCCTAAAGGTCTAGGCCAAGCTCTCGAGCACTGGTCTAAACCATTAAAGACCACGTCCCCGAGCCACACACGGTGCGCGCCCGTAACGAGTCGATCTCGGCTCGGCGGCCTCAAGGGGGTGGGGGAGTCCGGCATCCCTTGAAGGAGGGTGGCGTGAGACGCAAACTCATCGCGGCTGTTGGCGTCGCGGCATTGGTCACCGGAGCGGCGGCCTGCGGGTCCGGGGACTCCGCGGCATCGAAGAACCCCAAGGAGCGCGACGAGACGCTGACCGTCTGGCTGATGGTCGACGCGCAGAGCACCTGGCCCGAACTGGTCAAGGACGTCAACGCGCAGTTCAAGAAGAAGTACCCGAAGGTCACGGTCAAGGTGCAGTACCAGCAGTGGGCCGACAAGGCCAAGAAGCTGGACACCGCCCTCGGCGGCGACAAGTTCCCGGACGTGGTCGAACTCGGCAACACCGAGACGATGACGTACATCCTGGGCGGGGCCCTCGCCGAGATCGACCCAAAGAAGTACGACAACTCCGACACCTGGATCCAGGGCCTCAAGGACACCTGCGCGTTCGAGGGCAAGCAGTACTGCGTCCCGTACTACGCGGGGGCGCGGGTCGCCGTCTACAACGCGGAGATGTTCCGGAAGGCCACCGGCTCGGACACGCTCCCGCAGAGCGAGGACGCCCTGCTGAAGGCCGCCGACAAGGTCCGGGACGCGTACGGGGCGAAGGACAAGCGCTTCTCCTCCCTCTACCTGCCCGGCCGTTACTGGTACGCCGCGATGTCCTACGTCGCCGCCTACGGCGGCCGCATCGCCGAGTACGACGAGGGCTCCGAGGAGTGGAAGGCCACGCTCTCCACCCCCGAGGCACAGCAGGGCATCGCCCATTTCATCGACCTGGTCAAGCGGTACAACAAGGGTGACCAGACCAAGGACGAGCAGGACCACGCCAATGTGATGGCCAACGAGAAGGCCGCCCTCCTCTACGGCAACGGCTGGGAGGCCGGCAGCGTCATCGACGGCAAGGCCAACGGCAACCCGAAGCTCAAGGGCAAGATCAGGACGGCGGGGATGCCCGGCCCGAACGGCAAGGCCCTGCCGTCCTTCATCGGCGGCTCCGACCTCGCCGTGGTCTCCAAGTCCCAGGTGCAGGACCTCGGCGAAGAGTGGATCTCCCTGTTCACCAGTGAGAAGTCGCAGGAGGTCCTGGCCTCCAAGGACATCCTCCCCAACAACACCCGGCAACTGGAGCCGCTGAAGCGGAAGGCGTCCACCGCGCCGATCGCGAACGCCGTTCCGGACGCCTGGTTCACCCCGATCGCCCCCGGCTGGACGGCCATCGAGAAGGAGGAGGTCCTCGAGGTCATGCTGCTCGACATCCTCAAGGGCTCCTCGGTGGCCGACGCCACGAAGAAGGCCGACCGGAAGATCAACGAGCTGATCAACCAGGGGTCTTGAGCATCCCCGCCGTCCCTCGTGCCGTCCCTGGCGGCGGGTGAGGGCCCGTGCCCCGGGCCCTCACCCGTCCCGCCCCTCCCGTGCAGACGACGAACGGAAGGCCAGCACCGTGACTGCCGCCGACACACGAGCCACGGGTTCCCCGCCGGGCACGGCCCGGGCCTCCGCAGCCCCGGAGCACCGCCGGTCCGCGACCCCTACCTCCGCCGGGACCCGTACGCCTTCCGCACCCCGTACGGTCTCCGGGATCCGGAAGCTGTACGGGAGCGGGGGGCCGTACGGGAGCGGTCCCGGTGCGGGCAGAGAGCCGCGCCGCCGCGGACGGGCGGGCGCCGCGCTCCCGTATCTGCTGATCGCCCCGGCGATCGTGGCGATCGGCGCGGTCTTCGCCTTCCCCCTCGTCAAGACCGTGATCATGTCTTTCCAGGACATGGGCCGCCGGGAACTGTGGACCGGGGACGCCCCGCCGTGGGTGGGGTTCGACCAGTTCACGCGCATCCTCGGCGACGCCGAGTTCTGGACGGTCACCGGCCGCACGGTGCTCTTCATGGCCGTCTGTGTCGCCCTCACCATGGGACTCGGGCTGCTGGGCGCGCTGCTGATGCAACGTCTGTCGGCCTGGGTGCGGCTGCTGCTGACCGGCGCGCTCGTCGCGGCCTGGTCGATGCCGCTGCTGGTGGCGACCTCCATCTTCCGCTGGCTGGCCGACTCCGACTACGGCCTCGTCAACACGCTCATCGACGCGCTGCCCGGGGTCGAATTCCTCGGTCACAACTGGTTCCTCGACCCCTGGCAGGGATTCACGATCATCGTGGCGCTGGTGGTCTGGGGCGCCCTCCCCTTCGTCTCGATCACGCTGTACGCGGCGCTCACCCAGGTCCCCGCCGAACTCGAGGAGGCGGCCCAACTCGACGGTGCCGGCACCTTCGGAGTCCTCCGCTTCGTCACCTGGCCCGTCATCAGGCCCGTCTTCCAGATGGTCGCCACGCTCTCGGTCATCTGGGACTTCAACGTCTTCGGCCAGATCTTCCTGCTGCGCGGCAACAAGCCGGAGCCGGAGTACGAGACCCTCGGCCTCTACTCGTTCAGCAAGGCCTTCGAGTCCACCTCCTTCAGCCAGGGCACCGCGATCGCGCTGGTCACCGTGGGCCTGCTGTCCGGCGTGGCCGTCCACTACGTGCGCCGGCTCATGAAGTCAGGAGAGGTCGAGTGACCGCACCCGCCCCTGCCGCCCCCGCCGCGTCCGCGGCCCCCGCGCCCGCCGCCCCGCAGGTCCTGCGTCCGGACCGGAAGAAGCACCGGAGGGTCTACGACCTCCTCGGGCTCGGCGCGTTCGTCGTGATGGCCTTCCCCGTCTATTGGCTGGTGGTCAGCGCCGTCCGCCCCAACCACCAGATCCGCAGCTACGACCAGACGCTGTGGCCGTCCTCCTTCACGCTGGACAACTTCGCGCGGGCCGTCCGGCAGGAGAACTTCGCCACCGCGGTCCAGTCCAGCCTGATCATCTGCGTCACGGCGGTGGCCGGGGGAATGCTGATCGCCACGCTCGCCGCTTTCGCCGTCGGCCGCTTCCGGTTCAGGGGCCGCAAGGCCCTGCTGATCGTGCTGATCACGGTCCAGATGCTGCCGCCCACGGCGATGCTGATCCCCCTCTACATCCAGCTCAACGCGATGGGCGCGCTCAACGAGTACTGGGGCGTGATCATCGTCTACCTGGTCTCCACGCTGCCGTTCGCGGTCATCATGATCCGCGGCTTCGTCGTCAACATCCCGGTGGAGCTGGAGGAGGCCGCGATGGTCGACGGCTGCACCCGGATGGGAGCATTCGCTCGGGTGGTCCTCCCGCTGCTGGCCCCGGGACTCGCCGCGGCGTCGATCTTCGCCCTGGTCAACGCGTGGAACGAGTACCTCTTCGCGTACGTCCTGATGAACGACAACGACAAGTACACACTCAACGTGTGGCTGATGACCTTCACCACCGAGCGCGGTACCGACTACGGCGCGCTCATGGCCGCCTCCGTACTCATCGCCCTCCCGGTGGTGATCTTCTTCATGGTCATCCAGAAGAAGATGGCAGCGGGCCTCACCTCCGGCGCAGTGAAGGGATAACGGCACTCCATGACGACCCTCGCTCCAGGAACCAGCACCCTCGTCCGCGACGCCCTCGCCGTCCTCCAGCCGGGTTTCACCGGCACGCGCGCCCCCGACTGGGTGCTGCGGCGGCTCGGGGAAGGACTGGCCGCCGTGGGCCTGTTCGGCCGGAACATCGCCTCTCCGGACCAACTCGCCGACCTCACCGCGCAGTTGCGCGCCGAACGCGGGGACGTGCTCGTCGCCGTCGACGAGGAGGGCGGGGACGTCACCCGGCTGGAGGTCCGTACGGGCTCCTCCTTCCCCGGCAACCTCGCCCTCGGCGCCGTCGACGACACCGCGTTGACCCGGTCCGTGGCCCGTGAGCTGGGCCGGCGGCTGGCCGAGTGCGGCGTCAACCTCGACTGGGCGCCATCCGCTGACGTCAACTCCAATCCGGACAACCCCGTCATCGGCGTGCGTTCCTTCGGCGCGGAACCGGACCTCGTAGCCCGCCACACCGCGGCGTACATCGAGGGCCTCCAGTCCGCGGGGGTGGCTGCCTGCGCCAAGCACTTCCCCGGCCACGGCGACACCGACGTCGACTCCCACCACGACCTGCCGCGCGTCGCCGCGGACCTGCCCACCCTGCGCGACCGCGAGCTCGTACCGTTCCGCGCCGCCGTACGGGCCGGGGCCAAGGCCGTGATGAGCGCGCACATCCTGCTGCCCGCCCTGGACCCCGACCGGCCCGCCACCCTCAGCCCGGAGGTGCTGCACGGCCTGCTCCGCGCGCCCGCCCACGAGGGCGGTCTCGGCTTCGACGGCCTGATCGTCACCGACGGCATGGAGATGCGGGCCGTCTCGGCGGCCTACGGCCTCGAACACGGCAGCGTCCTGGCCGTCGCGGCCGGTGCGGACGCCATCTGCGTCGGCGGCGGTCTCGCGGACGAGGACACGGTGCTCCGGCTGCGCGACGCCCTCGTGAAGGCCGTACGGGAGGGGCGGCTCGCCGAGGAGCGGCTCGCGGACGCCGCCGCCCGGGTCCGCGCGCTGGCGGACTGGACGACCACGGCCGCGCCGGCTCGCGGTGCCGGGGTCGCCGCGGAGCCCGCGGTGGGTCTGGACGCCGCCCGACGGGCCCTGCGCGTCACGGGCGCGGGCCAGTACGACCCTGCCCGCGGGCCCGTGTTCGTCGCCGCGTTCACCCCCGTCGCGAACATCGCCGTCGGCGCCGAGACCCCGTGGGGCGTAGGGGCGGAGCTGGAGCGGATGCTGCCCGGCACCGGCACGGGCGCGTACGGCCGCCCGGAGCCGGGGGAGGAGGAGCCGTCCGCGCTGATCGCGCGTGTGCTGGCCGAGGCGGCGGACCGTAGGATCGTCGCTGTGGTCCGCGACGTCCACCGGCACCCCTGGATGGCCGGCGCACTGGCCTCCCTCGTCGCGGCCCGCCCGGACACGGTCGTGGTCGAGATGGGGGTCCCTCAGGCACCGCCGGCCGGAGCCCTGCACATCGCGACGCACGGCGCCGCCCGGGTCTGCGGCCTGGCCGCCGCGGAGGTCGTGACCGGCAAGGGCGCCGGGCACTGACGCCGACGGGCAGCGACACGACAGCCGACTGGAGGCACCCAGCATGTCCGCCACGACTCCGGCCCAGCCGAGTTCCCAGCCGGGCCGGATCATGTCCGGCGAGATGGCCGAGCAGCCCGCGGTGCTGCAGCGGATCCTGGACGAAGGGGCGCCGCGGATCCGGGAGATCGCGGAGCGGATCGCCGCCCGCAACCCGCGCTTCGTCCTGCTCACCGCCCGCGGCACGTCCGACAACGCGGCCCTGTACGCCAAGTACCTGCTGGAGGTGCAGCTCGGCAAGCCGTGCGGTCTGACGTCCATGTCCACCACCACCGCGTACGGCGCGACGCCGGACCTGACCGACGTGCTGGTCGTCACCGTCAGCCAGTCCGGGGGTTCACCGGACCTGGTGGCGTCCACCGAGGCAGCCCGCGCGGCCGGAGCGATCACCCTGGCGGTCACCAACAACGCCGACTCGGCGCTGGCCCAGGTGTCCGAGTTCCACATCGACGTCCTCGCCGGCCCGGAGAAGGCACTCCCGGCGACGAAGACGTACACGGCCGAACTCCTAGCCCTCTACCTCTTCGTGGAGGGGCTGCGCGGCGGCGAGGGCTCCGCGGCCAAGGTGCTGCCCGAACTCGCGCGCCAGATCCTGGACCGCAAGGACGAGGTCAGGGCGCTGGCCGGCCGGTACCGCTTCGCCGAGCGCATGGTCCTCACCTCCCGCGGCTACGGCTACCCGACCGCGAAGGAGGCCGCGCTGAAGCTGATGGAGACCAGCTACATCCCGGCGCTCTCGTACTCCGGCGCCGATCTGCTGCACGGACCGCTCGCCATGATCGACAACATCTCGCCTGTCATCGCCATCGTCACCGAGGGCAAGGGCGGCGAGGCCCTGCAGCCCGTCCTGGACCGGCTCAGCAGCCGCGGCGCGGATCTGGTCGTGATCGGCAGCCAGGAGAAGGTGGACCAGGCGACCGCGGGCTTCGCGCTCCCCACGGCGGGGGTGGCGGAGGAGGTCCAGCCGATCCTGGAGATCCTGCCACTGCAGATGCTGGCGTACGAGGTCACCATCGCGCGCGGGCAGGACCCGGACGCGCCGCGCGCCCTCGCGAAGGTCACCGAGACGCGGTAGGAGCCGTCCGGCGGACCACGGCGCCACCGGCCACGGGAGGCGCCACCGGCCCCGGAAACACCCGCGGGCCGCGGCGCCGGGACAGGACCCTCAACCTGTCCGGCACCGCAGCCCGGAGCTGACGCCGGCGGACCGGGCCGCGGGGTGTGCGGTTCCTCGCGGGGGCCGTACCGGCAACGAGGCCGCGGCGCAGTCAGGGCAGAGAGCACCGAGCCTCTTTCCACCCTCCTGTGCGGGGAGGATGGACGTTTTTACTGTTGCATTGTGGACTAGACCATTCTTGTCTGTCTATGAGTTGGCCCAGGATTCGCGCGAGATTCGCACGAGCGCAACACCGGTAGGCTCGCACACGTGCCCTCCATGAACGACCTCGTCCGCCAGCACACCGCGCTCACCGAGTCCGACCTCGAGTGGCTGCACCTGCTGGTCTCGGAGTGGCAACTGCTCTCCGACCTCTCCTTCGCCGACCTGGTGCTGTGGGTGCCCACCCTTGACGGCACCCGCTACGTCTCCGTCGCGCAGATGCGGCCCAACACCGGCCCCACCTCCTATCAGGACGACATGGTGGGCCATCTCGTTCCCCGCGGCCGGCGCCCGATGCTGGACACCGCTGTCGACGAGGGCCGGATCGTGCGCGAGGGCGACCCGGAGTGGCGCGAAGAGGTCCCCGTCCGGGTCGAGTCCATCCCCGTACGCCGGGAGAGCCGGGTCCTCGGGGTGATCGCACGCAACACCAATCTGCTGACCGTACGGACCCCCAGCCGGCTCGAACTCACCTATCTCCAGAGCGCGTCGGACCTCGCCCAGATGATCGCAGCGGGCTCGTTCCCCTTCCCGGGGCAGCAGGTCGACATGGACGCCTCGCCGCGCGTCGGGGACGGCCTGATCCGCCTGGACGCCGAGGGCATCGTCCAGTACGCCAGCCCCAACGCCCTCTCCGCGTACCACCGGCTGGGGCTCGCCGCCGATCTCGTCGGCTGCCATCTGGGCCAGACCACCGCCGAACTGGCCCCGTCCCGCGGGCCTGTGGACGAGGCCCTGGTGAAGCTCGCGAGCGGCTGGGCACCGCGTGAGACCGAGGTGGAGGGCAACGGCGGCGTCATCCAGCTCCGCGCCATCCCGCTCAAGCCCAAGGGCACCCGCATCGGCTCGCTCGTCCTCCTCCGCGACGTGACCGAACTGCGCCGCCGCGAGCGCGAGTTGATCACCAAGGACGCCACCATCCGGGAGATCCACCACCGGGTGAAGAACAACCTCCAGACCGTGGCGGCCCTGCTGCGGCTGCAGGCGCGGCGGATGGACTCCGACCAGGGCCGGGAGGCGCTGGAGGAGGCCGTGCGCCGGGTCGGCTCGATCGCCATCGTCCACGAGACGCTGTCCCAGAACCTGGACGAGCGCGTGGAGTTCGACGACATCGCGGACCGGGTGCTGGCCATGGTGGCGGAGATCTCACCGGGCCGGGTCGCCGGCCGCCGTACGGGCCGCTTCGGCATTCTCGACGCCGAGGTCGCCACCCCGCTGTCCATGGTGCTCACCGAAATTCTGCAGAATGCCCTGGAACACGGCTTCGGGCCGGGGGAGTCCGGCACGGTCGAGGTGTCGGCCGTCCGCGGCGGGACCCGCACGGAGGGGCGGCTCCTGGTGACGGTCCAGGACGACGGGCGCGGGCTGCCCGAGGGCTTCAGCGCGAAGGAGCAGGGCAATCTGGGCCTGCAGATCGTACGGACCCTGGTGGAGGGGGAGTTGGGCGGGACGTTCGACATGGTGCCCGCGCCCGAGCGTGGCACGCGTGTCGTCCTGGACATCCCGGTCGGGGCGGGGAAGCGCTGAACGGGGTCAACGCGGAGGGAACGCAGGACCGATCCAGGACTGCTGATCGAGGACCGATCCAGGACTGGCTGTGCGGGGCAGGCCCCCTCGGTGCCCCGAACGGGGGCGATTCGAAGCGGACTTGACCGCTCCGCACGCCAGTGCTCCGCGGGGCCTCCGCCGATGTGGCATCGCACACAGCAAGAAGCCCCGGACCGATCGGTCCGGGGCTCAGTGCGTGCTGCGCGCTGCGACTCGGGGGGCGGGAGGTGCGCACACGCCGTACGCGCCGCCCTGGCACAGGGGCTTGCTGTCAGGCGCTGGCGTTGCGCGCCCGGTTGCGAGCGGCGCGGCGCTTCATCGCGCGGCGCTCGTCCTCGCTGAGGCCACCCCACACGCCGGAGTCCTGGCCGGACTCCAGCGCCCACTGCAGGCACTGCTCCATCACGGGGCAGCGACGGCAGACGGCCTTGGCTTCCTCGATCTGCAGCAGCGCAGGACCGGTGTTGCCGATGGGGAAGAAGAGCTCGGGGTCTTCCTCGCGGCAAACGGCGCGGTGACGCCAGTCCATGGCTGCTCCATCTCCTTGTATTACCAGCTGATTGCTTGTGAATGTGAACGCTTTCACGAATCCCTACACAAGGGAAGGGGCCGTCTTCCAGTTACCTGGTGCGGTCCCAGGGGGAGTGAGGGGGATTCGGGCTCTCAAGGGGGCCGCCTTGCGGGGCCGTCCCGATCGCCATGAAGAGACTCGCAAACCTCGGCGGCGGATACAACCCCTTCTGGAAAGTTTTTTTTGATTCCTTGGTGTCGCCTCGGTCACAGCCGTACTTCCGAGGGGTGGAAGCTGGCCTAAACGTTCGAGTGGAAGGACTTTTGCCTCTTCCGCTCACACAATCACACGCAGTGCACGGCGTACGCCTGTGAACGTCACGCTCGTACGCAGTCCCAGGTGGTCACCGTCCATCTGAAATGGCAGCGGCGCCTGCGAATGCAAGGTGAAGTCCGTCAGATCGTGGAGCGAGACGGCGTGCTTGCCGCGGGGGCCGCGCTCGGGCGACGACATCAGGAGCTGGACGGCATAACGGCTGACCGCGGCGGTGGAGAGACGGCTCAGTCCGAGCACGTCGAGGGCGGTGTCGAAGGACGCGGCGGGGGCCGCGTACACCGGGCGATTGCCCAGGTAGGTCCAGGGCGCGGTGTTGCAGACTATGGACAGCACAAGATCGTGAACGGGTTCCGCGCCGTCGCGTTCCAGCGTGATCGTTCCGTGGGTGCGATGGGGTTCGCCGATGAACTGCCGTAGGACTTGGCGCACATAAAGGGAATGTGTGGAACGGCGGCCGCGCTCGCGATGCTGTTCGACACGTCCCACAACTCCGGCGTCGAATCCGAATCCCGCGCAAAAGGTGAACCAGCGGGCAGGCACTTCGGCATCGCCGGTTCCGGGAGTTCCGGACGCGAGGCCCAGTCCCACGGTCCGTTCGGAGCGCCGGTGGAGAGCGTCCAGCAGGGCGCCGGTCGCCTCGATCGCGTCGTTCGGCAGCCCGAGGGCGCGCGCGAACACATTGGTGGAGCCGCCCGGCACCACCGCGAGCCCCGGCAGTGATTCGGGCGCGGGGCCGTGATGCAGCAGCCCGTTGACGACCTCGTTGACGGTGCCGTCGCCGCCGAGCGCGACGACGAGTTCGGTCTCGCCGCCCTCGGCCGCCTGCCGTGCCAGGTCCCGGGCGTGGCCCCGGTACTCCGTCATCGCGACATCGAGTTTGAGATCACTCGCCAGCGCGTGGATCAGGACGTCCCGGGTGCGTCCACTGGTGGTGGTTGCCGCCGGATTGACCACGAGGAGCGCGCGCATGCGCAGCAGACTACCCACCCCGTGGTACCAGGCCCAGCCCGGGAAAAGATCACATCTGCCGCGGGCTACCCTGCTGGGGTGAGCAGCGAGCAGAAGCAGGCCCCCGACGAGGCCCCCACCGGCCCCCGCCCGGCACGGCTGACGGCCGCCGCGGCGCTGGCGGCGGTGGAGGGCGTGGCCCTCGCCGCGTTCGGCGCCTACCTGCTCGTCATGGGACTGCTCGGCGACCCGGACAGCCCGCAGCAGGCGGAGATGGGCGGGCTCACCCTGCTCGCGCTCGGAGCGCTGCCGCTGGCCGCCGCCCGCGGGCTCCGCTTGCGGCGCCGCTGGAGCCGGGGGCCGGCGCTGATCGTCCAGATCATGGCCGTACCCGTGGCGTGGACGCTGATCAGCACGGGCGGAGCGATGATCGCTGCGGGGGTCGCCCTCGCCGCCGTCGCCGTGGCCGTCCTGGTGCTGCTGGTGAACCCCACGGCGACCGAGGCGCTGGGGATCGCGCCCCGCGACGCCTGAGCCTCTTCCTGACGCACGATCTCGTTCGTCCCCGCGTGCGACGCCCCTGACGCCTCTTCTCGCATCGGCGTCCGAGTCCGCTCCTCATGCCTCGGGCCCGGCTCCCGTCCCGCTGTGGCGGGATCGGGGGCGCCGGGCCCGTAGCGGTGCGTGCAGCCGTCGCGGTGTGCGGGCGCCACGCGACCGCACACGCGAGACCTACTCCTCGACCAGGAGCCGGTCGCGCAGCTGGGCCAGAGTGCGGGCCAGCAGCCGCGACACGTGCATCTGCGAGATGCCGACCTCCGCCGCGATCTGCGACTGGGTCATGTTCCCGAAGAAGCGCAGCAGGAGGATCTTCTTCTCCCGCGGCGGCAGTTCCTCCAGGAGCGGCTTGAGCGACTCCCGGTACTCCACGCCCTCCAGGGCGTCGTCCTCGGCGCCCAGGGTGTCGGCGACGGCCGGCGACTCGTCGTCGGTGTCCGGTACGTCCAGTGACAGCGTGCTGTAGGCGTTGGCGGACTCCAGGCCCTCCAGTACCTCCTCCTCCGAGATGCCGAGGTGCTCGGCCAGCTCGTGGACCGTGGGCGACCGCCCGTGACGCTGCGACAGCTCCGCCGTCGCGGTCGTCAGCGAGAGCCGCAGCTCCTGGAGCCGGCGCGGCACGCGCACCGCCCAGCCCTTGTCGCGGAAGTGCCGCTTGATCTCGCCGACCACCGTCGGGGTCGCGTACGTGGAGAACTCCACGCCGCGGTCCGGGTCGAACCGGTCCACCGACTTGATCAGACCGATCGTGGCGACCTGGGTCAGGTCGTCCAGCGGCTCTCCGCGGTTGCGGAACCGGCGGGCCAGATGCTCGACCAGTGGCAGGTGCATCCGCACCAGGTGGTTGCGCAGCTCGGCACGCTCCGGAGACCCGTCGGGCAGCTCGCGCAGCTCGATGAACATGGCGCGGGCGCCGCTGCGGTCGTGCGGATCCGGGAGCTGGCCGTGCTCGTGCTCGTAGGCATGCTCCGGCTCCGGCCGGCGGTGCTCGTGCTCGCGCTGCTCGCCCGGGTGCTTCTCGCGCTGGTGCTGGTCCATGTGGTCCGCCCGCTCTGCCTGCGGCTGCTCGGGAATGGCCGTGCCCGGCGCAACCCGCGAGACATGCCTCTCGTCATGCATCGGCCTGCCCGTCCCGTCCGTCACGGCTGTCCGGGACCCGCGCCGCGCTTCTTGTGCAGGCTGATGCTGACGGTGCGGTCCTCGGCGACCGTCGACTCGACCTCACCGGCCAGTGCGGAGAGCACCGTCCAGGCGAAGGTGTCGCGCTCGGGCGCTCTGCCGTCCGTGGTCGGCGCCGACACGGTGACCCGCAGCGCGTCGCCCACCAGGCGGAAGACGCAACTGAGCACGGATCCCGGCACCGCTTGCTGGAGCAGGATCGCGCACGCCTCGTCGACCGCGATGCGCAGATCCTCGATTTCGTCGAGGGTGAAGTCCAAGCGCGCTGCAAGACCGGCCGTGGCCGTACGCAGCACCGAAAGGTAGGCACCCGCAGCCGGCAGCCGGACTTCCACGAAGTCCTGGGTCCCGGGCTCGCCTGCGATCTGGGACACCCTCACCTCCAAGGTGGCACAAGCTCGTTGAGCTGGTATGAACGCCGTCTCGCACCCCGCTCGGAAGCGGGGACGGGCCGACGCGGCACATGGTTCGGCTGCGACGCTATCGCGATCCGCGGGTCAAGGTCCCACGGACCGGGGTGCGTCACTCATTGTAAGTCTGCGGGTACGGACAGTGGCTAGAGGGTCGGCGGACCCAATTCAAAGAGATGCAACTCCGGTTGGAGCGGCGTCCGGTCAGATGATCGTCTGGTCCAGGAAGCACCATCGCCAGCTCTCGCCCGGCTCGTAGGACCGCATCACCGGGTGCCCCGTGTCCTCGAAGTGCCGCGTCGCGTGCCGCGCGGGCGACGAGTCACAGCATCCCACGTGACCGCACTGCAGACACAGGCGCAGATGGACGTAGTCGCTGCCGTCCGCCCGGCAGTCCAGGCAGGTCTCGCCGACCGCCGTCGGCTCGGGGCGCGGCAGTCCGGGAACATGGGGGCACTCGCTCATGATGGCCAAGGTTAAAACCTCCGCGAGCGGAACGCGGAGGCCCGGCCTTGCCGTACGGCGACGGGCTGTGACGGACAAGGACGGAACGGGTATCGATGGACGCAACTCCGCTTCTGCTGCTGGTCGCCGCGAGCGCGGCCGTCGCGGGCGCCGCCCGCCGCACCCCCGTACCGCCCCCGCTGGTGCTGGTCGCCGTCGGACTCGCCGCGAGCTTCCTGCCCGGAGTGCCGGACTACACGCTCGACCCGGACATCGTGCTGCCGCTGGTGCTGCCCCCGCTGCTCCACGTGGCGGCGCTCGACAGCTCGTATCTCGACCTGCGCGCCCAGGTGCGCCACGTCCTGCTGCTGTCGGTGGGGTACGTGCTCTTCTCGACGGTGGTCGTCGGCTGGGTCGTCCACACCATGGTGCCCGGGCTGTCCCTGACGGCCGCGCTCGTGCTGGGCGCGATCGTCGCCCCGCCGGACGCCGTCGCGGCCACCGCCGTCGCCCGCAGGATCGGGCTCCCGGCCAAGATCACGACGATCCTCAAGGGCGAGTCCCTCTTCAACGACGCCACCTCGATCACCGCGTACAAGGTCGCGCTCGCCGCGACGGTGGGCGCGGGGGCGACGTGGGCGGGCGGGCTGGCCGAGTTCGCGGTCGCGGCCGTCGGCGGCGTGGGGGTCGGCCTGGTGCTCATGGGGCCGCTGCAGTGGCTGCGGACGCGGCTGCGCGACCCGCTGCTGCTCAACACGGTGTCGCTGCTCATCCCGTTCGTGGCGTACGCGGTGGCGGAGGAGGTGCACGCCTCGGGTGTGCTCGCGGTCGTGGTGGTCGGCCTCTACCTCGGGCACCGCGCCTGGCAGGTCGACTTCGCGACCCGCCTCCAGGAGGCGGCGGTGTGGCGGATGGCCGCGTTCCTGCTGGAGTCGTCGGTGTTCGCGCTCATCGGGCTCCAGCTGCGGGTCGTGCTGGGCGATGTCGGCGACTACGGCGCGGGCGAGGTCGCGGTCTACGCGGCCGTGGTGTTCCTCGCGGTCGTCGCCGGGCGCTTCGCCTGGGTCTACGTCACGGTGTACCTGCCGGGGGTGCGCGATCCGGGCGGGACCCCGCCGTGGACGTACCCGTTCGTGGTGTCCTGGACCGGCATGCGGGGCGTGGTCTCGCTGGCGATCGCCTTCGCGATCCCCCTGACGGTCGACGACGGAGACCCTTTCCCCGGCCGGAACCTGCTGCTGTTCCTGACGTTCACGACCGTGATCGGGACGCTCGTGGTGCAGGGCCTCACCCTCACGCCTCTGATCCGGGTCCTGGGGCTGCCGGGCCGCGACAGCTACCAGGAGACGCTGGCGGAGGCGCAGGCGCAGAACGAGGCGTCGCGCGCCGCGGAGCAGCGGCTCGAGGAACTCCTCGCCGATCCGCGCAACACGCTGCCGCAGCCCTTGGTGAACCGGTTGCGCTCGGTGCTGGAGCGGCGCAGGAACGCGGTCTGGGAGCGGCTCGGCACCGTCAACGAGACGACGGGGGAGTCGGCCGACGAGACGTACCGGCGGCTGACACGGGAGGTCATCGCCACCGAACGGGAGTCGTTCGTACGGCAGCGGGACGAGCGGCGGATCGACGACGAGATGCTGCGGACGCTGCTGCGCCGGCTGGACCTGGAGGAGGCGGCGGCGCTCTACCAGGAGGACGCGGCGCAGTGAGGGCTGTCCTCCGCTCGCGAGTCCGGGAGGAACCGGGGCGGTCGTACGGACGGAGGCGGTCGTGCGGGCCGGGCCGCGCGGGGTGCCGGGCCGCGGCGGTCGTACGGGCCGGGGCGGTCGCACGGACGGAGGCGGTCGTACGCGCGACCGGGAGGGCAACGGCAGGAGGAGGGGGCGCGCGGGTCGCCGCGGCGCGCGGGGCCGTGCGGTGATCCCGGTACGGGCCGCTTCGTGGGTCAGGACGGGGGCCCTGTGACGACCGCGGCGACCGTGGTCCCCGGCGCGAACGCCCCTTCCGCGGCAAGGGTGGTGAGGCCGAGCAGCATCTTGGCGACGTAGAGACGCTCGACGGGCACACCGTGCCGCGCCTCGAAGTCCTCGGCGAATGCCAGCAGTTCAGGGGTCGTACGGCCGTATCCGCCGCAGTGGAAGCGCGGGTCGAGCCGCCAGTGGCCGGTCCGGGCTCCGAACGCCTCGCGCTGGAGCCGCTCCGTCTCCCGCTCCAGGAAGTCCCCGCGCAGGACGGGGAAGCCGATGGCCCTCTGCGTGGCGCCGAGTCCCGCGGCCAGCCCTGCCAGGGTGCCGCCGGTGCCGCAGGCGACGGCCACGCTGTCGGCGGCGCCGCGCAGTTCGCGGCCGAGGCGGGCGCAGCCGCGGGCCGCCAGGGCGTTGCTGCCGCCCTCGGGTATCAGGAAGAAGTCCCCGAACCGCTCGCGCAGCGCGTCCAGCACGTCGGGCTCCGTCTTGCGGCGGTAGGTGGCGCGATCGAGGAACGTGAGGCGCATGCCGTCCGCGGCGCAGCGGGTGAGGGACGGGTTGAGCGGGCGGTCGGCGAGTTCCGCGCCGCGCACCACTCCGATCGTGGAGAGGCCGAGCAGCCGTCCCGCGGCCGCGGTGGCGCGCAGGTGGTTGGAGTAGGCGCCGCCGAAGGTGAGCAGCGCGGTGCGGCCCTGTTCGGCGGCGGCGCGCAGGTTGGGCGTCAGCTTGCGCCACTTGTTGCCGGGGAGCAGCGGGTGGATGAGGTCGTCCCGCTTGAGTAGAAGCCGGATGCCTGCCCGGGCGAACCGTTCGTCCTCGATCTCCTGCAACGGTGACGGCAGCCGTGCGTCGAGCCCTTCCGGGCCGGGGGAGGTCACCGGTACGCGGTCGCCTGGGGAGCTGCTCACCGGGCCATTGTCACGTGCGGCGGGGCAGGCGGGCACGGCACGTGGGGCAGCCGGACGCGGTCAGGGGGCGTGGGGCGCGTGCGCGGCCGAGGACGCGGCCGTACGAGGGCACGACGCCATGCCCGTACGGCGTGGTGCGCCGTACGGGCATGCGCGAGCCGGATCCGGCGCGGCGCCCGCCGCTGGGGCCCTTCGGGCTGTGCGGGACGTCGTGCGGCATCTCCGGCGACCACGCCGACGGCCGGGACGGCGGGACTCGTCGGTGGTGGCGGGATGTGACGCGGACGCGGGCCGGTGGGGGCTCTCAGCCGCGCAGGAAGCCGTCTCCGTGCGTGGCGGCGAAGTTCTCGACGGCCTCCATGGCGCGCTGCGTCTCGTCGGGGGAGCCCTTGCCGTGCTGCTGCGCGTAGTACGCGGAGCCCAGCTTCTTCAGCAGGTCGCCTCCGGCCCGCTGGGCCTGCACCTCGTCGAGCTTCTGCTTGCCCTGCTCGAGCCCGCGCTGGGCCTGCTCCTTGGCGCGGTCCAGGAACCCTGCCATGACTGCCTCCTGCTGATCGGTGCGGCCGGGACGGAGCAAACCCGCCCTCGTCCCTCAGTCCGGACAACGGCTGCGTCGGCGTCCGGGTTCCCCGGGGCTTGACCGGTATGCCGGAATTCGTGACCTTTGGTGTGTTCGGTGCGTGGCGGGGTACGGCTCGCGCGGGCGTGCCCGGGCGCGGGGGAGGGTCCGCCCGAGGCCGAAGCGGAACCGTCGGCCGATGGAAACGGGGGCGGGAACTCCGGATCAGGGCTCTCCCCGGACCGGGGCCATCTATTCCCACTCATTTGTGTAATGGCAGGCCGATGAGCGCGGCTGCCACGATGAACCGGCAGGTGAGAGGCCTGCGTTGAACATGGGGGAGGCGGGGACATGAACACCTTCACTCGGCGCCGCGAGCGTTCCGAGGCCGCGGATCTGCTCGCGAGGTCGCGCAAGGAGGTCGATCCGGAACTGCGGGCGGCGGTGGACTCACTGCCCGCCGCGATGCGGCGCGTGGCTGCCTATCACCTGGGCTGGCAGGACCCGGACGGCATGCCGGGCCCCGGCCATGCGGGTAAGGCGATCCGGCCGGCGCTCGTCCTGGCGGCGACGGAAGCGCTGGGCGGAAGACCTCAGGACGCGGTGCGGGCCGCGGCGGCGGTGGAACTGGTCCACAACTTCACGCTTCTCCACGACGACGTCATCGACCGTGACCACACGCGTCGTCACCGGCCCACCGCCTGGACGGTGTTCGGGGTGTCCGACGCGATCCTCGCGGGGGACGCGCTGCAGTCGCTCGCGCTGCGCATCCTCGCCGGGGATCCGCATCCGGCCGGCGCCGCGGCAGCCGCCCGGCTCGCGGACTGCGTCATCGAACTCTGCGAAGGCCAGCACGACGACTGCGCGTTCGAGCACCGGACCGATGTGACGCTCGAGGAGAGCCTGGCCATGGCGGAGGCCAAGACGGGGGCCCTGCTCGGCTGCGCCTGCGCTCTCGGCGCCCTGTACGCGGGAGCGGACGGCCCCGCCGCCGACGCGATGGACCAGTTCGGCAGACAGGCCGGGCTCGCCTTCCAGCTCATCGACGACCTGATCGGGATCTGGGGCGATCCGGCGACCACGGGCAAACCGGCCGGTGCCGACCTCTCCGCCCGCAAGAAATCACTGCCCGTGGTCGCGGCGCTGACCTCCGGCAGGCCGGGCTCCGCCGAGCTGGCCCGCATGTACGCGGGGGAGGACCCGATGGACGGCGTCGCGCTGCGGAGAGCGGCGGAGGCGGTCGAGCGCGCGGGCGGCCGGGACTGGGCGCAGAGCGAAGCGAGCGTACGGATGGCGGGGGCCATGGACGACCTGGCGATCGCCGTTCCGGATCTCGCACGGGCCGAGGACCTGCTGACACTCGCCGAGTTCGTCACGCGCCGGAACTGCTGAGCGCGCGGCGGCCGGGCGGGGCGCCAGGACGAGGAGGGGGCAAGGACAGAAGCCGGGGAGCCGAGGCCCGGACCGAAACGGGCTGAAAGCAGGGGCTGAAGAGGGCCGGAGCAGGGCGCGCAGAAGGGTGGGCAGAGGGGGCCGGAGCAGGGCGCCGAAGAGGCTGGGAGAGGGCGGGAGCAGGGCTGAGTGAGAGGGCCGGAGGGCTGAACAAGAGGGCCGGAGCAGGCCGATGAGGCGGCCCATGGAGGTGCCGACAGAGGGGGCAAGGACCGGAGGCGGGGCGTCCATCGTCCCGGGGAGGTGATGTCAGTCGCCGCCCCCGCCTCCACCACCTCCGCCGTCACCGCCGCCCCCGCCTCCATCGCTTCCTCCTCCGCCTCCGTCCCAGCCTCCGACGGAGTCCCATTCCCCGCCGCCACCTGGGCCGTTGTCGTACGTGCCGGAGCCCAGGTTGCTGTACCAGGGGTCCGACCAGACCGACTCGCCACGGGAGGGGACGGGGCGGGTGCGGAAGCGCACCGCGCCCGTGCCGTCGCCGAGGCCGAAGGCCGCCGCGACGGCGTGTGCCATGACGGCATCGAGGGGGTCACCGCCCTGATGCCATACGTCGGCGAGCGGCTGGAGCGGCGTGCCCCGGGCCCTGCCGGGCTGCGGCCGGCCGAGGAAGGCGACGGGGCGGCCGTTGCACAGCAGGCGGGAGGTGCGGGCGTCCTCGCGTCTCAACTCCCAGCGCCGGTACGGGATGTCCACGGTGACGGCGCATCTCGACCTCCTCCGGTCCGCCGTGACGGCAAGTGAGGCCGGCACCTCGCCGACGGTGAGCACCAGGCCCCGGTCGCGGATCCGGCGGTCGGGCGAGACGCCGTACGGGGCGCGGAGCCGTACGGCGGGGGCGGACGCGGACCAGACGTCGACCCGTGCCGAGCGGCGGTCGACGGCCACGGCGATCGTGCCCGCGGGCCCCGGGGCGATGCGGCGCGCGATCCACAGGGGCACGCCCTCCGTCCGTGCCACCTCGGTCAGGGCCGCCACGGCTCCCGGCCCGCCGACCCGGCGGACCGCCAACTCGCCCAGGGCATGGGCGAACTCGGCGGCCCGGCGCACCCTGACCGGATGCGTGGAGCCGGAGATGCGCGTGACCGGCACGATCGCGGTGGCCGGACCCAGCGCTGCCAGTGCGCGCACCGTGCCCCCGCCGCCCAGCCAGTGCCCGCTCAGAAAGGCCTCGGCCATGGCGGCCAGGTTCAGCTCCGGCACCGGCGTGTGCCGGCCGCCGATGCGCAGCCGGTCCTCGGTCAGTTCCACGGTCCTGGCCAGTGGATTCCAGGACTCTTCCGCGTAGAGGACTCCACTCATGCCGACCGCCCCCCGATGCCGTCGGGCTCCGCCACTCAGCGCCCGCACGTCGTTGCGTTCAGGGTGCCACGCCGGGGCCGGGACGTCTGGTCTGCGTCACCCGCCACAGCTGCCGCGGCAGGGTGCCCTCCTCGAAGGGATGCACTTCGCGCAGCTCCCACCCTTCCGCGAGGGAGTCGACGAGCTCGCGGTCGAAGAAGTGGACGGTGAAACCGCCGTGCTCGTAGCGGGAGTCACCGTGCGACGTGCCCATGCCGTGGTGCGCGTCGCCGGTGTGCCGGACCGTGTAGACGAAGACCCCTCCAGGACGCAGGACGCGCGCCACCTCGGCGACGAGGGCGCGGATCTCCTCGGTCGAGAGCGCCATGGACAGCAGCATGTGCGCGTGGACCGCGTCGACGGAGGCGTCGGGCAGCGGAAGGGGATCCCGTACGTCGTGTTCCAGGGTCTCCACGCGTTCGGCCAGGCCCTCCGCCTCAGCACGCTCGCGCAGCAGCCCGAGGCCGGCGGAGCTGAAGTCGGCGGCGGTGACGTCGAATCCGGCGCGCGCCAGATAGAGCGCGTCGCGCCCGTGCCCGGCGCCCAGCTCCAGGACCGTACGGGCCCCGGCCTTGCGGAAGGTGATGGCGGCGTGGACGGCCGGCTCGGAGGGCTGCTGCCCGTAGAGGTCCGGGTGCGCCTGGTACGTCTCCTGCCAGTGCCGGTGCTGATCCGCGACGCGTTCGGTTCCGGGCCCGTGCGAGCGGAAGGCGAGCCCGGGGTAGGTGACGACCAGCCCGTCCCGGTCGAGCTCCAGGTCGGCCGTGAAGTCCTCCGAGGTGAACCGCACCAGCGCGCCGTGCTCCGTGGCCTC
Source organism: Streptomyces sp. NPDC047108 (assembly GCF_040643575.1). Lineage (NCBI taxonomy): Bacteria > Bacillati > Actinomycetota > Actinomycetes > Kitasatosporales > Streptomycetaceae > Streptomyces > Streptomyces sp. NPDC047108. The sequence goes on from NZ_JBEYUP010000001.1 coordinate 736,816, forward strand.
CAGGTGCGTGTACGTCTGGGGCGACGGCGTCACGGTCAGGTCGGGGACGGACACCCAGGCCATCAGGAAGTCGTGCTCCCCGGGACCCGTGTGCAGCCCGTGCCGCAGGACGGGCATGGCGTTGGTCAGCGGGGACAGCCCGAGATCGCAGTCGTCGGCGCCCGTCACATCGGGCAGCGGCTCCCCGTTCGCCGTCCACCGGCCGTCCTCGTCACGCCGCAGGTCCAGGCTGCGGGACGCGCCGGACGCGGTGTCGGAGGTGACGAACAGACGGCGCGTCACATAGGCGTCGCCGGTCTCCAGCTCGTAGGTCATCCAGTAGGGCTCGGGCACGGTGCCGACGACGCGGCCGCGGGCGCGCAGGACGGTTCCCGAGACCTCGGTCCATGCCGTCTCGAACCCTCCGCTCCCGGTGACCCGCCAGGTCACCCCGTGCGGCCGACCGGTCATCGTGCCCTCCCTCTCCGTCCGTGCGGTGCCTGGCCGCCGTGCTCGTGGTCCACAGGTCCGATGCTCGCACCACCGGACGCGGAATGCGTGTGGCTGCTGCGACGGAAAGTGCCGGTTGGATACGTTCTGCGCGGGCGGGGCCGACGGCCCACGTTCCGGAATTCGAGAACGCCGGACGACGGGAACTCCGCGAACACCGGGAACCCCGGAACCCCGGAGCTCCGGGAACGCCGGGGAATCGTCTGCCGCCCGGATGTCGAGGACGGGCCCCCGGCTCCGACGTCTCCTTGAGAGAGGCGCCCCGGGAGGGCGCCGCCACGGACGAGGGTTGAGGAGAGAGACCATGAAGTACCTGGTGATGGTGCTCGCCAAGCAGTCCGACTACGACGCGATGCAGGGCAAGGGCCAGGACGGGCCCGCCTGGACGCAGTCCGAGCTCACGGCGATGTTCGAGCACATGGGGGCGATCAACAACGACCTGGCCGAGGCGGGCGAACTGGTCGACGCGAACGGCCTGGCCGAGCCCGCCCAGGCCAAGCTGGTGACGGCGTCGCAGGACGGCCGGCCCGTGGTGACGGACGGGCCGTACGGGGAGAGCAAGGAAGTGCTGGCCGGGTACTGGGTCATCGACGTCGAGAACATCGACCGCGCCACCGAGATCGCTGCCCGTGCGTACTCCTGCCCCCAGCCCGAGGGCGTCCCGTACTACCCCGTGATCGTGCACCCGCTCGACGAGGGCGGCGGCACCGAGATGTGAGCCGAACGCGAGCGGCAGCGGCCGTACACGCGCACGGTGACCAGCAGGCGTACGAGCGGGGCCGCACGCGCGCACGGTCACGAGCGGCCGTACGAGCGTGCCGTACCAGCAGCCGTACGACCGCCGGTGACGAGCGAGCCAGGGACGACGCGGGGAGCGAGGACGCATGAACCGATCACGGAGCGGGACATGACCGGGCCGGACGGCGGCGGGGCCGAGGATCTGATGCGGGCCCTGGCGCCGCAGGTCCTCGGCGCCCTCGTACGGCGGTACGGGCACTTCGACACCGCGGAGGACGCCGTGCAGGAGGCGCTGCTCGCCGCGTCCGTGCAGTGGCCGGAGGAGGGCGTTCCGGCCAACCCCCGCGGCTGGCTGATCCGGGTGGCCTCACGCCGCCTGACCGATCTGCTGCGGAGCGAGCAGGCGCGCCGCCGCCGCGAGGAGAACGCCGCGGCGCTGACCCCGCAGGACGAGTTCGTGGCCCCGCCCCCGGGCGAGGCCCGTGCCCCGAGCGAGGAGGACACCCTCACCCTCCTCTTCCTGTGCTGTCATCCCGCGCTCACCCAGTCCTCGCGGATCGCGCTCACCCTGCGGGCGGTCGGCGGTCTGACGACGGCGGAGATCGCCCGCGCGTTCCTCGTGCCCGAGGCGACGATGGCCCAGCGCATCAGCCGCGCGAAGCAGCGCATCAAGGCATCGGGCGCCCGCTTCCGGCAGCCGGAGGAGGGCGAGGAGCGCACGGAACGGCTCGCCGCCGTCCTCCACGTCCTCTACCTGATATTCAACGAGGGCTACACGGCGACCTCCGGTACCAGCCTGCACCGCACCGACCTGGCCGTGGAGGCGATCCGCCTCACCCGCTCCGTCCGCGCGCTGCTGCCGCACGACGGTGAAGTGACCGCGCTCCTGGCGCTGATGCTGCTCACCGACGCCCGGCGCCCGGCCCGTACGGAGAGCGACGGGTCCCTGGTCCCGCTGGCCGACCAGGACCGGACCCTGTGGAGCCGTGAGGCGATCGACGAGGGGCTGGCTCTGCTCACCGCGGCCGCGTCCCTCCGCGGCGAGCCCGTCGGCCCGTACCAGCTCCAGGCGGCGATCGCCGCGGTCCACGACGAGGCGGTGCACGCCGAGGACACCGACTGGCAGGAGATCCTGGCGCTCTACGCGTTGCTGGCGCGACTCTCACCGGGCCCCATGGTGACGCTGAACCATGCCGTCGCCGTCGCGATGGTGGACGGTCCGCGGGCGGGTCTCGCGATGCTCCGGTCGATCGAGGCCGACGACCGTCTGGCGGGCCATCACCGCCTGGAGGCCGTCCGCGCCCACCTGTTGGAGATGGCGGGGGAGACGGAGGCGGCGCGCGCGGCGTACGGGAACGCCGCCCGTCTGACGCTGAGCACGCCCGAACGCCGTTACCTCCAGGCCCGTGCGGCCCGCCTGGCCTGAGCCGGGCCCCGTGCCCACGCGCCCGGTACGCGGGCCCCGACGCCCCCCCATGAAAGAGCCCCCGCACATGACCGCACCCGGACCGCGCGGACCGAAGGGGTAGGAGTCCGCGTGGTCCGGGTGCGGACCGTGTGGGTTCTGCGGTACGAAGGACCGCAGGTCTGCTGGTGCGACCTCGCCCGATCAGGCGTTCTTGGTCTCCCAGAAGATCTTGTCGATCTCGGCGATCAGGTCCAGCAGCTTCTGGCCGGTGGCCGGGTCGGACGAACCCTTGGTGGCGCTGGCGGCCTTCAGGGCGTCGTTCACCAGCTGGTGGAGCTGCGGGTACTTCTCGAAGTGCGGCGGCTTGAAGTAGTCGCTCCACAGCACGGAGATGTGGTGCTTCGCGAGCTCCGCGCGCTGCTCCTTGATGACAATGGCGCGGGCCCGGAACTGCTGGTCCTCGTTGGCCTGGTACTTCTCCTGGATGGCCTTGACGGACTCGGCCTCGATCCGGGCCTGTGCCGGGTCGTAGACACCGCAGGGCAGGTCGCAGTGGGCACTGACCCGCACCTTCGGGGCGAACAGGCGGGAGAGCATAGAGCTGTCCTTCCTCGTGATCGTCTTCTCATGGGGGAGATTACTCCCTGGGAGAGTTGATTTTGCGAGTGCCCCAGGGGGCCTAGGACAAAAGTCCGGTGCCAGGCTGGGTACTGGTGGAGGAACGGACAGGAGCCGGGAGGTGCCGGATGCCGGAAGGTGGCCGGTGGCAGGGCTATGAGGACGGGCGCGAGCCGGAGCAGGGCGGCGACCGGCGGTCGGCCACGCCCTTCGGGCTGGCCGATGTGGTCGGCCCCTCGATGGTTCCGACCCTGCGGCCGGGCGACCGGCTCGTGATCCAGTACGGTGCGCCGGTCCGCCCCGGCGACGTCATCGTGCTCCGCCATCCGATGCAGCAGGACCTGCTGATCGTCAAACGCGCCGCCGAGCGGCGCGACGGCGGCTGGTGGGTGCTGGGCGACAACCCGTACGCGGAGAGCGACAGCCGCGAATTCGGCACCGTGCCCGAGGAGTTCGTGCTCGCCCGCGCGCGGGTGCGGCTGCGCCCGCCCGGCGTGCGGAACGGTCAGCGGTCGCCGGTGGCGCTCCTCGCCTGGGTCTTCTCGGCCGTCCGCCCCGTACGGTCCGCCCGCCGGCTGCGGTCGGCCGCGTCCGCGTCCGCGCGCGAGGCCCGCTCCTCGGTCTCCAAGCGCTTGCGGGCGCGGTAGGCGGCGACGTTGGCGCGGGTCGCGCAGCGGTCGGAGCAGTAGCGCCGTGACCGGTTCGTCGAGGTGTCGAGGTAGGCGTTGCGGCAAGGCGCGGCCCGGCAGATGCCCAGTCGGTCGACGCCCAGATCGGTGAGCTGGAAGGCGAGCCCCATGGCGGCGGTGGCGGCATAGCCGGCGGTCGCGTTCGCGGGGTGGTCGGCGATGTGCATGTGCCACTTGGGGCGGCCGTCGTCGTCGCGGAACTCGTGCCCGGAGACCTGCGGGCTCACCGGGAACTCCATCAGCAGGGCGTTGAGCAGGTCCACCGCCCGTACCTCGTCGCCCTCGTCGGCGGCCTCGAAGACCGAGCGGAGCCGGGCCCGTACGGCACGCAGCCGGGTCACGTCGGACTCGTTCGCGCGGCGGGCCGCCTGGGAGGCGGCGCCGAAGAGAGCCCGGACCGCATCGACCGAGGTCAGCTCGTCCTGGCCGCGGGCGGGGTCCTCGCTGTTGACGAGGCGCACCGCGTAGTCCGAGTAATAGGCCAGTTCCACTTGTAGTCCTTACGGATGCGGTCTAGTGTCGGGCGCGGCCGACGTAACGGCCGATGATGCTTCGAGGGTATTACGTCTGCGCGCGAGGTGGAGGGGTACGGCATGACGGAGACAGCGGCCCGCGCCGACTGGGGGGCCTGGCAGGCCAGTTGGGACCGCCAGCAGGAGTGGTACATCCCGGACCGCGAGGAGCGGTTCCGGGTGATGCTCGACATGGTCGAGGCGCTCGTGGGTCCCGAACCCAGGGTGCTGGACCTCGCGTGCGGGACGGGCTCCATCTCCGCCCGCGTGCTGCGCCGCTTCCCCGGCGCCGTCACCACCGGCGTCGACCTCGACCCGGCGCTCCTGGCCATCGCCCGCGGCACCTTCGAGGGCGAGCCCCGCGCGGAGTTCGTCACCGCCGACCTCACCGACCCTGCCTGGACGGAGAAGCTCCCGCACGGCGGTTACGACGCCGTCCTCACCGCGACCGCGCTGCACTGGCTGCGCACCGACCCGCTCCGGACGCTGTACGGGCAGATCGCCGGCGTCCTCCGCGACGGCGGGGCCTTCCTCAACGCCGACCACATGCCCGAGCCGTCCACGCCCCGTATCAACGAGGCCGAGCGGGCGTTCCGGCATGCGCGGCAGGAGCGGGAGAGGGCGACGGGCGTCCAGGACTGGGCCGACTGGTGGCGCGACGTGGCGGCCGATCCGGTCCTGGCCGGTCCGGCGGCCGAGCGCTTCACGATCTTCGGCAACCCGATCGAGGGCGACCACGCGGACGGGGAGGTGCAGCCCGCCTCCTGGCACGCAGAGGCCCTGCGCGCGGCGGGCTTCGCCGAGGCGCGGCAGGTGTGGTGCTCCCCGGCGGACGCGCTCGTCCTCGGGCTGAAGTAGCGGAACGGCCGGAGCGGCCGACTCACCGAACGCTTCTCCGGCAGCCCCTGGACGGGCAGGACCACGCCGGAGCGGCGCAACGCGAGGAGCCCTCCGCGGCACACGCTGCGGAGGGCTCCCTGTGCATTCCGTACCGGCGGCTACAGCACCTTCGAGAGGAACGACTTGGTGCGCTCGTGCTGGGGGTCGGTGAGGACGTCGCGCGGGTGGCCCGACTCGACCACCACACCGTCGTCCATGAACACCAGCGCGTCGCCGACCTCGCGGGCGAAGCCCATCTCGTGGGTCACCACGATCATGGTCATGCCGTCCTCGGCCAGCCCGCGCATGACGTCCAGGACGTCACCCACCAGCTCCGGGTCCAGCGCCGACGTCGGCTCGTCGAAGAGCATCAGCTTCGGCTCCATGGCCAGGGCCCGGGCGATGGCCACCCGCTGCTGCTGGCCGCCGGAGAGCTGGGACGGGTAGTTGGAAGCCTTGTCGCTCAGGCCCACCCGGTCCAGCAGAGCCACGGCCCGCTCCCGCGCCACCGCCCTGGTCTCGCCCTTCACCTGCATCGGGGCTTCCATGACGTTGGCCAGGGCGGTCATGTGCGGGAACAGGTTGAAGCGCTGGAAGACCATGCCGATGTCGCGCCGCTTGAGGGCGACTTCGCTGTCCTTCAGCTCGTAGAGCTTGTCGCCCTTCTGCCGGTAGCCGACCAGTTCGCCGTCGACGTAGAGCCGCCCGGCGTTGATCTTCTCCAGGTGGTTGATGCACCGCAGGAAGGTCGACTTGCCGGAACCGGACGGACCGATCAGGCAGAACACCTCACGGGGCGCGACCTCGAGGTCGATGCCCTTCAGGATGTGCGCCGGGCCGAACGACTTGTGCACGCCCTCGGCCTTGACCATCGCGCTCATGCGCCACCTCCGGCCGGACGGCCCTTGAAAAGCGCCAGATTCGTCTTGATCTTCTGGAACGGGGTGGGCGGCAGGCTGCGCACGGTACCCCGAGCGTAGTACCGCTCCAGGTAGTACTGACCGACGCTGAAGACGCTGGTCAGGACCAGGTACCAGAACACGGCGAGGAAGAGCATCTCCACCACGGCGCCCGAGGTCTGGCCGATGTCCTGGGTGGACCGCAGCAACTCGGGGTACTGACAGGCGCTCGCCGCGAGCGACGAGGTCTTCAGCATGTTCAGGAACTCGTTGCCGGTCGGCGGCACGATGACGCGCATCGCCTGCGGCAGCACGACCCGGCGCAGCGTCTTGCCGTGGGTCATGCCCAGCGCGTGCGACGCCTCGCTCTGGCCTTCGTCGACCGACTGGATGCCGGCCCGGACGATCTCCGACATGTACGCGGCCTCGTTCAGGCCGAGACCGAGCAGAGCGGCCATGAACGGGGTCATGAAGTCGCTCATCTCGTCCCGGTAGAACCCCAGGTTGATGTAGGGGAAGACCAGGGCGAGGTTGAACCACAGGATGAGCTGGACGAACACCGGGGTGCCGCGGAAGAACCAGATGTAGCCCCAGGCCACCGAGGAGGTGACCGGGTTCTTGGACAGCCGCATCACGGCCAGCACGATGCCCAGCACGAGGCCGACCGCCATGGACAGGACCGAGATGAGCACGGTCCGCCACAGGCCCTCCAGCACGCTGGAGTCGAACATGAAGTCCGGGATGGCCGCCCAGTTGATGTCGGCGCCGGCGAAGGCGTTGATCAGCAGCGCCAGCAGGCCGAGTACGATGAGGCCGGAAACCCAGCGGCCGTAGTGCCGGACGGGGATCGCCTTGATGGTTTCAGGCTGCGGGCCCGGCGGCGGGGTGTCCTCCGGGCCCGTTTTGTCGAGGGGAACAGTCACGGGTGATGCCTTTCAGCGTTCCTTCGGGCCGTACGAATCCTTCAGGAAGGTCGTACGGGTGTCAGGAGCCGCCGTTGATCTTGATCTCCTTGATCGCGCCGTCCTGGACCGCCCACTTCTTCATGATCTTGTCGTACTCGCCGTTCTTGATGGTCGCTTCCAGGGCGGCCTTGAGGGCGTCGCGGAGCTGGGTGTTCTTCTTGCCGACCGCGATGCCGTACGGCGCGGCCTCGACCTGCTCGCCGACGATCTCGAAGTCCTTGCCGCCGCCGGAGGTCTTCACCGCGTAGGCCGCGACGGGGAAGTCGCTGGCGCCCGCGTCGGCGCCGCCCGCGCGCAGGCGGGTCTGGGCCTCGACGTCGGTGTCGAACGCCTCGATCGGGATGGCCTTGTCGCCGGCCTTGGTGCACTTCTGCGACTGGCTCTTGGCGAGGTCGTGCGAGACGGTGCCGCGCTGGACGACGATCGTCTTTCCGCAGAGGTCCTCCCAGGTCTTGATCCCCTGGGTCTGGCCCTTCTTGGTGTAGATCGAAACACCGGCGGAGAAGTAGTCGACGAAGTCGACGCCCTCGAAGATCTTCTTTCCGGTCTCCGGGTCGATTCCGTTCTGCCGGTCCTTGGTGTCCGTCATGGCGGACATGGCGACCTGGTACCGGCCGGAACGCATACCGGTGAGCAGAGTGTCGAAGGTGCCGTTCTGGAACTCGAACTTCACGCCGAGTTCCTTGCCCATCGCGTCGGCCAGGTCGGGGTCGATCCCGACCGTCTTGCCGCCCTCCTTGAACTCCACCGGCGGGTAGGCGATGTCCGAGCCGACCTGGATGACCTTGGACTTCTGGATGTCCTCGGGCAGCTTGGAGAACAGGGGCGCTTCGGCGCCCGAGGCGGTCGAGTCGCCGCTGCCGCCGCTTTCCGTCTGGTCGCCGCATGCGGTGAGCAGCAGGGCGCCCGCGACCGCGATCGCGCCGGCGGCGGCCATCCGGGACCTGGCAGCGGCCGTACGACCAGTGTTGCTTGCGGTCATTGCTGGTTCCTCCTGCGAGTGAGGGAGTAGCCGATAGGTCGGGGCACACATCATCGAGTGTCGCGACCTCGTGTGATTGAGGCATCTTGCCATCCGGACGGCTCCGAACAGGGGGCCAGCCATGTCAAAATCGGATAACGGGCGTTCCCGTCACCAGGTCCACGTAAGCGCAATTCGTGCGCGGCTCGCGACTGTCCGGAGTGGTGGCCGACGAGGGCGACTCCATTGCGTGATATGTCTCCCGGCCGGATGGCGGGGCCGAAAGAGTTGAGGTCGTACCGCCGCGTGACGAAAGCGACTCGTCCATGTCAGCGGTCGTGCGGTAGAAACGGTGGTTACACCCCTCACCCGGGGCTCAGGGCGCGTGTGCGGCGTGCCCGGCGTCCGTTTCGATTCCGCGCAGCGGCTCATCCGCCGCGTAGGACTTCCGGACGCGTGCCCGCCCGCTCCTCAATCCTGGGGCGGCTACCCTCGCTAGAAAACAGACATAAGGGGTCAAAAAAGTGGCAGCGGAGATCGTGAATCCTCGCAGCGATAGCGATTCGACGGATGACGGCGAGCCTTTCGATCCGGCTTTCGCCCTCCACCGCGGCGGCAAGATGGCCGTCCAGGCGACCGTTCCGGTCCGCGACAAGGACGATCTGTCCCTCGCCTACACGCCCGGTGTGGCCAAGGTGTGCAGCGCCATCGCGGAGAAGCCGGAACTCGTCCACGAATACACGTGGAAGTCTCAGGTCGTGGCCGTCGTCACCGACGGCAGTGCGGTGCTCGGGCTGGGTGACATCGGGCCCGAGGCGTCGCTTCCGGTGATGGAGGGCAAGGCGATCCTCTTCAAGCAGTTCGGCGGCGTGGACGCGGTCCCGATCGCCCTGGACTGCCGGGACGCCGACGACATCGTGGAGACGGTCGTCCGCATGGCGCCGTCCTTCGGCGGGGTGAACCTCGAGGACATCTCCGCGCCGCGCTGCTTCGAGATCGAGCGCAAGCTCCAGGAGCGCCTGGACATCCCGGTTTTCCACGACGACCAGCACGGCACGGCCGTCGTCACGCTCGCCGCACTGCGCAACGCCGCCCAGATCACCGGGCGTACGCTCGGGCAGCTGAAGGCCGTGATCTCCGGCGCCGGCGCCGCGGGCGTCGCGATCGCCCGGATCCTGATCGAGGCGGGCATCGGCGACGTCGTCGTCTGCGACCGCAAGGGCGTCGTCAGCGCGGACCGCGAGGACCTCACGGATGTGAAGCGGGAGCTGTCCGGCTTCACCAACAAGGCGGGAATCACCGGCTCGCTGGAGTCGGCGCTCGAGGGGGCCGACGTCTTCATCGGGGTCTCCGGCGGCACGGTCCCGGAGTCGGCTGTCGCCACGATGGCGAAGGACTCGCTCATCTTCGCCATGGCCAACCCGAACCCGGAGATCCACCCGGACGTCGCGCACAAGTACGCGGCCGTGGTCGCCACCGGCCGCAGCGACTTCCCGAACCAGATCAACAACGTGCTGGCCTTCCCCGGGATCTTCGCGGGCGCCCTGCAGGTGCGCGCCTCGCGGATCACGGAGGGCATGAAGCTGGCCGCGGCCGAGGCTCTGGCGGCCGTGGTGGCGGACGAGCTGAGCGCGGAGAAGGTCATTCCGTCGCCGTTCGACGAGCGTGTGGCCCCCGCGGTCACCGCGGCGGTGGCCGCGGCCGCCCGCGCGGAGGGCGTCGCCCGCCGCTAGCGGTCACGCGCGCAGCAGGTCCTCGGGCCGTGGCCCGCTCTTCGGGGCGGTCCACGGCCCGAGGCGTTCCGGTGCCGGGGCGCACCTGCGGGGTCAGCTGCCCATGCCGGAGGGGGCCGGGGCAGGTCCTCGCCCTCGACCGCGCCCAGCGCGTCCCGCGGGGCGCCCATGCCCATGGTGTGCAGGGCCGCGCGCGCGTCACGCCTGGTGCGTCAGCCGGTCCACGCACCGGACCCGGACGAACACCAGCCACCCCATCAGCGCGGCCGACGCCGCCTCCCGCGAACACCCGGAGAGGCGGGAGGCGGCGAGCAGGAGCCGCCCCAGGACGGCCAGTTCGTCGTCGATGACCGCCTGGATCACCGGGCCGCACGGCAGTCGCCCGTCCCGGCCGCCGCGGTCCTGCGGCTGGCCGCGATCGTGTTCCTCGGGGGCGTCGGACGGCTGCTGTCGGCGGCCGTCGCCGGCCCCCCGCTCTGGTTCCGGACGCCCCTCATGGCGATCGAACTCGCCCTGCCTCCACTGCACTTCCGGTCGGCCGGCGCCGACGAGCGAGCGGTCCGCGCGCGATCCGGCGCGTGGACCCGGACCCGCCGATCCTGCCCGGAGCCCCGCGCCCGCGGCCCTCTGAACGGCCGGGGCGGCCCGTCTGCGACCGTACGAGAGGTGCGGCGGCGCGGCGCGATTCACACCGGTGGACGGTTCCGTCGCGTCCCGCGCGCGTCCTAGTCTCGGGATCATGTTCGCTGCCTATGCCGCCCGAATCGACCGTGACCAGCCGCTCAGCGGCCTCGAGCTGGGGGAGCGCCCCGCGCCGGAGGAGCGACCCGGCTGGACGACCGTCAACGTCCGCGCCGCCTCGCTCAACCACCACGACCTGTGGTCGCTGCGCGGCGTCGGCCTCGGTGAGGAGTCGCTCCCGATGATCCTCGGCTGCGACGCGGCCGGGACGGACCAGGACGGCAACGAGGTCGTCCTCCACTCCGTCATCGGCCAGAGCGGCCACGGCGTCGGCCCGAAGGAACCCCGCTCGATCCTGACCGAGCGCTACCAGGGCACGTTCGCCGAGCAGGTCACCGTCCCGACCTGGAATCTCCTGCCGAAGCCGAAGGACCTGTCCTTCGAGGAGGCCGCCTGCCTGCCGACCGCGTGGCTGACGGCGTACCGGATGCTGTTCACCAACGCGGGCGTACGGCCCGGCGACAGCGTCCTCGTCCAGGGCGCGGGCGGCGGCGTCGCGACCGCCGCGATCGTCCTCGCCAAGGCGGCGGGGCTGCGGGTGTACGCCACCAGCCGCGACGAGGCCAAGCGCAAGCGGGCCGTGGACCTCGGTGCGATCGACGCGTTCGAGCCGGGCGCGCGGCTGCCGGAGCGCGTGGACGCGGTGATCGAGACGGTCGGCGCGGCCACCTGGTCGCACTCGGTCAAGTCGCTGAAGCCGGGCGGCACTCTGGTCATCTCGGGTGCCACCTCCGGCCCCAACCCCAAGGCCGCCGAACTGAACCGCATCTTCTTCCTGGAGCTGAAGGTCGTCGGCTCGACCATGGGCACCAAGGACGAGCTGGAGGACCTGCTCAACTTCTGTGCGGCCACCGGTGTCCGGCCCGTCGTCGACTCCGTGCTTCCGCTGGACCGCGCGCGCGAGGGCTTCGAGAAGATGGCGGGCGGCGACCTCTTCGGCAAGATCGTCCTCACCGTCTGAGCGATCACCCGTAACCTCCCGGTCCGTCCATCGGATGAGCAGGTCAGCGGCGGCCCGTCCGGGCCGCCGGTGCCGCGCGGCACCCCGGTGCGGCGCGGCACGGACGACCGACCGAGGACGGAGACAGGTGGACAACAAGCGGACGCGTGCGAGGACTTGGGCTCGGTGGGCGGGCGTCGCCGGTACGGCGGCGGTCGTGGCGGGCCTTCCGGCCGGAGCCGCCCACGCCGACGAGACGCACCGCAACTCGCACAACGCACCCCATATGGCGTTGGTCTCCACGGGCCAGATCGACGACCCGATGGAGGATGTGCTGGAGCACACCCTCCTGCTCGGGGACGGCTACCGCTGGGACTGACGCGCCGCCGGGACTGATGCCCCGGGCCCTGGGGCCGGTGCCTCAGGGCCCGAGGGCCGGTGCCTCGGGGCCTTGGGCCCTGAGGCACCGGCCCCAGGGCCGGGCGTGATCCCTCAGTGGCGCGGTGCGCGCAGCACGGCACCGATGTGGGCCGCCGCCGTCGAGAGATGGCGGCGCGCCTCCTTCAACTGCTCGGCGCCCACCCCGTGGTCACGGGCCGCGTCGCGGATGTCGTCGCGGAAGCGGTCGAGCAGGCGCTCCAGATCGCGGGCCGGATCGGCGGAGGCGGCACCGGGTTCCCTGGCCCACTCCGGCTCGGCTCCCTCCGGTGCCGCGCTCGCGGTGCGCCCCGCGGCCGGACCGGAGCCCGCGGCCGAACCTGCCCCCGGCGCCGGACCCGTCCCCGCTTGCGGCTTGCCCAGGTCCACCCGCTCGACCGTCACATCCGCGCCGGCCCCGGCTCCCGCCTGCTGCGTCACCCGGCGCATCTCCCGGGTGACTTCGGTGAGCGCGTCGCGCACGGCGCCCTGCCAGTCGCCGCTGCGGATCTGCCCCTGGGTCTGCTCCTGGACGCGCTTGACGATCCGCTGGATCTCCTCGCGCGCGACCGTCTGCGCGTCCCGCGCCTGCTGACGGGCCCGCTGCGCGTCCTCCTTGGCGCGCCGGCTCTCCTCCTTCGCCCGGCGGGCCTGCTCCTTCCACTCCTCCTTGGCGCGCCGCAGCTCCTCCTTGGCCTGGCGCCACGCCTCGCGGTCGCCCAGGGCGCCCTCCCAGCCTTCGGCGGCGGGCCGCTCGGCGCGGGCCTGACGCGCGGCCGCCCGCATCTCGCGGCGGAGGTCACCGGCCACGTCGCGGACGTCCTCGCGGATCTCCGCGGCCAGTTCGGACACGGACTCGCGGATCTCCAGCTCCAGGTCGGCGAGTTCGCCCTGCCGGCCGGCGAGTTCGGCGCGCCCGGCGTCGGTGATCGAGTAGACCTTGCGGCCGCCCTCGGAGGCGTGGGTGACCAGGCCCTCGGCCTCGAGCTTGGCCAGCCGGGGGTAGACGGTGCCGGCGGAGGGCGCGTACAGCCCCTGGAAGCGCTCCTCCAGCAGACGGATCACCTCGTAGCCGTGGCGCGGGGCCTCGTCCAGCAGCTTCAGGAGGTAGAGCCGCAGCCGGCCGTGGGCGAAGACGGGAGGCATCAGAGGACCTTTCCTGAGTTGGCGGGGGAGTCGGTCTGCGGTCCTTCGCCCTCGCCGTACGGGGGTTCGTCCTCCGTCCGCGGGCGGCGCAGCAGGGCGATGGCGCCGGAGACCGTGCTCGCCTTGAGCCGCCCGCTGCCCTCGCCGAGCGTGCCGGTGAGCTGCTTGGTGCCCCACTGCCCTGTCACCTTCAGCTCCTCGAAGGCGTTGGAGACCGCGCCGCTCGCGGTGCTGGCCTCGACGCGGGCGTCGGCCGGGTGCGGGATGCGAATCGCGATCTCACCGGAGACCGTGGAGAGGGCGAGATCGGCGGTCCGGCCGTCCACATCGACGATCATGTTGCCGCTGACGGACTCCGCCCGCACCGCCGAGCCGTACGCCTCGATCACCGTGAGGTCGCCGGATACGGAGGCGAACGTGAGCCGTCCGGTGAGCCCTTGGGCGTCGACGCCACCGGAGACCGTCTCGGCACGGACGTCGCCGGTGAGCCCGACGAGCGTGGTGTCACCGGTGACGCCGCAGATGTGGGCGGGTCCCTCGATGCCGGAGACCACGGCGCCGGCCCCGACCACGCCCACCTCGACCCGCGCCCCGGCGGGTACGGCGAGCGAGACGGCGGCGCTGCGGCGGCGGCCCTTGGGGTCCAGCCACTTGAGGAAGCCCTTCCAGGGCAGGTCGTCGTACGTGACGGTGAGGGCGCCGTCCTCATGGGTGACGGTCAGGGGCGGGCCCTCGACCGAGCCGACCTCCAGCCGCGTCGAGTCGGCGTCGGTGCCGACGACGTCGACCGTGCCGCCGACGATGCGGACGTTGACCCGGTCGACCGGTCCCGCCAGGTCGAGCGTGCGTGGCCCGGAGAGCGACCACTCGTTGCCGGTTTCCACTGCTGCGGCCTCCCTGGGGATGGGCGTACGACGACATATCGCGTTGCCGTTGACAACACGATATATCGCGGACCGGGGAAGTCAAGGGAGGCGGATCCGCCGGAATCGCGGCGGCACCGGCCCGACGGGGGCCCGGGGGCGGGGCGGGACGCGTGACGCGCACGCCGGACGCGTACTACTCGTCCGGCCCGGCCCTACTCGTCGTCCTCGTCGTCGAGGCGCGCCAGCCATGTCGCGAGCCGCTCGACCGGGACCTCGAAGTCCGGGTTGAGATCGACGAACGTACGGAGCTGCTCGGCCAGCCACTCGAGGGTGACCTCCTCCTGGCCTCGCCGCTGCTCCAGTTCCTCGATACCGCGGTCGGTGAAGTACACGGGACGCTCCTGATCCTTCCGGAGATGTTCGCCTCCCAGGGTATGCGGGCGGCGGTCCGCGCCCGTCCCCCGGCCGCCGGGGTCTCGCCCGCCGTCGGCGCAGGCCAGTGCCTTTGCGGGGCTCAAGTGGAAGCCGGGGAAGGCGAGTTGCTGTCAGGGGCGGGGGGAACCGTGGCACGCATCCAGAGGATCGAGCTGCCCGTGGGGGCCGAAGTACTCGCCCGTGCCACAGGAGTGCAACGGCCGGCGTCGTGCGGAGGCCCGGCCCCGCGGGATGCGGGACCGGGCCTCGCCTACGGTGCGTGGGCGCCGGTCAGACGTCGAAGACCTCGCTGACCAGGGCCTGCTGCTCCGCCTGGTGGCGCTTGGCCGAACCGACCGCGGGCGAGGAGGAGTGCGGCCGGGAGATCCGGCGCAGCCGCTCCTTGTGCGGGACGTCGGCACCGACGGCCAGGTCCAGGTAGTCGATCAGGTTGATGGCGACGAACGGCCACGCACCCTGGTTCGCGGGCTCCTCCTGGGCCCAGACGAACTTCTCCGCGTTCGGGAACTTCGCCATCTCCGCCTGGAGTTCCGCACCCGGCAGCGGGTACAGCCGCTCGAGGCGGATGATCGCCGTGTCGGTCGAACCGCGCTTCTCCCGCTCCGCCGCCAGGTCGTAGTAGACCTTGCCGGAGCAGAAGACGACCTTGCGGACCGCGCTCGCGTCCACCGTGTCGTCCCCGATGACCGGCCGGAAGCCGCCCTCCAGGAACTCCTCCGTCTTCGACGCCGCGGCCTTGAGTCGGAGCATCGACTTCGGGGTGAAGACGACCAGCGGCTTGTGGTGCGGGTTGTGGACCTGCCAGCGCAGCAGGTGGAAGTAGTTCGACGGCAGGGTCGGTGCGGCGACCGTCATGTTGTTCTGCCCGCAGACCTGGAGGAAGCGCTCGATCCGGGCCGAGGAGTGGTCCGGGCCCTGTCCCTCGTAGCCGTGCGGCAGGAGCAGCGTGACGCCGGAGGTCTGGCCCCACTTCTGCTCGGCGGAGGAGATGAACTCGTCCACGACGGTCTGGGCGCCGTTGACGAAGTCACCGAACTGCGCCTCCCACATGACCAGCGCGTCCGGCCGGGCCAGGGAGTAGCCGTACTCGAAGCCCATCGCCGCGTACTCGCTGAGGAGCGAGTCGTAGACGTTGTACCGGGCCTGGTCCTCGGCGAGGTAGAGCAGCGGCGTGTAGTCGTGGCCGGTCTCGCGGTCCACCAGCACCGCGTGGCGCTGGCCGAAGGTGCCGCGGCGGGAGTCCTGGCCGGCGAGCCGGACCGGGGTGCCCTCCACGAGCAGCGAGCCGATGGCCAGGGTCTCGCCCATGCCCCAGTCGATCGTGCCGTCCTCCACCATGCTCACGCGGCGCTGGAGCTGCGGCAGCAGGCGGGGGTGGACGGTGATCCGGTCGGGGATGTTGACCTGCGACTCGGCGATCCGCTTGACGACCTCGCGGGAGATACCGGTGTCCACGGCGACCGGGAACTCGGCCTGCGGCTCCGGCACATGGGCCGGGCCGGGGTTCGAGACGGCGTCGCGGACCTCGGTGAAGACCTTCTCCAGCTGGCCCTGGAAGTCCTGCAGCGCCTGCTCGGCCTCTTCCAGCGTGATGTCGCCGCGACCGATCAGGGACTCGGTGTAGAGCTTGCGCACCGAGCGCTTCTTGTCGATCAGGTCGTACATCAGCGGCTGGGTGAAGCCGGGGTTGTCGGTCTCGTTGTGACCGCGGCGGCGGTAGCAGATCAGGTCGATGACCACGTCCTTGTTGAACGCCTGGCGGAACTCGAACGCCAGCCGCGCCACGCGGACGACGGCCTCCGGGTCGTCGCCGTTGACGTGGAAGATCGGGGCCTCGATCATGCGCGCCACGTCGGTGCAGTACATCGACGAGCGGGACGCGGCCGGGGCGGCGGTGAAGCCGACCTGGTTGTTGATCACGATGTGCACGGTGCCGCCCGTGCGGTAGCCGCGCAGCTGCGACATGTTGAGCGTCTCGGCCACCACGCCCTGGCCCGCGAAGGCCGCGTCGCCGTGGAGCTGGATCGGCAGGACCGTGAAGTCCGTGCCGGCCTTGCCGATGATGTCCTGCTTGGCGCGGGCGACACCCTCGACGACCGGGTCGACGGCCTCCAGGTGGGAGGGGTTGGCGGTGAGGGAGACCTTGATCTGCTCGCCGTCCAGACCGGTGAAGGTGCCCTCGGCGCCCAGGTGGTACTTCACGTCGCCGGAGCCGTGCATCGACTTCGGGTCGAGGTTGCCCTCGAACTCGCGGAAGATCTGGGCGTACGACTTGCCGACGATGTTCGCCAGGACGTTGAGACGGCCGCGGTGGGCCATGCCGATGACGACCTCGTCCAGGCGCGACTCGGCGGCCGAGTCCAGGACGGCGTCGAGCATCGGGATGACGGACTCGCCGCCCTCCAGGGAGAACCGCTTCTGCCCGACGTACTTGGTCTGCAGGAAGGTCTCGAAGGCCTCCGCCGCGTTCAGCCTGCGCAGGATCCGCAGCTGCTCCTCGCGCTCCGGCTTGGTGTGCGGACGCTCGACGCGGTCCTGGATCCACTTGCGCTGCTTGGGGTCCTGGATGTGCATGAACTCGATGCCGGTGGTGCGGCAGTACGAGTCACGCAGCACGCCCAGGATGTCGCGCAGCTTCATCATCGACTTGCCGGCGAAGCCGCCGACCGCGAACTCGCGCTCGAGGTCCCACAGCGTGAGCCCGTGCTCGGTGATGTCGAGATCGGGGTGCTTGCGCTGCTTGTACTCCAGCGGGTCGGTGTCGGCCATGACGTGGCCGCGGACCCGGTAGGAGTGGATCAGCTCGAAGACGCGGGCGGCCTTGGTGACGTCGTCGTCGTGCGAGGCGTCGATGTCCCGGAGCCAGCGGACCGGCTCGTACGGGATACGCAGGGCCTGGAAGATCTCGTCGTAGAAGTCGTTCTCACCGAGCAGCAGCTGGTGCATGATCCGCAGGAACTCGCCGGAGGCGGCGCCCTGGATCACGCGGTGGTCGTAGGTGCTGGTCAGCGTCATGACCTTGGAGACGCCCAGGCGGTTCAGGGTGTCCTGCGAGGTGCCCTGGAACTCGGCCGGGTAGTCCATCGCGCCGACGCCGATGATGACGCCCTGGCCCGGCATGAGGCGCGGCACGGAGTGGACGGTGCCGATGCCGCCGGGGTTGGTCAGGGAGGCGGTGACGCCGGTGAAGTCCTCCATCGTCAGCTTGTTCGCGCGGGCGCGGCGGACGATGTCCTCGTACGCCTGCCAGAACTCGAAGAAGTTGAGCGTCTCGGCCTTCTTGATGGCCGCGACGACGAGCTGGCGCTCGCCGTTGGACTTCACCAGGTCGATGGCCAGGCCGAGGTTGACGTGCTCGGGCTTGACCAGCGTGGGCTTGCCGTCCTTCTCGGTGAAGGCGTTGTTCATCGACGGCATCGCCTTCAGCGCCTGCACCATCGCGTAGCCGATGAGGTGCGTGAAGGACACCTTGCCGCCGCGGGCGCGCTTGAGGTGGTTGTTGATGACGATGCGGTTGTCGAACAGCAGCTTCACGGGCACGGCCCGGACGCTCGTCGCGGTCGGCAGCTCGAGGCTGGCGTTCATGTTCTTCGCGACGGCGGCGGAGGGGCCGCGCAGCGTGACGAACTCGGTGTCCGCGGGCGCCGCGGGCGCGGCGGCCTTGGCGGCCGGCTTCGCCGGCGCGGCCTCCGGCTTGGCCGGGGCGGCGTGCTTCGGCCCGGACGGCTTGGCCGGGGCGGGCGCGGGGGCGGCGGGCGCGGCCTGGGCGGCTGCGCCGTTCGCACCGGAGGGCGCGCTCTTGGCGGCCGGCTCCGCCGCCTTCGGCGCCGCGGCGGGCTGCTCGCCCGCGGGGGCCTGCGTCCCGGCCGCCGCCTGTGGCGGCGAGGCGACCGCGGAGCCGGTGTCATGCCCCGGCTTGTAGTCGGCGAAGAAGTCCCACCAGGCTCGGTCTACCGAGTTCGGGTCCTGGAGGTACTGCTGGTAGATCTCGTCGACGAGCCACTCGTTGGGGCCGAACGCTTCTGCAGGGGAGGACTTCCCCTGTCCGTCTTCGTCGGTCGAGAGGCTCGAGGTATTGGGGGACTGTGGCGACACGGCGGCAACCGCCCTCTTCCGCTTCCTTAGATGGTGGACAGCGGAAATAAAGGCTACGCCTCTTGCCGGGCTGGTTGCAGGCCGGGCGGGCCAGTCGTCGTGCAAGTCACATTGATCGACTGGTTTCGGGGCGCGATGTGGCGGGAAACACGTCAGGTTATGCCCGGTCGGGGACCGCGGCATCGCGGGTGCGGCCGTATGACCGCAACCGTTTCGCAACCTGACGTTCGAGCCTACGTCAAGCGTGCGCCTTGGGAGTGCCCGGGAGTGTGACGCGGATCCGGCAGCCCCGAGGCGATTCGGCCACCCCGATGCTGCCGCCGTGGAGATCCACCGCCCAGCGGGCGATGGCCAGCCCCAGACCCGTACCGCCGTCGCTGCCCGGGCCGTGCGGGGTGGAGACGCCGCCGCGGTTGAAGCGCTCGAAGATGCGGTGCCGCTCGGACTCCGGAATGCCGGGGCCCTCGTCCAGGACCTCCAGGTTCAGGCTGCCGGATCCGCCGGAGCCCCGCCGTGCGCGCAGCGTGACGCGGCCGTGCGGCGGGCTGTGCTTGACCGCGTTGTCGATCAGGTTGGCCACGACCTGGTGGAGCCGCTCGGCGTCGGCGTGCGCGGTCAGCTCCGGCGGCGAGACGTCGAGGTGCAGATGGACGTCGGCCCGGGCGCCCGGTCCGCCGATGTGGGCCCGGGCCGCGGCGGCCATGTTGGCCTCCTTCAGCACCCCGGACAGATACGGCCACACCTCGAAGCGCCGGGCCCGTAGCGGGACGACGCCGTTGTCCAGCCGGGAGAGGTCGAGCAGGGTCTCCACCAGCCGTCCCAGCCGCTCGGTCTGCCGCAGCGCCGTCCGCATCGTCTCCGGATCGGCCTCCGAGACGCCGTCGACGACGTTCTCCAGCACCGCCCGCAGCCCCGCGATGGGGGTGCGCAGCTCGTGCGAGACGTTGGCGACCAGCTCCTTGCGGTGCCGGTCGACGGCCTCGAGGTCGGCCGCCATGTGGTTGAAGGCCTCGGCCAGATCGCCGAGCTCGTCCCGCCGTACGGCCTGGACCCGGCGGCTGTAGTCGCCGTTCGCCATCGCGCGGGCGACGGTCTTCATCTCGTCCAGCGGCGAGGTCAGCCCGTGCGCGACGAACTGGGTGATCAGCATGGTGGCGATGATCGAGAAGATGGTGACGATCCGCAGCTCCGTGGAGGTGCGGATGGCGACGAAGACCAGCAGCGTGGTGATGGTCACCGAGACGATGACCAGGGCACCGAGGGCGGCCTTGACCGAGCGGTACGGGTCGAAGGGGCGCAGCCCGTCCCAGACCCGGGCCCACATCCGGGACCAGAGGCCGGGGTCCACGGGTTCGGGCGGCCGGTTGTCCATGGGGGCGGCGCCGGTCAGGACGCCGGGGTCGCCGGGGTCTCCAGCGCGTAGCCGACTCCGTGGACGGTACGGATCCGCTCGGCGCCGATCTTGCGTCGCAGGGCCTTGATGTGGCTGTCGACGGTCCGGGTGCCGGACGCGTCGGCCCAGTCCCAGACCTCGGCGAGAAGCTGCTCGCGGGAGAGGACGGCGCGCGGGGTGTTGGCCAGGCAGACCAGGAGGTCGAACTCGGTGGGCGTCAGATGGACGTCCTCGCCGCGCACCCGCACGCGGCGCTGTGCGTGGTCGACCTCCAGCTCACCGAGGCGGAGTATGCCGGTGCGCGGGGTGCTGGCGGCCTGGGTGGCCCGCTCCACGCGTCGCAGCAGCACATGCACGCGGGCGGCCAGCTCGCGCATCGAGAACGGCTTGGTCATGTAGTCGTCCGCACCGACGCCGAGGCCGACGAGCATGTCCGTCTCGTCGTCCCGCGCGGTGAGCATGAGGACCGGAACGGGCCGTGAGGCCTGGACTCGCCGGCACACCTCGAGCCCGTCGAAGCCCGGCAGCATCACGTCGAGGACCAGCAGGTCGGGCTGCCATGCCTCGGCGGTGTCCACGGCGGAGGGGCCGTCCTGTGCCGTCTGCACCTGGAAGCCCTCGGCGCGCAGCCGCACCGCAATGGCGTCGACGATCGTCTGGTCGTCCTCGACGACCAGGACGCGGCGCTGAGCGCCGGGAGCGGCCGTGTTGCCCGCCGCGCCGTTGTGAGTCTGCTCCATCGCCCGCCCCTGCATTTTCCCCGTGTACCTGCCGAGCCTTGCCTGCGTTCCGTCACTGCACGGAGCAGGGTACGGGCACGGTGCGTACCTCGGCTACGCAGGCGTACGGGGCTCTACGGCGAGGTGGACGGCATCCGGGACACCTCGGGCAACGATGATCTCTTCCGTACGTACGTCGGTGAACCCGGCATTTCGCAGGGCATCCTCGAAGGCGGAGGACGGCTGCGCCGACCACACGGCGAGGACGCCGCCGGGCGCGAGCCGGTCGCGGCAACTGGCAAGCCCCGACGGTCCGTAGAGGCTGTCGTTGTCCTCGGTGACGGTCCAGTCGGGGCCGTTGTCGATGTCCAGGCACAGGGCGTCGTACCCGCCCACCGTCTCGGCGGCGTGCGGCCGGGGGCTGTTCCTCAAGTGGTCGACCAGGTCGGTGCGGAGGATCCGGCTCCGCGGGTCGGCGAGGGCGTCGGCGGAGATGCGCGCCAGCGGTCCCGAGCGGTGCCAGTCGATGACGGCCTGCTCCCGTTCCACGACGTCGATGCGGCCCCAGCGCGGTTCCGCGGCGGCGTGGGCGAGGGAGAAGCCGACGCCCAGACCGCCGATGAGCAGGGAGGGTTGGGCGCGGTCCGCGGGCAGGGCGGCGAGTGCGGCGTCGATCAGCAGCCGCTCCGACCGGCCGTCGGAGGTGTCCATCAGGAAGCAGCCGTTGGCGATGATTTCGAAGTGCTCGCCGCGCTGACGGAGCACCACCTCGCCGTACGGGCCCTCGCGGCGGTCGAGGGTGACCGGTGCGGCGGGGACGTCGGGCAGGAGCATGGCGCGCGGTCTTCCTCGGGTCGGGTCGGGGGTGCGGCGGGACGCCGGTGCCACCCAGGGTAACGAGACGGTGCCACAGCGGCCGGTGGCCGCGGTTCCGGTCGCCCCCCGCGGGCCCAACGGGGCGGTGTGGCACGGCTGTTGCCGGGAGCGGTGCGGCCGGGAGGCGGGTGGGCGGGGTGCACGGTGTGCGCGCCGCCCGACGTGACGGAAGTCATAGGGGCATCTCCCCCCTGATGAGGGGGGTGGGAGGGGTGCGGTGGGTGGCGCCGTCACGCTCCGGAACCGGCCGTGCGCGCGGGGGCTGTGCGTCGCCCCGTGTGCGTTCGTGACGGTGGCGTCGCGGCGTCGGTGCCTTCGGTGGGAGGCCCGTGCGGACGGTCACCGGCCCGGCGGTGACACCCGCGGCCGGCGGTCCGGATGTGCCGGAGTGGGGTGGGTGATCGTCGGAGCGGCCCGGACGTCGGAGGGGGCGCTGGATGTCCACCCGTCCCGACCTGCGCGAACGGCGTCCTCCGGGCGTGTGTGCCGCCGCGTAGGGAGGTGATCGCTCACAGCGAACACCCCTCGGGGAACAGCCGGACCCCCTCGCGCATTGAGTCAGTAACGCTCAACTTGAATGCCGAAGGGGAGATCATGGCTTCGACGTCCACATCGCTCACACTGCCCGTGCTGCCGCTCGACGACGAGGTCGTCCTGCCCGGCATGGTGGTGCCCCTCGACCTGTCCGACGCCGAGGTACGGGCCGCCGTCGAGGCCGCTCAGGCCGCCGCACGCTCGTCCGGCGGCAAGCCACGGGTGCTGCTGGTCCCACGGACCGACGGCACCTACGCGGCGGTCGGCACGCTCGGCACGATCGAGCAGGTCGGCCGGCTCTCCGACGGCGACCCCGGCGCGCTGATCCGCGGCGTGAGCCGGGTCCGCGTCGGTGCCGGGACGACCGGTCCGGGGGCGGCGCTCTGGATCGAGGGCACCCGGATCGAGGAGGCAGTCCCCGATCCGCTGCCCGGCTCGGTCACCGAGCTGATGAAGGAGTACAAGGCGCTGGCCACGAGCTGGCTGCGCAAGCGCGGCGCCTGGCAGGTGGTGGACCGTGTCCAGCAGATCGACGACCCGGGCCAGCTCGCCGACAACTCCGGCTACTCGCCGTTCCTCACCCCCGAGCAGCGCGTCCAGCTCCTGGAGACCACCGATCCGGTCGCCCGGCTGAAGCTGGCCACCGGCTGGCTCGGCGAGCACATGGCCGAGCAGGACGTGGCCGAGTCCATCGCCAAGGACGTTCAGGAGGGCGTGGACAAGCAGCAGCGCGAGTTCCTGCTCCGCCGCCAGCTCGAGGCCGTCCGCAAGGAGCTGGCCGAGCTGAACGGCGACACCGAGGACGAGTCCGACGACTACCGGACCCGTGTCGAGGCCGCCGACCTGCCCGACCACGTGCGCGAGGCCGCCCTCAAGGAGGTCGACAAGCTGGAGCGCGCCTCCGACCAGAGCCCCGAGGGCGGCTGGATCCGCACCTGGCTCGACACCGTTCTGGAGATGCCCTGGAGCGAGCGCACCGAGGACGCGTACGACATCCCCGGCGCCAAGTCCGTGCTCGACGCGGACCACGCGGGTCTGGAGGACGTGAAGGAGCGCATCACCGAGTACCTGGCCGTGCGCAAGCGGCGTACGGACCGCGGCCTGGGTGTCGTGGGCGGTCGCCGCGGAGGCGCGGTGCTGGCCCTCGTCGGCCCGCCCGGTGTCGGAAAGACCTCGCTCGGCGAGTCCGTCGCACGGGCCATGGGGCGGAAGTTCGTCCGCGTCGCGCTCGGCGGTGTCCGGGACGAGGCGGAGATCCGCGGCCACCGGCGTACGTACGTCGGTGCCCTGCCGGGCCGGATCGTCCGCGCCATCAAGGAGGCCGGGTCCATGAACCCGGTCGTGCTGCTCGACGAGATCGACAAGGTCGGCTCCGACTTCCGCGGCGACCCGGCCGCGGCGCTGCTCGAAGTCCTCGACCCGGCGCAGAACCACACCTTCCGGGACCACTACCTGGAGGTCGAACTCGACCTCTCCGACGTGGTGTTCCTCGCCACGGCCAACGTCCTGGAGGCGATCCCGGAAGCGCTGCTCGACCGGATGGAGCTGGTCAGGCTCGACGGCTACACCGAGGACGAGAAGGTCGTCATCGCCCGTGACCACCTGCTCGGTCGCCAGCTCGACCGGGCGGGCTTGGAGCCCGGCGAGGTAGTGCTGGAGGACGGCGCGCTGCGCCGGCTCGCGGGGGAGTACACCCGTGAGGCGGGCGTACGGAACCTGGAACGGGCCGTGGCCCGGCTGCTCCGCAAGGTCGCGGCGAAGCACGAACTCGGCCGGCAGGAGCTGCCGGTGACCGTGGGTCCGGGCGATCTGCGGCAGTGGATCGGGCGTCCGCACCACGTCCCGGAGTCGGCGCAGGACCCGGAGGAGCGGCGCACCGCCGTACCGGGTGTGGCCACCGGCCTGGCGGTCACGGGCGCGGGTGGCGACGTCCTCTACATCGAGGCGTCGCTGGCCGATCCGGAGACCGGCGGCAGCGGGTTGCAGCTCACCGGGCAGCTCGGCGAGGTCATGAAGGAGTCCGCGCAGATCGCGCTCTCCTTCCTGCGCTCGCACGGCGCGGAACTCGAACTGCCCGTCGGGGACCTGAAGGAGCGGGGCGTGCACCTGCACGTGCCGGCCGGAGCGGTTCCCAAGGACGGGCCGAGTGCGGGCATCACGATGACCACCGCTCTGGCGTCGCTGCTGTCGGGGCGGAAGGCCCGCACCGATGTGGCGATGACGGGTGAGGTGTCGCTGACCGGCCGGGTGCTGCCGATCGGCGGGGTGAAGCAGAAGCTCCTGGCCGCGCACCGTGCCGGTGTCACCACCGTGGTGATCCCCAAGCGGAACGAGGCGGATCTGGACGACGTACCCGCCGAGGTGCTGGAGAGGCTCGACGTGCACCCCGTCAGCGACGTCCGGCAGGTGTTGAAGCTGGCTCTGGAGCCCGCGCACAGCGAGCAGGAACCGGAGGTTCCGGTCGCGGCGTGACGGACGTCGGCCGGAGCGACGCGGCCCCTTCCCCGTAGCCGGGAGGGGGCCGCGTCCGTGCCTGTCGGTGAGACCGTGCCCTCCGGATCGGCTCGGATCAGCCGGGGCGTCCGGCGCCGGGGGCACCCCGCTGACCGCGGGAAGGGGGCGTGGCGGGGTGTCCCCGCAGGGCGGCGAAACACCCCCGGGAGGCCGAACAACAACCTGCACGTTCGCCGCCCGAGGAGACACCCCGGCTCGCCCCCGACCCCACAACGCACGCGGCGCACCCCCAGGCGAAGCTCTGCGGGAGTCGTGCCAGGCGCCGTAGGCCCGAGGTGATCCGGAAGACACGGGCTACGACGCCGACTCCCGCAGCGGCAACCGGACTTCGAACGTCGCGCCGCCCCCCGGCGTCGGCAGGCAGCGCACCGTGCCGCCGTGCGCCGTGACGATCGCGGCGACGATCGACAGCCCCAGCCCGGTGCCGCCGCTGGCGCGGTCCCGTCCGTCGCCGACGCGGTGGAAGCGGTCGAAGATGCGCTCGGCCTCCTCCGGCGGCACGCCGGGCCCGGCGTCGGCGACCTCGACGACGGCCTGCCCCGCCGCCTCGTCCGTCCCGATGCGGAGGGCCACCGGCGTGCCCGAGGGCGTGTGCCGCAGGGCGTTGGACACCAGATTGGTCAGGACGCGGGCGAGCCGTACGTCGTCCCCGACGACCGTGGGCTGCGGGCCGTCGTCCTCGTCGCCCGGCGGCAGGTCGAGCCGGAGTGGACGGTCCGGTTCCGTCGCACGGGCGGTGGCGAGCGCGTCGACGGCCAGCGGTACGAGGTCGACCGGTTCGCTCGCCTGCGGGCGCTCCTGGTCGAGCCGCGCGAGCAGCAGCAGATCCTCCACGAGCAGCCGCATCCTCCGCCCCTCGGCCTCGATCCCGTCGAGCAGCGCGGTGATGTCCTGGGCTCCGGCGAACTCCTCGGCCCGGGGCGCTTCCTTCGCTCCGGCCGCGCCCTTCGCTCCGGCCCGGTCCTGCCCCGCTCCGGACGCGGCTCCGCTGCGGTGCAGTTCGACGAGACCGAGCACGGCGGCCAGCGGTGTCCGCAGCTCGTGCCCGGCGTCGGCGACGAAGCGGCGCAGCCGCTCCTGGGCCGCCGAACTCTCCGCGAACGACTGGTCGATGCGGCCCAGCATGGTGTTGAGCGTCGCCGACAGCCGCCCGATCTCAGTGGTCGGCGGTGCGCGTTCGGGGACGCGGCGGGACAGGTCGTCGCCGTCGATGATCGCCTCGGCCGTCGCCTCCACGTCCGCCAGGGGCTTCAGCCCGATCCGCACGACCGCGGAGCCGAGGAGCGCGAGGCCGGTCAGCACGACGGCGGTGACGATGATCTCGATGCGGATCAGGCGCCGGGTCGTGTCGTTGAGCGGGTTCAGATCGATGGCGGCGGCCACGGTCCCGCCGCCCGGCCGCTCCCGTACGAGGACGCGGTAGCGCTGGCCGTCGTCGGGATCCGACGTCCCCGTCGTGAACGGCTCGTCGACGGGGGTCGACCGGGCGGGGGGCAGCTCGGGCGGGGGAGCGGACTCGTCCGACGTACTGAACCGGAGCTGGGTCCTCCCCGAGGCGTCGCGGAACTCCACGACCGCGTGGGTGCCGACGGCCCCGGTCCGCACCAGCACGCTGCGCAGATCGTCCGGGATCCGGTTCACGCGCGGAGCCAGGACCTCCAGCAGCCCCAGCCGGTTCTGCAGGACGCGCGCCTGGTCGTCCGTGCGGTCCATCAGATAGCCGCGGAAGAGCTGGGTGCACACCACCTCGGCCGACACCAGACCGACCGCGCACAGCAGCAGCGCCCCGACGAGCAGCCGCGCCCGGATGGAACGGGCGGCGAGCCACGCGCGCACGCGGCGCGCGCCCCGCGCGAGACGCGTGCCGGACGCCAGGCCGGACGTCATGCCGGACGCCGCAGGCTGTAGCCGAAGCCCCGCAGCGTGTGGATCAACTGCGGCTCCACGGTGTCGATCTTGCGCCGCAGCAGGCTGATGTACGACTCGACGATCCGGGTGTCGCCCGCGAAGTCGTAGGCCCACACCTCGTCCAGGATCTGCGCCTTGCTGACCACGCGCCCGGCGTTGAGCAGCAGATACCGCAGCAGCTTGTACTCGGTGGGCGACAGCCGTACGGGCAGCCCGGCCCGCCGTACGTCGCAGGTCTCCTCGTCGAGTTCGAGGTCGGCGAACCGCAGCACCGGGTCGGCGGCCTCCTGCGGCTGCGGTCCGCGGGTGCGCCGCAGGACGGCGCGGATCCGCGCGACGACCTCGTCCAGGCTGAACGGCTTGGTCACGTAGTCGTCCCCGCCCGCGCCCAGACCGACGATCTTGTCGTGCGTCGTGTCCCGGGCGGTGAGGAAGACGACGGGCATGTGGAGCCCGCGGGCGCGCAGCGTGCGGGTCAGCTCGAAGCCGTTCAGGTCGGGCAGCATCACGTCCAGCACGATCAGATGCGGCCGCCGGCGCTGCGCCTCCTCCAGCGCCTCCTTGCCCGTACCGGCCGTCGTGACGTCGAAGCCGACATGGCGCAGGCTCGCGGCGAGCAGCCCGGCAATGGTCGCCTCGTCGTCGACGACGAGCAGCCGGGTCGGGCTCTCCTGGGACGGGGCGGTCGGTGCGGGCACGGCGGTCTTCCTCGTTCGGGGGGCAGGGCTTCTTCCTACGTGGTGCCGTACCGGCCGGGCAAAGGGTGAGCCCGGATTTTCAGGGTTCTTTCAGGTTGCTTGCACCCTGCCTGCGCACCGGCTTGCTGGGATCCCTCGCGTCGGACGCCATCGCGTGACGCACAGGAAGAGAACTCATCGATGATCAAGCTGACCTCGTTCAGCATGCGGAACCGCGCCCTGGTCGCGTTCGTCATGCTGGCGATCACCGGGGTGGGGCTGCTGGCCCTCCCTTCGCTGCGGCAGCAGATGATGCCGGACGTCTCCTTTCCGAAGGTCTCGGTCACGGCCTCCTACCCGGGCGCTTCGCCGCAGGTCGTCGAGGACCAGGTCGCGGTGGTGCTGGAGCAGGCCGTACGGGACGCGGACGGCGTCCTGTCGGTGACCACGACATCGCGGTCCGGATCCGCCTCGGTCGTCGCGGAGTTCGACTACGGCGTCTCGGCGGACGACAGCACCGCGACCCTGCGGGACGCCGTGAACGAGGTCGAGTCCCAGCTGCCCGACGGGGTGGAGACAGGGGTCGTGGCCGGGTCCACGGAGGACCTGCCCGCGGTCCAGCTCGCGGCCGCGCGAGGCGCCGGGGACGGAGGGAAGACCGACGGCAAGGGCGCCAAGGACGGCACGGGCCCGGAGGACGACAAGGGCTCGGAGGACGCCAAGGACGGCGACGCCAAGGACGGCGACGGCAAGGACGGCGAGGACGACGGGGAGGACGTGGACGGCGAGAAGGCGTTCGCCGACCGCCTCGACTCCGCCGTCGTACCGGAGCTGGAGTCCCTCGACGGTGTCCGCGAGGTGGAGGTCACCGGTGTCCGCGACGAGCGCGTGACCGTGACGCTCGACAGCGACGCCCTCGCCGACGCCGGGCTCACCCCGGCCGACGTCACCCAGTCCCTGCAGAACGCCGGGGCCGTCCTTCCCTCCGGGGCCCTCACCGAGGACGACACGAGCTACGCGGTGTCCGTCGACGGCGCACTGGGTTCGGTGAAGGACCTGCGCGCGCTGTACGTCACTCCGTCCGGCAGCGGGGCATCGACCGGCAACCCGTCCGGCGGCGCGAGCGGTTCGGGCGGCGCCTCTCCCTCCGGCGACCGGTCCGGCAGGCAGTCGGGCACGCCGTCCGGCGCGCGGAGCGGTGCCGCACCGGCCGCCGGGGCGGGGAAGTCCGCCGCTCCCGTGCGCCTGGAGGACGTCGCCACCGTCCGGCAGGATCTCGCCCCGTCCACCACCCTCACGCGTACCAACGGCGAACCCACTCTCGGCGTCGCCGTGACCCCGCAGCCCGACGCCGACACCGTCGGCATCTCCCACGCCGTACGCGACGCCCTGCCGGGACTGGAGAAGAAGCTCGGTGACGGCGCCGATCTGACCGTGGTCTTCGACCAGGCCCCGGCGGTCGAGAAGTCCATCGACGATCTGACCACCGAGGGCGGGCTCGGCCTCGCGTTCGCCGTCGTGGTGATCCTGGTCTTCCTGGTGTCCGTGCGGTCCACGCTCGTCACCGCGGTCTCCATACCGCTGTCCGTGCTCATCGCCCTGATCGCGCTGTGGGCCTGGGACTACACGCTCAACCTCCTCACCCTGGGCGCGCTCACCGTCGCAGTCGGCCGGGTGGTCGACGACTCGATCGTCGTCCTGGAGAACATCAAGCGGCACCTCGGCCTCACCCGGGACAAGGGCAGGGCCGTGATCGACGCGGTGCGCGAAGTCGCGGGCGCCGTCACGTCGTCCACGGTGACGACGGTCGCGGTGTTCCTGCCCATCGCGTTCGTCGGCGGCATCGTCGGCCAGCTCTTCGGCCCGTTCGCGATCACGGTGACGGTCGCCCTGCTCGCGTCCCTGCTCGTCTCGCTGACCGTGGTGCCGGTCCTCGCGTACTGGTTCCTCAAGGCCGAGCCGGAGCGCGACGCGAAGGGCGCGGGAAGGAGCGAGGACGACGAGGAGCACCGCACCACGGACCGGAAGACGCCGCTCCTCCAGCGCGCCTACCTCCCCCTCCTGGGCACCGCCCTCCGCTTCCGCGCCCTCACCCTGCTCGCCGCCGTCGCGATCCTCGGCGCCACGGTCGCCCTGGTGCCGCTGCTGAGCACCAACTTCCTGGGCAGCTCGGGCCAGAACACCTTCACCATCCGCCAGACGATGCCCCCGGGCAGCAGCCTGGAGAACACCAGCGACGCGGCGAAGAAGGTCGAGGCCGCGCTCGCCGACGTGGACGACGTCGACACTTACCAGCTGACCGTCGGCGGACAGGCGGGCGTCCAGCTCCGCGGCGGCGGCGCGGCCTCCGACGCCGGCTCCGCCACGTACAGCGTCACCGCGGACCCCGATGCCGACCAGGCCGCCGTCGAGCGCGAGTTGCGCGACGCCGTCGGGTCCGTGAAGGGCGCGGGCGAGATCGCCGTCGAGGCCACCGAGGCGGGCGGTCTGGGCGGTTCGAGCCTGGAGGTCCTGGTCCAGGCGCCCGACGACGCGACCCTGAGGAAGGCCACCGAGCAGGTACGCCGTACGGTCCGGGACACTCCGCACACCGAGGACGTCACCACGGACCTGACGGAGGACATGCCGCAGGTGACCGTCACCCCGGACGAGCGGGCGGCCGCCGAGAAGGGGATCGGCGCGGACCGGATCAACCAGGCGGTCACCCAGGCCCTGGACGGTACGCGTCTCGGCGACGTCACCCTCGGCGGCGAGAGCTCCGAACTCGTCGTCCGCACCGGCGACCCCACCCGCGCCGTCGACGCGCTGGACGACACGACCGTCTTCACCCCGCAGGGCCGGGTCCGCCTCGACTCGGTCGCGGACGTGAAGGTGACGCACGCCCCGGCGAGCGTCAAGCGGATCGACGGCGCCCGCGCGGCCACCGTCACCGCCCGGGCGACGACCGAGGACACCGGAGCCGTCAGCAAGGACCTGGAGCAGGCCCTCGACGCGCTCGAACTCCCCGGCGGTGCGACCTACTCGATGGGCGGCACCACCAGCCAGCAGGACGAGGCGTTCGGCGACATGGGGCTGGCACTGGGCGTCGCCGTCCTCCTGGTCTTCGTGATCATGGTGGCCACGTTCCGCAGCCTGCTGCAGCCGCTGATCCTCATGGTGTCCGTGCCGTTCGCGGCCACCGGTGCGCTCGGGCTGCTGGTCGCGACCGGCACACCGCTCGGACTGCCCGCGCTGATCGGCCTGTTGATGCTCGTCGGCATCGTCGTCACCAACGCGATCGTGCTCATCGACCTGGTCAACCAGAAGCGCGGGGCGGGCCTGTCCGCCCACCGCGCGATCACCGAGGGCGCGCGTCTGCGGCTGCGGCCGATCCTGATGACGGCCCTGGCCACCATCTGCGCACTGCTGCCGATGGCCTTCGGGCTGACCGGCGGCGGGGCGTTCATCTCCCAGCCCCTGGCGATCGTCGTGATCGGCGGCCTGGTGAGTTCCACGCTGCTGACACTGATCCTCGTCCCGGTCCTGTACTCCCTCGCCGACTCCGTACGGAACCGGACGCGCCGTCGCCGTCCGGTGTCCGGCACAGGGGACGGCGCGGAGGACGGGGCGGAGGACGGGGCGAAGGAGCCCGGTCGTACCGGAGCCGGTGAGACGCCGGTCGCCGTGCACTGATCCCGTCCGGAGGCCGGGGCGGACAGGCCGCTCGCCCACCGCCCGCCCCGGCGCCACCACTGTTCACCGCTACGACCCGAGGAGAGAGCTTCCATGGTTGCGTCCCCGACCAGCAGCACCACGGCCCGTCCCGGCCGCCCCGACCGGCCCCGTACGGTGCCCGGTCCCCCCGGTTTCGCCCGGCGCCATCGCCGCCTTCTGCACGTGCTCGCCGGTGTGCTGGCCGCCGTCGTCATCTTTCTGGCGGGCGTCGGCACCGCGGGCATCGTGATCGTCGGGCAGATGAAGTCGACGATGCGGTCCGTCCTGGCCGGGGGCGGCGGACTGCCCGGGGGATCGTCCGCAGGCTCCGGCGGCGCGGGTCCGTCCGCGCCGGGCACCGGTGACGAGGATCTGCAGGATTGGGCCAAGAAGCAGGGCCTGCCCGAGGGGCTGCCGGACCAGGCGCTCAAGCTGCTCAAGCAGCGGTACCCCGACGGCGTCCCGCCGGAGATCAAGGACCGGATCGAGGAACGCCTCGGCGGCTGAGGGGGTCCTCCCCGCGGGGCACGGCGCGAGTGCCTCTGCGTGGCGCAACGCGTCATGCCCCGCGGGTAGTCCGGGTCCAGAGATCCGGAGGAGTCGGATCAGCCCTTGGCCAGGGCCTCCAGCTCCTCCTGCGTGCCGTTGAACCAGTTCTGGTCACCGGGGAAGGTGCCCGAGTCCGAGTACTGCCAGAAGGTGTAGTCGGACCAGCCCGCCGGCAGCGTGCCGGGCGAGGCCGCGTAGCGCGCGATCCACAGGGGGTTGGTGGAGCCGAAGCTCGCGTCGTTACCCGTGCACTGCGTCCACCAGTCGGTGGTGGAGTAGATCGCCGGGTGGCGCCCGGTGAGTTCGTGGACGGTGTCGCTGAACTCCCGTATCCAGGCGACCATGTCGCTCTGGCTCCGCCCGTAGCAGACGTCGCCGCCGTTCGGGTTGTACTCGATGTCGAGCGCGGGCGGCAGGGTCCGCCCGTCGTCGGTCCACTTGCCGCCGTGGTCGACGAGGTTCCGCGCCTGCTCGGCGGCGCCGGAGGTGTCGGGGCGCCCGAAGTGGTACGCGCCGCGGATCATGCCCACGTCGTACGCGCCCTGGAACTGCTCGGTGAACGTGGGGCTCTGGAAGTCGGTGCCTTCCGTTGCCTTGACGTAGGCCCAGCGGGCGCCGCTGTCCCAGGCGCCCTGCCAGTCGACGGTGCCCTGGTGTCGGCTGACGTCCATGCCGGGCACCTGGTCGGCTCTCGCGTCGGCGCCGCGAGCGGGGGAGGACGCGGGGTCCGCGGCCGAGGCGGACACGGCGATCGGGGACAGCACGCACAGCAGCGCGGTGGCGGCGGTGAGGACGGCGGCGCGCAGGGTGGGGGGTCGGCGAAGCCGGGACACGGGCATGTGGGGGATGCCTCCGGGTGTCGGGGCCGGTGGGGCGGCCCGATGGGTGTGGGGATGTTCCCCCTCCCGCGGAGACGAAGTGCCCTCGCAGGAGGGGACATTGCACGCGTGGTTCGTTCGAACGGTCCGACCGTAGAGGCGCCGCTAACCGTTGGCCAGAGTCTGCAACTGCTCAAATGTGCCGTTGAACCGGTTGTGGTCGCCGACGATCGGCCCGGTGGAGGTGTACTGCCAGAAGGTCTGGTACGCCCAGCCGTTCGGCAGCGTGCCCGGCGTGGTGTTGTAGCGGGCGATCCACAGAGGGTTGGTGGCGCCGAAGGAGCCGGTGTTGCCCGTGCACTGCGTCCACCAGTCGGTCGTCGTGTAGATGACCGCGTCGCGCCCGGTCCGCGCCCGGTAGGTGTCGGTGAAGTCGCGGATCCAGCTCACCATCGCGGACCGGCTGAGCCCGTAGCAGGTGTCCCCGTACGGGTTGTACTCGATGTCGAGCACACCCGGCAGCGTCCTGCCGTCTGCCGACCAGCCGCCCCCGCGGTCGGCGAAGTAGCGGGCCTGTTCGGCGCCGCCGGAGTCGTTCGGTGTCGCGAAGTGGTAGGCGCCGCGGATCATCCCGATCCCGTACGAGCCGTTGTACTGCTGCCCGAAGGACGGGTTCTGGTAGTAGTTGCCCTCGGTCGCCTTGACGTAGGCGAAGCGGACGCCGCTGTTCCACAGAGCCGCCCATTCGACGGCACCCTGGTGGCCGCTGACGTCCACGCCTTCGACGCCCGCTGCGGCCGGCCCCGGCGCGGGGACCGGATCGGGGATGCCCGGTTCGTGGATCCGGACGGTCGATCCCATCCAGGTGCGCTCCGGGTGACGGCCGGGCGGCGAGGGGCGGTCGGCGGCGCCCGCGACGGAGGCCGTGCCGGGCAGGGCGATCAGCAGGGCGGACAGGGCGACGAACGCGGCGACGCACAGGCGGCGCAGGGAAGGGTGCACGGGCATACGTGCCTCCGATGGCCTCGAGCGGGGGAGGGTTGGTGTGGCCATGCCAGAAGTGGCATACCCGTCCTCCACTTCGCCGAAAGGGCCCCGGAGTGCTGCCGTTGGTCTACTCCTGCGAAATACTGGGCGAACTGCGGCAACGGCAGCCGCTGAAAGAAATCGGCCACGGGGAAAGGTGCGGAGACCGTGACAGGAGTGGACCGGGAGTTTCTGGCCCTCGAACGGGAATTGGCCGTCTTCCTGCGCCGCGCCCGCGCCTCCTCCGGCGAGATGGCCCGCGAGATCCACCCGGATCTCGAGCCCGCCGCCTACGGTCTCCTCGTCCGCCTGGAGGAGACCGGAGAACAGCGCGCCACCGCCCTCGCCGCCTACTTCGGCGTCGGAAAGGCGACGATGAGCCGCCAGCTCCGGGCGCTCGAAACCCTCGGCCTCATCACCCGGCGCCCTGACCCCGACGACGGCCGGGCCTCCCTCGTCGCCCTCACCGGTGAAGGACGGACCCGCTTCTCCGCCGTCCGCAACGCCCGCCGCGAGAGCTATGTGAAGAAGCTGGAGGGCTGGGACAGCGCGGAGATCGCCGAACTGGCGCGGCTGCTGCACCGGTTGAACAGCCTGCAGGGCGGCGCGGAGGACTGAGCGCGGGCGGCCGTTCCGCGCGTCCGGCGTGCGGGTCACCCACGGGGTGTCACCCGTCGGCCGTCAGCCGCGCGAGATCACCCGCTGTCGGCCGCCTTCGCGCAGTGCCCCTCCCGCGCCCATACGGTGACGCGGCCGCCCCTCACCTCCGTCCGGGAGCACACCGCGAAGTGCTCCCGGAGGACCGCCCGTTTGACGACCTCCCGCTCCACGGTGTCCAGCGCCGCACCCGCCGGGTCGCTCGCCGTGACGATCCGCCGCTCCGCCAGCATGCGCGCACGGATCTCCCGCGCCGGCAGCTCCGAGCCATGGAGGCTGTGCGACGCGACCGGCTCGCGGTCCAGCGCGATGTCCCGGACCTTCCCGTACCGCGGCGCGTACGACAGGCGCCACTCGCGTCGCCTGGACGGCATGAACAGGATCGCGTCCCCCGGCTCGGCCGACGCCTGCACGGCCAGGGCGACGCCCGTCACGTCGTCCTTGCGGCTTCCCGGCTCCCGCACCTTCAGGTGGGAGGGGATCAGGAGGGCCGACGCCCCCGCCACGACGAGGGCGACCGTCGCGTACCGGAGTCCGTCCGACGGCATGAGCTGCCGGAGGTGACCCGGCCGCAGCAGCCGGTCCAGGGCCGTGCCGGTGATCAGCGCGAAGCCGATGGCGGAGTAGAGCACATAGCGGTCGAGGTAGAGCGGCGTGACCAGGGAGGCGGTCATGAGGAGGGCCGCCGGGAGGGCGAGCAGGGGCATCGCCAGGGCCCACGGGCCGACCGGGCCCCTGCCCCGTACGGGCACACGGCAGAGTGCCGCCCAGGTCAGCACCGCCGCGTACCAGGTCCAGTGGCTCCACGAGGGGCGGCCCAGCCACGACAGTTGCTCCTGCTGTCCCGTACTCACCACGACCAGCGGGAGGACGCCCGCGGTCACGGCGCTCGCCGCGACCGTCCACGCCCTGCGGGTGCCACGCCCCACGCGGCGGCGGGAGATGTACAGCGTGGCGCCGTGCGCGAGCAGCGCCAGGATCGCGAACTCGTGCAGCAGGCACGCCACCCACGTCACCACCGCGTAGGCGGTCCACCCCGTGACGGACCGGCGCCCGCCGGGCGTGCCGACGGCCCGCAGGAACAGGCAGGTCGAGGTGGCGACGGCGGCACAGACGAGCGCGTAGGACCTGCCCTCCTGGGCGTACATCTGCACCGGGGGCAGGACGGCGAGGACGAGTCCCGCGAACACTCCGGCCCGCCGGCCCACAAGGTGCTGTCCCAGCCACGCGACGGCACCGGCCGCCGCTGCCATGGCCAGGAGGGACGGCAGACGGAGTGCGAGCAGCCCGCCGTCCCAGACCGCGAACCACCCGTGCATGAGGAGGTAGTAGAGGCCGTGGACCGCGTCGACGTTCCCCAGGGTCGCCCACAGCTCGGACAGGCCGCGATGGGCCATCTGGTACGTGACGGACTCGTCCCGCCACATCGTCCCCTCGCGCCGGATGCCCCACAGCCCGAGCGCCAGTGCCACGACGACCGGTAGGGCGACGATCCGCGCGCGCCGCACCAGCGGCACGTCACCGTACGGGGGTGAGCCACGGTCCGGGGGCCGCGTGCTGACCGCCGGGCCCGGCCGTTCCCGGACGGATGCGCTGCAGGTGTCCTGGGGCCGATCTGCGGAAGCGATGGTGTCCCCCGTCGTTCCGCCCGGTGCCGACGGGCGCCGGGAGGTGGTCGTGCGGTGGCGGTACGCCGGGATCCTCCTCCTGCCGCACGTCCGAGGACGCGCGACCCGCCGTCCGCGTCGACTCCGCCCGGAGACTTTCCCCCGCCCTGCCCTCTCCCCGCCTTCTCCCTCGAACGCCCCGCCTTCTCCCTCAGAGTTCGACGAAGACCGCCGCCTTGTCGTCGCGGGGCTTGCCGCGGCGGAAGGCCGTGCCGTCGGGGTCGGCCGCCTCCGCCGCCCGTACGCGGTCCAGCAGCGACCGGGTGCCGTCCTTGCGCAGCACGGCGAAGCAGTCCGTCCAGTCGCCCTCGTGGAAGATCTCCACCCACCGCGAGGCGCCGTCGGTCAGCGCGGCCAGGGCCCGTACGTCCGCGCGCGGGGTCGTGCCCGTGACCGCGCGCCGCGCCACGTCCGGGTCGGCGGCCGCGGTGAAGAAGCCGCCCTCGGTGTTCCGCAGGGGCGCGACGCGCCGGCCCGCGGCGCGCAGGCGGTCGATGCGGTCGTCGAGGACGGCGGTGACCTGGCCGTCCGTGCCCTCGATCAGCAGGGCGGAGTCGGAGAGGACGAGGTGTTCCACGCGCTCCGCGTCCCACCGTGCGGCGACCACTGTTGACTGCGGTGTCAGTAGGTGAGAAAGGTCACAAGTGGCCTGATGGGCCTCCGCGGTGCGCCGGACCGACTCGGCGAGGCAGCGTGCCAGCGTCATATCCCGTCGAGATCCGGACAGTTCGAGCATCGCCCCGCCGAGCCGCGCGGTGAACCACGGCACTCCGTGGACGCATCCCGTACCGCCATCGGGCGGTGTCACGCCGTCGAGGAGTACGAGCGCCCCGCCCTGTCCCGACGCTGGTAGGGCGACGGATACATAGTCCTCGTTGAGGCGTTGGGGATCACCCGGCTCGGTGCTGAGATCGACGCGCATGCGGTCAGTCTGCCGGACAGCGGGGTGATCGGCGGATGTCCGGCGGACGACGTCGGGCCGACCGTGGAGGCGTCCCTGACCTGCGGTCGAGGGGAAATGAGGGGGCGTCAACCGTGCCGGAATTACCCGGAATTGCCGACTCCGGTCCGCTGTGAGGGCGCATCCTGCCAGTCCCTCTGGGGTTTTCCAACCGTCTTCGCGGGGAACACAGCGGCGCCGCGAAGGCAAGAGTTGTTTGCCAACTCCGGAGTGATGTTCACTCGTTCAGGTGGCCAAGCGGATGAGGGCCGCCTCGCCCAAAGCGGTACTGGAATGGTCAGTTTCGTACCAAAGGGTGGGGGTGGGTGTTCGTCGGCGCTCCGCGACGCGCGGCCGGCACGAGTGAACTGTTGACACCTCGGCCATGGCAGACGAGAAAACAGATTGCGAGCACCGGTGCAGAAAAGGTGGCCTCGGGGCATCAAGCGTGGTTCGGCACAGCCCGCGGGCGGCGCCTCCGACGGCGCGTCTGCGCCACAGCGACGCAAGGCCCTGGTCCGCAACCGGCTGGTCGGCGCCGTCGCCGTGGTGGGCGTAGCGGTCCTGGCCGCGGGAGCCCCAGGCATCGCCGCCGCCTCGGGTGATCTGACCGAGTCCCAGCGGCTGGTGTCCCTGTCGGAGGTCAACTCGACTGCGGTCGTACTCGTCCACTCGCTGGCCGATGAACGCGACTCCATGACCGAATTCGTCGCTGCGGGGCGTACCACCGCTTCGGGTGCCGACGTCGTGTCCGAGGGCCGGCGGGCCCGCGTCGACCGCCAGATCGCCGAGATACGCCCCGACGCGCCCGCCGCGCTGCGCCGCGCCCTCTCCGGACTGCCGAAGATCCGTCAGGAGGCGATCTCCGGGCGGGGCAGCGCCACCAAGACCTTCCAGGCGTACACCGCAACTCTCGACGCGGTCCGCACCCTCGTCGCCGACCTCGCCCGGCGCGTCCCGCCGCGCGCCTCCGGTCCCGCCGAGGCCCTGCCCGTGCTCGGCCGCGCCGTCGACCACGCCTCCGCCACCCGCGGCCTCCTGCTCGCCGCGCTCTCCGGCAGCAGCAGTCGGGCGACACTCACCGCGGCGGCGCAACGCACGCACGTCCAGTCCGAGGCGGCACTCGCCGACTTCGGGCAGACGGCCCCCGAGTCCGCGGTCGAGCGGTACGCGAACACGGTCAACGGCACCGAGGTCAGCAGCGCCGACCGCTACCTGGCCCGGCTCACCGACCAGCCCCAGCTCTCCGCGTCCGACCTCCGGCTCGGCCGGGGACGCGTCGAGGCCGCGCTGTCCGGCCGCATCGACCGTATGCGCGCCGCCGAATCCGCGCTCACCCGCGCCGAGACCGAGCGCTTCGCGGCCCTGCGTGACGACGATGTCACCGTGCTGGAGCTGGAGATCGCGCTCGCCGCGGTCTGCCTGCTGCTGGCCGTCGGCATCAGCATCTCGGCCGCCCGCTCCATGACCCACCCGCTGGCCGTGCTGCGGCGCGGCGCCCGGCGCGTCGCGGAGAACCCGGCGGAGCAGGAGCCGGTCCGCTGGAACGGCCGCAACGACGAGTTCGCCGAGGTCGTCACGGCCGTCAACGAGCTGCACCAGAACGCCGTACGGATGCACGCGCGCGTGGAGCGGCTCGGCGAGGACCGGACCCGGCTCGTCGGTGAACGGCAGCGGCTGGTCGAGGAGCGCGACGGACTGCGGCGCCTGCACGAGGAACTCACCGAACGCCTCGAGGGCGTCCATGAGCGGGCCCAGGCCGGCCACGTCAGCCTCGCCGTGCGAACGCTCGGACTCGTCGAGCGTCAGCTCGGCATCATCGAGGGCCTGGAGGACCGCGAGGCGGACCCGGAGCGCCTCGACACGCTCTTCAAACTCGACCACCTCGCCACCCGCATGCGCCGCAACAGCGAGAACCTCCTCGTCCTCGCCGGTGCCGAGCACAGCGGCGGCCAGATCGGCGCGCCCGTACCGCTGCTGGACGTGCTGCGCGCCGCGGTCAGCGAGATCGAGCGCTACGACCGTGTGGCCATCCACTCCCTGCCGCCGCACGCGCAGGTCGCGGGCTTCGCGGCGGACGCGATCAGCCACCTGGTCGCCGAACTGCTCGAGAACGCCACGGCGTTCTCCCCGCCGGACGCCCAGGTCGAGCTGTCCGGATGGCTGATGCAGAACGGCGAGATCATGCTCTCCGTCCAGGACGAGGGCATCGGCGTCCCCGAGGAGCGGATCGAGGCGGTCAACGCCCGCCTGGCGGAGCCGGATCCGGCCTCCGGCGACGAGGACGACGGAGCACTGGGACTGGGCCTCTACGTCGTGGCACGGCTGGCGTCCCGGCACGGCGTACGTGTGCAGCTCCGGGCGCAGAAGTCCGGCGGAACCGCGGCCGTGGCCGTCCTGCCCAAGTCGATCCTGCCGACACGGCCCGCCCCCGCGGGCTCGGGCGGCGCCGGTGGGCCGGAGCGGCCGGCGGTCAGCCTGCCCGGCTCGATCGCCGAAGCCAACTCCAACACCCTGCCCGTGCGTACGCCGGCCCCGCGGAGCCCGCAGCAGCTGCCGGGTGCGAGCCCGGCCGAGGATCCGGTGGTGGCCGCGGCCGAACGGGCCATCGCGGCGGGCGAGTCGACGGCGGGTACGGATGCCGCGGCCGCGGGTGCTCCTGGCGCGGACGCCGAGCCCGCAGTCGCGGAGCCGCCCGCCACGCCGCCATCCGAAGTGACCGGGACGTTCCCGCTCCCCAAGCTCCCGGCCGAGCCGCCCGCGGACGAGCCGTCCCCGGCCGAGCCGCCCGCGGACGTGGCGCAGCCGGACGCCGGACAGCCGCCCGCCACCGACGGGACATCCGCCCCCGCGGAGCCCGTCACTCCCGCACCCGCGCAGGCCGGCGGGCCCGGGCCGTACGCCATCGGGCCCGACCAGCACACCCATGCCGAGGACGAAGCCGGTGCCTCCGCCGACCAGGCGACGCGCGATCTGCGCCAGCCTCCCTCGCCCGGCGGCCCCACCGCCCACGCCACGGGCGCTCTCACCGCACCCGGCGGACCGGACGAAACCGAGGAGCCGGCGGGTCACGGCGGGGAACCGCAGTGGGAGCGGGTCACCGACAAGGGCCTGCCCAAGCGCACTCCCAAGACCGTGGCGCCGACCGCGTCCGCGGCACAGGAGCGGACCGGCCCCGTCAACGCCGAGGAACTGCGGCGCAGGCTCGGCGGCTTCCAGCGAGGAGCGCGGGACGGCCACCGGGTCGCCGCGCAGGAGATCGCAGGACACGACTCACCGGACCACGGCACGGCCGCGCAGGCCACCCCCGCGCACGGCACGCCCGCCCGGAGCGCGACCCCCCACGCGACCACGGCAGAGGAAGAAGCACCGCAAGGCGCCGGAGAACGACGGACGGGGGCGCCGAACGAGGGTGGCACAGTCGAGGAGGCACGCGGTTGAACGCGTACACCCAGCCGAGCACGGACCGGGACAGCAGGATCGCGCCGGCGTACGGACTGAGCGCCCAGGCCCGTAACCTGGCCTGGCTGCTGAACAACCTCGTCGACGAAGTGCCCGGCGTCCGTTCGGTCGCCGTCGTCTCCTCCGACGGACTGCTCCTGCTCTCCTCGGACGCGGAGCCGGGTGAGGAGGCGAACCCCGGCGCCGACGCCCCCGCCGTCCCCGGGCAGAACGCCGGAGCCCCCCGGGGGCCCAGGGGTTCCTCCGCCGACCTCGCCACCATCGTCTCCGGACTCGCCGCCCTCACCATCGGCGCCGCCAAGCTGATGGACGGCGGATCCGTCAAGCAGACGATGGTGACGATGAACGAGGGCAGCGTCTTCGTCATGTCGATCAGCGACGGCTCGCTGCT
Source organism: Streptomyces sp. NPDC047108 (assembly GCF_040643575.1). Taxonomy (NCBI): domain Bacteria; kingdom Bacillati; phylum Actinomycetota; class Actinomycetes; order Kitasatosporales; family Streptomycetaceae; genus Streptomyces; species Streptomyces sp. NPDC047108. The sequence goes on from NZ_JBEYUP010000001.1 coordinate 777,171, forward strand.
CGGCGTGCACGCCATGCCGGACTGCGACATGAGCGTCGTCGCCTACCACATGGCCCTGTTCGTCGGCCGCGCCGGCCACGTTCTCACCCCCGAGCTCCGCAGTGAACTGCGCAAGTCCATGGAGAGGCACCAGTGACCTCCTCGCCCAAGCTGCCGCGTCGCGGCGCGGATCCGGCGCCCGGCAAACGGCCGGCGCGTGTCCGTCCGTACTCGCTGACCGGCGGTCGCACCCGCTTCGGCCACGTCCTGCTCGTCGAGACCTTCGTCGCCGCCCTCGACGGCCCCGAGGAGCGGCGCGAGTTGACCTCCGGCGGATGGGCCGAGCGCGTCATGCCGGAGATGCTCGCCATCGTCGAACTGTGCCGCCGGATGCGGACGGTGGCGGAGATCTCCGCGCTGCTGAGCATGCCGCTGGGCGTGGTCCGGGTGCTGCTCAGCGACCTGGCCGACCAGGGAATGATCCGCGTCTACGGCACCGGGCACGGCACCGGCCGCCCCGAACGCGCGCTGCTGGAAAGGGTGCTGGGTGGACTTCGCAGGCTCTGACCAGGCAGGCTCCGGGCCGGTCGGCGGAAGCGCGACCGACCGGGCCGGGGAGGACGGCGCCGTCGCGGCCGAGGACGGTCTGCAGAGCTGGCAGACGGACCGCAGCCGCGCACCGATAGCCACGAAGATCGTGGTGGCGGGCGGCTTCGGCGTCGGCAAGACGACGTTCGTCGGCTCGGTGTCGGAGATCGCGCCGCTGAGGACCGAGGCCCTGATGACCCGGGCCTCCGAGGACGTCGACGACACCGAGGCGACCCCGGACAAGACCACGACCACCGTCGCCATGGACTTCGGCCGGATCACGCTCGACTCCGACCTGGTCCTCTATCTCTTCGGTACGCCCGGCCAGCAGCGGTTCTGGTTCATGTGGGACGACCTGGTGCGCGGTGCGATCGGCGCGGTCGTCATGGCCGACACGCGCCGGCTGCCCGACTGCTTCCCCGTTCTGGACTACTTCGAGAGCTGCGGCCTGCCGTACGTCGTGGCGGTCAACCACTTCGAGGGGACCCCGGAGTACGCGGCCGAGGACGTACGGGACGCCCTCTCGGTCCCGGCCGAGGTCCCCGTCGTCGTGATGGACGCGCGCAAGCGGATCACCGTCGTCGAGTCGCTGCTGGCCCTGGTGGGCCACGCCCTTGACCTGACGCCCGAGTGACGTAGCCTCAGCCGCTGCCGCCCCCGATCTCCACGCGCCAACCGAGAGAGAAGACCCCTGTCATGCGGAAGATACTCGTCGTGGGGGCCGGCCAGTCCGGTCTCCAGCTCGCCCTCGGCCTGCAGTCCCACGGGTACGAGGTCACCCTGATGTCGAACCGGACGGCCGACGAGATCCGTGCCGGACGGGTCATGTCCACGCAGTGCATGTTCCACACCGCGCTCCAGCACGAGCGTGATCTGCAGATCAACTTCTGGGAGAGCCAGGCGCCGAACATCGAGGGCCTCGGCGTCTCCGTCGCGGGACCTGAGGCCCAGAGGGTGATCGACTGGGTCGGCAAGCTCGACGGCTACGCGCAGTCCGTCGACCAGCGTCTGAAGATGGCCGGCTGGATGGAGACCTTCGCGCAGCGCGGCGGCCAGGTCGTCATCCACGGCGCGGCCGTTTCCGATCTGGACTTCTTCGCCCGCCGGTACGACCTGGTGCTGGTCTCCGCGGGCAAGGGCGAGCTGGTGTCGATGTTCGGCCGGGACGCCTCCCGTTCGCCGTACGATGCCCCGCAGCGCGCGCTCGCCGTCTCCTATGTGCACGGCCTCGGCCCGCGCCCCGAGCACCCCGACTTCGACGCCGTCCGCTGCAACCTCGTGCCCGGCGTGGGCGAGCTGTTCATCATGCCGACGCTGACCAACACCGGTCGCGCGGACATCCTCTTCTGGGAGGGCATCCCCGGCGGTCCGCTGGACGTCTTCCAGAGCGTCAAGGACCCCAACGAGCACCTCGCGCTGACCCTGGAGCTGATGGAGCGCTTCACGCCCTGGGAGTACGCGCGCGCCACCAAGGTCGAACTCACCGACGTGAACGGCACGCTGGCCGGCCGCTACGCCCCGACCGTGCGCAACCCGATCGGGACGCTGCCGGGCGGCGGGCTCGTGCTCGGCGTCGCCGACGTGGTGGTGGCCAACGACCCGATCACGGGCCAGGGCTCGAACTCCGCGTCCAAGTGCGCCGCCTCCTACCTCGCCTCGATCCTGGAGCAGGGCGACCGGCCGTTCGACGAGGCGTGGATGCGGGCCACGTTCGACCGCTACTGGGAGACCGCGCAGCACGTCACCAAGTGGACGAACGCGATGCTGGCGCCCCCGCCGGAGCACGTGCTGAACCTCATCGGCGCCGCGGGCGGGCTGCAGCCGGTCGCCGACCGCTTCGCCAACGGCTTCAACGACCCGGCGGACTTCGAGAACTTCTTCTTCGAGCCGGAGAAGGCCGAGGCGTACCTCGGCGAGGTCGCGGCCGCCCAAGGGGCCGGCGCCTGACCCTGCTTCCGTCATCGCCGCCCGCCCCGCCGTGCCGTACGCGGGGCGGGCGGCGGCGCGTTCAGCGCCGTGACGGCCGGGACGCGCCGTGGCCCCTCATGCCGGGGCGGCCCCTCACGCCGGGACGGCCCCTCATGCCGGGGCGGTCTCGGAGCCGTAACCGGTGTCGTTGCCCGACTTCGAGCCCTTCGGCAGTTTCGGCCGCGCGTACCGCTGCAATGACTTGGACCCCTCGTCGGGGCGTACGGCGCCGAGGATCGGATTCGCCGCGATCGGCGATACCTTGACCACGCCGCCGGGGCGGGGCGCCTGCACGACCATGCCGTTGCCGACGTAGAGCGCGACGTGCGTGGCGCCCTCGTAGTAGATGACCAGGTCGCCCGGGCGCAGCTCCTTGACCGGCACGCGCGGCAGGTTCCGCCACTGGAGCTGGCTCGTCCGCGGGATCTTCCTCCCGGCGTGCGCCCACGCCTGGGAGGTGAGCCCGGAGCAGTCGAAGGAGGCCGGGCCCTCCGCGCCCCACTCGTACGGCTTGCCGAGCTGGCTGAAGGCGTACGCGATCGCGAGCGCGCCCGCGCGGGACGGCTTGCGCGTCCCGCGTACGGCCTTCAGCCCGGAGGACCCCATGAAGGCGCGCTGCGCGGTGGCGACGAGGGACTGCTCGAGCTGTCCCACCTGCGTGAGCTGCTGCGGGGACAGTGACGCGAGCGCGCGCTCGACATCGGAGAGGCGCCGCTGCGCGGTGGCGCGCAGGGTCAGCCGCTTCTTCGCGAGCGTCTGCTGCTTGTCGAGGGCGGTACGGGCCCGGGTGGTCACGCCGTCGAGCCGGCGCTCGGTCCCGGCCAGCCGGATCACGGCGTGGTTCCGCTCGTTCGCGGCCCGCTGGAGCATGTGGCCCTGGTCGAGCGCGCCGCGCAGGCTGCGGCTCATCAGCAGCTGCAGATAGGGGGAGACGGCACCGGCGGAATTCTGGTACTGCTGCCGGGCCAGCCGTCCCGCGTCGTTGCGGCCTGCGGCTAGCTGCCCTCGCGCCTGCGCGAGCTGGGTGCCCAGGCGCCGGACCTGCTGGTGCTGCCGCCGGAGGTCCTCGTCGGCCGACTTGTACGCCTCGCCGGCCTCCTCCGCGCGCTGGTACAACGACTGAAGCTGCGTCAGCAGATCGCGCACCGACCGGTCGGCGGGGTCCGCGACGACGGCGGGTGCGGGGGGCACGGCCACCGCCAGCGCCGTACCCGCGGCCACCGCCGCCGTGCGGACCGACCCTACGAACCGTCTGGACACCGACTCACCTCCGTTGATGGGGGTGCGCGTGAGTGCTCGCCTTCGCGCGCGTGACGATCTTCGGAGTCGGTCGTATTGTCGGCAAACCGGACTGCGCGGAACCGACCAAGGAAGTCACTCGCAGGGTGCCGGGACGCCGGGGCCCCGGCGGTGCTCCCACGCGTACGGGAGGGTCCGTGCTATGGCCACCCGAGCGGCCGTCCGCCCTCCCGGGGATCTGCGGGCCCGTGTCGCGGGGGCGCTTCGCCGGGTACGCGGGTCGTGGAGAGCCGCCGCGCGGCGGACCGCCGAGCCCGGCGGGACCTGCCAGTGGTCCACACCACTTCACCACGGGCGGCCCCGTGTGCGCGCGTCGGCGCGGGGGTGATCCGGACTCTCCGTGACGCCGCGGGCACGGAGGGCCCTGGCCCCGGCCGGGAGGCGGGGGGAACTTTCCGCTCAACTCGAGCCGGAACAGTCCCACTTGCCGAATGCTTCCAATTGGGGTCTGGTTTGTGTAATGGGGTCCGGCTTTCTGGGCACGCTTCTCCTTCGATGGCATGAGTCGGCAAAGGGACGGAGGGTGACTGCATGGATGACATCGGCGTACGCGCCACCGTGCCGTCCACCCTGGCCGTCCTGGACATCAGCTCCGAAACGCCCGCCCGGGCCCGCCGAATTGCCGACCGCTTCATGCGCGGCCTCATTCCGCCCCCCGCTCCCGAGACCGCGTCCGCGGTCGAACTGGTCATCTCCGAACTGATCACCAACGCCGTCCGGCATGCGGGTGGGACCTCGTGTTCGATAACGCTGTCCGTGCGGCCCGAGGGCATCGAGGTGGCCGTCACCGACGACAGCCCCGTCCCTCCCAGTGAGCGCGTCCCCGACTTCTCGGGCGCCAAGGGAGGATTCGGCTGGCGCATGGTCTGCCGCCTCGCCCGCTCGGTCACCGTGGACGCCGGAGCGCAGGGCAAGACCATCCGCGTCCTCATGGCCCGCTGAGCCGCCAGGTCCCTCTCCCCTCTTCCGCCGGTCCGTGCCTTCCGCATGGACCGCCGCGGCGTGAGGACCTGTTCGCCGATGCGGACTCCGCACCGTCTCCGTCCTTGTCCTGCCGGGGACTTCCGCATTTCCGGAACCGCCCGTGCGTGATGTGCTGCTCCCTTTTCTCCCTCGAATGGCGCACGTTTATGGGTTGGGGCCCCGGGCATTCGACTCACTATCAGGCCGTCGATCATGAAGGGAGTTCCGTGGCGTGGCCATGAAGGAAGTCCGGATGAGCGCTGGAAGAGACGGACACCGGGATCGAGCAAGCCGCCGGCCATAACCGGCCGGAGAAATCCATCGGGTTGGTTCCGTGCGCAACAGGCCAGGTCACGTCCTCCTGGCCGCTGATTCGAAGAAAGGGGGAATGTCGGCGATGAGACCATGAAAGCCGGGGAGAACGCCATCTCGGGGACCGGGCGGGAAGAAGTCGCGCAAGGGCTTCTTCCCGCCCCCCGGCGGACATTCGGTCTTCATCTCGTCCAGGGGTTCGGCATCTTCCGTGAGTTCCCGACACCGCACGGAAATGCCGGAAGGAACCGTTTGCGTCAACGTGGCCCAGAGGAGAGCGACATGAGCACAGCGGAAACCATCGTTCCCGTCGCACCGCAGAAGTGCGGGCCGGTGCGGGCGGATTCCGGAGCCGTTCCGGATCTGCCGCAGATCGACGATCCGCTCCATGTCGCCCCCAAGGACGCGCGGGCCCTCTCGAAGGTGTTCCTCGACCGTCTCGCCCAGGTCCAGGAGGGCACCCGCGAGCACGCCTACGTGCGCAACACCCTCATCGAGATGAACCTGTCCCTCGTCAGATACATCGCCGCCCGGTTCCACGGGCGGGCCGATCAGACGGACGACATCGTCCAGGTCGGCACCATCGGGCTGATCAAGGCCATCGACCGGTTCGACCTCACGCGGCAGGTGGAGTTCGCCACCTTCGCCGTCCCGCACATCGCGGGCGAGATCAAACGCCACTTCCGTAACACCGCCTGGGCCGTGCACGTCCCGCGCCGGCTGCAGGAGCTGCGCGTCGACATCGCCCGGTCGACGGACGAACTCTCGCAGCGGCTCGACCGCGCACCCACCACGGCCGAACTCGCGGAGCACCTCGGCATGAGCAGGGAGGAGATCGAGGAGGGGATCGTGGCCGCCAACGGCTTCACCGCGACCTCACTCGACGCACCCTCCGACGAATCGCCGGGCGAGGCCGGCGAAGGCTTCGCCGACCGCCTCGGCGATGTGGACCAGGCTCTGGAGAGCGTCGAGGACGTCGAGGCACTCCGGCCCCTCGTCGCCCGGCTGGCCGAGCGCGAGCGGACCATTCTGCGGATGCGCTTCGGGGAGGAGCTCACCCAGGCGCAGATCGGCGCCGAACTGGGCATCTCCCAGATGCAGGTGTCACGGCTGCTCGCCCGCACGCTGTCCCGTCTGCGCGACCAGCTGCTGCCGCGCTCCTAGCGGCGCGGCACGCCCGGTCGGGCTCGCTCCCGCGGACGCCGCGGGACCCGCGGCCCGGAGGCCCCTCCGGCCCCCTCGTGCCGGCGGCCGGTCCGGCTCAGTCCGGCTTGGACCAGGGCCACTTGGGGCCGCCCTTCGGCTTCCCCTCCGGGTCGTACGCGTACTTCCAGCCGCGCTGCAGCCCCAGCCGCTTCGAATACCCGGCCGGTACGCGGCGGTAGACGTGGACGGTCGGTTCGCCTCCGTGCGGGTCCGGCACCGGGACCTCGTACACCTTCGGCGGATGGCCGGTCGCTCCCACCAGCACCGGGAGCACCCGGCCGTCCAGGGGGCCGCCCACGAAGGGTGTGTCCTCGCTTCTCATGACTCCGGCCTCACAGCAGATGCGCCGCGTCGCCGACCACGGGCAGAACGCGGCGGGCCAGCGCCCCCGCCGCACCGTCCGGGGTCTCGATCGCCAGGGCGGAGCGGGCGACCTCCGCCGTCTGCGGATCGCTCGCGGCGGTCACGGTGAACAGGGCGATGAAGTGGTCGACGAGCCAGTCGCGCAGTTCGCCGATCGGCGGCTGCTTGTCCTCGTCGAGCCAGATGAGGGAGGCCGCCTCGACCGCCGTGATCCACATGCGCACCATCATCCGGAGCCGCGGACCGGGCTCCGGCACCTCCATGTGCAGCAGGATCTGTTCGGCCCCCGTGCGCCGCACCTCGTCGACGATCGCGGACGTCCGGGACGTCTCGGCGACGCTGCCGCCCTGCAGCAGAGCGGTGAATCCGGGTGAGTGCTCGTCGACGAAGGAGAGGTAGCGGTCCAGGGCGCGCGAGAGGCGCTGGGTGAGCGGGCCGGTCTGGGGCTCGGCGAAGCGCTGCTCGAGTTCGTCGGCCGCGGTGCGCAGCGCGGCCTCGTAGAGTTGCTGCTTGCCACCGGGGAAGTAGCGGTAGACGAGCGGACGCGAGACCTCGGCGGCGTGTGCGACGTCGTCCAGGGAGACGTCCTCCGGTGCGGCGTGCGCGAAGAGTTCCAGAGCCGCCCCGATGAGCTGCGCCCGTCGCTGCTCGACGGACATTCTGCGGTACGCGACCTCGCTGCCTCTCATGTCCGGCAGCGTATCGGTCCACGTCATACGCGGCAGTCGGGGCGATCCACGCCGTGTCCGGCTGACCGCGTCGCCGCCCCGGCGACCGCCCGGGCCACCGGCGCCCCGGTCGCCGCCGGCTCCGGCGCGGCCGTAACGGTCACGCACCGGCCGCCCCTCGCTCCGTACCCGTCAGGCGTTCCGAACGGTCACACCTCACGCCAGCAGGCCCGAGCTGCGCCACATCCGGCGCCCCACGCCCCGCAGGATGCCGACGTCGTCGAGGAATTCGGTGAGGCGCTTCGCCCCGGTCTGCATGACCTCGCGCCGGTGCCCGCTGGCCCGCACCTGGGCGACGGCCTCGCGCCGGTCGAGTCCGACGTTCGTGTAGACCTGCGGATTGACGAAGGAGATCGAGAAGGCCCGGGCGGCCTCACCGCAGGTGATGCGGGTCAGTTCGCGCTCCCAGCGGGGGGCGGTCGCCATCTGCCGGCGCAGCTCCTCACGGGCGTACCGGACGTGCCGCGCCTCCTCCACCACGTGGATGCGGCTCGCGCCGCGGGCCAGGGTCTGGATCCGCTCGTCCGGGAAGGTCAGCCGCTGCATCCAGTCCAGGATCTCCTCGCCGAGCAGGGTGCAGGCGAAGGAACTGGGCGTCGTGGACATGGTCTTCAGGATGCGGCCGAGGTTGTGGTGGGTGGGCTTGACCCGGTACTCCGGGACGCCGGCCTTGTCGATCAGCCGGGCGAACATCTTGGAGTGGCGGCACTCGTCGGCGATCTCGGTGAGCGCGTACCGCACATGCGAACTGAGCAGGCTCTTGTCGTAGACGTGCCGCAGCAGCAACTGCATCAGGATGACCTCGAGCCAGATGCCGAGGGAGAGGAGCGCGCAGATCTCGTGCCGCGCCAGGTCCATGCGCTGCTCCTCGGACATCCGGTGCCACATGGGGGTGTCGTAGAGCGAGATCAGCTCCGGCGGCCAGAACCATTTGCCCTCTTCGAGCGGTGCGTCCCAGTCGAGTTCGGTGTCAGGGTCGAAGGAGTGCTTGGCGGAGGACTCCAGCAGGCGCTCGGCGACCTGTTCGCGGTCCTTGAGCAGCCCGAGCGCGTCGCGCAGCGGCGGGCGGGTTCCGATCAGGGACGTCGTCATGGCTCAGTGCTCCTTGCTGGTGAAGTGCCGCCGGTGCCGGCGACTTACCACCGGTCACCGCTTATGAGACTGCTTGTCAGTAAGCTCGTCAATCCCCTGTGCACGAGTTCTCGCGCGACTTGTTGACTGGGCGGTAACAGACGTGTGAGCCTGCCAACTATCCGCCCCCCACGGAGGTTTCCGGTCTGATCCGCGAAGCGAAGGAGGCGTCAGTGTCGACGCACGATCTCTACGCGCAAGATCCTGGGGAAGAGCTGTGGCAGGTGCCGGCGTCGGGCTCGGCCCGCTTCAGCTGGGAGTACGACGACGGCCGTGACCGGCTCCTCGCCCTGTACCAGAAGGGCAAGGACAAGCAGTGGGACGGCGCGAAGCGGATCGACTGGGACCTGGAGGTCGACCCCTACGACGCACTCGGCACCCCCGACGAATCGCTCGCCCTCCACGGCACCCCGTACTGGGCGAAGATGAGCGAGAAGGACAAGGGCGATCTGCGACGGCACTACACCTCCTGGCAGTTCAGCCAGTTCCTCCACGGCGAGCAGGGCGCGATGGTGTGCGCCGCGCGGATCGTGGAGTCCGTCCCCGACCTCGACGCGAAGTTCTACTCCGCGACCCAGACCATGGACGAGGCGCGGCACGCCGAGATCTACGGCCGCTTCCTCCACGAGAAGGTCGGGATGCTGTACCCGATCAACGACAACCTTCAGGCCCTGCTGGGCGACACGCTCCGCGACTCCCGCTGGGACATGCCGTACCTCGGCATGCAGGTGCTCATCGAAGGCCTGGCGCTCGCCGCGTTCGGCATGATCCGCGACACCACCACCAAGCCGCTGCCGAAACAGATCCTCGCCTACGTGATGCAGGACGAGGCCCGGCACGTCGCGTTCGGGCGCATGGCGCTCCGCGACTACTACCAGCAGCTCAGCGACGCCGAACTCCGTGAGCGCGAGGAGTTCGTGATCGAGGGCTGCTATCTGATGCGGGACCGGCTGCGCGGCACCGAGGTCCTGGAGAACTTCGGCATCCCGGCCGCCGAGGCCGCCGAGTTCACCGAGCAGTCCGAATTCCTGCACCTCTTCCGGAAGTTGCTGTTCAGCCGGATCGTGCCGTGCGTCAAGGACATCGGCCTGTGGGGCGAGCGCCTGCAGCGGGCCTATGTCGACCTGGGCGTCTTCGAACTCGGCGACTCCAACCTCGACCTGCTCATGGCCCAGGACGAGGAACTGGCCGAGAAGCTGGACGCGGAGCGGTTCGCCGAGGAGGAGGCGGCCCGTACGGCGGAGGTGACCGAGGCCATCGCGGCGGGCGCGGGCCTCGGCGCCGCGGGGGACGGGACCGGGACGTAGCCGGCGGGAATCGCGCCGGCGCCCAGGGGCTGGGGGAACCGGCGGGTTTCACAGGCGTGCTCCCCGTACGCGGTGCGCACGGGGAGCACGGTCAGCCGGTGTTGCGCAGGGGCGTCAGCACCAGTGGGGCGCGGCGCCGATGTTCTCGATGTAGCGTGCGGAGGCCCAGGCCCAGTGGCCGCTCGCGAGCAGGTACCACCGCGGGTTGCCGTCGATGTTCTGGCTGTTCACCTTGCAGTGGATACCGACGATCTTGCCGTAGTCGACGCTGCCGACGACGCGCGAGTTCGTGTTGGGGGCATCCCGCAGGAGCAGGCCGGTCCGTGCGATCACGCGGCCCTTGTACGGGGCACGGTCGTCGCGGTCGCCCGTCGGAGCCGCGATCGCGGGGCCGGCGGCGGTCATGGTGGCGAGGATGCCGGTAGCAGCGAAGACGGCGAGCTTGCTGAACTTGGACTGCAGCATCTTTGTCCTCCTGTGGAGGTGAGAACCCATGGAGAGCCCATGGGGGACTCGGGGCGCCGGGCGTCGGTTCGACGTCGGCCAGGCCCTGCACCCGGGAGGGGCGGCATCGTGGCCTTCCCGGCGGCGAGTTGCGGTGAATTGAACCGTTATCCGACTCGCACACATCACGCTACGGCTGTCGCCCATTGCGCGCAACTCATCACTCTCCGTATTCATCGGCGGGGGAGCGATGAGTTCCGGCGGCCCGCTCGGTCTCCTACGGCATGAATGCGAACACGCAGGCGGAGCCCATGATCGTAGAACGTCCCGAGCAGAGTTACGTGGCGGTGCGGAAGGCGGTCACGATGACCACCATCGGCGAGATCGCCGACCGCCTTCCGGAGATCTTCGGCTGGCTCGCGGCCCGGGGTGTCCAGCCCGCGGGGCCGCCGTTCTTCCGGTACCGGCTCATCGACATGGACCGGAAGCTGGACATCGAGGCGGGCTTCCCGGTCGCCACCGCCCCCGAGACCGAGGGCGACCTCTACGCGGACGTCCTGCCCGCGGGCCGCTACGTGACCGTCACCCACATCGGCCACCCCGACCGGCTCCGCGACGTCCACGCGTCCCTGCTGGACTGGGCGGCGCGGCACGACCTGAGGTGGGACATGGCGGAGACGGGCGAGGGCGAGGAGTGGGGCTGCCGCCTGGAGATCTACCGTACGGATCCGCGGGAGCAGCCCGACATGAACGCCTGGGAGACCGAGGTGGCCTTCCGCCTGGCCGACCGGGTGCGATAGCCGGACGCGCGGGGCGGACGCGGGCGCCGGGCGTGGCCGGGGAGTTCGGGCCGCCCGGTGGACACGGTGTGCCGTACTCCCGTGCGCGCGGGGGCAGTTGCGGTCTGCGGCCCGGCCGTGGTCGTGCGTGCCACAGCCGTCACGCCTTACCTCGGCGCCGCCGCGTTCTCGGTGGTCTCCGCCTCACGCTGCAGCGACCCCAGCACGCTCGCCGGATCGCCGTCCTTCCTGACCGCGTCGCCGATCTCCGACTTGAGCCGGGTCACGACTCCGCCCCACGACTTCTTGCCCACCGGGTAGCTCCGGGCCGTCGGCAGCTCGTCGAGGAACTTCCAGACCGCCTTGTTGTTCCTGTCCGCGCGCATCGCCTCCGAGGCCTCGACGGTCACGGGCAGGAGGTCGTACTGGTCCGCGAACTTCAGCACGTTCTTCTTGCTGTACGCGAAGTCGAGGAACTTCCCGACCTCCTCGCGGTGGCCGTTCTGCCGGAAGGCCATCATCCAGTCGGCGACCCCCGTGGTCGCCTCGGACGGGCCGGTGCGGCCGGGGAGCGGCGCCATCCCGAAGTCGATGCCGTTCTCCTGCGCGAGCTGCATCAGCGTCGGGTGCCCGTTGAGCATCGCGACGTCGCCGCGGGTGAAGGCGCTGAACGCCTCCTGCCGGTTCAGGGAACCGGGGTCGCGGTTGGTGAGGCCCTTGCCGACCATCTCGTCCCGCAGCCAGGTGAACGTCCTGATGTTGTCGGGGGAGTCGATCGTGTAGCTGCCGATGTCGTCGTGGTAGGCGCCGCCGCCGCTGAGCATCCAGTTCAGCGTCTCGGCCTGCGGCTCCTCCGGGCCCAGCGGCAGGGCGTACGGCGTCTTGACCCCGGCCTGCTCGAGCGCCCTGGCGTCCGAGGCCAGTTCGTCCCAGGTCTTCGGCGGGCCGGACAGGCCGGCCTTGGCCAACAGGTCCTTGTTGTAGAAAAGGACGCGCGTGCTCGCGACGAACGGCAGCCCGTACTGGCTCCGCCGGACCTTTCCGGCGTCGGCGAGCGCGGGAACGAACGAGGCCTGAGTGGGGATCGAGAGCAATTCGTCGGCCCGGTACAGCTTGTTCTGCGCGGCATAGCCGGCGTACGAACCGATCTGCGCGATGTCCGGCGCGTGACCCGCTTTCACCATCGCCGCGACCTTTTTGTCGACCTCGCTCCAGGTGTAGACGTCGACGTCCACCGATATGCCGGGGTGCTGGAATTCGAATTCCCCGGCGAGCTGGTCCCAGTACCGCTTGGAGCTGTTGCCCGACCGGTCGCCGTACTCCGCCGCCACCAGCTTGACGGTGACCTCGTCGGAGCCGGCTGCCTCGCTCTTTCCGCAGGCCGAGAGGGTGGACGCCAGCATGGCGGCGACACCGGCCGCCACTGTTCCCAAGTACCGCCGCTGCACTGCCAATACCGCCTTTTTCTTCTCAATCCCGTGCGCCGCACCGTTCTTCTGCGGGGGACGGCGCGACGGTGCAGTCTCTCCTGTTCCCCCGTGTGACGTCCACTTCACGCCGTGTATCGCTTCGGTTCCGACGCCGGGGGACACGGGGTCGACGGAGGTATTCCGGTGCCCGCGCCCGTTCTTCTCCGTAGGGCCTTCTTCGTACGGCCGCCGGCCTTCTCCGTACCGCCGCCCGCACCTCCGCACGTCCGCGCCGAACACCGGGCGGCGGTACGGTGGAAGAAGGCCGGCGCCGAGAGGAAGCGGGTCGCGAAAAGGCGTCCCGCGGACATTGCGCCGGCCGGGACGGCCGCCATGGACACACCTGAACGCATCCGTTCTCCGGAAGGTGCCGGGCCCTTCGAGTTCGCCCGGACCGCGGTGCTGCTGATCGACGACGACGCCGTGGTGCGCGGCTGGACCGAGGGTGCCGAGACGCTGCTCGGGCACCCGGCGTCCGAGACGCTCGGACGGCGGCTGGCCGAGGTCCTCGTGGCCGCCGACGAGCCCGCCGCGGACACACGGCCCGGCGGCCCGCCGGAGGACATCGCCTCGCCCGACGGCGGGTCCCGCGCGACGCTGCTGCCCCGGACCGCCCCGCGCGCCGGGGACGCGCCGCCTGCCGTGACGCCGGAGGAGCCCGGCCGCCGCCCGCGCGGGGCGGCCCCGGAGACCGGAGAGGACGCGGGGCCCGAGCGCGGCCGTCCGGTCAGCCCCGGCGGGGACGGCGCACCCGCACCCACCCTCACCGAGCGGCTGGGCTCGCCCGAGGGCTGGGGTGGCATCCACGCCGTACGGCACCGGGACGGCCACCGGCTCGACCTGGAGATCAGGATCCTGCCGCTGCACGCCGCCGACGGCCGCCCCTTCCGTCTCCTCCTCGCCGCCGACACCACGAGGACGCCCTGGTCGGGGGCGGGCCGCTCGCTGCTGGACGGGATCGCCGCCATGGCACCGGTCGGCGTGGCGATCATGAACACCGACCTGCGGTACGTCTGGATGAACGAGGCCCTGGAGCGCATGGGCGGCATCCCCAACGACCGCCGCATCGGCCGGACGCTGGGCGAGGTGCAGCCGGGCCTGGCGGTGCAGGCCGTCGAGGCGGAGATGCGGAGGGTGCTGGAGAGCGGCGAGCCCACGGTCGGGTACGAGTACCTCGGCCGGCCCCAGTCGGACCTGCAGCAGGAGCACGCGTACTCCACGTCGTTCTTCCGCCTGGAGGACGGCGACGGCGCGCCGCTGGGCGTCTGCTACATGGTGCTCGACATCACCGAGAGCTACCGGGCCCGCCAGAAGCTCGCCCTGCTCAACCGCGCGGGCGAACGCATCGGCAGCACCCTGGACGTCCTGCGGACCGCCCAGGAACTGGCAGAGATGGCGGTCCCCGAACTCGCCGACTTCGTCACCGTCGACCTCCTCGACTCCGTCCTCACCGGCGACGAACCGCAGCCCGGCCCCGTCGACACCGCTGCCCTCGCCTCGCTGCGCCGCGCGGCCCAGCAGTCCGTACGGGACGACGTCCCGGAGGCGGTCGTCGACGTGGGCAGGCCGAGCGGCTACCCCCACACCTCGCACGTCGTGCTCACCCTGCTCAGCGGCACCTCGTCTCTGGTCCAGTCACTCGACGCGGACCTGGAGGAGAGCGCCTGGGCGGCGGAGGACCCGACCCGGGCCGGGGTGATGCGCCGGCACGGGTTCCACACGCTGATGGTGGTGCCCGTACGGGCCCGCGGGATCTTCCTCGGCGCGGCCGCGTTCTACCGCTGGCAGCCCAAGGGCTCGTTCCAGCCGGACGACCTGCTGCTGGCGGAGGAGTTCGTCACGCGCGCCGCGGTCGCGATCGACAACGCGCGCCGGTACACCCGCGAGCACTCCGCCGCCCTGACCCTCCAGCGCAGCCTGCTCCCGAACGAGCTGCCCGGGCTGAGCGCGGTCGAGGCCGCAGGCCGCTACCTGCCCGCCGACACCGGCGCGGGCGTCGGCGGCGACTGGTACGACGTGATCCCGCTCTCCGGCGCCCGGGTGGGCCTGGTCGTGGGCGACGTGGTCGGCCAGGGCATCCACGCCGCGGCCACCATGGGACGCGTCCGCGCCTCCGTCCAGACCCTGGCCGACATGGACCTGGCGCCCGACGAGCTCCTGGGGCGGCTGGACGACATGGCGGGGCGGATCGCCGGCGAGAACCAGGGCGGCCCGGGCCTGACCGGGGCCACCTGCCTCTACGCGATCTACGACCCGGTCACCGGACTGTGCACCATGGCCCGCGCCGGCCACCCGCCGCCGATCGTCGTCTCGCCCGCGGGCGCGGCGCGGGTCGTCGACCTCCCGGCGGGGCCACCGCTGGGCCTGGGCGGGACGCCGTTCGAGGCCACCTCGCTCAAGGTGCCGGAGAACAGCCTGCTCGTCTTCTACACCAACGGCCTGATCCTGGGGCAGGGCCTCGACACCGACCAGGGGCTCGCCCGTCTGCAGATGGCCCTGTCGGCGCCGGAGGCTCCGCTGGAGGAACTCTGCGACGCCCTGGTCAACGGCATGCCCGTCAACCGGCCGGTCGACGACGTGGCGCTGCTGCTGGCCCGCACCCGGGCCCTGGCCCCGCAGACCACCGTCACCTGGGAGATTCCCGCGGAACCCGCCTCCGTACGGCAGGCACGGGCCTCCGCGGCCCGGCAGCTCGCGGACTGGGGCCTGGAGCACCTGACGTTCTGCACGGAACTCGTCGTCAGCGAACTGGTGACCAACGCCCTCACCCATGCGTCCGAGCCGATCAGCCTGCGGATGATCCGCGACGAGAGCCTCATCTGCGAGGTCTCCGACGGCAGCAGCACCGCGCCGCACCTGCGCCACGCACGGACGACGGACGAAGGGGGCCGCGGGCTGTTCCTCGTCGCGCAGTGCACCAAGCGCTGGGGCACCCGGTACGACTCGGAGGGCGGCAAGACCACCTGGACCGAGCAGTCCCTCCGCCCCGAGGGCGCGGAGGAGTCCGGCTTCGGTGGTACGGGTGCGTTCGCGGACCTGACGGACGCGGCGCGCATCGCGGTCGGGGAGCCGCAGCCTGACCCCGGCGCCTCGGGGCACGGCGCCCGTCCGGGGAGCGGGGCGGTCTGAGCGCGTCCACGGGACGGCCCGGGTCCCGCGGGGCGCGCCGGCGGCCCCGCACCGATGAGTTTCGTCGGCGGCACCGGTCTGTACAGGTGAGCCAAGGAGCGACGCGAGGAGGAACCCATGGCCACGGACCGATTCACCACCTGCCTCTGGTTCGACGGACAGGCGGAGGAGGCGGCGCACCACTATCTCTCGATCTTCAAGGACTCCGCGCTCGGGAGAATCGGCCGCTACACCGAAGCGGGACCGGGGCCCGCCGGTTCGGTGATGGTCGTGGAATTCGAGCTGAACGGACAGAAGTTCATCGCCCTGAACGGCGGACCGCAGTTCACCTTCAACGAAGCCGTGTCGTTCCAGATCCCCTGCGCCGACCAGAGCGAGGTCGACTACTACTGGGACCGGCTCACCGAGGGCGGCGAAGGCGTTGCCTGCGGCTGGCTGAAGGACAAGTTCGGGGTGTCCTGGCAGGTGGTCCCGACCCGGCTCATCGAGCTGATCGGCGACGAGGACCAGGAGAAGGCGCGGCGTACGACCGAGGCGATGTACGGGATGAAGAAGTTCGACATCGCGGCGCTGGAGAAGGCGTACGCGGGGGAGTAGGGGGAGCAGGGGGACACCAACTGCCGGGCGCGGACGCCGGGTCGACGGAGCACACCGCTTCGGGCGCACCGACCGGGCCGACGTGTCCCGGTGGCCTGTGAAGGCGTCCGGGGCGGCGGGGGGCTCGCATCCTCCGCCGCCCCGGACGCAAGCGACACGATCCGCTCAGACGTGCCGCCGCTCAGGGGGCCGGTGCCCGCTCACAGGGAGGGCGTACGCGGCTCCGGTACCGGTCCGCCCGGGGGCGTTCGCGGTGCCGGGCTCACACCCCCGCACCGGCCGGGTCAGGGGTGGGACCGCGCGTCAGTCGTGGAAGGGCCCCACGGTGGACGCCGGGTCGCACACGATCATGGCGCCTGGCACCGAGTTCTCGGAGCCGCCCGACTCATTGGTGCGGATCTCGGCCTCCCACCGCTGGTCCTTCCAGGAGACGAGGGCTCTGACCGCCTCGCTCCCGCAGGAGATCCCGTTCCTGGAGCCGCCCTCGCTCACCGTGCCGCCCTCGTAGGTCAGCTCGGCGACGGCGACGCCGCTGCCGTCCACCTGGATCACGTGGGTCTCCTGGTCCCGCGACTCGGCGGCCTTGGTGTTGAGGGTCTTCCGCTTGACCGACTGCAGTTCGACGGTGGGTGCGCCGACGACCGAGCACGGGGTGTCGCCGTCGTTCACGAGCTTGACGTCGGCCTTGCCGGTGCCGTTGGACGCGACGACGGTCACCGTGGAGTTCTCGTCGGTGCAAGGAGGCGCGTCGGCCCCGTGGTTGCTCCCGGAGTTGCCGCCCGCGTAACCGTTCTCCTTGCTTCCGCCGTCCTGTTCCGCTTGCCGGGAGGAGACGGATGCGGCGGTGCCCTCGTCCGTGGTGCAGCCGGTCAGAACGAGACTGCATGCGGCGAGAACCGTGCCTGCGGCGCAGAGCGGGAGACGAGAACGCATCGCAGTTCCTTGAGCATTCGATGAGCGGTCGTGGTGACGGCGGAGACGCCCGCAGGATGCACACGTCGTCACGCATGCCGGTCTCCGCCGTACCACATGAGCCCACCATGCGGCACTGAGCACGGTCGTGAGCAGTCGGTACCTAGATGGGGAGTCACCTCAGTCTCGACACAGAACCGTTTCATCACGTACACACAGTGAGCCTCGGGCCATGGAAAGCTCTCAGGTGTTCGATTTACCGTCACTTCGCGTCCCCCACCGCGAGTTGTCACGGGTGGACGGGCGCGCCTGTCTGGGAGAGGACACCCCCCACATATGTCCGTCCTTCGCCCGCAGCGGCTGAAGCCGCTGCCGCTCATAGCCGCAGGTGCCGTGATCGCCGGGATCGCCGTGCCCGCGTCCGCGATCGCCACCCAGGCACCGGAGAAGTCGCCGACCGCTGTTCGGCAGACGGTCGACGCGCCCGACGACTACTACAAGGACGCCGAGGGCAAGACCGGACCGGAGCTCAAGAAGGCCCTCCACACGATCATCAGCGAGCAGAAGAAGCTGACGTACGACGAGGTCTGGGACGCGCTGAAGGTCACCGACGAGGACCCCGAGAACGCGTCGAACGTGATCCTGATCTACTCCGGCAAGTCGCAGAGCAAGGACAGCAACGGCACCGGGAACGACGACTGGAACCGCGAGCACGTCTGGGCCAAGTCGCACGGTGACTTCGGTACCGCGACCGGCCCGGGCACCGACATCCACCACCTGCGTCCCTCGGACGTGACGGTCAACAGCACCCGTAACAACAAGGACTTCGACGAGGGCGGCGAGGAGGTCGAGGAGGCCCCGGGCAACCGCACCGACCAGGACTCCTGGGAGCCGCGCGACGAGGACAAGGGCGACGTCGCCCGCATGATCCTCTACATGGGCGTCCGCTACGACGGCGAGGACGACTTCCCCGACCTCGAGCCCAACGACAAGGTCGACAACGGCAAGGAGCCCCACATCGGCCGTCTGTCGGTCCTGAAGAAGTGGAGCAAGGAAGACCCGCCGAGCGACTTCGAGAAGAAGCGCAACGACCTGATATTCGAGAAGTTCCAGAACAACCGGAACCCGTTCATCGACCACCCCGAGTGGGTCGACGAGGTCTACTAGGCGGCCCTCACCACGGACGCCCGCGGCGTCCTTCGAGCCGGAAGGCACCCGGCTCGAAGGACGCCGCGGCGTTTTCCCGGGTCGGTCCCGCCCATGGCGAGGACGGCGCTCCTCGCACCGTCACCTGACATCGGCCGGGCCGGGGCGGGTAGGCGGCAGCACAGAGACACAGCCGGCCCGGCCGGGCCGGCGAACCTGGCCGGCCGAGGCCGGCACCGAACCACCCGGTGCGAGAACCGGCCGGGGAAAGGAGACTCGTCATGGTGATCGTCGCCGTCGCCGGAGTCTGCGTCGTACTCCTGGTCCTGGCGTTCCTGGCGCCCAGGCTGTCCCACCACCCGCAGCGCGGCGCCCAGAAGTCGCTCGGCCTGGGCGCACGAGGCGCCGGCAAGGCGCCCGGCCGCCTCGGACGCTGGCTGAGCAAGCCGTTCCACACCAGCAACCGCGCCGTGAGCCGCAGCGGAAGGGCCGGACGCAAGGGCCGCTTCCACATGCCGTTCTGACGCGACGGCCGTCCTCATGCCGTTCTGAGAGGACCGGCGCCCTCCGGCGCAGGGCGCCGGTCGGGCGATTGGATGAGCGTGCGGCCGGACTTCGGGTAGGGGCAGTGACATGACCAACTTCATCGTCTCCGTCCCCGGAACCTTCACCGAGCCCCTGCAGCCCGACGCGAGAACACGGCTGCTCACCGCCCTCCAGGGAGCCGACCCGGAAGAAGTCGGCGACGTACCACCGCAACTGGACGTCCTCAGCGTGGACGACGCCAACCGGACGTTCACCCTGCGCCTCGAAGTGGACGCCGAGGACAGCGAGGCCGCGCGCCTGGAGGTGCTGTCCATCGCCGACGAAGCCCTGAAGGAAGCGGGCTACGACGAACGAACCGCCCCGCTGGGCGACCCGTTTCTGACGGCCATCGACACGGAGTGAGGGCGGGCCTTTCGCGCGGGCCCGCTACGACCCGGCGATCCGGGCCACGACGCTGGGGTCGAGGCCGGTGAGCGATGCGATCCGGTGCGGCGGCACGCCGCCGTCCACGGCCCGGCTGATGAGCCGGTCCCGGTCGGCATTCGTATGCCGGAACGCTCGCAGCTCCGCCTCGACCTCCGCCACGGCCCGCGGCGCGCACGCGCTCCGCAACCGGGCCGTCTCCTCCTCGCTGAGGGGTACCGGAAGGCGCTCGGCGTCCTCCGGGACGGTCTCCTCCGCCTCCCCGGGCACGATCCGGAGCCGCTCGTCGCCGGCGGAGATGTTGTGGGCCTGCAGCCAGGCCATGACGGCAGGCGTCTCCAAGCAGTCCAGCCGACCGACCGCAGCCACCGGAGCACCGGGATGAGGCCCGGATTCGGGCAGGGCGAACAGAAAGGCGGTCTCGGCCATGATGGGGTGGATGTCCTCTCGGGCGTGACGGTCCGCCGATGCTAGCCGCACCCTCTGACGTCATGCCCCTGCGCCGTACGCCGCACCGAGTTCGGCGGCGCCGGTCACCAACTGCCCGATGCCACGCCCGCGTTGAGCCGGGATGCCGGGCCGGAGCCGGAGATCGCCTGTTCACGCCCCTTGAGGAAACCGCGCGGACAGCTACGGCGTCCTGGACCTCAGGTACTCCGCGGAGTCCCTGCCGAGGCTGAACAGAGCCCCGGGAAAAGGTGAGTTCGAGTGATGATCCGGGAGAAGGCAGGGCTGATGCCACCCTCCGCACGAAACCCCCAGCAGGACAGGTCCCAGGACCGACTGGCCGCGACGGTGACCGCCCTCCAAGGGGATCTGGCCCGCTCCGAAGGCAAGGCGAGCCTGCTGCTGGCCTTGTCCGGAGCCGCGCTGGTGGGGCTCGTGTCGGCCGCCACGAATCTGCATCCGCCACTCCCGGCCGCGGTGTTCGGGGCGCTGGGCGCCGCTGCGCTGCTGGCCGCGACGCTGCTGCTGTTACTCGCGGTCCGTCCGCAACTCGGAGGAACAGGCTGGCCGAGCTGGCCCCGACTGAGCGCCGAGCAGCTGAACGACGAGCTCGCCTCCGGCTACCAACCGGACCATCTGAGGTTCATGGCCGCGCTGGCCACCCGCAAATTCTGCCTCATCCGGGCGGCAGTTGACGCCATGGTCGCCGGAATCAGCCTCCTGGCCGTCGCGGCGGCGCTCGGCGTCATGATGTGAGGCCGTACGCGATCGGTGCCGCACCATGAGAAAGAGCGGGACCAGTGAAACCGGCTCCCGCTCTCGCATGGAATCTGCGCCGGTCAACGGAGTGATCACGTTGGTTGCGGCAAAGTGCCCCCGGCAGGATTCGAACCTGCGCACACGGCTCCGGAGGGCGTCGCTCGGTGTCGCCGAATAAGGGTCTGAACTGCATAAATGTGTGGGTGTTGCGTGGGGTGCACGTCGCTCACCCACCACTCACTCGGAGGCCCACCCCGAGATTGCGATGGAAGTGGGCAGCTGAGCGGCGGCAGCGCCGCTCAGCCGGTCTCTCCTGGCGCTCCAGGCCGGCGGCGAGCTGCTGGACGACGATGCCCGACAGGTGTTCCTTGGCGGGCGGGATACAGGTCGCGAGCGCACTCTGCAAGAGGTTCGACCGTGCCAGGGTCAAATTGGCATGTTCACCCTTCAACGCGTCGCTAAGGGCTGTCCCGTAATCGCCGGTACCTACAGCCGGTCGTTTACGTGACGTGATGGTGATCGGACTCGTGGCGGTGGATGGGCTGATGCTGCCGCCGGGGTCTGGTCCGGCGTGATGAGTCGACTGCGGACGAGGTCCGGTCCTGGGATGCGGATCTGGAGGCGCTGTGTGCGTCGGTGGACGATGTGTTCCCGCGGCCGGCCTCACGGGAAATGTGGCAGGTCGCGGAGGCGGCCGGGCACGCCTCGCCCGACCGGCTGCAGGACTTCCTGGTCCGCGCGTCCTGGGCCGCCGACGAACTGCGCGACTGGGTGCGGGAGTTCGTGGTGGACTCGCTGCGGGCCGAGGACGCGGGTGCTGATCGCGGACGAAACCGGTGACATCAAGAAGGGCGTCAAGTGCGCCGGGGTGGCCCGCCAGTACACGGGTGTCACCGGACAGGTCGAGAACGCCCAGGTCAGCGTGCACCTCTCCCACGGATCCTCGCGCGGGCGGGCGATCATCGACCGGGAGTTACCACCAACGAGAACACTCGCCGTGACAACACCGGCTGTAGTACCGCGGTCCGAGGTGAAGCCGAACCCCTCACCATGACGGGCGCACGTGAATGATCGAGATAGGGATAAACGCTTGTGCTTGTGATGCGAAGATGAGTAGCAACGCTGATGAGTAGTATCGCTCCATTCGCATCAAGTTGTTTTTAGGTAGAGTCAGCTCCGGCGAAGGACGACCTTGGTGTAACCCTCGATCCGCCCAGCAATTGCGGAAGCTGGAGCGGGCCGTCGGGACCGTCATTGATTCCAGGCAGGCAGCAATTCGATGGCAGTCACAGACCGCTCTTGTCCGTGAAGCACAATGGGTGTTCAAATCGGAACCACGACAGGGGGCGCAATGCGTTTTCCGGGTAAGAGGCTTTTCGGTGGGGCAGCGGTATTCGGCATCCTGGCGGTGACCACTATTGCTGGGGCACCGTCGGCTGCCGCTTCATCTAGTTGCACACTTAAAATGATCAAGCATGAGTACTGGGAGGGGCACACCTTTTGCACGGTGAGTCGCGCGGGTGCCGTTTTCGATCGGATTGAGTTCTGGGGCGATGATTCCTGGCCGTTCAGCGATCACAAGGTGGGAGAATGGCGGGCTACTCGGGAGACCCCTGCCAACAATAGGGAGATAGTGGTTATTGATGACCACTGGCAATTCTTCAATGAGGACCATGAACTCCCGTATCTGGACGATGAAATCTACGCGAAGGTTTTCATCAGGGATCCGGCAACCAATCTCGTATGGGAAGTCAAAACGAATACGGTTTCCGGCGACTTCGCCTGATTTCGCCCGGTACTGCAGCCGGTGTTGTCACGGTGAGTTTTCTCGTTGGTGGTAGTGGCTGATGCGGGCTTGTGTCCGGTGTCGTCGGCGCCAGCGGTTCCAGTGCAGGGCGAGCAGGTTCTGGCGGCGCGGGCGGGGGCCACAGGCGCCGGCGCGTCCAAGACTGCCGAGCGGCTGTCGAGCATGTGCTGGACAAGGCGCTGGATGTTGTTCCTGAGCTGATCTACTACGCGATGAGAGCTGCTTGAGAACGCCCATGCGGAGTTGAGGGGCACTGCTCGGTCTCGAACTCTCGCGTCGTACGCCCCTGATGTAGTCGCATGTACGGCGCTGAGTGCCGGGTGAGGTGTCTCGGAGCTGTCTTTCGCGAACGGTGAGAGACAACGAGAGAGGGCGGGAGTCAGTGAGACTGACTCCCGCCCTCTTCGGTCGGCATCCGCCCTGGCCAGGTACCAAATTGGTAAGTGATCGGGCGAGTGCCCCCGGCAGGATTCGAACCTGCGCACACGGCTCCGGAGGGCATGCCGAAGAGGACTGTAGCCTCAGGCCTGACCTGCGGGTTTCCGGTGTCAGTGAACAATCCACACCGGTCTCTATCGCATACCGTGCGCAGCATGCGTCTGTGCGAGGGCTCCGATGGCAAGGCGCACGGCCGTTGGCAAGACGTCTACAGGAGGGTTCACGGATCACACCAGGCGGCACAGGGTTCGGAGACGCTCCGGACGACGCGCACGGCCACTGCCATTACTTGGGCGGTCTACCGGAGCAGGTGCAGCCTATGCAACATGTACGTCCGTGACGGAATTTTCGACTGCGTTGGTCGCAGGCTTGATCGGACTCGTCGGTACTGCGATCGGGGCCGCTGCCACGGCATGGGCTGCAAAAATCGGCGCAAGCAAGAATGCCGAGGCATTGCAGGGACAGGTGCAGCACCAGGCGGCAAGCGAACACGCGCACTGGCTACGACAACAACGGCTCGCCTCCTATGAGGGCTTCCTCGGTGCATGGGACGAGTGCACCCGTAAGCGCACAGAACTGACTCGGCCGGTTGATGAAAGTGCACACGAAGCGCTCCGTGTGGAACTGAGCGAATCAGCTTCTCGCATGATGGAGCGCGCAAGGCGCATATCGTTGCTTGGTCCCGAAGCGGTTTCCCTCGCAGCAGAAGCCATCTCAAGGGCGACGCTTGAGAACATCAAGAAGGAAGACAAGTACGGCCGCTACATCAAGTCGGCATTGTTGCAGGCAAGAGAGCAGGAGTGCCAGATACGAGAGCTCGCGCATCCGCTCCAGTCGGAGGAACTTAGGGAAGTGCTTCGACAGGTCGGCGATCTAGAGAGACTGCGAGAGCGGTATTCTGTCGATCAATTAGAAGAGTTTGTAGGCCAGGCGGAGCGCTCCATGAATGAGATGGGAGAGTTGCGCCGCAGAATGGAAATCTTCGCGGAGCTTGGGCGTGAAGTCCAGCATGAAGCTACGCGTTTCCTGGAGGAGTTCAAGCGCAACATGCAGGTGGCTGAGGAGAACAGAGTGGTCTTCGTGCAAACGGTTCGCGGCGCAATTACAAGTCCGTGATGCGTAGCGATTTGCCCAGTTGAACGTACGGCCCTGCCTTTGTCCTTGTGGTCGGCCGCGCGTCGAATCCAGCGATAGAGTGGATCGCTTCCCGATTATCGAAGTTGCGCAGGAAGTAGCCTAGTTGGCGGGCGCTTCTTACCGACTGGATGGCCGCGGGCAACCCACGGGAGTCAAGCGATCTTCGTTGTCGTCGCCAAATGTTGCGGGGATCCCTTCGACGGCCCACCGACGGTGAGACGATCTCTTGGACGCCCAGCAACAGCGGTATTTAAACAGACCAGGGGAGTAAGGGCATCTTTCTGTGTGCAGAGTGACTGAACGCGCGCTGGTCTTTGTTCGAGCGATTTGGTATTCAGCGGGAATATCTACTTGCCGCCGCGGAACAGCTCCAATGTCTCCGCTGCGCCAAGACGAAACCCCAAGATTGCCTTGCTGCCGACCAGCAGCACTAATCCCATGGCTGGGGCGACAGCCTCGCCAGGAACACCTAGTGTGGCGCAGCCGACGCCGGTAGCTATGGTCACCCCTCCGAAGAGTAACAGTCGAACCCAAGCGAAATTATGGGCCGGAGTAACTCCCTCCAGCTGACTACGATCGAGCAGTTCTCCGGTGCGTCCTTCGGCGTAACGAGAAGCGATCGTCAATAACATGACGGCAATGTCCTCAAGGACCTTTCCTGTGTCATCCTCGCTATGCTGCCGCTCCTCCGCCGCACGGAGCGCCCCAACTACTTCTGCCGCGTGCTCCTTTTGTCTGCGACGAAGTGGCCGCCGTACATTGGCATGACGTGTTTTCCAGGCATTCCAAATTACGCGTTCTGCATCAGGGAATGTAACTCGCGGAGCATCGAGCAGATGTCCGGACTCCCATCTCTTGTAGGCCGCACCGACACGCTCGACGCACTGCAGCAGGGTCAGCACAGGCAGGTGTTGTGCTGACATGTTCAGAATCGAGGGGGCGAAGCTCAAGTTCCGATCCGTTTTCCCTGGCTTGGGATGCCTTTCCCGATGGCTGGGAGGTCCTGACTTGAGGCTCCTGATATGTGCCAAAACCCCGCGGACGGCGGTGATCAGGAGCCAGCAAATCACCAGCAGAACGCCTAGTGAAAGAACGCCTTCGGCTGAGGGATGCTGCGGGTCATCGGCGATCCTTGTCGCGGGAGTCCATCGTCCCCACAGCCAG
This sequence comes from Streptomyces sp. NPDC047108, assembly GCF_040643575.1. Taxonomy (NCBI): domain Bacteria; kingdom Bacillati; phylum Actinomycetota; class Actinomycetes; order Kitasatosporales; family Streptomycetaceae; genus Streptomyces; species Streptomyces sp. NPDC047108. Next base: position 802,212 of record NZ_JBEYUP010000001.1, read on the forward strand.
CGCCCCACGGATTGTGCTTTTTCTACGAGAAAGCTGAAAGGGTCCAGTGTCTTGACGCCGTCGGACGTCGTGGAGGTATGCCTCGGGCTGTGACCCGTAAGCAACCGCCAAGCCTCGTGAGTGAAACCCAGAACAATCTTGACAATGAGTCCCACGTTCACAACGACAATCAGCAGTATCGCCAAGTAGCTGAGACTGGACAAGATCCTAACCGGCGCAGCGCGACACCAGGCAAGAACGGCTGCGGCGATGTATCGATCATTAACGGCCGAAATGTCTAATGTCGCCGAAGGTAAATTGCGGTTCGCATGGATGAGTCTGCTCCTAGCAGCTCCCTGAGACACCGTGTCCCACTTAGCCTTAAGTGGCGCAAGAATGCGCTGGTGTATCGGGTGGGCAAACCAACGGTGACCTCGCGCCCGCCAACGAGCTCGCACGTCAGGGTCGCCTATCCGGTCCAACGAGTACAGCACTCCACCGAGTAGGGCCAGACGTATCGTCCAGTTGGCAACGAAGATCAGGGCGTCTGTCACGCCGAACAGTCTGACAAGGATCGGAGGAGAAGTCGGTGATTTTCCCACGTCACCGTGCTGGCCGACCCTGCCGGCCACGGGCGTGCCTACAGGTCCAGCCGGTTGAGTCGGGACGGCTTCACCTCGTATCGAGCGACCATGGGACCCTTGGCAACGAGCGATGGAGCGACGCGAAAGGAGCGAAAGTGCCAGAGGCCAGCCCACGCGGAACCTACCTGGTCATCGCAGGAGCTCTGCGAACCGAGATCGAAGCGGGGGAGGGCATCGACTCTCTACCGTCGGAGGCCGACCTGATGCGCTCGCATGGCGTTGGCCGCAACACGATCCGTCGCGCGCTCAAGGTTCTTGAGGCCGATGGCGTCGTTGAGTCGGCTCCGGGTATCGGATGGCGCGTTGCCCGGGGGGGAGACCGTCGGTCTCTCGCGGAACGGATGACCGATGTGATCGCAGAGGACTCGCTCTCAGTGGGCGACAAGTACCCGTCCGAAGCGAAGCTCTGCGAGCGATTCAGCGCATCTCGTACCGCCGTACGCCGCGTCCTTGCTCAGATGGAGGGGAACGGCCTGCTCGCCACGGTCCATGGCAAGGGGCGAACCGTACGAGCTCTCCCGACTCCCACCGTCCGGCCGTAGCCTTGGCCGTCATGGGACTGACTGAGTGGGCGTACTCGCTCTCCGAATCGCTGCTGTCCGATCCGCTCCCGCGTCGGTGGGCGCACTCGCTCGGGGTGGCCAAGCGCGCCCGCTTCTTGGGCCCGATCATGGGTGACGATGCCGAGTTGCTGGAAGCCGCCGCGGTGCTGCACGACATCGGGTACTCGCCGGCCATCGCCACGACCGGCTTTCACCCGCTGGATGGCGCACGTTTCCTCCGAGACCAGGAGAAAGCAGACGAGCGGGTTGTTCGTCTCGTGGCTCATCACTCCTGCGCTCTGTTGGAAGCCGAGGAGCGGGGACTGTGGCAGGAGCTAGACGGGGAGTTCGAGCTGGAGCGTCCGGACCTGGTCGACGCCTTGCTGTACTGCGACATGACGACGACGCCCGACGGGACGCAGACCACGCCGGCCGAGCGGCTAGGCGAGATCGTGCAGCGTTACGGCCCGGATACCGTCGTCGGGCGGTTCATCCAGCGGGCAGCACCAGAGATCCATGCGGCAGCGAAGCGTGTTGAGGGCCGATTGGCGCAGATCTCTGCCAACCGTCAGCCGATGTAGGGCTCTCGCCGGGATTCGTTGAGGCCGTGCCGGATGCGCAGCATCATCGATGGGTGAATGTCCAGTCCGTCCAGGTCCGTTGGGTCAACCCAGCGGACCTCTTTCGACTCACTGCTGGTGCGCAGCGAGCCGCCGACGCGGTGGGCTCGGAAACAGATGGAGAACTGTTGCCTGACCTCTCCGTCGTCGTACGCGAGCACGTGTTCTGGGTCGGTATAGAGCCCCACGATGCCGTCTACCTCAACGTCAATGCCGGTTTCTTCCGAAACCTCGCGGACAACGGTGTCAGCGATGCGTTCGCCGATGTCGTGGCCGCCTCCGGGTAGTGCCCACAGGTCGTTGTCGGTCTTGTGGATGAGCAACAACCGTCCTGCGTCATCCTGGACAATCGCTGTCACCGAGGGGACGACCGAGTTGGCCTCCGGGGCGTTCGGGTCGCGAAAGTGGTCGATCCGGCTCATTGGCGCGTGCCTTCCCAATCGGTGGGCGAAGAGATCGGGCGGGCCGATGCCCAGACCTTCTCAACGCTCTCAGCGTAGGCGTCGAAGAGTTCACCGCCGGGCACGCGTCGAAGGTGGAGCACCGGGGCCATGTAGGCGCCGACGCCGTAGAGGTGGCCGTTCGCCAGCATCTCGTCATCGGCTCGATAGATCGAGTTGTAGAGCGTCGTCCCGTGCAAACGGAACTCCACGCCAGGGAGGCCGAAGAGTGGGCCGTAGTTGATGAGGGCGTTCCGGATCTTGCCCGCCATCGCCGCGCCGATCCCTTCGTCCTCGCCACGCACGGCCACCGCCGGGGACGCGGGCTCTCCCAAGATGAAGCGTATGGGCACCCCGTCAGCCGACTTCTCTTTCACGATGCGGTGGAACGTCGCGTCTTCGGTGAGCCAGAACCCGGAGTACACCATTAGGTCAAACTGCCGGGTCGCCTTGGAGTAGAGGTTCGTCCAAAGGGTCTGCATCACAACGGACCGGTGCGGATAGAGCCTGACCAACTCTGCGTTGCCGGAGGCTGTGACCTCGGCTGACGTGCGCTCGTCCGGCCACAGGTACGACACTTCGCACTTCAACAGCGAGGCTGTCGCGTACTGGAAGCGGCGGTAAGGCTTGCGCTCAGGCTCGTTGATCCATCGTTCGACCGTCTTGGGCGCCACCCCGAGCCGTTGTGCCACCTCATCGAGCGTCAGGCCCAAGTCCACTATCGCGCCGCGCAGTCGCTCGTTCGCCACGTCCAACCTCCGCCTTGTTGGGACGACTTGGTACGACTTCACGGTAGCCAAGAACGACCTGAGCCGTACATCCGCGAAGTCGATCGTCGCCGGCCCCGGCGGCAGTCTGTAGGTACATCGAGCGCGAGGGGCTCGCAGAACTCAAACAGCCGAAGGGCTTGACGGGGCGAATCTCCCTCTGCAAGATGAGGAACACGTGATACATGTTCCTCTCGATCGGCCGCGTCAGCGACCGATCGAGCGCACAACAAGGGGCCCGGGACAGAGCGGGCCGAGGGACCCGGACCCCTGGTCAACCGGAGGGCTTAGACCGAAAGGTCACGTCTTCATACGCCTGAACCGGGAGCTCGTGTTCCCGAAGGAGACAACGCACCACCTCACCTCGCCGCCGCGCTACATGCGGCGGTCACCTCTCTTCCCGGGCGGTCGCCTCTCGCCAAGGACCGCGACCGCCCGGCACTTCCCACGTCCCATCGACTCCTGGAGTTCGCCATGACTGAGCGCACGATTCCCGTGGACGCCTTCGGCCCGATCGCCCTGGACCTGACCATGAACGTGGGGAGCATCCGCGTCGTCGTCGAACCGACGTTGAAGCGAGCGCGTGTAGTGCTGAAGACCGAAGCCACCTCGGGCCCGTCCGCCGACGCGGTCCGTGACACCGCCGTCAGCCTCACCGGTCAGAACCTGAAGGTTCGCGTCCCGGATGCTGCTGGCGGTACGGGCGACAGCACCACCATCCGAATGGGCAACGGCACCCTGACGTTCTCCGGCGGCAACGGCGTGCAGATCATCAGCGGCAACGTGCATGTCACCGGTCACGGTGGCGGCAAGGTATTCATCAACGGCCGCGAGGTGACCGCCACCGGCCCGACCGGAGACGTGGTCACGCCGATCACCGCTGAGGTCCACCTGCCCGCACGGTCGGTGGCGGTGATCAGCACGCACACTGCAGACACGGTCGTCACGGGCACGCTGGCGCGACTGGAGTACGACGGCACCTCCGGGTCTCTGGCCGCTGACCGCGTCGGCGCCCTCGACGTCACGGTCACCAGCGGCAGCGTCATCGTCAACGACGTGACCGGCCCGCTGGACGCCAACCTCACTTCGGGCAGCCTCGGTATCGGTGCTTACAGCGGCCACTGCGCCCGACTGAACGTCACCTCCGGCAACGTTCGGATGGCCGCGACACCGCAGGCCACCGGCCGCCTCGCGGTCAGCGCCACCTCGGGGTGCGCACGCATCACGGGCGCCTCGCATCTGAGCACCCGCCGCCGGGTGACCAGCGGTTACGTCCAGATCAGCTAGCACCTGTCCCCCCACGCTTCAGCTCTTCCCGGGGCGGTCGCCTCTCGCCAAAGACCGCGACCGCCCCGGCACCCTTCGATGCCAGGAGAACTGCCATGCGTACGTACATCGGCCGCCAACAGGCCATCTCTGTCGAGGACTTCGCGGAACTCGCGCTCGGTACCCCGGTTGAGCTGTGGCTCGGGGTCGAGGGCGAGACGGACGAAGAACGCGCCGCCCGCGAGGACGCGGCGCGCGACATCCTCGCCGACAACCCGAACCTTCCCGATGACTTGGTCCGCATCGCGGCGCAGGTCATCGAGGAGAACCCGGACCTGTTCGACGTCGTCCCCCTGGTCCGCCCCGCCCGCCGGCGTGCGGCACGCAAGGGGGCTGCGGCATGAGTGAGCTGCTGTTCGCCGCTGCGGCCGGAGTGCCGATGGCGGCCGGATGGTCCCTGCACGCGCTGCGCCTTCGCCACCGCGTCGAGGTTGCCCGCCGTGACCCGCTCACCGGCCTGTTGACCCGGGATGCGTTCGCGGAGCGTGCCACGAAGGTGCTGGCGGGTGGTCGCAGCGCGGTCTACGTCATCGACCTCAACAAGTTCAAGGAGATCAACGACACCCACGGGCACGCAGCCGGAGACGCCATCATCGTGGCCACCGGCCGACGGCTGACCGAGTGGGCAGCCATCAACGACGCCACCGTGGTCCGCCTCGGTGGCGACGAATTCGCCGCTGTCGCACGGGTGCTGAGCCTCGCGGATCTGTCCTGGACGCTCAATGAGCTGACCCGAGCGATCGAAGAGCCGGTGACCGTCGACGGTCGCACCCTCGCCGTAGGTGCCTCCATCGGTGCCGTCGCCTACGACCCCCGCGCCGACGATGTGGACCTGTCCACGCTGCTGCGCCTGGCTGACGAGCAGATGTACGCGGCCAAGCGTGCCGGCGCCGACTGGCTGACCGCCCTGGACCTCACCCCACAGGCAGGGACGGTCAACAACCGCCGCGCCGGCCGCCCCGGCACGTCCGGCGGAACGGAGGACGCAGCATGACCACCACCCCCGAGACGCCCGCGTCCGCAGTGCCGCCGCTGACCCGCCCCGAGATCGGACTCGCCGGAATCGGCGCGCTCGCGGCCGCCGCGGTCGGCGCGCTGGGACTGATCTCCTCCTTCGACGCTGTGTCCGCTGCCGCGGCAAGTTGGGGCTTCCAGTCACCGTGGATGCTGCCGGTCGGTATCGACGTGGCCATTCCGGTGTTCACCGTCGCCAACCTGCTGCTGATCCGGATGGACATGGCGCTTGCGTGGGTGCGGTTCGTGCCCTGGGCGCTCACGCTCATCACGTGCGGGTTGAACATCGCGGCCGGACACTCCCTGTCGGCCAAGGTCGCGCACGGCACGATGCCGCTGCTGTGGGTGGTCTTCTCTGAGATCGGTGCGCACATCTACGCCGTGCGGATCGGCGCGGCCACCGGCCGCCGGATGGAGAAGATCCGGTTCTCTCGCTGGCTGCTCGCCTTCCCCTCCACCTTCGCGCTGTGGCGTCGCATGACGCTGTGGGAGGTCACCTCCTACTCCGAGGCGCTGGCGCGGGAGAAGGAGCGGCAGTTGGCGCGCGCGGATCTGCGCGAGCGATACGGCCGCAAGTGGCGGTCCAAGACCCCGCGCCGCGAGCGCGTGATGCTGCGCATGGGTGCCCTTGCCCCCGCCACTGAAGGGACCACCCCCGCCCCGGCCCCGGCGGACACGCCGGCGCCCTCGGTCGATGCCAAGCCGCGCCCGCGCCGACGGCCCAAACCCAAGGCCAAGGCACAACGCACCTTCGAGGAGCTGCTGACCGAGGCGCGCACGGTCACCGTGGAGTGGAAGGACGCGGAGTTGACCGCGGACCGCATCCGTACCGAAGTGCACTGCTCGGCAACCAACGCCCGATCGTTGCGCGATGCGTTGAAGTCCGAGCGTGCCGACGGCCGCCCGCTGCACTCCGTGGACGACGCGGAGGGTGAGGAGTCCGGGGCTGAGGCCGCCTGATGCCCGCGGCATTCGGCAAGTGCTACGACCCGACCGGCAGCCAGTTCGGCATGCCTACCTACCCGTGGCGCTACGCCCCCGATGGGCTCGCCACGCGCCGCCAACTGCGCGCCCGTGGCTTACGTCCGGGCGGTCAGCCGATCGCGGCTCAGGTGCTGCGTCCGCGCTACCGGCGCGGACCGCTGGTCGCCTACCTCTACCGCGTCGACCGCGCCAAGCCTGTGCGGCCGATGACGCCCGGCAAGTGGAACGCGCTCGCGAAGGCGATGCGCGCCCGCCGCACCTGCCTGCAGTGCCGCACCGACGCGGGATACGTCATCCCCACCTCGCTCGGTATCTGCGTGCCCTGCGCGTACCCCGAGGAACAGCGCGCCACCTGAACACTCCTGCACCACAACCCCGGCGGGGTCCGTCCGCCCACCTCCTACAGCGACGGCCGGACCCCGCCTCTTTCCCTTGGAAGGGACCTTCAGTGAAGCACCCCGACGACGAGAACGAACTCTTCAACCGACTCGAAGCCGACATGGCAGCCGACTCCGGGGGCGAGGTAGTCGACCTCGACAAGGCACGGTCGGCCCGTGACCAGTCGGCCGACCCGACTACCCGACCCGACTCCGACCCGGCGGCCGACTCCGCGCCGGACCGGTCGGCTGCCGAGTCGGACGATCCGACCGCCCGCCGGTTGGTCGACCTTCCGGCCCGCAAGGCGACCGGTCCGGGCTACCTCGGTCGGCTGCTCGCCGCGCAGCGCCGTCCGGTCGTTCCGCTGTGGCTGAAGTCCGTGGCGGAGCTGAAGACCGCCACCGGCTGGGTGGCACGCCACTACGCGCACTCGGTCGGCTATCACGCGCTGCGCTCCCCGGTCTACGCCGCGCGGCTGACCCTTCAGGCGCCGTCCGGTGCGGCCAAGTTTGTGGGCGGCACGCTGCGCTGGATGACCGATCGCGAGGGCGATCCGGTCCGGCTCGCCGCCGTGCGGCGTGAGGACGCTGCCGAGTACCTGAAGCTGTCGCGGCAGCGCGACGGACGGGTCCGGCTGCGCACCCTCGTGACCGTGCTGGCGATGTTCGTCGGGCTCGGCTCCGCGCTCGCCATCTATGTGCTCGCCCCCGACTGGCTTCAGGCCGTCTCGGTCGGCGCGGTCGTGATGGCGCTCGGGTTCGCCGGCCGCAAGGCGGACGACCCTGTCATCCACCGCGCGGTGGAGCTCCCGAAGGCGGTCAAGCTCACCAGTGACATCGTGCTGCGGGCGCTCGGCTCGCTCGGCATCCCCGCCATCAACCAGGCGCAGGGCAAGGGCCGCGACGGCTTCGAGTTCACCGCCCCGATCACCCGCGATGGCCCGGGCTGGCGGGCGGAGGGCAACCTCCCGTACGGAGTGACGGTCACGGACGTCATCGAGCGGCGCGACCGGCTCGCTTCCGGTCTGCGCCGGCCGCTGGGCTGCGTGTGGCCCGAGGCGGTACCGAACGAGCACACCGGGCACCTGGTGCTGTGGGTCGGCGATCAGGACATGTCGACCTCCCGCAAGCCCAAGTGGCCGCTGCTGACCAGCGGTTCGGTGAACCTGTTCAAGCCCGTCGCCTACGGCACTGACCAGCGCGGACGGTGGGTCGAGGTCACCCTGATGTACATCGCGGGCATCATCGGTGCGATCCCGCGCATGGGCAAGACGTTCCTGCTCCGTCTCCTGCTGCTGATCGCCGCGTTGGACCCGCGGGCGGAGCTGCACACGTACGACATGAAGGGCACCGGCGACCTTGACCCGGTCGGCAACGCCGTTTCGCACCGGCACGCCGCGGGCGACGATGACGACGCCATCGAGTACGCGCTGAACGACTTCCGGGCGCTGCGCGAGGAACTGCGTCGCCGGACCAAGGTGATCCGCTCTCTTCCGCGCGACATCTGCCCGGAGTCCAAGGTGACCAGCGAACTCGCCGACAAGCGCTCCCTCGGGCTGCACCCCATCGTGATCGGGGTGGACGAGTGCCAGGTGCTGTTCGAGCACCCCAAGCACAAGGACGAGTTCGAGGAGATCGCCACCGACCTGGTCAAGCGCGGTCCGGCCACAGGCATCGTGCTGCTGCTCGCCACCCAGCGCCCCGACGCGAAGGCGCTGCCCACCGGGATTTCTGCGAACGCGTCGGCCCGTTGGTGCCTGAAGGTCATGGGCCAGCTGGAGAACGACATGGTGCTCGGCACGTCCGCCTACAAGCGCGGCGTGCGGGCAACCATGTTCGCCTGGGGCGACAAGGGCATCCACTACTTCGTGGGCGAAGGCTCCGACGCGCGGATCGTGGGCTCGGTCTACGTCGACGGTCCCGGCGCCGACAGCATCGCCGCCCGCGCTCGCAAGGCCCGTGAACAGGCCGGACTGCTGTCCGGGCACGCGCTCGGGGAAGAGCCGGAGACGGACGCGAGCACCGGCTACGACCTGCTCGCCGACATCCTCGCCGTCGTCCCCGCCAAGGAGACCAAGGCGTGGTCCGAGACCGTCGTCGCACGGCTCGCCGAACTGCGCCCCGAGGTCTACGACGGATGGGACTCCGACGCACTCGCCGCGGCCCTGAAGCCCCGTGGCGTCTCCACGGTCCAGGTGGGGCGCCGCATCGAGGGCAAGTTCACCAACAAGCGGGGCATCGACCGCTCCCACGTCACCGCAGCGATTGCGGAGCGTGACGGAAAGCGGGACGCGGGCTGAGCCTTGGGGGCCGCTATCGATAGCGCCACACCCCGCTATCGATAGCGGCCCCGATAGCACCCCAAACCCGCCCTGATCAGGCCGCTAGCGCATAGCGGCCCACCTGCGGAAACCCCTGAAACCCGCCTGGAAGGGCGCTTCATGACCTTCACCCTGCTCGCTATCACCCTGCTCATTGGCGTGACTCTGTGTTACGTCGCTGTGTGTGCCGCCTCGCCGTTCGGCAACTGCCGCAAGTGCCGCGGCATGGGCCACGCCCTCAAGACCAACCGCAAGGGACAGCTCAAGCGCGGCAAGGACTGCCGCCGCTGCCACGCCACCGGCAAGCGCATACGCGTCGGCCGCTGGCTCTACAACCGCTGGGCCCGCATCTACCGCGCGGGCACCGACACCCCGCGCCCGGAGGGCTCGCGATGACCCTGACCATCTCCGCCGTGCTGCTCTTCGGCATCGCCTCCGTCATCGCCGTCAAGACCCGAGCCGCCAACGCGGGCGCTGCGGTGCTGCTGTTCCTGTTCGGCTTCTTCACCGCCGGGACCGGCGCCTACGGCCCGATTCACGACCTGGTCGCGTCCTTCGCCCGGTTCCTGTCCCAGCTCGGCAACTGACCGGAGGAATCCCGTGAACGAACCCATCGTCGCCCGGCACTGGCTCGCGATCGCCGCGCCCAAGGCCGCGCCCGCCATCGCCACAACGACCGTGCTCGCACTGGCCCGGATCTGGAACACCAACGGTGCCGAACACTCCGTCGGCAACGCCGTGTTGATGGGGTCCTTGTCCCTCGGGGCCGCCGCTGCGGGCGTGGCCGCGGGCAACAGCACCGGCGACTCCGTACTCGTGGGGACCGCGTTCGCCGCGTCCGGCGCGCTCGCCTTCGCCGGGGTCGCCGGATACGCCGACGGGCTCTCACTGCCTCTGCTGCTGTGGTCGCTCGCCACCGCCGGCGCCTACGGCCTCGCCGCCCGCTACTGGCGCCACGACCGCCGCGAGACCGTTGCGTACGAGCGACAGACGAGCGAGCGGCGCGAGGAGTACGCGCACGTCGAGCGCGTCGAAACCCTCCGTGCCACGACACAGATCGAGGTCGCACGCACCGGATCCGCCTACGCCGAACAGCTCGCACAGGCGCTCGTCATCCGCTCCACGCTCCCCGGCTTCGACCCCAAGGCGCTGGAGACCGCAGGCCTGCCCGAACTCCCCTCCGTCGGCAGCCCCACTCAGCACTGACACGAAGGAAGGCAACCGCCATGGCACGCAGCACCATCGCCCGCCGCGCCACCCAGTACACCCACATCGACGACCGTCGCAGCGGCGGAATCCGGCTGACCGCACACGAGGCCGCCGCCTCCATCCGCAGCGCCCGCAAGCAGCCCAGCAACGTCGTAGACGCCGTGCACGTTTACGCCACCACCGCCTACGACGGCACGCCGTTGCACGTCGGCTACGTCCACTACACGCCCGGCTACTGGACCGGCGTCAACGAGGTCATCAACGTCTACGAGATCCCCACCGACGCCCTGACCGACCTCTAGATGCGGCTGGGGCGGTCGCCTCTCGCCAAAGACCGCGACCGCCCCGGTTCTCCGTCCCTTCGACAGAACAGGAGACCTCCAGCATGACACCTGACCGCAAGACCCCGCGCCCCCGCGCCACAAGCCACCAGGACGGCAGTCATCTGCGCACCGCGCTGCACCTGGCCACCGTCGGTGTGCCGGTGCTGCCGCTGCGCGACGGGAAGGTGCCGTTCGGCAACTGCCGTGCGTGCGCCAAGAACGCATGCGGCGGGCGGCCGAACATGAAGCGCGCGGGCGCCTGCCGGTGCCCCGCGCCCTGCCACGCGTGGGCCGCTGCCACCACCGACCGGAGCGTCGTCAGCTCTCCTTTGTGGGTGGCGGCATGGGAGCGGGCCGTCTGTGTCGGCTACCACCCCGGAGGGGCGGGGCTGACCGTGGTCGACCTCGACAACCCGGCGGCCGTCGCCTGGGCCCGCGACACCCTGCCCCCTACCCGAACCGTGGCGACGACGCGCGGTGAGCACTGGGTCTACCGGGGCGTCATGGGGTCGCACAACGCGGTGCGGCCGGGCGTCGACATCAAGTCCCTGATGTCGTACGCCCGTTGGCTCGGTCCGGGCGTCGGCCGCGTGGCCGATCTGCCGTCGGTGTTCCGCGACCTGGTGGTGAAGGAAGAGACCACCCCCGCCCGCGGGGAGGTGGTCTCTTCCCTCCCCGAGCGCGCCACCTGGGACCGGACGGTTGCCACTGGATGCCGCCACACCGACGGCTACGTCCGCACCGGCCTGGAACGCGGCCTCACCCTCGTGCGCTCCCGCGTCGAATCCGGTGCCGGATCACAGGCGTTCGGCGCGGCCCGGTTCCTCGCCGCACAGCACACCGGCTGCCCTGGACCGTGCGGATTGGATGTGATCGGGGCAGAGATCGTGGCCGCGGCCGTCTCGGTCGGTGTCCCCGAGCCCTACGCCCGCCGCGCGGTCGCGAACGGCCTCAGCGCGGCCGAGAGGGGCGCCGCATGACCTACAAGCCCTTCAATTCCCTGAAACCGCCTCAGAACGCCACACAGGCCGCACTGCGGGTCACCGTAGGCGACCGAAGGAACGTCGCCGAAGGCGTCCGCACTGCACTTGGCTCTGACCCGCACACTGGCGATCCCACCGAAGGGAGGGCAGCCTCATGACCGCACAGCCTATGGACAGCACCGACCTGTGGGCCGGACTGCCCACCCTCGACGAGCCACCCGCACCCGTGTGGGACGCCCCCGTGCCCCTCGCAGGACCGCGCAAGCTCGCCCCCTTCCCCACCGCCTCGCTTCCGGGGTGGCTGCGGGAGTTCGTGGCCGCGGTCGCCGAGGAGACACAGACCCCCGTCGACCTCGCCGGATGCATCGCCCTGTCCGTGCTCGCCACCGCGGCCGGCGGCAGGGCAGTGGTGCAGGTACGCGGACACTGGCGCGAGCCCACCAACCTCTACGTCGTCGTCTCGCTGCCGCCCGCCAACCGGAAGTCCGCCGTGTTCGGTCTGCTCACCGACCCGCTGTACGAGGCGGAGCAGCAACTGCGCACGCTGACCCAACCGGCCATCGTGGAAGCCGAGATGACCGCCCGCCTCGCCAAGGAGGCAGCCGACAAGGCCACCGCCAAGGCGGCATCGGCGAGCGCGGACGAGCGGGACGACCTGGTCTCCACGGCGATCGCGCTGGCACAGACCGCGGACAGCGTCAGCGTGCCGGCCAAACCGCAGTTGCTCGCCGACGACACCACCGCCGAGACCGTCACCTCCCGTATGGCCGAGCAGGGAGGTCGGATCTCCGTCATGTCCGCGGAGGGCGACATCTTCGACATCATCGCCGGACGCTACTCCGGCAAGCCCAACATGGGCGTCTTCCTCAAAGGCCACGCAGGTGACCGCCTCAAGGTCGACCGGCAGACCCGAGAGGAATACATCGAACACCCCGCCCTCACCATGGGGTTGTGCGTGCAGCCACAGGTCTTGGACGACATCGGACGCCAGGACGGGTTCAAGGGCCGCGGCCTGCTCGGCAGGTTCCTCTACTCGGTTCCTGAGTCGCTGGTCGGCCGCCGCAAGATCGAGCCGGACCCCATCCCCGAGCAAGTGATGGAGACCTACCGGCGCCACGTCCTCGACCTGACGCTGTTCCTCGCCGAGTGGACCGATCCGGCCCTCGTCCAGCTCACCCCGGAGGCCGTCGCCGCCCTCAAAGCCTTTCAGGCGCGGGTGGAACCGATGCTGGAAGCCCGCGGCGGCATCATGGGCCAGATCGGCGATTGGGGCGGAAAGTTGGTCGGCGCCACCGCGCGCATGGCGGCTCTGCTGCACCTCGCCGAACATCTCACCAAGGGGCACATGGTGCCCGTGGCGGAAGCGACCATGCGCGACGCGATCGCGCTGGCGGAGTACTTCATCAGCCACAGCCTCGCTGCGTTCGACTCCATGGGCGCTGACCGCATCGTCGAGCGCGCCCGCACCGTGCTGGAAGTGCTCCACGCCCACGGGTGGCGTGAGGTCAGCAAGCGGGACTTGATGGTCAAGCTCTCCCGCTCCGAGTTCCGCACCGCCAACGACCTTGATCCGGTGCTGGCCCTGCTGGAAGACCACGGGTACGTGCGCGCCCAAGCCGTCCAGCGCAGCGGAGGACGCGGTCGGCCGCCCTCTCCTCGCTACCTGATCCACCCCCGCCTGACCGACCCGACCGCCTGACCCCCGCCACAGAAACCACAGAATCACAGAAATAGGCCCGGCAAGCCCCTGACCAGCATGGACACCGCTGTCAGGGGCTTGCGGAGGCTGCCACAGAAACCAACCGAGAAGCCACAGAAATAGCCCGCCACCGGCCCCCGCCGGTCCGGCCACCTATTTCTGTGGAACTTCCCGCGATTTCTGTGGCAGTCCCCACTGTGCGGCATCACCGCAGGTCAGCCCATCAATCCAGGGTTTTTGTGGTTTTCGTGGTTTCTGTGGCGGCTCTCGGCTGGTCTCACCACCTTCCCTTGCCCTCTCGCCCAAGGAGGAGTCGTGGCCAAGCCCCGCGACGAGATGCTGACCATCCCCGAAGTGATCGAAGAGATAGGCGTACCGCGAGCGACCTTCTACCGCTGGCGGCAGTACAAGAAGGGCCCGAAGTCCATCAAGCTCCCGAACGGCGCGGTGCGAATCCGTCGGTCTGAACTGAGTCGGTGGCTCCAGACGCTGGAGGAGAGCGCGTGACGAAAGACACCGACAACGGGGCCGAGCAGAACAACCGCCCGGCCCTGGACGGGTTTTCGCTCGATGTGCGCCTGTGGAAAGTGGCCAAGGCGCAGAGCAAGACCCGTCCCTACCAACTCCGGTGGAAAGTCGGAGGAAGGGTCAGTAGCGCCACCTTCGCCACGGTGGCTCTCGCAGAGAGCCGCAGATCTGAACTGTGGCAGGCAATGCGCCGCGGCGAGGCATTCCGCATCGCCGACGGTCTGCCTGAATCCGAGGTGCGGGCCGAAGCCACTGTGGAACAAGTCCGTGAGGAACTTCCCTGGTTCGCATTCTGCCGCGAGTACATGGCGATGCGCTGGCCGACCGCTGCGGCAAAGACCCGCGAGGGAATCGCCGACGGGCTCGCAGCGGTAACGCTGGCCCTGGTGGAGCAGGAACAGAAGATGCCGTCACCGGAAGAGCTGCGCCTTGCCTTCCGATGGGCGGTCATTCCCAAGAACGCCGAACTTGACCCGCCGGAGGAACTTGAAGACGCCTACGGATGGATCTCCAAGAAATCGCTTCTCGTCTCCTCGCTGGAAGACCCGAAGATTCTCCGCGCTGTTCAGTATCGGATCTCCTTCAAACTGGACGGCACTCCCGCGGCGGGGGAGACCTCCCGTCGTCGTCGGCGCGCGCTCAACACAGCGGTTGAATACGCCATCGAGCGCAAGCTTCTGACGGAGAACCCACTCACCGTCCTCAAGAAGGTGAAGAGTTCCTCATCAGACCGTGTGGACCCCCGTGTTCTTGTGAACAAGACGCAGGCTGCTCAACTCCTCGCGTCGGTCTCGTACGTCGGGACATGGGACCGCAAGAAGGGCCGGCGCCTGGTGGGCTTCTACGCGGTCATGTACTTCGCGGGGCTCCGGCCGAGTGAGGCTGTGGGTCTCAGGAAGGCTGATTGCTTCCTTCCGGAAAAGGGGTGGGGCGTTCTGACGCTCCATGCCACGCACCCCGTGTCGGGCAAGCAATGGACAGACAGCGGAGAGCGCCACGACAAGCGCGGCCTGAAGTCGAGAGGGGCCAAGGATGACCGACCGGTTCCCGTCCCCCCGCCGCTTGTGGCCATGCTCCGCGCCCACCTGGATGAGTTTGGCACGGCCAAGGATGGACGGCTCTTCACGAACGAGAGGGGCGGTCTCGTGGGCAGCAGCACCTATTGGCGCGTGTGGCGGGACGCTCGGGAGTACGCGTTCTCGCCGGACCTGCAGGCGTCCATTCTCGGGGGGCGGCCGTACGACCTGCGGCACACGTGCATCACGACGTGGCTGAACGCTGGCGTGCCCGTGGCTGAGGTCGCCCGCCGAGTCGGCAACTCGCCAGAGGTGATCCATCGCGTCTATGAGGGGTGCATCTACGGCCAAGAAGAAGCCATGAACAGGAAGATTGAAGAAGAGTTGGACTGGCCGGTCTGAGTACCCGCTCTGCCATCTACTCCGGAACCTGGCCGCGTCTCAGCAGGGCGCGGCCAGCCGCCAACGTGGAGTGGATGGCGGGAGCGGTAATAGGAATGGATCCCTCACCTCGGCGGCGCACAATGCTGATGAAAGCGCCCTCCACTTGGCCGTCTACTACGGCGCCGTGTACCAAGAAAGGCTTCAGTTCCTCAGGCTGCGGGGGGACGTGGACGAACACGATGCCCTTTCCGTCAGCTTCATGGCACTCAATATCCAAGAGGTCAGGTGGTGGGTAGAGGTGGTGCTCCAGGGCGCTCTGGTACCGGCGCAGCGTTCTACCGTCGACGGGGACAGGATGAATGCTATGAATAAGCTCTCCGCCCGGGACTTTCTTCCCCTTCATGCCGACCACAACAATTCCGCCGTGCTCGGCGTTAGTAAACCTTGAGATGGACTGCGCGAGGGAAATCTTGCCTTGTGTCGAGTCCAGGTCATAGTGGCTGCTCTTCACGTCGAGCCAAGACCCCTCAGGCTGTCCCACGAGGACGTCTGCATGTCCTGCCCTGAGGAGGTCCAACGTGGTCTCACGTGTGAGGTGGCCGCTTGCGAGGGCATCGAGTAGAGCAATCGCCCCACGGCCGATCTCGTACAGATCTTCCGCGGTTCTCATGCGAAGGTTGCATTCGATGTAAAAGTCCCACACCCAGGGAGATGCCGCTTGGCTGCCAACCATTTCTACTTTCTGCAGCACGGCCTTGCGGCGGTCGAGGTAGGGGCGGAGGGCGGATCGGTAGAGCTCCTCTGGTGAACCTTCGTCGTCGTCCTCGTGCGCCTTGGTGACTACCTGGACGCGCACGAACAGTCTGCCCTGATGCTCACCAAAGCTCACTGGGCCGGACGGGCTGTATTCGTCGTCGAATTCGTCGTAGTCGCCTTCTACGACGTACACCTCATCGCGGTAGCCCAGGCCGCTCGCCAGGGCTGTCCGGAAGTCCGTTGCCTTGATGGATGTCAGCTCTGCTACGTGGAGGGTGAAGCCCACGTCGCGGTAGACCCTCTTCGTCTCCCCGAAAATCAGGCTCTCGTTCTGCCTGTCGTAGCGGATGGTCCTCTGCAACGAAACCCCTCCCAGCGGCGGTTGGTGGCGGCAGTCGCGCGCTGGGCCGTCAGGCGGCGCGTACAGCAGCTTCCCCACTGACCTCTATCGCAGCTCTATCGCAACTGGCGCGTACCAACGACAAAGAGCGGGACCCAGTGAGACTGGTTCCCGCTCTTTCCTGTCGACATCCGCCCTGGTCACGTACCAGAATTGATAGGTGGTTGGGCGAGTGCCCCCGGCAGGATTCGAACCTGCGCACACGGCTCCGGAGGCCGTTGCTCTATCCCCTGAGCTACGGGGGCGACACGTCGCGTTGCGGCGACGGGTAGAACACTACCAGCTCCGCAGGGGTGCCCATGAACAGGGTTTTCCGGGCGGTCACGCGTCCTGTGGGGTCCCCCGCAGGTGTCGGAAGTGGGCAAAACCCGGACGCAGCCGGAGTCCTCGACCTACTCTCGGGTTGTGCCTGGCTCGACGGGTCGGGTCCTTGTCGTCGACGACAACAAGGTCATCCGGCGGCTGATCAGGGTCAATCTCGAACTCGAGGGGTTCGAGGTCGTGACCGCGGCCGATGGTGCCGAGTGCCTGGAGATCGTGCAGCGCGTCCGGCCCCATGTCATCACTCTCGATGTCGTCATGCCCCGACTGGACGGACTGCGTACCGCGGCCCGGCTCCATGCCGATCCGAATACGCGCCACATCCCCGTCGCGATCGTCAGCGCCTGTACCCAACTCGAGCTCGACAGCGGGCAGTCCGTCGGTGTCGCCGCGTTCCTGGCCAAGCCGTTCGAGCCCGCCGATCTCGTACGGCTCGTGCGGCGGCTCGCCGGGCGTACGGCCGCCGGCGCACCCGACTCGTGCCTCCGCGGGCCCGACGGCGGGGGAGGCGGCCCCAAGCCCGCCGTCCGTCCGGCCGGCTGAGCCAGGGCACAGAGGCGGACTCCGGGCCGCGCAGCCGGGGCCCTCCGGCAGCAGGGCCATCTCCGCCCCCGCCACGCCGCCCGCCGCGGCCGTTCATCCGCCCCCGTCCGCACCCCGCGTACCCCCTACGCTCCCCCTGCGCCTCCACCGCCGGGGAAACCTGTTCGCGGACGCACTCCCCACCTCCCATACGCTGGTCACGTGACCCCCGCCGAGCTCTCCCGCACCGTGCTCCGCACCGTGCGTCGTGCCGTCGAGGCTGGTGAGCTGCGTGCGCCGGTCCCGGCGCGCGTCGTCGTGCGGCGGCCGCCGCGGCCCGGTTGCGGGGACTACGCGACGAACGTCGCCCTGCAGCTCGCCCCTCACGCGGGCCGTCCGCCGCGTCAGGTCGCCGAGATCCTCCGGGCCCGGATCCAGGAGACCGCCGGAGTCGCCCGGGTCGAGATCGCCGAGCCCGGCTTCCTCAACATCACGCTCGAGCGCGGCGGTCACAGCGCGGTCGTCCAGGACGTCCTGGCCGCCGGTTCCTTCTACGGTCACCGGCAGGGATACGCGTACGGGTCCGAGCACCAAGACCCGGACCAGGACCCGGACCAGGACATCTCCGCTCCCGCTGCCGTCGAGCTGCGCTTCGCCCCCGACATCCGCGCCGCCCTCACCGCCGACGCCCTCGCGCGCATCCTCCGTACCCAGGGCGCCACCGACGTCCGCCTCCTCTGCGGCGGCGAGCCCGATCCCCTCTGGGTCCACGCCCTGGGGATCAACACACGGGAGATCAACGCACGGGAGATCAGCGCCCTGCGCGGTGCCCCCGCCGCAAGCGCCGGCCGCATCCGCCCCGTCCCCGCCCCCCACCCCGCCGCCGAGCTGCTGCGGACCCTCGGGCCCGACGCCACGCGCTGGGCGCTGCTGCGGCCCGCCGCCCACGACCACCCGCGTACCGACCCCGCCGGGCTCCTCGCCCAGCGCGAGTCCAACCCCCTCTTCCGGGTCCAGTACGCTCACGCCCGCGCCTGCGCTTCCCTGCGCAACGCCGCCGACCTGGGCATCACCCCCGACCCGTCGGCAACCGACCCCGCGAGCGGCGATCCCGCACACAGCGACGCCGCACACAGGGACGCCGCACACGGCGATCCCGCTGCGCCCCCCGTCGGCCCCACCCCCGACGGCGCCCACCCCGCCGCCCTCCTCGCCGAGTACCCCGGCGTCCTCGCCTCCGCCGCCCGCCTCCGCGCGCCCGACCGGCTCGCGCGGCACCTCGAGGCGACGGCCGACGCGTTCCTGCGCCACCAGGCGCATCACCCCGTCCTCCCTCGCGGTGACGAGAAACCCGAGGCCGCCCACCGAGCCCGCGCCGCCCTCGCCCAGGCTGCCGGGACGGTGCTCGCAGGCGGCCTGCACCTGCTCGGCATCACCGCGCCCGCACACCTCTGACGAGGATCCGAGGAGACAAGAAGACCCATGAGCCGCTCCGCCCACCCCGCCGGCCCCCGCCACGCCGACGTGCTGCCCGAGGGCCACTACACCGCACCGCCCGCCGACCTCAACGCGCTGGACCCGCGGGTGTGGTCCCGTACGGTCGCGCGTGACGCCGACGGCGTCGTCACCGTCGGCGGCCGTGACGTCAAGCAGCTCGCCGAGGAGTTCGGCACCCCCGCCTACATCCTGGACGAGGACGACTTCCGCGCCCGCTGCCGCGCCTGGCGCCAGGCGTTCGGGGACGGCGCCGACGTCTTCTACGCGGGAAAGGCGTTCCTCTCCCGCGCCGTCGTCCGCTGGCTGCACGAGGAGGGCCTCAACCTCGACGTCTGCTCGGGCGGCGAGCTCGCCACCGCGCTCGCCGCGGGCATGCCCGCCGAGCGCATCGCCCTGCACGGCAACAACAAGAGCACCGAGGAGATCCGGCGCGCCGTCGAGGAGGGCGTCGGACGGATCGTCCTCGATTCGTTCCAGGAGATCGTCCGCGTCGCGCACATCGCCGGGCAGCTCGGCCGGCGCCAGCGCGTGCAGATCCGCGTCACGGTCGGCGTCGAGGCGCACACCCACGAGTTCATCGCGACCGCGCACGAGGACCAGAAGTTCGGCGTCCCGCTGGCGAACGGCCAGGCGGCCGAGGCCGTACGGCGCGTGCTCGGCCTGGAGAGCCTCGAACTCGTCGGGATCCACTCGCACATCGGCTCCCAGATCTTCGACACCTCCGGCTTCGAGGTCGCGGCCCACCGCGTCGTCGGGCTGCTGAAGCAGGTGCGCGACGAGCACGGGGTCGAGCTGCCGGAGATCGACCTCGGCGGCGGCCTCGGCATCGCGTACACCTCGGAGGACGACCCGCGCGAGCCGCACGAGATCGCCAAGGCCCTCGGCGAGATCGTCACCCGCGAGTGCGAGTCCGCCGGGCTGACCGTGCCGCGGATCTCGGTGGAGCCGGGCCGCGCGATCGTCGGCCCGACCGCGTTCACGCTGTACGAGGTCGGCACCGTCAAGCCGCTGCCGGGCCTGCGGACGTACGTGAGCGTGGACGGCGGCATGTCCGACAACATCCGCACGGCCCTCTACGACGCCGAGTACAGCGTCGCCCTCGTCTCCCGCCGCTCCGACGCCGAGCCCATGCGCGCCCGTGTCGTCGGCAAGCACTGCGAGTCCGGCGACATCGTCGTACGGGACGCGTTCCTGCCCGCCGACGTGGCGGCCGGTGACCTGATCGCGGTGCCCGCGACCGGCGCCTACTGCCGTTCCATGGCGAGCAATTACAACCATGCGCTGCGTCCGCCGGTGGTCGCGGTCGACGACGGCGAGGCGCGGGTGATCGTGCGGCGCGAGACGGAGGAGGACCTGCTGCGCCTGGACGTCGGGTGAGCCCGGGCGGAACGGGCTCCAGGAGCGGGTGAGCGCGGGGGCGCAGCGGAGGCCGGAACCAGATTCCGGGATGTGAGTCTCGGATTCTGGAACGGGGATAGAAAGTCCGGTCCGGTGAGTGAGACTGGTTCAGCACCTATAGGCAGGGAAGTGAGGTCGGATGATGCGTACGCGTCCGCTGAAGGTGGCGCTGCTGGGCTGTGGAGTGGTCGGCTCAGAGGTGGCGCGCCTCATGACGACGCACGCGGACGACCTCGCGGCACGCGTCGGCGCCCCGGTGGAGCTGGCGGGGATCGCCGTACGCCGCCCCGGCCGGGAGCGTGAGGGCGTGCCCTCCGAACTGGTCACGACCGATGCCACCGCGCTGGTCAAGCGCGGCGACATCGACGTGGTGATCGAGGTCATCGGCGGGCTGGAGCCGGCCCGCTCCCTCATCACCACCGCTTTCGCGTACGGCGCGAGCGTCGTCACCGCGAACAAGGCGCTGCTCGCCGAGGACGGCGCGGCCCTGCACGCCGCCGCCGAACAGCACGGCGCGGACCTCTACTACGAGGCGGCCGTCGCCGGCGCCATCCCGCTGGTGCGGCCGCTGCGCGAGTCGCTCGCGGGCGACAAGGTCAACCGCGTGCTCGGCATCGTCAACGGCACCACCAACTACGTCCTCGACAAGATGGACACGAGCGGCGCCGGTTACAGCGAGGCGATCGACGAGGCCACCGCCCTCGGGTACGCCGAGGCCGACCCGACCGCCGACGTCGAGGGCTTCGACGCCGCCGCCAAGGCGGCGATCCTCGCCGGCATCGCCTTCCACACCCGCGTGACCATCGAGGACGTGCACCGCGAGGGCATCACCGAGGTCTCCACAGCGGACATCGTCTCCGCGAAACGCATGGGCTGTACGGTCAAGCTGCTGGCGATCTGCGAGCGCGCCGCCGACGGGCGTTCGGTCACCGCGCGCGTGCACCCCGCGATGATTCCGCTGACGCACCCGCTCGCCTCCGTGCGCGAGGCGTACAACGCGGTGTTCGTCGAGGCGGACGCCGCCGGCCGGCTGATGTTCTACGGTCCGGGCGCCGGCGGTGCGCCGACCGCGTCCGCCGTCCTCGGCGACCTCGTCGCCGTCTGCCGTAACAAGGTGGGCGAGACGACGGGTCCGGGCGAATCGGCCTACACCCAGCTGCCGGTCGGCCACATGGGCGAGGTCGTCACGCGCTACCACATCAGCCTCGACGTGGCCGACAAGCCGGGTGTGCTCGCCCAGGTGTCCACGGTCTTCGCCGAGCACCACGTGTCCATCGACACCGTCCGCCAGCAGGGCAAGGACGGGGAGGCCTCGCTCGTGGTCGTCACCCACCGGGCGCCGGACGCCGCCCTCTCGGCGGTCGTCGAGGCGCTGCGGCAGCTCGACACCGTGCGCGACGTCGCCAGCATCATGCGGGTCGAAGGGGAATAGGGAGTCAAGGAACCATGCCTGCAATCGTCGACCGGCCCACCGGCACCCACCAGTGGCGCGGCATCATCGAGGAGTACCGCGACCGGCTCCCGGTGACCCCGAAGACGCCGGTCGTCACGCTCCGTGAGGGCGGTACGCCGCTGGTGCCCGCCCAGGTCCTCTCCGAGCGCACCGGCTGCGAGGTCCACCTCAAGGTCGAGGGCGCCAACCCCACGGGGTCCTTCAAGGACCGCGGCATGACGATGGCCATCACGCATGCCAAGGAGGAGGGCGCGCAGGCCGTCATCTGCGCCTCCACGGGCAACACCTCCGCCTCGGCCGCCGCCTACGCGGTGCGGGCCGGGATGGTCTGCGCCGTGCTGGTGCCGCAGGGGAAGATCGCGCTGGGCAAGATGGGCCAGGCGCTGGTCTACGGGGCGCGCATCCTGCAGGTCGACGGGAACTTCGACGACTGCCTGACCCTGGCCCGCGGTCTGTCGGAGAAGTACCCGGTGGCGCTGGTCAACTCGGTCAACCCGTACCGCATCGAGGGCCAGAAGACCGCGTCGTTCGAGATCGTCGACGCGCTCGGCGACGCTCCCGACATCCACGTCCTGCCGGTGGGCAACGCGGGCAACATCACCGCGTACTGGCGCGGCTACCGCGAGTACGCGGAGAGCGGCGACTCCACGCGGCGCCCGCGGATGTGGGGCTTCCAGGCGTCGGGCGCCGCCCCGATCGTGCGGGGCGCCCCGGTCAAGGAGCCGGCCACCATCGCGACCGCGATCCGGATCGGCAATCCGGCGTCCTGGGCGCAGGCCGAGCAGGCGCGGGACGAGTCGGGCGGGTTCATCGACGAGGTGACGGATCGTCAAATCCTGTCGGCGTACCGCCTGCTGGCCTCGCAGGAGGGCGTCTTCGTCGAGCCGGCCTCGGCGGCGAGCGTCGCCGGGCTGCTGAAGGCGGCCGAACAGGGCAAGGTCGACCCGGGCCAGCGCATCGTCTGCACGGTCACCGGCAACGGCCTGAAGGACCCGGACTGGGCGGTGGCCGGTGCGCCGCAGCCCGTCACCGTGCCGGTGGACGCGGACGCCGCGGCCGAACGGCTGGGCCTGGCATGACGGCCGGTGGACGGGGCTCGTGGACGGGGAGAGACCACCGGTGACGGCTGAAACGCACCGGGGAAGCACGGGACACCGCGCGACACGCTTCGTGCGCCTCCCGTGCGCCCTATGTCGGAGAGGAACCTTCCTTCGATAGGCTGGAGGCCGAACCCCGCCCCGCCGCAGCCTTTCCGCCCTGGATGCGCGCTGCTGACGCCGGGCCAGGGGATGCGTCCCGGGGACGCCCAGGGGCAGTTCTGAAGATCCACACCAAGGAGAGTCATCGAGCGATGGCCGGTCCCGCCTTCCGCGCCGCCGCCGTCAGGGTGCGCACCCCCGCCACCAGCGCCAATCTCGGCCCGGGCTTCGACGCCTTCGGCCTCGGTCTGGGGCTCTACGACGACGTGGTCGTCCGGGTGGCCGACTCCGGCCTGCATGTCGACATCGCGGGTGAGGGGTCGGACACCCTCCCGCGCGACGAGAGCCACCTGCTCGTACGGTCCCTGCGGACGGCGTTCGACCTGCTCGGAGGGCAGCCGCGCGGTCTGGAGGTGGTCTGCGCCAACCGCATTCCGCACGGCCGCGGTCTGGGCTCCTCGTCCGCCGCCATCTGTGCCGGGATCACCGCGGCCCGCGCGGTGACCATAGGCGGGGCCGAGAAGCTCGACGACGTCGCGCTCCTCGAACTGGCCACCGAGATCGAGGGACATCCCGACAACGTCGCCGCCTGCCTGATGGGCGGATTCACGGTGGCGTGGACCGAGGCGGGCGCGGCGCGCGCCATCAGGATGGAACCGGCGGACTCCATCGTGCCGGTGGTTTTCGTGCCCGCGAAGCCGGTCCTCACGGAGACCGCGCGCGGCCTTCTGCCGCGTACGGTCCCGCACGTGGACGCGGCGGCGAACGCGGGCCGGTCCGCACTGCTCGTCGAGGCGCTGACCAGGCGGCCCGAGCTGCTGTTCGCCGCGACCGAGGACCGTATCCACCAGGAGTACCGGGCCCCGGCGATGCCCGAGAGCGCGGCCCTGGTCGGCAGGCTGCGGGCGGACGGTGTCCCCGCGGTCATCTCCGGTGCGGGGCCCACGGTGCTCGCGCTGGCCGAGGACAGTGCGGCCGACAAGGTCGCACAACTGGCGGGCGAAGGATGGGCCGCCAACCGTCTGACGCTCGACATGGCAGGCGCGAGTGTTCTGCCGCTGTCATGACACACGATTGCCGGTCTTGGAGAGGGGGAATGTTTGTTGGATCCGGTAGTGTTAACCTCATGTCTGCACCCGACACCTGCATGGTGCGGTGCTCACTGTCCCCCTGTCGGGACGACCTTCTTCCGGGAGCCTCCCAAACTGCCTGAGCAGCCTGCCTGAGCAGATTTCGAGCACGCTCCGGAAATCGGCGCCAAGAGCGCCGGAGCCATCAATTGTTCTCTCCGCCGTACCGGCGGACCACCGCACCGGCCCGGTCCGCACACCAGGACCGACAGCCGGACAGCACAACCGGTCGCCGAGCCAGACAGGCCGACGCCCGCTCCAGGGAAGGACCCTTCGTGAGCGACACCACCGATCTGATGGGCGTGACTGCCGACAACACGGTCGGCGCTGCCTCCGCGCCCGCCACGGACGCTGCCGCGCCTGCCGCCGGTGCTGCCACTGGTACGACCTCGCGGCGACGCCGCTCCGGCACCGGGCTCGAGGGCATGGTCCTGGCCGAGCTCCAGCAGGTCGCCTCCGGCCTCGGCATCAAGGGCACCGCGCGGATGCGCAAGAGCCAGCTGATCGAGGTCATCAAGGAGAAGCAGGCTGGAGGCGGAGCTTCCGGCAAGGGGGGCGACGCTCCCGCCGCCGAGGCCGAGACCAAGCCGAAGCGCCGTGCCACCTCCCGGGCCCGTACGGGCGACTCCAAGGCCGAGGCCCCTGCGGACGCCCCCGACGGGAAGGCGTCGTCGCAGCAGATCGAGATCCCCGGCCAGCCGAGCGACGAGCAGCCGGCCGGTGAGCGCCGCCGCCGTCGCGCGACCGCGCAGGCCGGCAGCCCCGACACTGCCGAGGCCGGTACCGACACCAAGGTCGAGGCCAAGACGGACACCAAGGCCGACACCGCCGTGGACACGGCCGAGGGCCGCGGCAAGGGCGGCGGCGACCGCCAGGACCGCGGCCAGGGTGGCCAGGGCGGCGGTCAGGGCCAGAAGGGCGACCGCCGTGAGCGCGGCCGTCGCGGCAAGGGCGGCGACGACGGTCAGGGCGGCGGCGGTGGAAACCGCCAGCAGCGCGACGGCCGTGGCCAGGGCGGCAGCCAGGGCCAGCAGGACGACGACGACTTCGAGGGCGGGCGGCGTGGACGCCGCGGCCGCTACCGCGACCGCCGGGGCCGCCGCGGCCGCGACGAGTTCGGCGGCGAGCCGCAGGTTTCCGAGGACGACGTTCTGATCCCCGTTGCGGGCATTCTGGACATTCTTGACAACTACGCCTTTATTCGGACGTCCGGCTACCTCCCGGGCCCCAACGACGTGTACGTGTCGCTGGCCCAGGTCCGTAAGAACGGTCTGCGCAAGGGCGACCACGTCACCGGCGCGGTCCGCCAGCCCAAGGAGGGCGAGCGCCGCGAGAAGTTCAACGCGCTGGTCCGCCTGGACTCCGTCAACGGCATGGCGCCCGAAACCGGCCGCGGACGGCCGGAGTTCAACAAGCTGACGCCGCTGTACCCGCAGGAGCGGCTGCGCCTGGAGAACGAGCCGGGCGCGCTGACCACGCGGATCATCGACATGGTCGCGCCCATCGGCAAGGGCCAGCGTGGTCTGATCGTCTCGCCGCCCAAGGCCGGCAAGACCATGATCATGCAGTCGATCGCCAACGCGATCACGCACAACAACCCCGAGTGCCACCTCATGGTCGTCCTCGTCGACGAGCGGCCCGAAGAGGTCACCGACATGCAGCGGTCGGTGAAGGGCGAGGTCATCTCCTCGACCTTCGACCGTCCGGCCGAGGACCACACCACCGTCGCCGAGCTCGCCATCGAGCGGGCCAAGCGCCTGGTGGAGCTGGGCCACGACGTGGTCGTGCTGCTGGACTCCATCACCCGTCTGGGCCGCGCGTACAACCTCGCGGCGCCCGCCTCCGGACGCATCCTGTCCGGTGGTGTCGACTCCACCGCGCTCTACCCGCCGAAGCGCTTCTTCGGTGCCGCGCGGAACATCGAGGACGGCGGCTCGCTGACGATCCTGGCCACCGCGCTGGTCGAGACCGGCTCGCGCATGGACGAGGTGATCTTCGAGGAGTTCAAGGGCACCGGCAACATGGAGCTCAAGCTCGACCGGAAGCTCGCCGACAAGCGCATCTTCCCGGCCGTGGACGTGGACGCCTCCGGCACCCGCAAGGAGGAGATCCTCCTCGGCGGCGAAGAGCTGGGTGTGGTCTGGAAGCTCCGCCGGGTGCTGCACGCGCTCGACTCGCAGCAGGCCATCGAGCTGCTGCTGGACAAGATGAAGCAGACCAAGTCCAACGCCGAGTTCCTGCTGCAGATCCAGAAGACGACGCCGGCGCCGAACGGCGACTGACCCCGGCACGAACGGCGACTCACGCCCCGGTCGGCAGCAGACCGGCCGTACCGTCAGGGCCCTTCCGTCACCGCCGATTTGCGGTGACGGAAGGGCCCTGTGGCATGTACCGATCGGCTCAGCCGAAGGTTGGGGCCCCGCTGCTGAGCAGTGGGGGCACTTCTCGGATTCATCAACGTGGCCGTCACGGGCCGCTTTTCGTGCTGCACGCGTGCGGGCGCGGGCCGCTGCTCTGTGACGCCCGCGGCAGGCCCAAGTCGCTTTCCTGCAGCACTTCATGTTCCGGAATCATGTTCCGGACCCCGCTCCTGAAGCGCGTACAACCTGGTGCCGCAGACCGATCCGAACCGTGACGGCCACCAGGACTGCGTCATGCGGCGCCGTGCGGACGGCGTGATGTACCGGCGTCACCCTCTCGGGGGCCGGCTCCGCCTCCATCGACACGAGGATCGCGAGCGGCTGGACGACACGGACGTTCACGGCCGCGCCCGGCGACCTGACCGGTGACGCGCTGCCGGACCCGCTCCCGGCGGCTCCCGGCGGAACGCTCCCTCCGTACCCGGGCGAGGCAGCGGCGCCTTCGGTACGCGGGTGACGGCGGGTAGCCGTTGTACGGCGTACGACTCGCTCCGCGGCACGGGCGACTACCTGGCGCGTACGTCCGGCGGCACGCTGTGTCTCCACCCCGGTAGCGGCAGGGCTTCGGCGGAGACTTTGGCCACACGCATCAAGATCGGGACTGGCTGGAACCAGTACAAATTCTCCCGATGAAACCGCAGGTCAGAGCGGATTGTCACCCGTGAAGGCGCGCACGGCACCCCGTGGATTCCGGCCAAAGGCCCCAGGTGGTGCCGTGCGAGCCTGAACCTCGCTCCGGGAGCCGTCGTCCTGACAGGTGACGACATTCCGCACTTGGCCGACTACCCAGATGGCCGTGTCGGTCGGGTCGGCAGGGGAACCCGGTGGAGACCAGCGAGGACTGAGGAGCACATGGCGGACCAGGGCAGCGCAAAGGAACCACGGCCCGGTGGCATACGCGCCACCGGGCGGCGCCGCAAGCCGCCCGGTCGCGGCCGCAGGGCCGTCACGATCGCGGCCTGGTCCGCCGTGGGCCTGACCCTGGCCGGCGGCGGGGCCCTGGGCTTCGTCTACTTCCAGCTCGACGGCAACCTCAAGGGCATCGACATCAACGCCGCCCTGGGCACCGACCGCCCCCGGAACGTCGACAACGGCTCGATGGACATCCTGGTCATGGGCTCGGACAGCCGTAAGGGCGCCAATGCGAAGTACGGCGAGGACGACGGCACCTCCCGCTCCGACACCGCGATGATCCTGCACGTCTACAAGGGCCACAAGAAGGCCAGCGTCGTCAGCATCCCGCGCGACACCATGGTCAGCCGCCCGGCCTGCAAGAAGACCGAGGGCAAGGGCACGGCCCCTGCCGTGAAGCATGCGATGTTCAACGAGTCGTACCAGGTCGGAGGCCCGGCCTGCTCGGTCAAGACCGTCGAGAAGATGTCCGGCATCCGCATGGACCACTACCTCGAGGTCGACTTCTCCGGCTTCAAGAAGATCATCAACGAGCTCGGCGGCGTCCCCGTCACCACCAGCCAGGCCATCAAGGACAAGGAGAGCCACCTCGACCTGCGGCCCGGCACCCACAAGCTGAACGGCGAGCAGTCCCTCGGCCTCGTCCGGACCCGCCACGCCGTCGGGGACGGCAGCGACCTCGGCCGGATCAAACTCCAGCAGGCGTTCATGAAGGCCCTGATCACCCAGGTCAAGGACATCGACCTGTTCGGCAGCCCCAGCAAGCTCTACGGGCTCGCGGACACCGCCACCGAGACCGTCACCACCGACTCCGAGCTGGCGTCCGTCAACAAGCTCCTCGGCTTCAGCAAGAGCCTCAAGGGGATCGACTCCGGGGACGTACGGATGGTGACGCTGCCCGTCGCGTACGACAAGGAAGACCCCAACCGCGTCATCCCGATGAAGAAGCAGGCCGGCGAGGTGTGGGCGGCGCTGCGCGCGGACAAGCCGATACCGGCCTCCGCGACCAAGGGGACCGCCAGTGACACTGCGGACACGGAGGGTGTCGTCAAGGGCTCCTGAGGCCCCCGCGGGGGAGGCGGGAATACCGGGGCACGTACCCCGGTTTTGGTGGACACGAACAGTCCTGGCAGACTGGTACGTCGGTCCCGGTTCACGCGTGGGCAGCCCGCCCTCTGCGACCCGGAGCCCTCCCGAACCTAGGAGAACCCTTGAAGCGCGACATCCACCCCGAGTACGTCGAGACCCAGGTGTCCTGCACCTGCGGAGCCTCGTTCACCACGCGCAGCACCGTCACCGGCGGCACCATCCGCGCCGACATCTGCTCCGCGTGCCACCCGTTCTACACGGGCAAGCAGAAGATCCTCGACACCGGTGGCCGTGTGGCCCGCTTCGAGGCTCGCTTCGGCAAGAGCGCCGGGTCCGCGAAGAAGTAGCGACCCACGAGCGCCGGTCCTCGGCCGCCCCTTCCGGGCGGCCGGACCGGCGCTTTTGCGATCGATGGCCGGACCCTTCTTCCACGCAAAGGAAAAACGATGTTCGAGGCGGTCGAGGAACTCATCGGTGAGCACGCCGACCTCGAGAAGCGGCTCGCCGACCCGTCGGTCCACGCGGACCAGGGCACCGCGCGGAAGCTCAACAAGCGGTACGCGGAACTCACCCCGATCATCGGCACCTACCGCGACTGGAAGCAGGCCGGGGACGACATCGAGACGGCCCGCGAACTCGGCGCCGACGACCCGGACTTCGCGGCCGAGGTCAAGGAGCTGGAGAAGCACCGCGAGGAGCTGACCGAGAAGCTGCGGCTGCTGCTCGTCCCGCGCGACCCCAGCGACGACAAGGACGTCATCCTCGAGATCAAGGCCGGCGAAGGCGGCGACGAGTCCGCCCTGTTCGCCGGCGACCTGCTGCGCATGTATCTGCGCTACGCCGAGCGCAGCAACTGGAAGACCGAGATCATCGAAGCCAACGAGTCGGACCTCGGCGGCTACAAGGACGTCCAGGTCGCGGTGAAGACCAAGGGCGGCGGCGCGGCGGAGCCCGGCCAGGGTGTCTGGGCCCGGCTGAAGTACGAGGGCGGGGTGCACCGCGTGCAGCGCGTGCCCGCCACCGAGTCCCAGGGCCGTATCCACACCTCCGCGGCCGGTGTCCTCGTCCTGCCCGAGGCCGAGGACGTCGACGTCGAGATCAACGCGAACGACCTGCGGATCGACGTCTACCGCTCCTCCGGCCCCGGTGGCCAGTCGGTCAACACCACCGACTCCGCCGTCCGCATCACCCACCTCCCCACCGGCATCGTCGTCTCCTGCCAGAACGAGAAGAGCCAGCTCCAGAACAAGGAGCAGGCGCTGCGCATCCTGCGCGCCCGGCTGCTCGCCGCCGCCCAGGAGGAGGCCGAGAAGGAGGCGTCGGACGCCCGGCGCAGCCAGGTCCGCACCGTCGACCGGTCCGAGCGGATCAGGACGTACAACTTCCCGGAGAACCGCATCTCCGACCACCGGGTCGGCTTCAAGGCGTACAACTTGGACCAGGTGCTCGACGGCGAACTGGATCCGGTGATCCAGGCGTGCGTCGACGCCGACTCCGCCGCGAAGCTGGCGGCAGCGCAGTAACGGGCTCCCTGACGAACCCCGCTGGAGGATTGACGTGAACGTGGTGCTCGCCGAGGTGGCCCAGGCCACCCAGCGGTTGGCCGACGCCGGCGTTCCCTCGCCGCGCTTCGACGCGGAGGAGCTCGCCGCCTTCGTCCACGGCGTCAAGCGGGGCGAACTGCACGCGGTCGCGGACGCCGACTTCGACGCCCGCTACTGGGAGGCCGTCGCCCGCCGCGAGGCCCGCGAGCCCCTCCAGCACATCACCGGCCGCGCCTTCTTCCGCTACCTCGAACTCCAGGTGGGGCCGGGCGTCTTCGTGCCGCGCCCCGAGACCGAGTCCGTCGTCGGCTGGGCCATAGACGCCGTACGGGCCATGGACGTCGTCGAGCCGCTGATCGTCGACCTGTGCACCGGCTCCGGCGCCATCGCGCTCGCCCTCGCCCAGGAAGTGCCCCGCTCGCGCGTGCACGCCGTCGAGCTCGACGAGGGCGCACTGCAGTGGGCCCGCAAGAACGTCGAGGGCTCCCGCGTCCAGCTCCGGCACGGCGATGCGCTCAACGCCTTCCCCGAACTGGACGGCCAGGTCGACCTGGTGATCTCCAACCCGCCGTACATCCCGCTCACCGAATGGGAGTACGTCGCCCCCGAGGCCCGTGACCACGACCCCGGGCTCGCCCTCTTCTCGGGCGAGGACGGGCTGGACACCATCCGCGGCATCGAGCGCACCGCTCACCGTCTGCTGCGCCCGGGAGGTGTCGTCGTCATCGAGCACGCCGACACCCAAGGGGGCCAGGTGCCGTGGATCTTCACCGAGGAACGGGGCTGGGCCGATGCCGCGGACCATCCCGACCTGAACAACCGGCCGCGGTTCGCGACGGCCCGCCGGGCGACACCATGACAGCGCCCGCCGGACCGCCCCCACGCCCCAAGTCCTGGAACAGAGAGGCCCGTTAGATGGCACGGCGCTACGACTGCACCGACGCGACCGACCGCATCGCCGGCCTGCGCGAAGCCGCCTCCGCCGTCCGCCGCGGCGAGCTGGTCGTGCTGCCCACCGACACCGTCTACGGGATCGGCGCGGACGCATTCAGCTCCGAGGCCGTGGGCGACCTGCTGGAGGCCAAGGGCCGTGGCCGCAACATGCCTTCGCCCGTCCTCGTCGGCTCCCCGAACACCCTCCACGGCCTGGTCACCGACTTCTCCGAGCAGGCCTGGGAACTCGTCGACGCCTTCTGGCCCGGGGCGCTGACCCTCGTCGCCCGCCACCAGCCGTCCCTGCACTGGGACCTGGGCGAGACCCGCGGGACGGTGGCGGTGCGGATGCCGCTGCACCCCGTCGCCATCGAGCTGCTGAACGAGTTCGGCCCGATGGCCGTCTCCAGCGCCAACCTCACGGGACACCCCTCTCCGCAGGACTGCGACTCCGCCCAGGAGATGCTGGGCGACTCCGTCTCCGTCTACCTCGACGGCGGCCCGACCCCGGCCGCCGTACCGTCCTCGATCGTGGACGTGACGGGCAAGGTGCCGGTGCTGCTGCGTGCGGGCGCCCTGAGCGCCGAGCAGCTCCGGGAGGTCGTACCCGACCTCGAGGTGGCCAATTGACAGCCCCTGAGGGGCGTGGCATAGCGGTCTCCGGCACGGACGACACCTTCCGCATCCTCCACGTCAGCACCGGCAACGTGTGCCGCTCGCCGATCACCGAGCGGCTGACGCGGCATGCCCTGGCGCACCGGCTGGAGAGCCGTCCCCGACCTGTCGGGGTGCCGCCGGCGCAGCGCGGGGGAGAGGGCGCGAGGACCGGCGGGCTCATCGTGGAGAGCGCGGGCACCTGGGGCCACGAGGGCGCCGCGATGGAGGCCCATGCCGCGACGGTCCTGACCGACTTCGGTGCCGACCCGTCCGGCTTCCTCGGCCGCGAGCTGCTCGACGAACACGTCATCCGCGCCGACCTCGTCCTCACCGCGACCCGCGACCACCGGGCGCAGGTGATCTCCATGGGGCACTCGGCGGGGCTGCGCACCTTCACACTGAAGGAGTTCACCCGGCTCGTACGGGCGATAGACCTCGCCACGCTGCCCGACCCCGCGCCCTCCGGCTCCGTCGTCGGACGGGCGCGCGCCCTGGTCCAGGCCGCGGCGGCCCTGCGCGGCTGGCTGCTCGCGCCGTCCCCGGACGCCGACGAGGTGTACGACCCGTACGGCGCTCCGATCACCTTCTTCCGCAGCATCGGCGACGAGATCCACCAGGCGCTCGACCCGGTCGTCACCGCACTGACCGGGGTCCCGGCCGCGACCTGCCCCCCGGCCGGGAACGGATAGCCGCACACACCGCGCGGCCCCGGCCTCCCGGCCCTAGATTGGGTGTCGACGCCCGGTGCACTCCTCCCTGGCAGTGCACCCACCCGAGGCCCGGAGCACGCGATGCCGGTCACCACTTCAGGCAGCCAGGGGGCGCAGCCCGGCGCCCGAGCCGCACGACGCTCCACCGGCACGCAGCCGGCGGGGGCCGCCGCACCTCCGGGGGCCGCCGGGGTGGGCGTCGCCGCCGGAGCGGGCGTGCAGGACGGCGGCCCCGAGGCGCCCTGGGGACCGGACTTCGGGCTGCTGCGCCGCCGCGACCCCGAGCTCGCCGGGCTGCTGCTCGCCGAGCTGGAACGGCAGTCCGCGGGGCTGCAGCTCATCGCCGCGGAGAACTTCACCTCGCCCGCCGTGCTCGCGGCGCTCGGTTCGCCGCTGGCCAACAAGTACGCCGAGGGCTACCCGGGCCACCGTCACCACGGCGGCTGCGAACTGGTCGACCTCGCGGAGCGGCTCGCCGTCGAGCGGGCCACCGCCCTCTTCGGCGCCCAGCACGCCAACGTACAGCCGCACTCAGGCTCCTCGGCCGTGCTGGCGGCGTACGCGGCGCTGCTCCGGCCCGGCGACACGGTGCTGGCCATGGCCCTGCCGCACGGCGGCCATCTCACCCACGGCTCCCCGGCGAACTTCTCCGGCCGCTGGTTCGACTTCGTCGGCTACGGCGTCCACCCGGAGACCGGTCTGATCGACTACGACCGGGTGCGCCGCCTGGCCCGCAAGCACCACCCCAAAGCCATCGTCTGCGGCTCCATCTCCTACCCGCGGCACCCCGACTACGCCGCCTTCCGCTCCATCGCCGACGACGTCGGCGCCTATCTGATCGCCGACACCGCCCACCCCATGGGCCTGATCGCCGGTGGCGTGGCGCCGAACCCCGTCGCGTACGCCGACGTGGTGTGCGCGACCACGCACAAGGTGCTGCGCGGTCCCCGCGGCGGGCTCATCCTGTGCGGCGCGGACCTGGCCGAGCGGATCGACCGGGCCGTCTTCCCCTTCACCCAGGGCGGCGCGCAGATGCACACCATCGCCGCGAAGGCCGTGGCCTTCGGGGAAGCGGCGACACCGGCCTTCGCCGCGTACGCGGCGGCGGTCGTGGCCAACGCGCGGGTCCTCGCCGAGGCTGTCGCGGCCGAGGGCCTCGGCGTCACCACCGGCGGCACCGACACCCACATGATCACCGCCGATGTGGCACCGCTGGACCTCGACGGGCGCACCGCGCGGGGCCGCTGCGCCGCCGCCCGGATGGTCCTGGACTCCTGCTGCCTGCCCCAGGGCGCCCCGCCTCCCGCTCCCGCCACGGGCATCCGGCTCGGGACGGCCGCCGTCACCACGCAGGGGATGGGGGAGGGCGAGATGCGGAGGATCGCGAAACTGCTGGGGGCCGCGCTGCGGGACGACCCGGGCGCGGGCGCGCAGGCGACGGAGCTGGCCGAGGCGTTCCCGCCGTACCCCGCGGAGGAGTGACGTCGTAGCGACGCCTGCGGCCGCTGTGACGGCTGCGGCCTTCGGGATGTGAGTGAACTCACGAGGCGGACGGCGTGCCACCGCCGCATCCCAGGAAATTCCGGCTGCCGCTGCGAGAAGGTGGGAGAGGCCGTCCCGGTGCGTCCGGGGCGCCGGAACGTGCCCCTACGTCGGTGAGCGCTCGGAGTCCTCGTTGCCAGCACCAGCGATTTCCCCCCGCAAGTCCCGTGCCCGTACGGCAGGTTCGGCCCCCGTCCGGGCCGCGGCCGAGGCCGGAGGGTCCACCCGGGCCGCCGCACCCCGTGGGTGCGCCGCGTCCGCCACGGCCGGCGCGTCCGCCGGGAGGCGGTGAGCATGGGCCACGGGCGTCTGCTGGCCATCAGCGACCTGCACATCGCGTACCCGGAGAACCGCGCGTTCCTCGAGGGCCTGCGCCCCGAGTCCCCGGACGACTGGCTCCTCGTGGCGGGCGACGTCGCCGAGAAGGTGGAGGACATCACCTGGGCGCTGGAGACCCTGAAGGACCGCTTCGCCACGGTGGTCTGGACGCCGGGCAACCACGAGCTGTGGACGCACCGCGCCGACCCCGTGCAGCTCCGCGGCGAGGCCCGCTACCGCCACCTCGTGGACATCTGCCGCGGTCTCGGAGTGCTGACGCCCGAGGATCCGTACGCGGTGTGGGAGGGCCCCGGTGGCCCCGCGGTCGTCGCCCCGCTCTTCATCGGCTACGACTACACCTTCAGGACCGAGACGGCCTCCACCAAGGAGGAGTCGCTGGCCCAGGCCGAGAAGGCGGGCGTGGTGTGCACGGACGAGTTCATGCTGCACCCCGATCCGTACCCGAGCCGCGACGCGTGGTGCGAGGCGCGCGTCACCGGGACCGAGGCCCGGCTGCGGGCCGTGGACCCCGCCCTGCCGACCGTCCTGGTCAACCACTATCCGCTGGTGCGCGAGCCCACCCGGGTCCTGCGCTACCCGGAGTTCGCGCAGTGGTGCGGGACGGTGCGCACCGCGGACTGGCACGTCCGCTTCCGTGCCGCGGCGGTCGTCTACGGTCACCTGCACATCCCCCGGACGACCTGGTACGACGGCGTGCGCTTCGAGGAGGTCTCCGTGGGCTATCCGCGCGAGTGGAGCCGCGACCGGCACCCGAGCCCGCGGCTCCACGAGATCCCGGTCGGGGCGCAGGAGCGCTGCTGAACCGGGGTGCGGATCGCCGTCGCCGTTCCGTGAAGTTGTCGCGGACCGGCTGCCGTTCATCATGAGGTCCGTCACGGAACGGCCCGTACCGGCGCGTTCGGACCCGGTGCCGGGGCATCCTGGGATGCGGAGGACCACGGCCTGACATGCGGTACGGGCGGGGCTACCCTCTGAGCAACCATCCAGGGCTTGCCTGCGCACGGCCCACCCCTGGCCTAGGGTGTGGCCTGGTAGGACCTCGAGACGTCTGGGGAATCGGTGCGTGAATATCTGCTGACGCTGTGCGTCGCGGCCGCGGTTACTTACCTGCTGACCGGACCGGTGCGGAAATTCGCCATCGCCATCGGGGCCATGCCGGAGATCCGCGCCCGTGACGTGCACCGCGAGCCCACGCCGCGGCTCGGCGGGATCGCGATGTTCGGCGGACTGTGCGCCGGACTGCTCGTCGCCGCGCACCTCCCGAACGTGGGCAAGGTCTTCGAGCTCTCCAACGAACCCCGCGCCCTGCTCTCCGGAGCGGCGCTGATCTGGCTGCTCGGCGTGCTCGACGACAAATGGGGCGTGGACGCCCTGGTGAAGCTCGGCGGTCAGATGATCGCGGCGGGCGTCATGGTCATGCAGGGTCTGACGATCCTGTGGATCCCGGTCCCCGGTGTGGGATCCGTCGCACTCACCTCCATGCAGGGCACGCTGCTCACCGTCGCCCTCGTCGTGATCACCATCAACGCGGTCAACTTCGTGGACGGTCTGGACGGTCTGGCCTCCGGCATGGTCTGCATCGCGGCCGCGGCGTTCTTCCTGTACGCGTACCGCATGTGGTTCGGCTACGGGCTGGAGGCCGCCGCACCGGCCACCGTCTTCGCCGCGATCCTCATGGGCATGTGCCTGGGCTTCCTGCCTCACAACATGCATCCCGCGCGGATCTTCATGGGCGACTCGGGCTCGATGCTGATCGGCTTGGTGCTGGCGGCGGGTGCGATCTCCATCACGGGCCAGGTGGACCCCGACGCACTCAGCCTCTTCGCCGGATCGGAACGGGCGGCGGTCCACGAGACGGTGCCGGTCTACATCCCGTTGCTGCTGCCGCTCTCGGTGCTGATGGTGCCGGTGGTGGACCTGGTGCTGGCGATCGTCCGTCGTACGTGGAAGGGCCAGTCGCCGTTCGTCGCCGACCGCGGTCACCTGCACCACCGTCTGCTGGAGATCGGCCACTCGCACAGCCGGGCCGTCCTGATCATGTACTTCTGGTCGGCGCTGATCGCGTTCGGCGCGGTCGGCTACTCGGTGCACGCGGCCAATGTCTGGATCGTGCTGATCGTCGTCGCCCTGAGCACGATCGGGCTGCTCCTGCTGCTGATGCCCCGCTTCACCCCGCGGACCCCGCGCTGGGCGAACTCCTTCGTCCCGCCCCGGTACCGACGCAGCCGCCGCACGGACGAGGCGCCGGACCCGGCGGACGCCGGCGTCGCGTCGTCCGAACTCCCGGTCGCGGCAGGGACGTCCGCGTCCAACGGCAGCGGGAATGGCAGCGGCAACGGCCACGTCGGCGGGAACGGTACTGGGAACGGCGGCGCGGACGGCGCGGGGGATCCGGAGACGCCCACGACGACGCGCGTCCCGGCGGGCGCGACGGCGATCGGCGGCCGCTCGCGCAACTGGTGATCACTCACAGCGCAGTTGAGTCGGGCATAAACCCCATAGCGGGCAGGGGGCTTCGCGTCAGCTCATCGGTGCGAGGGGTAGCTCGTCTGTGTGACGGGCAGCACATCGACTAGGTAAAGACCTCATCAAATAGTTTGTGATACCGTTCACGAAACCCGGTGGCCAGCACCGAAGCACCGCCAGTCGGACGGTTCTTCGGTGTGAGGTGTGACCTCGATCGGCCCCTACGCTCGTCCATGACGACACTCGCCCCAACCCCGAGCGGAGTTGCCGCCATGCAGTCAAACGACGCCCGAATGCTCCTTCAAACTGCCGTACCCACGGCCGCCGTCGGCGTGATCGCCGTCGTTGCGGGTGGCGTGCTCGGCGGCGGGAAGGGGGCGCTCGGATCGGCCGTCGGTGCACTGCTGGTGATCGTCTTCATGGGCATGGGTCTGACCGCGCTGCAGCGGACCGCCAGGTCCCTGCCGCACCTGTTCCAGGCCATGGGGCTGATGCTCTACACAGCCCAACTCCTGCTGATGCTGGTGTTCGTGGCCGTATTCAAGGACACCACGCTGTTCGACCCCAAGGCGTTCGCCGCCACCCTGGTCGCCTCCACCCTCGTGTGGATCGCGGCGCAGGCGCGGGCGCATATGAAGGCCAAGATCCTTTACGTCGAACCGGATACCGCGGAGGCGAACCGCCCCCGCGCGACGGAGTCCGCGACGTGACAGGTAGGGCCGGAATAAACATGGGCGTACTCGCCTGCTATCGTCCGGTGCCAACTGCGGCATCGCGGGCGCAGGCGGCTGAGTTCCCCAGCTTGACGGGATGGAACCGGCAGCCCATGACGCTGATGCCTGGCCGGTCGCTCGGCTCAGCGCCGACCAGCCGCCCCCAAGTTCTCAAGACCAGTCCAGTGCCGAACCGCGGCTACCCGCCGCGCCGACACAACGAGGTTGCCGTACCCATGCGCCACGCTGAAGGAGCCCGCGGTGAGTGCTGACCAGAACCAGCTCGCCTTCGACTGGAGCTGCCGGATCCTGTCCGACGACGGCTGTGGCTTCCCGGCTCCTGGCCTGCACTCCTTCCTCTTCCAGCCGCTCTTCACCGTCGGCGGCTACGAGTTCAACAAGGTGATGGTGCTCGCACTGCTGGCGTCGGTCATCGTCGTCGGTTTCTTCTGGACGGCGTTCGGTAAGGCGAAGGTCGTTCCTGGCAAGCTGCAGATGGTGGGCGAGGCCGGCTACGACTTCGTCCGCCGGGGGATCGTCTACGAGACGCTCGGTAAGCGTGAGGGCGAGAAGTACGTCCCGCTCATGGTCTCGCTGTTCTTCTTCATCTGGATCATGAACATCTGGTCCGTGATCCCGTTGGCTCAGTTCCCGGTCTCGTCGATCATCGCCTACCCGATGGTGCTGGCAGCCGTGGTCTACATCCTGTGGATGTCGCTGACCTTCAAGAAGCACGGCTTCATCGGCGGCTTCAAGAACATCACCGGCTACGACAAGTCGCTCGGCCCGGTGCTGCCGCTCGTCATGGTCATCGAGTTCTTCTCGAACGTCGTCGTCCGGCCGTTCACGCACGCGGTGCGACTCTTCGCGAACATGTTCGCGGGACACCTGATGCTGGTGATGTTCACCGTCGCCAGCTGGTACCTGCTGAACAGCTACATGATCCCGGCCGCAGGCGTCTCGTTCGTGATGACCATGGCCATGATCGCCTTCGAACTCTTCGTCCAGGCCGTCCAGGCGTACGTCTTCGTCCTCCTGGCCTGCTCCTACATTCAGGGCGCTCTCGCCGAGCACCACTGAGTAACCGCCCCAGCCCATAGTCGTCCGGTGGCCAACCCCCACCGGTCCGCGTAAAGAGAAGGAAGAGACAGCATGTCCGCTGTTCAGCTCGCCGCAGTCACCGGCTCGCTCGGCTCCATCGGCTACGGTCTCGCCGCCATCGGCCCCGGCGTCGGCGTCGGCATCATCTTCGGTAACGGCACCCAGGCGCTCGCCCGTCAGCCCGAGGCTGCCGGTCTGATCCGCGCCAACCAGATCCTGGGCTTCGCGTTCTGTGAGGCGCTCGCCCTGATCGGCATTGTTATGCCGTTCGTGTTCGGTAAGTGATCCCACGCCGGACCGTTTTCGACGAAAGGCATTGATGTGATCGCCAACTTGATTCAGCTGGCGGCCGAGGAAGAGCAGAGCCCCCTGGTCCCGCCCGGCCCCGAGCTGCTCATCGGCGCAATTGCCTTCGCCATCGTCTTCTTCTTCCTCGCCAAGAAGCTCCTCCCGAACATCAACAAGGTTCTGGACGAGCGGCGCGAGCAGATCGAGGGCGGGATCGAGAAGGCGGAGGCGGCTCAGGCCGAGGCCCAGGACACGCTCGAGCAGTACAAGGCTCAGCTCGCCGAGGCCCGGCACGAGGCCGCGCGCCTGCGTCAGGAGGCGCAGGAGCAGGGTGCCGCGCTCATCGCCGAGATGCGTGCGGAGGGTCAGCGGCAGCGCGAGGAGATCGTCGCCGCCGGTCACACCCAGGTCGAGGCCGAGCGCAAGCAGGCTGCCGCGGCGCTGCGCCAGGACGTCGGCACCCTCGCCACCGAACTGGCCGGAAAGCTCGTCGGTGAGTCCCTCGAGGACCAGGCCCGGCAG
The DNA here is from genome assembly GCF_040643575.1 of Streptomyces sp. NPDC047108. Lineage (NCBI taxonomy): Bacteria > Bacillati > Actinomycetota > Actinomycetes > Kitasatosporales > Streptomycetaceae > Streptomyces > Streptomyces sp. NPDC047108. Next base: position 841,280 of record NZ_JBEYUP010000001.1, read on the forward strand.
AGCCGCGTGATCGACCGCTTCCTCGACGAGCTCGAGGAGAAGGCCGAGGCAACCCGATGAACGGAGCGAGCCGCGAGGCACTGGTCGCCGCGCGTGAGCGTTTCGACGCGCTGACGGACACCGCGTCCGTCGACGTCGAGAAGCTCGCCGCCGACCTGGTCGCCGTCACGGGGCTGCTCGACCGCGAGGTGTCGCTGCGTCGGGTCCTCACCGACCCGGCGCAGGCCGGTGAGGCCAAGGCCGAGCTGGTGGCGCGTCTGCTGGGCAGCCAGGTCGGGGGCGAGACCGTTGACCTGGTGTCCGGCATGGTCCGCTCCCGCTGGTCGCGCTCGCGTGACCTGGTCGACGCCGTCGAGGAGCTGGCCGCGAGCGCCGAATTCGTGGTCGCGCAGCGGGCGGGTTCGCTCGACGACGTCGAGGACGAGCTGTTCCGGTTCGGCCGGATCGTCGCCTCGACGCCGGAGCTGCGTTCCGCCCTCACCGACCGTGCGGCAACGGCCTCCGCCAAGGCGGAGCTGGTGCGCAGCCTGCTGGGCGGCCGGGCCAACGCGGTCACCGTCCGGCTGGTGGTCACTCTTGTGACCCGGCCGCGGGGCCGTAGCCTGGAGGCAGGGCTGGAGGCCCTCTCCAAGCTGGCCGCCGACCGCCGGGACCGGATGGTCGCGATCGTCACCTCCGCGGTGCCGCTCAGTGACCAGCAGCGGCAGCGCCTCGGCGCGGCCCTGGCCACGCTGTACGGCCGGCAGATGCATCTGAATCTCGACGTGGACCCGGGTGTTCTCGGCGGGATCTCGGTGCAGGTCGGCGACGAGGTCATCAACGGCACCATGGCCGACCGCCTCCACGAGGTGGCCCGGCGGATGGCCGGCTGACCACCACCAACTCAACACGATTCACAGCGGCCCGAGTTGGGCCGTGCAGAGTCCTCTGGGGGTCGCCCCCAGACCCCCAAAAGACTTCGGGCCCAACAAGGAGAGCAGGGAACCCAGATGGCGGAGCTCACGATCCGGCCGGAGGAGATCCGGGACGCGCTGGAGAACTTTGTCCAGTCGTACAAGCCGGACGCGGCCTCGCGCGAGGAGGTCGGGACGGTCAGCGTTGCCGGAGACGGCATCGCGAAGGTCGAGGGTCTTCCCTCGGCCATGGCGAACGAGCTGCTGAAGTTCGAGGACGGCACCCTCGGCCTCGCCCTCAACCTCGAGGAGCGCGAGATCGGTGCGATCGTTCTCGGCGAGTTCAGCGGCATCGAGGAGGGCCAGCCGGTGCGCCGCACCGGTGAGGTTCTGTCGGTCGCCGTCGGCGAGGGATACCTGGGCCGGGTCGTCGACCCCCTGGGCAACCCGATCGACGGTCTCGGTGAGATCGACACCGAGAGCAGCCGCGCCCTCGAGCTGCAGGCCCCGGGCGTCATGGCCCGTAAGTCGGTGCACGAGCCGATGGAGACGGGCCTCAAGGCCGTCGACGCCATGACCCCGATCGGCCGTGGCCAGCGTCAGCTGATCATCGGCGACCGCCAGACCGGCAAGACCGCCCTCGCCGTCGACACGATCATCAACCAGCGCGACAACTGGCGTTCCGGCGACCCGAACAAGCAGGTCCGCTGCATCTACGTCGCCGTCGGCCAGAAGGGCTCCACCATCGCGTCCGTGCGTGGCGCGCTGGAGGAGGCCGGTGCCCTGGAGTACACGACGATCGTCGCGGCTCCGGCGTCCGACCCGGCCGGCTTCAAGTACCTCGCCCCGTACACCGGCTCGGCCATCGGCCAGCACTGGATGTACCAGGGCAAGCACGTGCTGATCGTCTTCGACGACCTGTCGAAGCAGGCCGACGCCTACCGCGCCGTCTCTCTGCTGCTGCGCCGCCCGCCGGGCCGTGAGGCCTACCCCGGTGACGTCTTCTACCTGCACTCCCGCCTCCTGGAGCGCTGCGCCAAGCTCTCCGACGAGATGGGCAAGGGCTCGATGACGGGGCTGCCGATCGTCGAGACCAAGGCGAACGACGTGTCGGCGTTCATTCCGACCAACGTCATCTCCATCACCGACGGCCAGTGCTTCCTGGAGTCGGACCTGTTCAACGCGGGCCAGCGCCCGGCGCTGAACGTCGGTATCTCCGTCTCCCGTGTGGGTGGTTCCGCCCAGCACAAGGCGGTCCGCCAGGTCTCCGGCCGCCTCCGTGTGGACCTCGCCCAGTACCGCGAGCTCGAGGCGTTCGCCGCCTTCGGCTCCGACCTGGACGCGGCCTCGAAGGCCTCGCTGGAGCGCGGTAAGCGCATGGTCGAGCTGCTCAAGCAGGGCCAGTACGCTCCGTACTCGACCGAGGACCAGGTCGTCTCCATCTGGGCCGGCACCACCGGCAAGATGGACGACGTGCCGGTCGAGGACATCCGCCGGTTCGAGCGCGAGCTGCTGGACTACCTGCACCGTGAGCACAAGGGCCTGCTGACCTCCATCCGCGAGGGCGGCAAGATGTCCGACGACACCCTGCAGGCCCTGGCCGAGGCCATCGCCTCCTTCAAGCAGCAGTTCGAGACCTCGGACGGCAAGCTGCTGGGCGAGGACTGAGCTTATGGGTGCTCAGCTTCGCGTCTACAAGCGCCGCATCAAGTCCGTCACCGCCACCAAGAAGATCACCAAGGCGATGGAGATGATCGCCGCGTCGCGGATCGTCAAGGCGCAGCGCAAGGTCGCCGCCTCGACGCCGTACGCGAGCGAGCTGACCCGCGCGGTGACCGCGGTGGCCACGGGCTCCACCACCCAGCACCCGCTGACCACCGAGGTCGACAGCCCCACGCGGGCCGCGGTCCTGCTCGTCACGAGCGACCGCGGTCTGGCGGGCGGCTACTCCTCCAACGCCATCAAGGCGGGTGAGCGGCTCACCGAGCGGCTCACCGCCGAGGGCAAGGAGGTCGTCACCTACGTCGTCGGGCGCAAGGGCGTGGCCTACTACAGCTTCCGCGGCCGCAAGGTCGAGGAGTCGTGGACGGGCTTCACCGACAACCCCTCGTACGCGGACGCCAAGAACGTGGCGGCCCCGCTCATCGAGGCCGTCACGAAGGACACGGCCGAGGGCGGCGTCGACGAGCTGCACATCGTCTTCACGGAGTTCGTGTCGATGATGACGCAGACGCCGATCGACCGGCGGCTGCTGCCGCTCAGCCTCGAGGCCGACGAGCAGGCCGGGGCCACCGAGAAGAAGGGCGAGATCCTTCCTCTCTTCGACTTCGAGCCGTCCGCCGAGGACGTCCTCGACGCTCTGCTGCCGCGGTACGTCGAGAGCCGGATCTACAACGCCCTGCTGCAGTCGGCCGCTTCCGAGCACGCCGCCCGCCGCCGTGCGATGAAGTCGGCGACCGACAACGCCGAGGAGCTCATCAAGTCGCTCACGCGGCTTGCCAATGCGGCCCGCCAGGCCGACATCACCCAGGAAATCAGCGAGATCGTCGGTGGCGCGAGCGCACTGGCCGACGCGACCGCGGGGAGTGACTGACACTATGACCACCACTGTTGAGCCGACCGCTTCCGCCGGCGTGGCCGCGGGCCGCGTCGCGCGGGTCATCGGCCCGGTTGTCGACGTGGAGTTCCCCGTCGACGCGATGCCGGAGATCTACAACGCCCTCACCGTCGAGGTCATCGACCCGACCGAGGAGGGCAAGACCAAGACCCTGACCCTCGAGGTCGCCCAGCACCTGGGCGAGGGCGTGGTCCGTGCGATCTCGATGCAGCCGACCGACGGCCTGATCCGTCAGGCCGCGGTGACCGACACCGGCGCGGGCATCACCGTGCCGGTCGGTGACTTCACCAAGGGCAAGGTGTTCAACACCCTTGGTGAGGTGCTGAACGTCCCGGAGGAGAACGGCAAGGAGACCGACCGGTGGGCGATCCACCGCAAGGCTCCCGACTTCGACCAGCTCGAGTCCAAGACCGAGATGTTCGAGACCGGCCTGAAGGTCGTCGACCTGCTGACCCCGTACGTCAAGGGCGGCAAGATCGGCCTGTTCGGCGGCGCCGGCGTCGGCAAGACCGTCCTCATCCAGGAAATGATCATGCGTGTGGCGAAGCTGCACGAGGGCGTTTCCGTGTTCGCCGGTGTCGGTGAGCGTACGCGTGAGGGCAACGACCTCATCCAGGAGATGGAGGAGTCCGGCGTTCTCGACAAGACCGCGCTGGTCTTCGGTCAGATGGACGAGCCCCCGGGCACCCGTCTGCGCGTCGCCCTGGCCGGTCTGACCATGGCGGAGTACTTCCGCGATGTGCAGAAGCAGGACGTGCTGTTCTTCATCGACAACATCTTCCGCTTCACCCAGGCCGGTTCCGAGGTGTCCACCCTGCTCGGCCGTATGCCGTCCGCGGTGGGTTACCAGCCGAACCTGGCGGACGAGATGGGCCTCCTCCAGGAGCGCATCACCTCGACCCGTGGTCACTCGATCACCTCGATGCAGGCGATCTACGTCCCCGCGGACGACCTGACCGACCCGGCTCCGGCGACCACCTTCGCGCACCTCGACGCGACGACGGTGCTCTCCCGGCCGATCTCGGAGAAGGGCATCTACCCGGCGGTGGACCCGCTGGACTCGGTGTCCCGCATCCTGGACCCGCGCTACATCTCGCAGGAGCACTACGACTGCGCCTCGCGCGTCAAGGGGATCCTGCAGAAGTACAAGGACCTCCAGGACATCATCGCGATCCTCGGTATCGACGAGCTCGGCGAGGAGGACAAGCTGGTCGTCCACCGCGCCCGCCGTATCGAGCGCTTCCTGTCGCAGAACACCCACGCGGCGAAGCAGTTCACCGGTCTCGACGGATCGGACGTCTCGCTCGACGAGTCGATCTCCGCGTTCAACTCGATCGCCGACGGCGAGTACGACCACTTCCCCGAGCAGGCGTTCTTCATGTGCGGTGGTCTGGACGACCTGAAGGCGAAGGCCAAGGAGCTGGGCGTCTCCTGACCCCCGGCTGATACGGGTCAGGGGTGGGCCGCCCCCACCCCTGACCGGTACGCCCGTTATTCTTGACACCCCAGTACTGATCTGGACACCTGCTCCGGCAGGTGGAGACCCGAGGAGCCACGTTTTGGCTGCTGAGCTGCACGTCGAGCTGGTCGCCGCGGACCGCAGTGTCTGGTCCGGCGAGGCCACCCTGGTCGTTGCGCGCACCACATCGGGTGACATCGGCGTCATGCCCGGCCACCAGCCCCTGCTGGGTGTGCTGGAGTCCGGCCCGGTGACCATCCGTACCAGCGATGGCGGCACCGTCGTCGCGGCGGTGCACGGAGGCTTCATCTCCTTCGCCGACAACAAGCTCTCGGTGCTCGCCGAGATCGCGGAGCTGGCGGACGAGATCGATGTCGCCCGTGCCGAGCGCGCGCTGGAGCGGGCGAAGTCGGAAGCCGACGCGGCCGCCGAACGGCGCGCCGAGATCCGTCTGGCCGCGACGACGGCGGGCAACCGCTGAGCCGCCCGGCGAACGATTGTCACTCAGCCGCGGACTGCCCTGGGACTCACCAGAGCGGTCCGCGGCTGTGGCGGATCCAGAGGTCATACTCGGTCCGTTACTCCCCCAGTAACCTCTGGGCGGTGTCCCCCGAGCGAGGAGGTCGGTGAAGATGGTCCTCGCACTGCTGGTCAGTTGCGTGGTCATCGCACTGGTGCTGCTGGGACTGTTCGTCTTCGGCCTGCGGCGCAGGCTGATCCAGCGGTCCGGCGGCACATTCGACTGCAGCCTGCGCTGGAACGTGCCCGCCACGGAGGGCATGGACACCGCACCGGCCTCCCACGGGCCCAGGGGCAAGGGCTGGATCTACGGGGTCGCGCGGTACAGCGGCGACCGGGTCGAGTGGTTCCGCGTCTTCTCCTACGCCCCCCGCCCCCGCCGCGTCCTGGAGCGTTCCGCGATCGAGGTGCTGTCCCGCCGCGCCCCGCAGGGCGAGGAGGAACTGGCGCTGCTCTCCGACGCGATCATCCTCGGCTGTGTGCACCGCGGTACGCATCTGGAGCTGGCGATGAGCGAGGACGCGCTCACCGGCTTCCTGGCGTGGCTGGAGGCCGCACCCCCCGGACAGCGCGTGAACGTCGCGTAGGGACCGTGGGACGTCCGTCCCGGTCGTGGTGGGACCGGGAAGGCGGGGGCGACACCGCCTCCCCGGCGTTTCTGCCGGCTACTTCAGACCGCTGTCGATCGCGGTCGCGAGTTCGCCGTTGCTCGTGTCACCGCTGAACTCCCAGAAGAACGCGCCGCCCAGGCCCTGCTCCTTCACATAGCCCATCTTCCCGTTGATCGTCGACGGGGTGTCGTAGCTCCACCACTGGCTGCCGCAGTGGGCGTACGCCGTGCCCGCCACGGTGCCCCCGGCCGGGCACTTCTCCTTCAGGACCTTGTAGTCCTCGATGCCCTGCTCGTACGTGCCGGGCGCGGGGCCGGTCGCCGTGCCGCCGGGTTCCTTCTGCGTGACGCCGGTCCAGCCGCGCCCGTAGAAGCCGATGCCCAGGTTCAGCTTGCCGCTCGGGATCCCCTTGGCCTTGAGCTTCTGGACGGCGGCGTCGCTGGTGAAGCCCTGCTGCGGGAGACCGCTGTAGGAGGTGAGGGGCGAGTGCGGGGCGGTGGGGCCCTGGGCGGCCCAGGCGCCGAAGAAGTCGTACGTCATCACGTTGTACCAGTCGACGTACTGGGCGGCACCCGCGTAGTCGGCCGCGTCGATCTTGCCGCCGGACGAGGCGTCGGCGGTGATCGCCGCCGTCACCAGGTCGCCGCCGAACGCGGACCGCATCGCCTGCATCATCGTCCGGAACGCCGCCGGGCCGCTGCTGTCGCAGCTGAGCCCGCAGGCGTTGGGGTACTCCCAGTCCAGGTCGATGCCGTCGAAGACATCGGCCCATCGTGGGTCCTCGACTAGGTCGTGGCAGGACTTGGCGAAGGCGGTGGGGTTCTGGACGGCCTGGCCGAAGCCGCCGGACCAGGTCCAGCCGCCGAAGGACCAGAGCACCTTGATGTGCGGGTACATCTTCTTGAGCTTGCGGAGCTGGTTGAAGCTGCCGCGCAGTGGCTGGTCCCAGGTGTCGGCGACGCCGTCGACACTCTGCTCCGCCGTGTACGCCTTCTCGTAGTCCGGGAAGGCTTCGCCGACGGTGCACCTGCCGCCCTGGACGTTGCCGAACGCGTAGTTGATATGGGTGATCTTCGCTGCGGAGCCGCTCGTGACCAGGTTCTTCACGTGGTAATTGCGGTCGTAGACGCCCCACTCGGTGAAGTAGCCGAGCTTGACCTTGCCGCCGCCGCCCCCGCCGCCGGTCGTCCTCACGGTCAGGGTGCCGCTCGCGGGGCCGGTCTGGTCGGAGGTGTCGCGGGCCCGCACGCTGTAGCCGTAGGTGGTGCCGGCGCTCAGGCCGGAGTCGGTGTACGTGGTCCCGGTGACGGTCGCGATCTTCGACGAGCCGCGGTACACGTCGTAGTTCTTGATCCCCTTGTCGTCCGTCGCCGCCGTCCAGGTGAGGCTCACCGAGGTGTTGGTGACACCGCTCGCGGTCGGTGTGCCGGGTGCGGTCGGGGCGCCGTCACCCGGGACGGAGCCGCCCTCGCAGGAGCCGTTGTTGACACGGCAGTTGGCCGGGCTGCCGCTGCCGGTGCCGTTGAACCCGAACGTGATGCTGGCGCCGGGGGCGAGGGTGCCGTTCCAGCTCTTGTTCCTGGCGGTCCAGCGGGTGCCCGAGCCGGTCACGTCAGCGTCCCAGGAGGACGTGACGGAGGTGCCGGAGGGGAAGTCCCATTCGACGGTCCAGGAGCTGAGGGCGGTGGTGCCGGTGTTCTTCACCGTCCACTTGCCTTCGAAGCCGCTGCCCCAGTCCTGGACCTTCGTGTAGGTGGCCGTGGCGCCCGCGGCGTGCGCGGGTGTCGCGAGGCCGACGAGTGAGGCGAGGGGGAGCAGCAGCGCCACGAGGACCGCGGCGGTCCGGGAGACAGCGCTCCTGGTGCGGCCGGTCAGAGGGGTGCCGGTGCCGGTGCGTCTGGGAGGTTGGGAGGTTCCTGTGCTCAAGGGGTGCTCCTCGAGGGATGCGAACCGACGGGGTCGGTGTCCGTCACGAGACCTGCGCCGCCCGGTGAGCACCCGGAGTCACGGCTCGCTCACCACAGTGAGGGGAGCGTAAGGAGGTCCGGACCAACGGTCAATAGGTCTGGACCAAAGTCGCATCGAGGGCGCAGAGGTGCGGTCAGACGCCCAACTCCTGGGCCAGGACCGCGGCTTGGACCCGGCTGCGCAGCCCCAGCTTGTTGAGCAGACGGCTCACATGGGTCTTCACCGTCGCCTCCGCCATGGACAGCCGGACCGCGATCTCGGCGTTCGGCAGGCCCTCGCCCAGGCAGCCGAGCACCTCGCGCTCCCTGCGGGTGAGCACATCCAGCACGGCCGGGTCGGTGCCCGGCGTCGCCGCGGGTGCGGGCGCCGCGAACTCGGCGATGAGCCGCCGGGTCACGGCCGGGGCGATCAGCCCCTCGCCGCGCGCCACCGTCCGTACCGCATCGACCAGTCCGGCGGCGTCGCTGTCCTTCAGCAGGAAGCCGGACGCACCGGCGCGGAGTGCGCCGAAGACATAGGCGTCCAGGTCGAACGTGGTCAGCACCAGTACGTCCGCCAGTCCCTCCGCGACGATCCGCCGGGTCGCCGACACCCCGTCGAGGCGGGGCATCTGAATGTCCATCAGGACCAGGTCCGGGCGCAGTTCACGGGCGAGCCGGACCGCCTCCTCGCCGTCGGCGGCCTCTCCGGTGACCTCGATCCCCGGCGCCGAGCGCAGGATCAGGACGAGCCCGGCCCGTACGGCGGACTGGTCCTCGGCCACCAGGACGCGGACGGTCCGCGCGGAGCCGCCCGGCCTTCCGGGCTCTCCCGGCTCGCCGGGATCCGCCGGTGAGGCTGCTCCGGGCGTGGGCGGCGTGTCCGTCATCGTGTCCCCTCTTCAGCGACGGGCAGCACCGCCCGTACCTGCCAGACCTTGGTGCGCCCGTCCCCGGTCGCGGCGACCGGGCCCGCCTCGAACTCCCCACCCAGCAGGGCGACGCGCTCCCGCATCCCGACGAGCCCCGCACCGGAGCCGGGCGCGCGAGGGCCGGGACGGTCGCCGTACGGGCTGGTCACGTGGACCGTCAGCGGGGGAGGGGCGCCGGCGTTCGGGACCTCCGTGTCGTACCCGAGGCGTACGAGGACCTCCCCGGCGCCCGCGTGCTTGAGCGCGTTGGTCAGCGCCTCCTGCACGATGCGGTAGGCCGCGAGTTCGACCGGGACCGGGGGAGCGGGGGTGTCCGCGGGCCGCTCGTCGCGCAGCACGAAGCGGAGGCCGCCGGGGGCGCCGCCGCCCTCCTCCCCGGTGTCCGCGGTCCCGCGGGCGGCCGCGCCCGCGCGGCGGACCTGCTGCAGCAGCGCTTCGAGACCGTCGAGGCGCGGCGCGGCCGACGGTTCGTCCACGGCACCGGCATCGCGCAACAGCCCGATGAGACGGCGCATTTCGGCCAGGCCCTGCACGCTGTTCTCCCGGATGACGGTCAGTGCCTCGCCGGTCGCGTCGGCGTCGCCGATCGACTGCGCCGCGGTGGCGTGGATGGCGATCGCGGACAGGTGGTTGGCCACCACGTCGTGCAACTCCCGGGCCATCCGGGCGCGTTCGGCCGTCACCGCCTGCGTACGGTCCATCTCCGCGAGCAGCGCGGTCTGTTCCGCGCGCAGCCGGGCGGCCTCGGCGGCCTCACGGTGGTTGCGGAGCATCGCCCCCGTGGTGGCCGGTGCGAAGGAGATCAGGCCGGTGGCGACCCCGATGAGCAGCGCTTCGGGCTTCTGGAACCACGCGAGGAACGCCAGGGCCACGGCAACCGTGATCAGCCCGCTGGTGACCGGGATCCTCCGGGCGGCGGCGGGGGTTCCGTAGAGCACGGCCGCGTAGATGATGTCGGTGAACAGCAGGATCGTGGCGAGATTGCCGACCGTCAGCTGGTCCGCGACGAGCGCGAAGGTGGCCAGGACGAGCGCGGCCTGCGGCCGCGTCCTGCGCAGCAGGGCCAGCGACGCCATCGCGGTGAGCGGTACGAGCGCGACCCAGGGGGCCGCGATCAGCCGGCTGCCCTGCACATGCAGCCCGAGCGCCCACAGGGCCAGCCCGCCCGCCATTCCCATGGCGGCGATCAGCACGTCGTCCCGGTGAGGGCGGGCTGGTACCTGGAAGAGGCGGGTGGTCACACACCCATCCAACACGGCCGCGCGGGAGCCTCGCCTCCTCGCGCGGGCCGATACCGGGACCCGCCCCACTACATCGAAGGATGCAGCCGTGGATCGTCGGCGGCGACGACGCGGGAGGCCGCGGCGGGGCCGAGGCTGGAAGGGCCGGAACAGCCGGTGGAGCCGGGGGAGCCGGAGAGGCCGGGAGCGCCCGGAGACGTGCATGAACCGCCGCGAGAAGGAGTTCCCGTGATCGTCACGCTGATCATCGCCTGCGAGGTCGCCTTCTGGGTGCTGCTGGTCGGTGGTCTGAGCCTGCGCTACCTGGCGGGGATGAAGCGGGCCGGGGCCGCCGTGCTGCTCATGGAGCCGCTGCTGGAGCTCGTCCTGCTCGTCGCGACCGCCGTCGACCTCAGGAACGGTGCCGAACCCGACTGGAAGCACGGGCTGGCCGCGGTCTACATCGGCTTCACCGTCGCCATGGGCCACTCGCTGATCAAGCGGGCGGACGCGCGCTTCGCCCATCGCTTCGCGGGCGGTCCGCCGCCGGTGAAGCCGCCCAAGTACGGGACGGCCCGCACCGTCCACGAGTGGAGGACGGCGGCCCGCTGGATACTCGCCTCGGTGATCGCCATCGGCCTGCTCCAGGGCGCGGTCTGGTACGTGGGCGAGCCGGACCAGACCGGCTCGCTGCGCACCTGGCAGACGCGGATGCTCTTCGTGATCGGCATCAACCTGGTGATCGCGGTGAGCTACACGATCTGGCCGAAGAAGGCCCCCGCCGGCGCCCCCGAGGAGCGGCAGCCGGACTCGCTGACCAAGTCCTAGACCGGCCGGCCACACGCCCGCACGCGGCGCGCCCAGGACCGTACGGTCGCGGCGCCTTCGTCAGCGGTTCTCGCCCGGCACCCAGAGCACGTCCCCGACCTCCTTGTTCGCCGTCCTGGCGAGGATGAACAGCAGGTCGGAGAGGCGGTTCAGATAGGTGGCGGTCAGCGGATTCATGATGTCGGCGTGCTTCTCCAGCGCCGCCCAGGTGGACCGCTCGGCCCGCCGGACCACCGTGCACGCCTGGTGCAGCAGCGCCGCGCCGGGTGTGCCGCCGGGGAGGATGAAGCTGCGCAGCTTCTCGACCCCCTCGAGGAAGTGGTCGCAGTCCGCCTCCAGCCGGTCGATGTACGACTGCTCGACGCGCAGCGGCGGGTACTCCGGCTCCTCGACGACCGGGGTGGCGAGGTCGGCCCCGACGTCGAACAGGTCGTTCTGCACCCGGACCAGTACATCCACGATGTCCTTGGGCAGTTGGCCGAGCGCGATGGCGACGCCGATGGCCGCGTTCGCCTCGTTGGCGTCGGCGTACGCACCGATCCGCGAGTCGGTCTTCACCGTGCGGGACATGTCACCGAGGGCGGTCGTGCCGTTGTCCCCGGTCCGGGTGTAGATGCGCGTCAGATTGACCATGGCTCCGAGCCTAGCCCTCGGGTCCGTCACCGGCCCTGTGCCGGTGGTCACGCCGTGCCCCACCGCGCGCGACCGGCTCCTCGCCTTGCGGTGCCTGCGCTGAGCCACCCTGAGCCGCCCTGATCCGGCTCTGATCCGGCTCTGATCCGCCGCGCCACGGGGAAGCGGAGCGGGCCGGTCCGGAAGTCGCCGCTGTCATGCGAAAACGGTCCCAACTGGGCACTCCGGTCAACGCCGTGGTCATCTCGGTGTGATGTCCGTCTGATGAGACGTGACGCGCATCTCTTCCGCGCCCCACCGGCCCTCAACGGCGCTAAGGTCCGCCGGAGAGCCGATCCGTAACGCACGCCCCTCCGGAGAGCCTCGGGGCGCCCGCGCGCGACGAAGAACCAGAGGAGCTGCAGTGGCCAGGAAGCTCGCCGTCATCGGCGCCGGACTCATGGGGTCCGGTATCGCCCAGGTCTCCGCCCAGGCGGGCTGGGACGTCGTGCTGCACGACGTCACCGACGCGGCGCTGACCCGTGGCGCGAGCGGCATCCGGGCCTCGTACGAGAAGTTCGTCTCCAAGGGGAAGCTCGACGCGTCCGACGCCGAAGCCGCCCTGGCCCGTATCACCACGAGTACCGAACTCGGCGCCGTGGCGGACGCCGACATCGTCGTCGAGGCCGTCTTCGAGAAGATCGAGATCAAGCAGGAGATCTTCCGCAGCCTCGACAAGGTGGTGAAGGAGGAGGCGGTTCTCGCCTCCAACACCTCCGCCATCCCGATCACCAAGATCGCGGCGGTGACCAGCCGCCCCGAGCAGGTCGTCGGAACGCATTTCTTCTCGCCGGTCCCGATGATGCAGCTCTGCGAGCTCGTCCGGGGCTACAAGACCAGCGACGAAACCCTGGCCACCGCACGAGAGTTCGCGGAGGGCATCGGCAAGACCTGCATCGTCGTCAACCGCGACGTGGCCGGATTCGTCACCACGCGCCTCATATCGGCCCTGGCCGTCGAGGCGGCGAAGCTGTACGAGTCGGGTGTGGCCTCGGCCGAGGACATCGACGTGGCCTGCCAGTTGGGCTTCGGCCACGCCATGGGTCCGCTCGCCACGATCGACATGACCGGGATCGACATCCTGCTGCACGCGACCAGCAACATCTACGCGGAGACGCAGGACGAGAAGTTCGCCCCGCCGGAGTTGATGCGCCGGATGGTGGACGCGGGTGACATCGGCCGGAAGAGCGGGCAGGGGTTCTACAAGCACTGACCGCCCGTCAACCTCGAGGGGGTCCCCCCAAAGGGTGAATTCGGTATCGGTTCGCTTACGGGCGGCAACTTTGCCGCGTGAGAGGCAGTCAGTTCTGTAGATGTTGACCAGGTAACGCATCACGTTCAGGGGAGCGCATATGCACATCAGGGGCGACCACACCGAGCTGGTCGTCGGGGGCCGCCTCGACGTACGCAGCGCGGCGGACGCCCGTACGGTCCTGCACACCGCCGTCGACTCCGGCCGCGGTGACCTTGTGCTCGACCTGACCGAACTCGACTCCTGGGACGCCACGGGACTCGGAGTGATCATGGGCGCGCACCGCCGGGCCGGCCGGGCCAGCCGCCGCCTCGTGCTGCGTGGCGTGCCACCCCAGATGCAGCGCCTGCTCGTCGCCACCCGGCTCCACCGCATCCTCGCGATCGAGGGCGGTATCGAGGCGGAGTCGCTGCCCCGGGTCTGATCCCGGCCTCCGGCGCCCGGCCCGCCGGTGCTGTGACCTTCCGCACGGCAGGGCCCCCCGCTCGTTCCGAGAAGCTCCTTCAGGGTTTAGGGTTCGGCGTGCCGACAGGCCGGGAGGAAAACGGCATGAGACCCGGATCTGGGGGGCTGTGACATGAACCCGAACAACCGGGGACCCGAGGGGTTCGACGACGAGACAGAGCGCCGCGACGGAGAACGTCGCGGCGCCGCAGGCGATGCCCTGACCGTGCCGCAGCGGCAGGCGTTCGCGCGGACCGTCGAGCTCGTGGCGGCCGATCACCTGCTCACGGTCAACCCCGTCGACGGCAGTGAGATCGAGCCCTGCCCGCCCGGCGCCCACCCCGGCACGCCCCCGCGCCGCAGCGCCGAGGACCGCGCGGCCCGCAGCCGCGCCGCCCGGCCGCCCGCGCCGGTGGGCCCCGCCGTGACGGAGCCCCGGCCGGTCCTGGAGCGGGAGGAGGAGCGGGAGCGGCTCGTACGGCTGCTGTCCCGCGGTCGCTCCGTACGGGTGACCGGACCCGCCGGTTCCGGTCGTACGGCCCTGCTCGACGCCGTGGCGGCCGACTGCGCGGGGCTGGCCCCCGACGGGCTCGTCCGGCTCTCCGGCCACCGCCGCACCGCGACCGACCTGCTGCACGAGCTGTACGCCGCCGTCCACGACACCTCCGCGTACCGACCCGGACGGGCCGAGCTGCTGGCGGGCGTCCAGGGCATCGGGGCGGTCGTCGTCCTCGACGACATCGAGTTCGGCGGCAGCGCCCTGGACGAGCTGCTCACGTCGACCCCCGAGTGCGCCTTCCTCATCGCCGCCACGCCCGACGTGGCCGCACCGTCCCCCGACTCGCACCTCGAAGAGGTCTTCCTCGGCGGACTCAGCCGCTCCGCCTGCGTGGAGATCCTGCAGTGGGCCGTCCAGCGGCCGCTGGAGGAGCAGGAGACGTCGTGGGCGGGCGACCTGTGGTTCGAGTCCGAGGGGCTGCCGCTGCGCTTCGTCCAGGCCGGGGCGCTGCTGCGGCAGCGCGACGTCCTGTGGGCCGAGGCGGCGGCCGCCGACCCGGCGACCGCCACCGCGGACGGGACGGACGGCACGGGGGACGCGGGCGCCGTTGAGGGGGCGGACCCCGCGACGGGCGAGACGGGCACCACACCCGTACCCGGCGCGCCGCTCCCCGGCGAGACCCCCGCGCTCGGCACCCCCATCATCGACGGCACGCCCCCGCTGGGCACGCCCCTCGCCGAGGAGATCTCCAGCCTCGCGCTGCCCTCGGTCGGCCAGGCCGCGGCCCCCGCCGCCCTGCTCGGCTCGCGGCTCAGCGAGGCCGCGCGGGAGACGATGCGGTTCGCCCTCGCCCTCGGCGGCGCGTGCCCGCACCAGGCCCATCTGCCGGCGCTGGCCGGGGACACCCACGCCGACGCCGCCGTCGGCGAACTGATCGCCTGCGGGCTGCTCAGCACGGCAGGTTCGCACTACCGCCTCGCCCCCGGTGTCGCCCTCCAGCTCGACGCGGCGGGCTACGAGGAGGGCGCCGGAGCGCGCGCCCTGAGCGCCGCACAGCACTACGCGTGGTGGGCGGGCCACCCGTCCGTGACGCCCGAGCGCGTCGCCGCCGAGTCCGCCTCGATTCTCGCGGCGCTGTCCTCGCTGGTGGCGCAGGGCGAGGCCGGGCAGCCGAGCGCGGCCGTCCTGCTGGCCCGTACGGCGGCACCCGCGTTCGCCGCGGCCGGTGCCTGGGGCGCCTGGGAGCGGGCGCTGCGGCACGGCCAGGAGGCCGCGCGCGTGGCCGGCGAGGTCGCTGAAGAGGCGTACTTCCACCACGAGTTGGGCGTTCTGGCGCTCTGTACCGGGAATCTGGACCGGGCGCGCGCCGAGCTCGAGGCGTCGATAGCTCTGCGGGGTGCGCTCTCCGACCGGCGTGGCGCTGTCGCGGGGCGCAGGGCGCTGGCGCTCGTCACGGACAAGGCGCGCGGATTCGTCGCGGGCGTCGGGCGTACCGGGTCCGACGAGGAGTCCGCGGAGGCGAGGACGACGGCCGCGGGCGCGCCCGCGGCGTCCCCCACCACCGCCCGCACGGCGCTGTTCAAGCCCGGCTCGGACGAGGCCGTGACGGTCGTGACGCAGCGGGCCGAGCCTGCCGCCGGCGCCACGGGTTCCCACCGGCGGTCCGGTCTGCGCCGGTCGGTCGTGGGCGGGACCCGGCGCAATGTGGTCGCGGCGGGCGCGGGTGCCCTGCTGGCCGCCGTGCTCGGTACGTACGTGACCATCGGCATGACGTCCGGCGACGACGGACCGGCCGACCGCGTCACCTCCGAGCAGAGCGCGAACCAGGACGACGGCAACAACGGGCTGCTGCCCGAGGACCCGTCGACGAGCGACAGCACCAACGGCCCGCGGAAGCCGAGCGGCAGCACCTCGTCCGGATCGCCGGACGGCACGACTCCGGGCGGCAGCGGGGACACCGCCGAGGAGCCGTCGGACTCCGGCAAGCCGAGCTCGTCCACGCCGGAGGAGACGGACGACCCGCCTCAGACGCCGACGGAGCCGCCGTCCTCCACGACGAGTCGCCCGACGACGCGTCCGCCGTCCTCCACGCGTCCGCCGTCGCCGAGCCCGACCGAGACCGAGACGTCACCGACGCCGTCGGACAGCGGCTCGGGTTCGTCGAGCCAGTCCGCCACGGGCACGCCGTCCGGCAGCGGACCGGGCTCACCCACGGAGACCAGCCCCACGCCCACGCCGACGACGAGCGCCCCCACCACGGGCACAGGATCGGCCACCCCGTAGCGTCAACCGCTCCGAAAACCTTGTGTGGCCCGGCCCTTCGACGAAGGGCCGGGCCACACAAGGTTTTCGCGTACGGGGAGAGGCGGCGCCTTCTGTGTCGCCGCCGGCGGTCTCGGCGGCGACACAGAAGGCCTCGTCAGAAGAGACGGAGCTTGTCGTCCTCCAGGCCGCGCAGCGCGTCGTAGTCGAGCACGACGCAGCCGATGCCGCGGTCGGTGGCCAGAACGCGCGCTTGTGGCTTGATCTCCTGAGCCGCGAAGACCCCCTTCACGGGCGCCAGGTGAGGGTCGCGGTTGAGGAGTTCGAGATAGCGGGTGAGCTGCTCCACGCCGTCGATCTCGCCACGGCGCTTGATCTCGACGGCGACCGTCGCGCCGTCCGCGTCCCGGCAGAGGATGTCCACCGGGCCGATGGCGGTGGGGAATTCACGCCGAATCAGAGAATAGCCCTCGCCGAGGGTTTCGATACGGTCCGCGAGCAGTTCCTGCAGGTGTGCCTCGACGCCGTCCTTGATCAGGCCCGGGTCCACGCCGAGTTCGTGGGAGGAGTCGTGCAGCACTTCCTCCATGGTGATGATGAGCTTCTCGCCCGCCTTGTTCACCACGGTCCACACGCGGTCGTCCCCCTCCTTCAGCGTGCAGGGCGGGGACATCCAGTTGAGGGGTTTGTAGGCCCGGTCGTCGGCGTGCACCGACACGCTTCCGTCCGCCTTCACGAGGATCAGACGGGGGGCGGAGGGGAGGTGGGCCGTGAGCCGGCCCGCGTAGTCCACGGAGCAGCGGGCAATGACGAGACGCATGGTCGGTCACGCTACTCGACACCGCGCCGTCCACGCGATTCGCCCTGGATGGACCTGTTCGGGAGTGGCCGGTTGTGTGCCCATTCTCCTGGTGCGGCTGCGATGACCGGCTTAGATTGAAGCGGGAAGTTGTCGAACGAGCACGCAGCGTGCGCGACAACTTCCCTTCCCTGCCCGTAAGACCCCTTTTCGGGGTCGCGAGAGGAGAACCCATGTCGCTCGACGTCTCACCGGCCCTGCTTGCGAAGGCCGAGCGAGGCGAGGTCGATGAAGCCGAATTCGTCGACTGCGTCCGGACCTCCCTGCCCTATGCGTGGGAGATGATCAGCTCTCTGGTGGCTCAGCTCAAGGTCGACGGCGGAGAGTTCGCCGACAACCAGGTGCCGCCGCCGGACGAGCAGGCGCGCGGCCAGCTGCTTCGTGCGCTGGCGAGCGACGCGATACGGGGTGCGCTGCAACGGCACTTCGGGGTGCGGCTGGCGTTCCAGAACTGCCACCGCGTGGCGGTCTTCCCGCTCGACTCGTCGTCCGACGAGCGACTGGCCCGCTTCACGTCCGTGCGGGGGCAGTTGCTCAACCAGTCGCCGGAGTTCAGGGACTGCTGAGGACTTGGCTGCCGCTCTGCCGCGGGGGGAGGTGCATCAGGGCAGGAGCGGCAGCACCTCGCTGCCCAGCCGCCGTACGTTCTCCTCGGTGGCCGCGAGATCGCCCGACCCCTCCACGAGGAGGGCGAATCGCTTGATGCCGGTGCGCTCCGACGTGGCCGCGAGCCGGTCCGCGCACAGCGCGGGCGGGCCCACCGCGTGCAGCCGGCAGAGGAGTTCGGTGTACTCGTGCGGGTCGCGCATGCGTCGCGCCCTGCCGTCGACCGTGACGTGGGCGCCCAGGCCCTGACGCAGCCAGCCGGGCATGGCCTTGGTGAGCGCCTCGGCGGCGTCCCGCCGCGCGTCGGCGATCTGCACCACGCCCGCCGAGACATGCTCGGCCGAGGCGACCTCGTCCGGTGAACGGCCCGCCGCCAGCGCCGACTTCCGCCACAGCGCCACCGCCTCCGCCTTCTCCTCGTCACCGCAGTGCATGCCGAGCAGCATCGGCAGCCCGCGCTCGGCGGCCAGCCGCACGCTCGCGGGAGAGGTGCAGGCGACCACGACGGGCGGACTCCCGGGCCCGTCCAGGAGTTCGCCCGGGCGTGGCACCACGGGGACCTCCCGGAAGGAGAAGCGGTCGCCGTCCGCGCCGACGCGCGGCTCGCGCAGCCAGCGCATCAGCAGATCGAGGGATTCGGGGAAGCCCGACTCGTACGCCTCCAGACCCGGGCCGAAGACCTCCAGATCCACCCACGGGCCGCCCCGCCCCACGCCGAGGGTGAACCGGCCACCCGACGTGAGGTGCAGCAACGCCGCCTGCTCGCCCAGGGCGACGGGGTGCACGGTGGGCAGCACGCTGACCGCCGTGCCCACGCCGATGCGCCGCGTCCTGCCCAGGAGCAGCGCCGCGAGCGTCACGGCGGACGGACAGACCCCGTACGGTACGAAGTGGTGCTCGGCGAGCCAGACCGTGTCGAGCCCCGACGCCTCCGCGACATCGGCGGACCGCACCGCGCGGTGCAGCGCCTCCCCCTGTCCCTGGCCCGGGAATTGGGCGGCCAGTACAAAAATTCCTACGCGCATCGCCTTCTGCCTCCTCGCGGCCGACGCGGCATTCCCCCTTACTGGCATTAACGCCTGACACGTGCCAAAGGCACGGCCTCGCAAGAGTTTTTGCCGATTATCAGCGCGATGTGGCGGTCCCAGCGGCGGAGGCCGGCGTTCCGCGGGCGGAGGCGGATGTTCCGCGGGTTTTCCGGGGGTGGAGGCGGGTGGTCCGCGGTGTCCTGCGGGTGATCCACCGGTGCGGGGCGGCGCCGCCCGCAGGTGTCCGGCGCTCTGCCGGCGGGGCTCGGCCGCGTAGGCTGGACGGCCGTACCGTCCCCCGATGATCGCGAGGTGCCGCGTGTCTCCGCGTCGCAACCGCCCGCCCGGCGCAGGGAAGACCCCGCCCCCGCGCGGCTCCGGTGACCGCTACGGACTGGAGCGGACGGAGAGCTGGCAGGGCGAGTCGTGGGTCGTACGGCAGATCAGCGGCAGCGCCGCGACGAAGCCCTACCGCTGCCCCGGGTGCGACCAGGAGATCCCGCCCGGGTCACCGCATGTCGTCGCCTGGGCGCAGGACGGCACCGTCGACGACCGCCGCCACTGGCACCGTGCGTGCTGGAACGCGAGGGACCGCCGCACCACGCGGGTGCAGCGGTCCCGTAACGCTCCCCGGTACTGACCGGGTACCTCGTCACACGTCGCGCTTCTCCAGCAGGGCGAAGGCGGCGACGAGCGCGGCGGCGGTCACGCCCGCCAGGATCCACAGCAGGTCCCAGCCGGTGCCGCTGCCGCCGTCCATCGGCATGCGGTAGAGCGAGGCCAGTCCGTTCAGCGGCGAGTACTCGATGAGGAACTCGCGGACGTCCTGAAGGCTCTCGGTCGCCATGAACAGCGCGAGCAGCAGGGGCAGCAGTACGACGCCGAGCATCGCGGTGATCGCGCCCGCGGAGTGTCGGAGCATCGAGCCCACGGCCAGGGACAGCAGGCCGAGGATCGCCACGTAGAGTCCGGCGCCCACCGTCGCGCCGAGCCACTCGCTGCTGGAGGCGACGACCTTGCCCGCCTCCAGGGACTCCTTGGGGATGCTGGCGAACTCCGACGGCGGACGGCCGCCCAGCATCGCGTCGTTGATGAGCGCCGTCAGGCCGGTGGCCACGGTCGTCATCACGAACGACACGACGAAGAAGACGATCGACTTCGCGGCGAGCACCCGGCCACGCGAGGGGCAGGCGGTCAGCGTCGTACGGATCATGCCGGTGCCGTACTCGGAGGTGATCACCAGCACGCCGAGCGTGATGATGCAGATCTGACCGAGCATCAGCCCGAAGAAGCCGCCGGCCAGCACGGGCGTCGAAGCCTCGGAGCCGCTGAGGCCGAGGGCGGTGAGCAGGCCGACGCCGACGACGAGCATGAACATGATGCCGAGCGTCCACATCGTGGAGCGGACCGTACGGATCTTGGTCCACTCCGAGGTGAGTGCATGGCCGAGGTTGGTGCGGCGGACCGGGATCGGCGAGTGGTAGCCGGCGCCGTGTCCGCCCTGTCCCTGACCGCTCATGCCCTGCTGACCGCTCATGCCCTGTCCGCTCATGCCGTGTCCGCCGTGTGCCCGCTGCGGGTCCGGCGCGTGCGGCGGCGCGGCGGATGCCGGGTTCTGCGGGGGCGCCTGCGGCGGCAGGGGAGCCGCGCCGTGCTGCTGGTACGGGGTCGTCATCGGGCGTCCTCGCTGTTGCGCGTCGTCGGGTCGGGGACGGCGGGGGCCTGCGGAGCGGCGGCGCCGTGCGGCTGCGGCGGCTGCCACGCGGCCTGCGGCGCGCCGTACGGGTTCGGCGCACCGGCGGGCGGGCCGGCCGGGGGCTGCGCGTACGGGTTGGCACCGCCGGGCTGCGGCGCTCCGGCCCCGGGGACCTGGCCCGGAGCGGGCTGTCCCCAGCCCTGTCCGGCGGGAGCGCCCTGGCCCCAGCCGCCCTGCTGCGGCGGGGCGAAGCCACCGGGCGGCACCGGGCCGCCGGGGACGGCGCCGGGCACGCCCTGCGCGAAGCCGCCCGCGGGCGGGCCCTGCAGCCCGGCCCGGTGGTCGTCGGTGGAGCGGTAGTCCACGGCGCCCTGCGTCAGCTGCATGTACGCCTCTTCCAGCGACGCCTGGTGCGGGGAGAGTTCCCACAGCCGTACGTCCGCGCCGTGCGCGAGGTCGCTGATGCGCGGCAGCGGCAGGCCGGTGACGCGCAGCGCGCCGTCCGGCTCCGGCTGCACCTGGCCGCCTGCCTCCTTCAGCGTCGACTGCAGCTTCTCGGCCTGCGTCCGGTCGCCCTCGGGGGTGCGGACCCGCGCGAAGTCGGCGGAGTTGGCGGAGATGAACTCCTTGACGCTCATGTCGGCCAGCAGCTGGCCGCGGCCGATCACGATCAAGTGCTCGGCGGTCAGGGCCATTTCGCTCATCAGGTGGCTGGAGACGAAGACCGTACGGCCCTCGGACGCCAGGCGCTTCATGAGGTTGCGAACCCAGAGGATGCCCTCGGGGTCGAGGCCGTTGACGGGCTCGTCGAAGAGCAGAACCTGCGGGTCGCCCAGCAGGGCCGCCGCGATGCCCAGGCGCTGGCCCATGCCGAGCGAGAAGCCCTTGGACCGCTTCTTCGCGACATCCTGCAGACCGACGACGCCGAGCACCTCGTCGACCCGCTTGGCCGGAATGCCGGAGAGCTGGGCGAGGCACAGCAGGTGGTTGCGCGCGCTGCGGCCGCCGTGCACGGCCTTCGCGTCGAGCAGGGCGCCGACCTGGCGCGGGGCGTTGGGCACCTTGCGGTACGGGTGACCGCCGATGGTCACATGCCCGCCCGTGGGCTGGTCCAGCCCGAGGATCATGCGCATGGTGGTGGACTTGCCGGAGCCGTTCGGCCCCAGGAATCCGGTGACCGTACCGGGCCGCACCTGGAACGACAGGTTGTACACGGCCGTCTTGGCGCCGTAGCGCTTCGTCAGGCCGACTGCCTCGATCATTCTCCGCCCCTCGACAGGTTCGTCGGGGCACAGCTCGGGCCCCCGTAAGCGTTAGGACGCTATCGCAGGGTTGACGGTTCATTTCAAGTCGGCGCAATCCTGTGTGGACCGGCTCACCGGGATGTGCTGGAGCCGCCTGTCGGGGGAGGCAGGTCGTCGTGGAGCAGCGGTCCGGCCCGGTCGCCGTCGTACGGCGGGAAATCCGGCGGCGGCAGCACCCAGCCCTCCTCGGCGAAGACGCGTGCGCCGAACGCACGGAGCGCCGCGTCGGATCCGGCCCGCGCGACCCACGACTCCGGGCCGGGGCCGAACACTTGGCGCAGCCGGAGCGAGGCGGAGAGCAGCGCGGACAGCAGCGCGCGCTGGTCGCCTCCGCCCGGTCGGGGCGCCCCGCCGGGGCCCGCGAGCAGCCCGCGCTCGCTCGCGTAGACGTACGCGCCGGGCAGCCGCTCACCGGACGGCATGGTCATCGCGAACCCGTCTCCCGGCAGCAGCACCCGCCGGTAGTTGAGGTTCTCGGTGCCGTCCAGCGCCTCCATCTGGTCCCTCTCCAGCCAGCTCACCACGAGCGTCACCACGGCATCCGGTGCGGGGTACGGCGTCGCGGCCACGAAGCCGGGCCGGCTGATGTGGGCGGAGGCGGCGACGCCGATCCCGTGGAACCGGACCGGCACCATCGGTACCGCGACCGGCAGCCCGAGCCGCGTCAGCTTGTACCGGATCTGACCGGGCGAGGCGTTGGAACCCACCGCGGCCACCGGGTGGCGCCGTCCGGTGGCCGCCCGGCCCAGAGCGGTGAGCACGTCGTCCAGCGAGGGAGCGGGCCCGGAGCCGCCGTCCGTGCGTCCTCCGACGGGCCAGGTGCCCAGGCGGCCCGGCCGGACGGCCAGCGGCAGCAGCGCCTCGTCGGTGAGGAGACCGGGCCCGGGCGCGGGGCGGCCGGGATAGGTGAGGGGCTGCAGGGCCGGTACGTCGGCGAGGCCCAGCGCCTCCAGGCTGTGGTCCGGTGTCACCAGGCTGTGGCCCGACGTCTCCGGGCCGCGGTCCGGAGTCTCCGGACCATGGCTGTGCGCCTCGGTGCTGCGGTCCGTCACGGCTGTCTCTCCCCGGGCGGGACGGCGTTCCCCACCAGGTCTACCCGGAACGGGGGAGCGGCACCAGCGCGCCCCGACCGGGACGCTGCGCGGAGGAGCCCGCGCCGTACGGGCAGGCGCAGGTCAGGCGTCCCGGTTCCTGAGGACCGCGTAGCCGCCCAGCATCGCCGCGGCCACCCAGAGGATCATGATGCCCAGCCCGCCCCACGGCCCGTACGGCGCGGTGTCGTCCGGCGGGGTGATCACCTGCATCACGCGGCTGCCCGCCTGGTCAGGAAGGTACTGGCCGACCTTGCGGGTGGCGTCCACGTTGCCCAGGACGTTGGAGATGATGAAGAAGAAAGGCATCAGGATGCCGAGCGACAGCATCGGGCTGCGCAGCATCGCCGCGACGCCCATCGAGAACATCGCGATCAGGCCCATGTAGATCCCGGCGCCGAAGACCGCACGCAGCACACCGGGTTCGTCGATCGAGACGCTGTGGTCGCCCAGCAGCGCCTGGCCGAGGAAGAAGGCCCCGAAGCTCGTCACGAACCCGATGAGGAACGCCAGCGCGGAGGCCACGGCGATCTTGCCGAAGAGGAAGGTGCCGCGCTGCGGTACGGCGGCGAGCGAGGTGCGGATCATGCCGGTGCTGTACTCGCTGGAGACCACCAGCACCCCGAACACGATCATCGCGAGCTGGCCGAGGCCCATGCCCGCGAAGCTCGTGAACGTGGCGTCGAAGGAGAACTGGTCCCGCGACGACAGGTCGTCGAAGGTGTTGCGGGTGACGATACTGATGAGCGCGCCGAGCGCGAGCGAGACGATGAAGGCCAGGCTCAGCGTCCAGATCGTCGACGTCACGGACCTGATCTTCGTCCACTCCGACCGGAGGACATTCGTCGCCGCCATGGGTCAGTGCCCCTTTCGGTGCTTGGGGCCGGCCTGAGTGCGCCAGTCGGCGCCCCACGCGGGCGCCGCGGGCTCCCGCGGCGCGGCCCCCGCCGCTGCTCCCGGTGCGACCGGCTTCTCCAGCGACACGGCCGCGCTCTCCGTGCCGTCGTTGTGCGCGTGGTACTCCACCGCCCCGGCCGTCAGCTGCATGAACGCCTCCTCCAGCGACGCCTGCTGCGGGCTCAGCTCGTGCAGCACCAGCCGGTGCTCCGCGGCCAGATCCCCGATCCGCGCCGCGTCCCCGTCCTCCACCTCCAGCGAGCCGTCCTGCGCCGGGACGACCGAGGTGATCCCGGCGCCGCCCAGCACATCGCGCAGCTTCTCCTGCTCGGGCGCGCGCACCCGTACGTACGACCGGGAGTTCTGCGCGATGAACTCGCGCATCGAGGTGTCCGCCAGCAGCCTGCCCTGACCGATGACGACCAGGTGGTCGGCGGTCAGCGCCATCTCGCTCATCAGATGGCTGGAGACGAAGACGGTGCGGCCCTCGGCCGCCAGACGCTTCATCACATGGCGGATCCAGTGGATGCCTTCGGGGTCCAGGCCGTTCACCGGCTCGTCGAACATCAGGATCCGCGGGTCGCCGAGCAGGGCCGCCGCGATACCGAGCCGCTGGCCCATGCCCATGGAGAAGCCCTTGGCGCGCTTCCTCGCGACCGAGGTCAGTCCGACGACGTCCAGCACCTCAGGGACCCTGCTGCGCGGGATGCCGTTGCTCTGGGCCAGGCACAGCAGATGGTTGTACGCGCTGCGCCCGCCGTGCACCGCCTTGGCCTCCAGCAGGGCGCCGATGGAGGTCAGCGGATCGCGGAGCGCCGCGTAGTGGCGGCCTTCGATGCGGACGTCCCCCGCGGTCGGACGGTCCAGGCCCAGGACCATGCGCATGGTCGTGGACTTGCCCGCCCCGTTGGGGCCCAGGAAGCCGGTGACGGTGCCCGGCCGGACCGTGAACGTCAACCGGTCGACGGCGAGCTTGTCGCCGTAGCGCTTGGTCAGCCCCTCGAGCTCGATCATTCCCTCACGCTAGGCATGGGACGCGGCAGCCTGCCATGCGAGGGCATCCGGCCGGGGCAGAGGGCGGACTGACCGAGCCCGTGCGGGACTTCGCAACAGAAGAACCGCGGCCCCGCGCCACCTCGGGGTGGCACGGGGCACGCGGTTGGTGCGGGCTGCTCCCCTGCGGAGGAGGGTCAGCGCGTCTGCTGGGCGGGCACGCCGCGGGTGGCCTGCTCCTCGTCCTGCGTGCCGGCCGCTGCGACCGCGGCACCGGTCAGCGTGGCGAGCATCTCGCGGACGTTGGTGAGCTGCGCGTTGATGCTGTCGCGGCGGTTGGTGAGCGCGGCCAGCTCACGCTCGGACTCGCTGCGGATCCGGTCGGCCTTGGCGTTGGCGTCGGCGACGATGTCCTCCGACTGACGCTGGGCGGTCTCGACCGTCTGACGGGCACGGCGCTCCGCGTCCGTACGCAGCTTCTCGGCCTCCAGGCGGAGCTGCTCGGCGCGGTGCTCGATCTCCGCCAGGCGCTTCTCGGCCTTGGCCTGACGGGAGGCCAGGTCGCGCTCGGACTGCTCACGGCGCTTGGCGAGGTTCGTCTCGAAGTCGGCGGCGGCCTGCGCGGCCTTGGCACGCGTCTCCTCGAAGAGGGTGTCCGCCTCCTCGCGCTTGGACTGCGCGTCCTTCTGCGCGTCCGCGCGCAGGGCGGAGGCGTCGCCCTTCGCCTTCTCGACGATACGGGCGCCCTCGTCCTCGGCCTTCGCCTTGCGCTCGGAGGCGTACGACTCCGCGTCGTTGCGGACCTGCTGCGCGGCGCCCTCGGCCAGCTCGCGGTGCTGCTCGGCGGCCCGGCGGGCCTCCTCGCGCAGATCCTTCGCCTCCTCCTCGGCGAGCCGGAGGATCTTCTCGACGCGGGCACCGAGGCCGGCGTACGAGGGCTCGGCGTCGTTGACCTGGGCCTGCGCGTTCTGCGTTTCGAGGTGGAGCTCCTCGATGCGCTTCTCCAGAGAGGTGATTCGAGCAAGTGCACTGTCACGGTCGGCGACGAGCTTGGTGATGCGGTCGTCCACCTGCCCGCGGTCGTAGCCACGCCGCACGAGCTCGAAGCCGAAGGGGGAGGAAGTGTCGCTCATGGGGTTCCTGTCGAAAGAGACCGGTGAGGTGATAGAGGGAATCCTAGGGGCGCGAGCGGCGTGTCATCGAGTCAATGCGGGTTTGATCTGGAGAATGAACCCTCTTTTGGGTGGCTTAGCCCTCTGATTGCTTGCCACTCGTTCGGGTTGCACCTGCTCCTGCCGCTGCCTTGACACCGCTCGCGGTCGAGCTGCCGTTGGCGCCCGGTTTCCCGGCACCTGGCGTCTCGAAGGACTCCAACGCCTCCAGGACGTCCTGGACACGGGAGATCTCGGCGTTGATGTCCTCACGGCGCCGGACGAGGACCTCCAGCTCGTGCTTGCCCTCGTCGACCGTGCGCTTGGCGTCCTCGGCCGCCTCGGCCCGGATGCGCTCCGCCTCCCGCTGCGCCTCGGCCTTCTTCTGCTCGGCCTCCTTGAGCAGGCCCTCGGCCTTGCGCACGGCGGCGATCCGCACCTTGCTGGCCTCGCTGTTCGCCTCCGAGACCAGCGACTTGGACTTCTCCTCGGCCTCGGTGAGCTGCTCGCTCGCCGCCTTGACGAGCTTGTCCACCCGCTCGCCCGCGGACTTCATCGTCTCGGAGGTCTCGCGGCGGGCCCGCTCGTGGAGTTCCTCGACCTCGGTGTCGACACGGGCGCGCAGCTCCTCGGCGCGCTCGCGGATCGCGGTGGCGTCCCGGCGTGCCTCGCCGAGCAGTGTGTTGGCGTCCGTACGGGCCTGCTCCACCAGCCCGTTGCCCTCGTTGGTCGCGTCCTCGACGATGCGGTCGGCCTCCTTGCGGGCCGCGCCGACCATCGCGTCGGCCTGCTCCTCGGCGGTGGTCGCCGCTCGGACGGCCTCCTCCTGGGCCTTGGCCACGAGTTGGTCCGCCTGCTCGGCCGCCGAGCTCAGACGCTTGGCCGCCGCCTCGCGCGCCTCGTCGGCCTTCGCCGTCGCCTCGTTGTGCAGCCGCTCGGACTCCGCCCGGGCCTCGGCCACGAGACGGTCGGACTGGTCGGCGGCGGCGGAGCGGCGCTGGTTGGCCTCGGCGCGGGCCTCCTCGCGCAGGCGCGCGGCCTCCCGCTCGGCGGTGCCCAGCGCGTCGGCGGCTTCGGTGCGCAGCCGCTGCGACTCCGACGTGGCCTCGGACATGAGCCGGTCCGCCTGCTCCGCGGCCTCGCCGCGCTTGCGCCCCGCGTCCTCGCGCGCGGCGGCGACCAGCCGGTCCGCCTCGTCGATCGCTTCCGAAACGGTCCGCTCCGCCAGCGACTTGGCGGCCTCGGTCTCGTCCTGCGCCTCGCGCCGGAGCCGGGTCGCGTCCTCCGAGGCACGCTCCCGCTCGGCGTACGCGTCGGCGCGGACCCGGTCGGCCTCCTCCTGCGCCTCCGTACGGGTGCGCCCCGCGGCGTGCTCGGCGGCCGACCGCAGACCGGCGATCTCCTCCTCGGCCTGCTCGTGCAGCCCGGCCACCGAGTCGCGCACCTGCTGTGCCGTCTGCTCGGCGGCGGCGACCAGTTCGGCCGAGCGGCGCTCGGCCTCCTCGACCAGGCGCTGCGCCTCGGTCTGCGCCTCCTCGACCCGCTGGCGGGCCGTGGCCAGCAGCTCGTCGCTCTGCTCGCGTGCCTGCGTCCGCTCCTGGTGCGCCTCCTCGCGGGCGTCGCCGAGCAGCGTCTCCGCCTCCCGGCGGCGGCGGGACGCCTCCTCCTGGGCGGCGGCCAGCGCCTCGGCGGCCTCGGTGCCGGTGCGCTCGGCGGCGGTCGCGGCCTCCGCCCGTACGCGATCGGCGGTCTCCTGGGCCTGCGCCCGCAGCTCCTCGGCCTCCGCGGCCGCCTCGCTGCGCAGCCGTACGGCGGCGGACTCCGCCTCGGCTCGGGTGTTGGACGCGTCGCCCGCAGCCTCGTTGCGCAGCCGCTCGGCCTCGTCCTCGGCCTGCTGCTGCAGGGAGCGCAGCCGTTCGGCGGACTCGCTCCGCAGCCGCTCGGTCTCCTCGGCCGCCTCCCGGCGCAGCCGTTCGGCCTCCGTACGGGCCTCGCGCAGCGCCTCCTCGGCGGCCGTGACCCGGGTCTCGGCCTCGGAGCGGAGCCGGGACAGCTCGTCCTCGGCCTCCGCGCGCCGGTCGCGGGCGGCCTGTTCGGCCTCCTCGCGGAGCTGCTGGGCCTCGTCGGCCGCGGCCTGCGAGAGCTGCCGGGTCTGCTCGGTGGCCTCGGCCCGCAGCTCCTCGGCCTCGGTACGGGCCCGCTCCAGCGCCTCGTCGGCCTGGCGGCGCAGGGTGGAGGCGCGCTCGATGGCCTCGGTGCGGACGCGCTCGCTCTCGGCCGAGGCGGAGCCGCGCATCTCCTCGGCGTCCGCCTTGGACTTGGACAGCAGCTCCTCCGCCTTGCTGGCGGCCTCCTCGATCTGCTGGACCGCCTCGCGCCGGGCCTCGCCGCGCAGCCGCTCGCCCTCGGCGACCGCCTGTGCGCGCAACTCCTCGGCCTCGCCGCGCAGCCTCCGCGCCTCGTCCTGCAGCTCGACGGTCTTGGCGCGGTACTCCTTGGTGTCGTCCTTGGCCGCGCCCTTGAGCTGCTCGGCGGAGTCCTGCGCCTCGTTCCGCAGCCGGTCGGCCTCGGCCTCGGCCTCGCGGCGGATCCGGTCGGCCTCCTCGCGGGCGGCCTTGGTGGTCGACTTCGCGTCGTCCGACGCCCTGTCGAGAACCTCCTCGGCGCTGCGGGCGGCCTTGGCGAGCGCGGCGGCGGAGTCCTCGGCGGCCCGGGAGTGGGCGGACTCCTGGGCCTCGGAGACCATGCGCTCGGCCTCGGCGCGGGCGTCGGCGCGGATCTGCTCGGCCTCCGCCTTGGTGGCCTCGGCCTCCTTGACGGCCTCGGCGACCATCCGGGCGATCTCGCCCTTGGCGGTACGGGTCCGCTGCTCGTTCTCCGACTCGGCGTTGCTCAGCCGCTTCGCCGCGGCCGCCTCGGCCTCCTCGCGCAGCCGGTCGGCCTCGGCACGCGCCTCGCGCAGCGCGTCCTCGGCCTCCTTCATGCGCTCCTCGGCGCCGCGGGTCAGCTCGCCGGCCTGGCGGCGGGCGCTGTCGGACTCGGTGACCGTGGACGTACGGAGCTGCTCGGCGTGGTCCGTGGCCTCCTGCGCCTGCGTGGAGGCGGCGTTGAGCAGCCGCTCGGCGTCCGTACGGGCACGGCGCAGGATCGCTTCGGCTTCGGCGCGCGCGGTCTCGCTGTCGGCGTGGAGGCGCTCGCGGGCCTGCTCGGCCAGGCGCTGGGCCTCGGCCCGGGCGGCGGCCAGCGACTGCTCGGTCTCGGCCCGGGTCTCCTCCATGAGCCGACGGGCCTGCGCCTCGGTGCGGGCGCGGAGCTGCTCGGCCCAGGCGACGTTGTCGTTGACGTGCGACTCGACGGTGGCCCGGCGCTCGGCCAGTTCCTCGTCCAGGCGCTGGCGGCGGGTGACGGCCTCGGCGTGCAGATCGGCTTCGAGGCGGGCCTGGCGCTCGGCCTGCTCCTGGAGTACGCGCTGGGTCTGGGCACGGGCCTCGCGCAGCTCGCGCTCGGCGTCGGTGCGGAGCTGGTCGGCCTGGATCTGGGCGTTCCGCAGGAGCTGCTCGGCCTGGTAGCCGAGTCCGGAGGCGTCGTAGGCGGGGCGGGACGCGAGATTGCGGCGCGCCTCGTGCAGCTTGGCGCGCAACACCTCGACCTGGTAGCCGAGGTCGTCGGCGTGCTGGACCGCCTTCTCGCGCTCGGTCCGGAGCCGCTCCATCTCGGCTTCGAACTTCGAGAGGTGGTCGTCAGCCTCGTAGCGGTCGTAGCCCCGCACTGCGCGGTCCCATCCGTCCCCTGGTCGCGTCACCGGCACCATCCCTGCCCGTCCAGGCGCCGGCCCGGTCTCCGATCTGCACTGTTGCCCTTCTCCGGTACGTGTCTGGATACGTGCCTATCGGAGAATGGTGTCAGATCATCGGCGAGGCATGGGTCACAGCCCCCAACCCGTACCCCGGCCGAGCGGCCACTCTACCGGCCGGGGCTCGATGAGGTCAGTGCTCGTCACCTGCTGGGGGAGCTGCTGTGACCAGTTCGGTGAGCACGCCGTGGCAGTCCTTGGGATGCAGAAAAGTGATGCGCGAACCCATGGAACCGGTGCGCGGTTCGTCGTAGAGCACGCGCACGCCCTTCTCGCGGATGTCCGCGGCGTCACCGTCCACGTCGGCGGTGCCGAAGGCGATGTGGTGCACGCCCTCGCCGTTCTTGGCCAGCCACTTGCCGACCGCGGAGTCCTCGCGGGTGGGCTCCAGGAGCTGGAGGTAGGAGGCCCCGCCGTCCGAGGTCTCGTTGATCTTGAGCATGGCCTCCCGGACGCCCTGCTCCTCGTTGACCTCGGTGTGGAACACCTCGAATCCGTACGTGGCACGGTAGAACTCGACGGTCGTGTCGAGGTCGAAACAGGCGATCCCGATGTGATCGATACGCGTCAGCATGAGTCCAGTGCACCCTTCTCACAGCTCGTTACGCAACGTGCGCGCCATCACACCGTCCGGCCGATGACCCGGGGCTGTACCGCTCAGTACATTGAAAGTAAACCCTCGTTCACATCCTTCTCCCCGAAGGGGCCGCTCCATGACTGGTTCGACCGGCACCACCTCCGTGATCGTTGCAGGAGCCCGTACGCCCATGGGGCGCCTGCTCGGATCCCTGAAGACCTTTTCCGGGGCCGACCTCGGCGGTGTCGCCATCAAGGCCGCGCTGGACCGGGCCGGCATCGGCGGCGACCAGGTGCAGTACGTGATCATGGGCCAGGTGCTCCAGGCGGGTGCAGGCCAGATCCCGGCCCGCCAGGCGGCCGTGAAGGCCGGCATCCCGATGAACGTGCCGGCCCTGACGATCAACAAGGTGTGCCTGTCCGGGCTCGACGCCATCGCGCTGGCCGACCAGCTCATCCGCGCGGGTGAGTTCGACGTGGTCGTCGCCGGCGGCCAGGAGTCCATGACCAACGCACCCCACCTGCTGCCGAAGTCCCGCGAGGGCTACAAGTACGGCGCGGTGGAGATGCTCGACGCCATGGCCCACGACGGCCTGACCGACTCCTTCGAGAACGTCGCGATGGGCGAGTCCACCGAGAAGCACAACACCCGCCTCGGCATCGCCCGCGAGCCGCAGGACGAGATCGCCGCGCACTCCCACCAGCGCGCCGCGGCCGCCCAGAAGAACGGGCTCTTCGAGGCCGAGATCACCCCGGTCGAGATCCCGCAGCGCAAGGGCGACCCGGTGATCTTCGCCAAGGACGAGGGCATCCGCGCCGAGACCACCGTCGAGTCGCTGGCCAAGCTGCGCCCGGCCTTCGCCAAGGACGGGACCATCACCGCCGGCTCGTCCTCGCAGATCTCCGACGGTGCCGCCGCCGTCGTGGTGATGAGCAAGGCCAAGGCCGAGGAGCTGGGCCTGGAGTGGATCGCCGAGATCGGCGCCCACGGCAATGTGGCGGGCCCCGACAACTCCCTGCAGTCCCAGCCGTCGAACGCCATCCGGCAGGCGCTGGGCAAGGACGGCCTGGGCGTGGAGGACCTCGATCTGATCGAGATCAACGAGGCGTTCGCCGCCGTCGCCGTCCAGTCAATGAAGGACCTGGGCGTTTCCCCCGAGAAGGTGAACGTCAACGGCGGTGCCATCGCGCTCGGCCACCCGATCGGCATGTCCGGCGCCCGGATCGTGCTGCACCTGGCGCTGGAGCTGAAGCGGCGGGGCGGCGGCACGGGCGCGGCCGCGCTGTGCGGTGGCGGCGGTCAGGGCGACGCCCTGATCGTCCGGGTGCCCAAGAACGGGAAGTGAGCCGGGCCCGGCCGCGGGCGACCGGTAGGAACAGCGCGAAGACAGCGCGAGGAGCGGAGCATTCATGGCTGATGTCCCCACCCTGGTGGAGCAGGCGAGGCAGGGGCGGCCGCGTGCCGTGGCCCGGCTGATCTCACTGGTGGAGGGGGCGTCGCCGCAGCTCCGCGAGGTGATGGCGGCCCTGGCCCCGCTCTCCGGCGGTGCCTACGTCGTCGGGCTCACCGGTTCGCCCGGCGTCGGCAAGTCGACGTCGACCTCGGCGCTGGTGTCCGCGTACCGGAAGATCGGCAAGCGGGTCGGCGTCCTGGCCGTCGACCCGTCCTCGCCGTTCTCCGGCGGGGCGCTGCTCGGCGACCGGGTGCGGATGAGCGACCACTCCTCCGACCCCGGCGTCTACATCCGCTCGATGGCCACCCGCGGACACCTCGGCGGCCTCGCCTGGTCCGCGCCCCAGGCGATCCGCGTGCTGGACGCCGCCGGGTGCGACGTGGTGCTCGTCGAGACGGTCGGGGTCGGCCAGTCGGAGGTCGAGATCGCCTCGCAGGCCGACACCAGCGTGGTGCTGCTGGCCCCCGGGATGGGGGACGGGATCCAGGCGGCGAAGGCCGGGATCCTGGAGATCGGCGACGTGTACGTGGTGAACAAGGCCGACCGGGACGGCGCCGACGCGACCGCCCGGGAGCTCAACCACATGCTGGGCCTCGGCGAGTCCCGGACCCCGGGCGACTGGCGCCCCCCGATCGTCAAGACCGTCGCCTCGCGGGGCGAGGGCATCGACGAGGTCGTCGAGGCGCTGGAGAAGCACCGCGCCTGGATGGAGGAGCGGGGGACACTCGCCGAGCGACGCGCCCGGCGGGCGGCCGGCGAGGTCGAGGCCATCGCCATGACCGCGCTGCGGGAGCGGATCGGCGACCTGCACGGGGACCGCCGTCTCGGCGCGCTCGCCGAGCGGATCGTGGCGGGCGAGCTCGACCCGTACACCGCCGCGGACGAGTTGATCGAGGGTGTGACGAACGGCGGCTGACCGCCCGCCCGGAGGCCGGGCGGGCGGACGGACGCAGGCGTACGACGACGGGCCCGGGGCCGCTCCTTCGCGGCGCCGGGCCCGTTCGTGCGCGCGGGGGACGTGCGCCGTGGACGGTCAGTCGTCCTGGCCGCGGTCGTCGTCCCGGTCCTCGCGCTCGTTCCGGTCGTCGGCGTCGTCGTCACCGTTCCGGTCGTCGCGGTCGTCCCGGTCGTCGGCACGGTCGTCGTCACCGTCACGGTCGTCCCGGTCGTCCGCCTCCGCCGGTCCCTGGGTGACCTTGCCGGTCTTCAGGTCGACGCGGACGTCGTGCTCCTTGCCGTCCTGGCCCTGGACCTCGAGGTCCCAGGCGTAGGCCGGGCCGTCGTCCTCCAGGTCGACCGAGGTGACCGTGCCGGGGACGGCCTTCAGCGCGGCGTCGACGGCCTCGGCGGCGTCCGTCCTGGCGCTCTTGGCGGCCTCGATCTCACGGGCGTCGTCGCGGCCGTTGTCGTCCTGGCCGTTGTCGTCGCGGTCGTCCCTGGCGTCGTCGGCGTCGTCCCGCCGGTCGTCGCGGTCGTCCCGGTCGTTCCGGTCGTCGTCCCGGTCGTCACCGCGGTCGTCCCGGTCGTCGTCGGCGACCTGCAGGCTCGCGGCGGACTGCTGCTGCGCAGCCGTCGCGCCGCCGTCGCCCGAGACCGCGAGGGCGCTGGCCGTACCACCCGTGACGAGTGCGGCGGCGGTGACGGTGGCGATCACGATGTTGCGCTTCATGAGGTTCCTCCCCTATCGGGTGAATCGCGGTTGCTTGCGATGGGAACCACCGTGCCGAACCGAGGCTGAAGCCAGGCTGAAGACGTCTGAAGGTTTCTTCAGGAACGGTCTGCGACTCTGGGCGTCATGCGTTTGCTGATAGTCGAGGACGAGAAGCGGCTCGCCCTGTCGCTGGCCCGCGGGCTCGAGGCGGAGGGCTTCGCCGTCGATGTGGTGCACGACGGCACGGAGGGGCTGCATCGCGCGAGCGAGGGCGAGTACGACCTGATCGTCCTCGACATCATGCTGCCGGGGATGAACGGCTACCGGGTGTGCGCGGCGCTGCGCGCCGCCGGCAGCGAGGTGCCGGTCCTGATGCTCACGGCGAAGGACGGCGAGTACGACGAGGCCGAGGGCCTGGACACCGGCGCGGACGACTATCTGACCAAGCCGTTCAGCTACGTGGTGCTCCTCGCCCGGGTGCGGGCCCTGCTGCGCCGCCGCGCCCGTACGGCCTCCCCGGTTCTCACGATCGGCGAGCTGAGCGTGGACACCGCGGCCCGGCGCGTGACCCGCGAGGACACCGAAGTCGCGCTGACCGCCAAGGAGTTCTCCGTACTGGAGCATCTCGCCCTGCGCGCGGGCGAAGTGGTCTCCAAGTCCGAGATCCTCGAACACGTCTGGGACTTCGCCTACGACGGGGACCCCAACATCGTCGAGGTCTACATCAGCGCGCTGCGGCGCAAGCTGGGCGCGCAGACGATCGGCACCGTGCGCGGCGCCGGATACCGGCTGGTGGCCGACCGTGCGTAGGGTCTTCGGAACCGTACGCTCCCGCGCGGCGCTCGGCGCCACCGCGGTGGTCGCGCTGGCGCTGGTCGCCGCGGGCATCGCCGTCCTGATGGTGCTGCAGGGCAATCTCGACGGGCAGGTCAGCCTGCGGGCGGAGGTGAAGGCCCGGGAGGTCGCGGGGAAGCTCGCCTCGGGCACCACGTACGACAAGCTCGACCTCCCCGACGCCGACGAGAGCGTGGTCGAGGTCCTCGACGAACGCGGGCGGCCGCTCGCGGTGAGCGAGGGGCTCGGCGCCGTCAACGGCCAGAAAGCCCGCCCCGCGCCCCCGGGTGGGAACGAGAACCGCGCGCGGACCCCGGCGGACGACCGGGACGACCGCGAGGACCAGGAGGCGGACGACCGCGACGACCCCGGCGATGCCACCGAGGACCTCGAGGACAGCGAAGACAGCGACCCCGAGCCCCGGAAGATCTCGGACGACGCGCACATCAGCAGCGGCACCGCCACGGTGGAGGGGAGGACGAGCGACTACCGCTTCGCCTCCGTCGAGGCGACCTCGCCCGACCGCACGACCGTGACCGTCCGCGCCGGTGCGCCGCTCGCCCCCGAGCGGGAGATCGTCGGCGTCGTACGCAACGCCATGCTCATCGGCCTGCCCCTCCTGCTGGTGGTCGTCGCGGGTGTGACCTGGCTCGTCACCCGGCGGGCCCTGCGCCCCGTGGAGGGCATCCGCGGCGAGATGGCGGCGATCACCGCCTCCACGGACCTGTCCCGGCGGGTGCCCGAGCCGCAGGCACGCGACGAGATCGCGCGCCTGGCCCGTACGACCAACGAGACGCTGGCGGCGCTGGAGGCCGCGGTGGAACGGCAGCGGCGCTTCGTCGCCGACGCCTCGCACGAGCTGCGCAGCCCCATCGCGAGCCTGCGCACCCAGCTCGAAGTGGGCGTCGCGCACCCGGAGTTGCTCGATGTGGGCGGCGCGGTCGCGGACACCGTACGGCTGCAGCAGCTCGCCGCCGACCTGCTGCTCCTGGCCCGCCTCGACGCGGGGGAGGGGCCCAAGGCGGGCAGCAGGGTCGAACTGGCCGCGATGGTGCGGAAGGAGCTGGCCCAGCGGCACTGCGACCGGTTCCCGGTGGCCGCCGAGCTCGGCGCGCGGCCGGTGGAGGTGGCGGGTTCGCGCGGCCAGTTGGCGCGTGTGCTGGGCAATCTCGTCGACAACGCGCAGCGGCACGCCGCCGGCGAGGTGCGCGTCACGCTGCGGTCGGAGGGCGGCTGCGCGATCCTGGAGGTGGCCGACGACGGGGCGGGTGTGCCTCAGGCCGAACGGGAGCGGATCTTCGAGCGGTTCGTGCGCCTGGACGACGCGCGCAGTCGCGACGACGGAGGCGCCGGTCTGGGCCTGGCCATCGCCCGTGACGTGGCCGAACGGCACGGGGGGACGCTGACGGTGGGCGAGGCGCGCACGGGCGGGGCGGCGTTCGCGCTGCGCCTCCCGGTGGCGTCTCCGGCGGGCGCGACCCGGGGAACGGGCGCGACGGCGCTGCGTGCGACGGGGACGCGGGAGGCGGCGAAGCCGGGCCCGGCAGATGCGACGGGTGCGACGGGGGCTGCGGGTTCGGCGGGTTCGGAGGAAGGACTCCGCGCCGGCGGCCGGCCGGGCTCGTAGGAACGGAGCCGGCCGGGTGCGTCGGGGCCGCTCGTACGTCAGCGGTCCCGGCGTCTGCGTGGCACTGTGCCTGCGACGGTGTGTACGCGAAGAACGGCGCGCCTAGGCGCGGCCGCGCTGGGTACGCAGATGCTCGGCGACCGGGGTCAGCGAGGTGCGCAGCGCCTCGAGTTCCTCGGCCGGCAGCAGGTCGATGAAGTGCCGGCGAACCGACTCGACATGGTGCGGCGCGACCTTCCGCATGGTCTCGGAGCCCAGGTCGGTGAGGACCGCGTACAGGCCCCGGCGGTCCGATTCGCAGTGCTCACGGCGGACCAGACCCGCGTTCTCCATCCGCGTGATCTGATGGGAGAGGCGGCTCTTGGACTGGAGCGTGGCGGCGGCGAGGTCGCTCATCCGCATCCGCAGCTCCTCGGACTCGGACAGGTTCACCAGGATCTCGTAGTCGTTGTTCGTCAGGCCGAACGGCTGAAGATCCTTCTCGAGCTGGTGCATGAGTAGCTTGTTGACATCAAGGTGGGTACGCCAGGCCCGCTGCTCCTGGTCGGTGAGCCAGCGGACATCCGTCTCGGTCTCCATAGAGTGATTCTACCTACAAAAGTTGAAATACGGACTATTGGCTGGTCAGGCAACGCCGTCCGTCCCCCCGAGACGCACGCGTGGGTGCACGCGTTCGACGTTACACTCCGCAGACTACCGCTCACAGCCCGAAACGGCGCTGGAGGCCCCCCAGGGATCCGGGGAGTTGAGGGAGTTGCTGTGACCCGGGCTGACCGGTGTGACCGCCCTGTCCTCCGCCGGGCACCCCGGCCTGGTGCGGCACGACCCCGGTGTCCTGCTCGGCCATCAGCACCTCGGTGGACTGCAGCAGGACCTGCCCGGCGCCGACGAACTCGAACTGGTGCTCCTCGCCCGAAGCCCCACCGACCCCCGTCAGCGCCCGCAGGCTGCCCAGCACGCCCCGCATGTAGTGGTGGTCGTAGTGATGGCAGGGCGAGGGGCAGTCGGCCCAGCCCACCAGCGCCTGCGGGTCGACGCGGACCGGCGGCTCGACGAACTCGACCGGCCCGTTGGACGCGGCCACGAACTTCCCCGTGCCGATGAGGGTGAGGAACC
Organism: Streptomyces sp. NPDC047108; assembly: GCF_040643575.1. Lineage (NCBI taxonomy): Bacteria > Bacillati > Actinomycetota > Actinomycetes > Kitasatosporales > Streptomycetaceae > Streptomyces > Streptomyces sp. NPDC047108. The sequence continues at coordinate 878,170 of NZ_JBEYUP010000001.1, forward strand.
CCGGGATGATCGACTGCTTCAGGGACAACCCGGGCTGGAAGGCCAGCAGATTGCCGGAGCGGATGGTGAGGTTGCCGTCCTCGAGGTCGTAGGAGTTGACGTCGAAGGCCCGGTCGGCGAGCAGCATCTTGCCCTGGCCCTCGGCCACCACCCAGTCCTGGGCGTGCAGCGGGGAGTGGAAGTTGGCCGCGATCAGGCCGTCGAGGGCGCCGTGGCCGATGCCGTTGAAGTCGATCCGCCCGTAGTAGGCGATCATCTTCCCCTTCTGCAGGAACCACTGGCCCTTGAGGGCGACGCAGAAGGTGTACGCGTTGACGTTGTCGTCGACCGGCAGCGTGTGCGGGTCGTACACGGCGGGACCGGTCACAGCTTCTCCTCCGAGGCCTGGACGAACACGGCGCCGTTTCCGGACAGTTCGAGCTGGAAGGCCTCGCCGGATCCGCGCCCCACCATGTCGCGCCAGCCGAGCGCGGTGGACAGCTTGTTGCGGACGTCGCCGTGGTGCGCGACGTACGCCTGCGGGTCGACGTGGACCGGCCGCTGCGGGGTGACCGGCAGCTCGATGACCCCGCCGTGGGCCATCACGGCGACCGAGCCGTGGCCCTTGAGCGTGGTGGTGAACAGCCCCTGGCCGGTGACCTGTCCGCGCACCATGCCCATCACGCCCCCTTGTGAGCCCATGAACATCGTGCCCTGCTCCAGGGTGCCGTCGAAGGCCAGAAGCCGGTCGGCCTCCACGTAGAGGGTGTCGCCGGAGAGGTCGATGACCTGGATGTGGTGGCCGCCGTGGCCGAACATCACGGTGCCACTGCCCTCCACCGTCATCAGCGGGGTCGCCTCGCCCGCGACCCGCCGGCCGATCATCGAGGTCAGACCGCCCTGCCCGCCCTGCATGTTGGGGGTGAAGGTCACCTCGCCCTTGTACGCGAGCATGGCGCCGCGCTGGCTGAACATCCGCCGGCCGGGCACGATCCGCGCCTCGACCATCCTGGAGTTGATCTCCCGGAACGGCATCAGACCTCGCCCCCGACCGTGTTGCGCTCGCTGGGCTGCACGTAGACCAGCCCCTCGCCCTCGAAGCGGATCTGGAAGGACTCGCCCGAACCCTCGCCGATGAACGTGCGGAAGTTCACACCCGACTGGAAGTGCTGGCGCAGATTGCCGGTGTGCGCGATGTACGCCCCGGGGTCGACCTGGAGCGGGTACTGCGCGGAGACCCGGAGGACGACGGCCGGGCCGTCCGACATGATCGCCGCCTGGCCGGTGCCCTCGACGGTCGTGGTGAACAGCCCGTTGCCCTGGGAGGCGCCGCGCAGTCCGGTGAAGCTGGTCCCGGTGCGCAGACCGCCGTCCGTGCACAGCAGATTGCTGGCCTCGACGTACAGCGTCTCGCCGTTCAGGCTCACCAGGTTGATCTCGCTCGCGCGATCGGCGAAGAAGCAGGTGCCGCGGCCCTTCACCTCCATCACCGTGAGCTGTTCGCCGGTGAGCCGGCGGGTGACCATGCCGCGGAGCCCGTCACCGCCGCCGGACAACTTCTTGAACGCCATGTCGCCGTCGTACGCGATCATCGAGCCGTTCTTGGCCTTCACCGCGTCGCCGGCCATGTCGACGGCGAGCACTTTGCTGCCGTTCATCCGAAACTGAGCCACGCGCTGACGGTACCCGGGCGGAGGGTGCCCGCGGAGGGGCTGTCACAATGGATTCGCTTGTGCGTCCGTTCGCAAACTCGAAGAGGAATTGCCCGTGGACATCAAGACGGCTTCCGCCCTCCGCCGACTGCGCCTGGTCTCCGCCCCGGAGGCCGTGTCCTTCCTGCTGCTGCTGGTCTGCTCGGTCCTGAAGCGGACCACCGAGTTCAACGCGGTGCCCGTCATGGGCGCGATCCACGGCGTGCTGTTCATCCTGTACGTGATCTTCTGGCTCGACGCCTGGAACCGCACCAAGTGGAGCTTCGGTACCGCCGCCCTCTACTTCGTCCTCTCCGTCCTGCCCACCGGCGGTTTCTTCGCCGACCGGAAGCTGCGCCGTGAGGCCGAGGCGAGCGTGATCGCCGCCCGCGCCCGTCAGGAAGGCGTCGTCAACGCATGATCGTCGCCTTCTCGGTCACGCCGCTGGGCGTCGGCGAGGACGTGGGCGCGTATGTCGCCGACGCCGTGCGCGTGGTCCGCGAGTCCGGGCTGCCGAACCGTACGGACGCGATGTTCACCTCGGTGGAAGGTGAGTGGGACGAGGTGATGGACGTCGTGAAGCGCGCCGTCGCGGCGGTCGAGGCGAGCGCCGGCGGCCGGGTCTCGCTCGTCCTCAAGGCCGACATCAGGCCGGGCGTCACGGACGGGCTGGTCTCCAAGGTCGAGACGGTGGAGCGACACCTGTCGGAGCGGCCCGCGGACTGACGCGGGCCGTTCCGTGCCCCCGGGTTCAGGCCGCCTCCGCCAGCGCGATCCCCAGCGGCGTGCGCTCGTAGAGGACTTGGTGGCCGAAGCGGTAGGACGTCAGCAGGCCCGCCCCGCGCAGCGTCGAGAGATGCGCCGACACCGAGGACGGGGCGAGCCCCAGGCGCTGGGCGAGTGCGGTCGTCGTCGCGGGCTCGGCGAGCGCGGCCAGGACGGTCGCTCGGCCGCGGCCGAGGAGAGCGGCCAGAGCCTGGGGCGGGCCGCCGCCCGGTTCGGTCCAGAGCCCGCCTGTGCCGCGCGCCGGGTACACCACCGTCGCCGCCTCCGGGCGCGTGGTGCCGGGCGCGCGCTCCGGGGCGAATCCGCGCACCCCGTCCGGCCCGACGAAGATGCTGGGTACGAGAACCAGCCCCTCCCCGCCCGTGATCCGCGACTCCTCGACGCCCGGGCGGTCCTCGGGCTCGTCACGGACCGTGAGCGTCCCCCGCGACCAGGAGAGCCGCGGGTGCAGCTCGCCGACGAGGCGCTCGGGACCGCCGTCCGCCAGGTGCAGGGAGTGGAAGGCGATGTCCGCCTCCAGCAGGCCCCGCAGCCAGGGCCAGTCCGGGGAGACCAGGGCCCGCCAGGCAAGCTCCAGCAGATCCGCCAGCTCCCGGACCGTACGACCGGGGTCCTCCAGCAGGGCGCGGCCCAGCGCGGCGTCGGCGGCGCCCGGGGTCGCGGCAAGCGAGCGGGCCAGATCCTCGTACGCCCGGTCCGGAGGCGTGCTCCGGACCTGGGCCAGCTCGTCGTCGATCACGGAGAACGGCCCGCCGGGCGGAGGGCACAGGAAGGCCGGGGCGGGGCCGTGCCCGGGCATCAGCAGCCGCAGTGCCCGCAGATCCAGCCCGGCCGCGGCGGTCGCCATGCGTCGCAGCCACGGCAGATGGCGGCCGGGGCGCAGCGGGCGCCCGAGCATACGGACGGCTTCCCGCACCTCCCAGAGGGGGGAGACGGCGAACCGGCAGCGCAGCGGGTCACCGGCCGCGAAGCGGATGTGGATCGGCACCCGACGGCACCTCCCTTGGGGCCGGCCCTCCGGCCTGGCCCGAGAAACGTTGCGTCGCCGCGCATCTACCCAGCGGACATGCCGGGCATGTCTCCTTTGCTGCTCACGTGAATCCGCAGCGTGAGACGGGGCTGACCGCAGTGTGACCGGCCGCTAAGGTCGAAGCGTGCCGAAGCCGCTCAGCCTGCCCTTCGATCCCATCGCCCGGGCCGACGAACTCTGGAAGCAGCGATGGGGGTCGGTGCCGTCCATGGCGGCGATCACTTCGATCATGCGCGCCCACCAGATCCTGCTCGCGAACGTCGACGCGGTCGTCAAGCCGTACGGTCTGACCTTCGCCCGGTACGAGGCGCTGGTGCTCCTCACCTTCAGCAAGGCCGGCGAGCTGCCCATGTCGAAGATCGGCGAGCGCCTGATGGTGCATCCGACCTCGGTGACCAACACCGTGGACCGCCTGGTGAAGTCGGGCCTGGTCGACAAGCGGCCCAATCCGAACGACGGCCGCGGGACGCTGGCCTCCATCACCGAGAAGGGCCGCAAGGTCGTCGACGACGCGACGCGCGACCTGATGTCGATGGACTTCGGCCTCGGGGTGTACGACGCCGAGGAGTGCTCGGAGATCTTCGCGCTGCTGCGGCCCCTGCGGATCGCGGCCGAGGACTTCGAGGGCCAGTGATTCCGGGCCCCGACCGGGGTGCGGGGCCCGCCGGAGGGTCGCCGCGCACCGGCGGTTACGCTCGTGTGCCATGAAGAAGAGCGTGCTGACCCGCTACCGGGTGATGGCCTACGTCACCGCCGTCATGCTGCTGGTGCTGTGCACCTGCATGGTCTTCAAGTACGGATTCGATACGGGCGAGGACGTCACCTTCGTCGTCTCGCAGATCCACGGCCTGCTGTACATCGTCTACCTGGTCGTGACCTTCGATCTGGGGTCCAAGGTGAAGTGGGACTTCGGCCGGCTCGCCTGGGTGCTGCTGTCCGGGACGATTCCTTTCGCCGCCTTCTTCGTCGAGCCGAAGATCGCTGCCCAGGTGAAGCCGCTGGTCAGCGACGTGCCGGCGCGCCCCGTCAAGGCCTAGGACCACCGCCCCGCGGACGCTGCGGGGCGGGTTCCCGTCGACAATTACTAGGACGTCCTAGTAAATTCGATGGTATGGACGACGCCGACGCCATCGAAGAGGGCCGCCGCCGCTGGCAGGCCCGGTACGACGCCTCCCGTAAGCGGGACGCGGACTTCACCACGCTCTCCGGGGATCCCGTCGAGCCCGTCTACGGTCCGCCGCCCGGGAGCACCGTGCCGGGCTTCGAGCGGATCGGCTGGCCCGGGGAGTACCCGTACACCCGTGGCCTGCACGCCACCGGGTACCGCGGCCGCACCTGGACCATCCGCCAGTTCGCGGGCTTCGGCAACGCCGAGCAGACGAACGAGCGCTACAAGATGATCCTCGCCAACGGCGGCGGCGGGCTCAGCGTGGCCTTCGACATGCCGACGCTCATGGGCCGCGACTCCGACGACCCCCGCTCGCTCGGCGAGGTCGGCCACTGCGGTGTGGCCATCGACTCGGCCGCCGACATGGAGGTCCTCTTCAAGGACATCCCGCTCGGCGACGTCACCACGTCGATGACGATCAGCGGTCCCGCCGTGCCGGTCTTCTGCATGTACCTGGTGGCCGCCGAGCGCCAGGGCATCGACCCGGGCATCCTCAACGGCACCCTGCAGACCGACATCTTCAAGGAGTACATCGCGCAGAAGGAGTGGCTCTTCGAGCCCGAGCCCCATCTGCGTCTGATCGGCGACCTGATGGAGCACTGCACGCGTTCCATCCCCGCGTACAAGCCGCTCTCGGTCTCCGGCTACCACATCCGCGAAGCGGGTGCGACGGCCGCGCAGGAGCTGGCGTACACCCTCGCCGACGGCTTCGGGTACGTCGAGCTGGGCCTCTCCCGCGGCCTGGACGTCAACACCTTCGCCCCCGGCCTCTCCTTCTTCTTCGACGCGCACGTCGACTTCTTCGAGGAGATCGCCAAGTTCCGCGCGGCGCGCCGTATCTGGGCCCGCTGGATGCGCGAGGTCTACGGCGCCACCTCCGACAAGGCGCAGTGGCTGCGCTTCCACACCCAGACCGCGGGTGTCTCGCTGACCGCCCAGCAGCCGTACAACAACGTCGTACGGACCGCGGTCGAGGCGCTGGCCGCCGTCCTCGGCGGCACCAACTCCCTGCACACCAACGCCCTCGACGAGACCCTGGCCCTGCCCAGCGAGCAGGCCGCGGAGATCGCGCTGCGCACCCAGCAGGTGCTGATGGAGGAGACCGGCGTCGCGAACGTCGCGGACCCCCTCGGAGGCTCCTGGTACATCGAGGCGCTGACCGACCGCATCGAGGCCGACGCGGAGAAGATCTTCGACCGCATCAAGGAGCGGGGCCTGCGCGCCCACCCGGACGGCAAGCACCCGATCGGGCCGATCACCTCGGGCATCCTGCGCGGCATCGAGGACGGCTGGTTCACCGGCGAGATCGCCGAGTCCGCCTTCCAGTACCAGCAGTCCCTGGAGAAGGGCGACAAGCGGGTCGTGGGCGTCAACTGCCACACCGGCTCGGTCACCGGCGACCTGGAGATCCTCCGCGTCAGCCACGAGGTCGAGCGCGATCAGGTGCGTGTCCTCGCCGACCGCAAGGCCGCGCGCGAGGAGGACGCCGTACGCGGTGCCCTGGACGCGATGGTCGCCGCGGCCCGCGACGGCGGCAACATGATCGAACCGATGCTGAACGCCGTACGGGCCGAGGCCACCCTCGGCGAGATCTGCGGCGTGCTGCGCGACGAGTGGGGCGTCTACACCGAGCCCGCGGGCTTCTGACGGCTCCGTCCCTCCTCACCGGCTCCGGTGGCCCTCCCGGCCGCCGGAGCCGCTGTGCTGCGGGGCGGTCCGTGCGCCGGACGGGCCGGGGTCAGTCCCGGGCCGGGAAGCGGATGGTGAAGACCGCGCCTCCGCCCGGCGCCCGCCCGGCCTCCGGCTCCGCGCCGTGGGCCAGCGCGATACGCCGGACCATCGCGAGGCCGAGCCCCGAGCCCGGCAGCGCGCGGGCGGCGTCCGCGCGGTAGAAGCGGTCGAAGACGTAGGGCAGGTCAGCCTCCGCGACACCGGGCCCGTGGTCCCGTACGACGAGCCGCGGCGCTCCGCCCTCCACCGTCAGGGCCGTCTCGACCGGGCCGCCCGGCGGGCTGAACTTCGCCGCGTTGTCCAGGAGGTTGCCCAGCATCCGGCTCAGCCGGGACGGGACGCCCGGGACCGTCAGCCCGGACGCGTCCGGGGTGATCTCGAGGGTGAACGCGACCCCCGGCCAGTGCTCCCGCGCCGCCCCCACCCCGTACTCCAGCAGGCTCGCGAGCCGGACCTCCTCCAGGAGCGGCTGCGGCTCCTCGTCCCGCGCCAGTTCGATGAGGTCGCCGACCAGCTGCCCCACCTCGCGGAGCTGCCGCCCCAGCGCACCCGCCGCACGCTCGCGCTGCGCCGCGGTCAACCGGTCGCCGCGGGCGAGCAGTTCGGCGTTGGTGCGCAAGGCGGTCAGCGGGGTGCGCAGTTCGTGCGAGGCGTCCGCGACGAGCTGCCGCTGGGCGGCGACCGACTGCTCCAGCTCGCCCAGCATGGTGTTGAAGCTGCTCGCCAGCCGCGTCACCTCGTCCTCGCGCCCCGGCGGGCCGGGCGGCAGCTCGATGCGGTGCCGGGCGTCGCGCGTCGCCGCGATCCGCTCGGCGGTCGCGGTCAGCCGGGCGACCGGGGCGAGGCCGGTGCGCGAGACCCAGTAGCCCAGCCCGCCCGCCAGCAGCACGCCCGCGCCGCCGACGCCGCCCAGCAGCCAGGCGGCCCGCCGTACGCCGCGCTCGACGGTGTCGGCGCGCAGCGCCGCCTGGACCGCCCGGTCCCCGGTGACGCGCTGGGTGAGCACGCGCATCCGGTAGCCCTGGAAGCTGATGTCCTTGTATCCGGCGGCGCGGCGGCCCGCGGCCACGTCGCGGGCGCCCTGGGTGACCGGCAGCAGGTACGGGCGTCCGGGATCGTCGCCCCGATCCGCCGGGACGATCTGGACGCAGGCGGAGCCCAGGAAGCGGCACTCCCCGTGGACGACCCCAGGGCCGTTGTCGAGGGAGGTCCGGCCGACGGCCGTCACCGCCTGGCTGAGGCTGAGGTCGAGCTGACGGTTGAGCTCGTGCCGGATCACCACGAACGCGCCCGCGCACACGCCCACCACGACCATGGCCACCGCCGCCGCCGCGACCAGCGCGAGCCGGGTGCGCAGGGGACGGCGGCGGCGCCAGCGGGCACCGAGGGAACGGCGGGCGCTCACGCGAGGTCCAGCCGGTAGCCGATGCCGTGCACGGTGTGGACGAGGCGCGCTTCGCCGCCCGCCTCCAGCTTCCGGCGGAGGTAACCGACGTACACGGCCAGGGAGTTGGTGTCCGGGCCGAACGCCGCGCCCCACACCCGCTCCAGGATCAGTTCCCGGGGCAGCACCTGCCCGGGATGCGCGAGCAGCAGTTCCAGGAGTGCGAACTCGGTCCTGCTGAACTCCAGCCGCCGCCCGCCCCGAACGCCGGTGCGCGTGGCCGGGTCCACGACGAGGTCGGAGAAGGAGGTCGCGGTGGGCTCCTCGGAGGCGTCCGGGGCCGCGCGTCGCAGCAGGGCCCGTACGCGCGCGGTCAGTTCGTCCAGCGCGAAGGGTTTGACGAGGTAGTCGTCGGCTCCGGCGTCGAGCCCGTCGACGCGTTCGCTCACCGCGTCCAGCGCGGTCAGGACGAGGACGGGCGTACGGTCGCCCAGTCCGCGCAGCCGGCGGCACACCGCCAGCCCGTCGAGCACGGGCATGAGCACATCGAGCACGAGCGCGTCCGGCTGCCACTCGGCCACGGCGCTCAGCGCGCCCAGGCCGTCGGACACACCGCGGACGGTGAAGCCCTCGATCGCCAGGCCGTCCTCGACCGCGGCCCGCACCTCCGGGTCGTCGTCCACGACGAGGATCCGTGCCCCGCCGGCCACGCCGCTCACCTCACGCCCCTGGCCGCCGCGGCGCCTTCGTGTGCCGGCATACGGCCCGGGCAGGCGGCGGACGGTTCCGTAAGACCTCGGCGGCAGGTCGGCGGCGCTGTGCTCATAGCACCCAAGGCTGCCAAACCCTGCTCTTAGATCCGTCTTAGGCCCGCCCCGCAGCCTGACGTCCATGACCGAGCCAGAAGAAACCCCGCGCACCGCCCCGTCGCGGCCGCTGTCCGTGGTCATCGGGGCGGGCGGAACCGGGGGCCACATCTATCCCGGCCTGGCACTCGCCGAGGCCCTGCGCCGCGCGGACCCGTCCGCGCACATCAGCTTCGTCGGCACCGATCGCGGGCTGGAGACCCGTCTCATCCCCGAGGCGGGATACCCGCTGCACACCGTCGACATGATCCCGTACGACCCGGCGCTCGGGGCCCGCCGCTATCTGCTGCCCGCCGCGCTGATGCGCTCCGGAGCCCAGGTCCGCGGCATCATGCGGCGCCAGGGCGCGCAGGTCGCGGTCGGCATGGGCGGCTATCCCAGCGCTCCCGTGATCGTCGGCGCGCGGCTCGCCGGGCTGCCGAGCCTGATCCACGAGTCCAACGCCGTACCGGGCAGGGCGAACCGCTTCGCCGCCCGCCTCACCCCGCACATCGCGCTCGCCTTCGACCGCACCCGCGCGCACCTGCCGTCCGGCGCGGACGCCGAGACCGTCGGCATGCCGCTGGTCGGCCCCGTCGCCGGCCTGGACCGGGACGGGACGCGGGCGGCCGCGCGCACCGCGTTCGGTGTGCCCGCCGGGGTGCGGCTGTTGGTGGTCAACGGCGGCAGCCTCGGCGCGGCCCGCCTCAACGAGGCCGCCGTGGGCCTTGCCCGGCGCTGGCAGGACCGGCCGGACGTCCGGCTGCTGGTGAAGACCGGTCCTGACGCACTCCCCGGGGTACGGGCCCGGCTCGCCGCCGAGGGCGGCGACCGGGTCGCCGAGGCCGTGGCCTACCTCGACCGCATGGACCTCGCCTACGCGGCGGCGGACCTCATCGTGTGCCGCGCCGGTTCGGCCACGGTCGCCGAGCTGGCGGCCACCGGCGTCCCCGCCGTGCTCGTGCCCTACCCCCACGCCCCGGGCGACCACCAGACACACAACGCCCGCGTGCTCTGCGACGCCGGCGCGGCCCTGCTGCTGCCGGACGGCGAGACGACCCCGGACCGTCTCGCCGCCCTCACCGAGCCCCTGCTGGACGACCCCGCGCGGCTGGTAGCGATGAGCGGCACCGCCGACCCGGGGACCCACGCACGGGCGGCCGACCTCCTGGCCGCCAAGGTGCTGCGGCTCGCCGGCCGCCCCGCACCGACGACCGACCGCCACGCCCGTACGAAGGAGCACCACGCGTCATGACCGATCCGACCGCACCGTCCTGGGCCGGCCGCACCGTTCTGGTGACCGGCGCCGAGGGCTTCATCGGCAGCACCCTCGTCGATCTGCTCGTCGAGCGCGGCGCACGGGTCCGCGCGCTCGTCCACTACAAGCCGTACGCCGCCGCGGGGCACCTCGCCCATCACCTGGGCCCGGACAGCCCCGTGGAGACGCTCGCCGGGGACGTACGGGACGCGGGTCGCGTGATGGACGCGGTGGAGGGGTGCGACACCGTCTTCCACCTCGCCGCGCTGATCGGGATCCCGTACAGCTACGCGTCCCCCGAGTCCTACGTGCAGACCAACGTCACCGGCACCCAGAACATCGCCGGGGCCTGCCGCCGCCACGGTGTGCGCAGGCTGGTCCACACCTCCACGAGCGAGGTCTACGGAACCGCGCGCACCGTCCCCATCGCCGAGGACCACCCGCTGCAGCCCCAGTCGCCGTACTCCGCGTCGAAGATCGGCGCGGACATGATGGCCCTGTCGTACGCGCACGCCTTCGACCTGCCGGTGACCGTCGTGCGGCCGTTCAACACCTACGGACCGCGCCAGTCCTCGCGGGCGGTGATCCCCACGATCCTGGCCCAACTCCACGCCGGTGCCGAGGAGATACGGCTCGGGTCGCTCACGCCCACCCGCGACTTCACCTACGTCACGGACACGGCCGCCGGGTTCCTCGCGCTGGCGGACTGCGACCGCGCGCTGGGCGAGGTGGTCAATCTCGGCACCGGCCGGGAGATCGCCGTCGGCGATCTCGCCCGGGCGCTGATCGCCGCGACGGGGAGGGACGCGCGCGTGGTGGTCGACCCGGCGCGGCTGCGCCCCGCGGGCAGCGAGGTGGAGCGGCTGCTGTCGGACAACTCCCGCGCGCGGGAGTGGGCGGGCTGGCGTCCGGAGGTCGGCCTGGAGGAGGGCCTGCGCCGTACGTCGCGCTGGGTCGCGGAGCATCTGCACCGCTTCTCGGCCGACCGGTACGGCGTCTAGGACCGCACGCGGGAGTCGGACCGCACCTGCCGCGATCCGGCGGGTGCGGCGGGGGCCGCGCCGGTCAGTCCGGCCGGCCCACCGCCCCGAGCCCGCCGAGCAGCACGGCGGCGTAGTCACGGGCCCATGCCTCGTCCACGGGCTCACCGCTGACCAGCGAGCGGTGCACCACCGCGCCCGCCGTCACGTCGAAGATCAGGTCCACGAAGCGGGCCGCGGCCGCCGCACCGACCGCGCCCGGTTCGTCGGGCGGCAGTTCGCCCCGCGCCTGGGCACGCTCGCGGCCGAGCAGCACCAGCCGCTTCTGCCGGTCCACGATCGCGGACCGGATTCGGGCCCGCAGCCCCTCGTCGCCGGTGGACTCGGCGACGACCGCCATCAGAGCTGTCTTGGTCTCGGGCCGCTCCAGCAGCGCCCCGAACTGCAGCACCACGCCCTCGATGTCCGCCTGCAGGCCGCCCCGGTCGGGGAGTTCGAGCTCGTCGAAGAGGATCGCGACCGCGTCCACGACGAGCTCGTTCTTGTTCGCCCACCGGCGGTAGAGCGTGGTCTTCGCCACTCCGGCGCGCGCCGCGACGTCGCCCATCGTCAGCTTTCCCCAGCCGAGTTCGACGAGCGCGGCGCGGGTCGCGTCGAGAATGGCCTGGTCGGCCTCGGCGCTGCGCGGACGTCCCGTACGGCCGGAGCGGCTCGTACGGCCGGAGATGCTGCACATGCGGGCGACCCTACCGCGCGGTATGCCGGGGGGCGGGGTTGCTGCGGCCGGGGTGGCATCAGATACGCTACGGCTCGTAGCGAAACACGGTGATGGTGCGACAGCCACGGGCGCGAGGGTGGGGACCCGGCGCCGAGCAGGACGCCGTGTCCATGACGGAAACAGGCGCTTTTCCGATCTCTGCGCGGAAGGGGGAGGATGTACTCATGCAGCCACGGAACATGTCCATGAGCGGAGTCGTCGACCTCGCCGCGGTGAAGGCCGCCGGGGAAGCCAAGCAGAAGGCTGAGCAGGCCCGGGCCGAGGCGGCCCGCGGCGGCGGCTCGCAGACGACCCCCGCCCGACTCGTCTTCGACGTCGACGAGGCGGGCTTCGAGAACGATGTCCTCCAGCGCTCCGCCGAGGTGCCCGTCGTCATCGACTTCTGGGCCGAGTGGTGCGAGCCCTGCAAGCAGCTCAGCCCCGTGCTGGAGAACCTCGCGACCGAGTACGCGGGCAAGTTCGTACTCGCCAAGATCGACGTCGACAGCAACCAGATGCTCTTCCAGCAGTTCGGCGTGCAGGGCATCCCGGCCGTCTTCGCGGTGATCGCGGGCCAGGCGCTGCCGCTCTTCCAGGGAGCCGCCCCGGAGGGCCAGATCCGCCAGGTGCTCGACCAGTTGATCCAGGCCGCGGAGCAGCGCTTCGGGATCGTGGGCGCCCCGGCCGCGCCCGCCGGGGAGGACGCCGAGGAGCCCGCCGAGGCCCCGGCCGCGCCCGCCGGCCCGTACGACAGCGCGCTCGGTGCCGCGCACCAGGCGCTGGACGCCGGGGATCTGGGAGGGGCGATCCAGGCGTACACCAATGTGCTCGCCGACGACCCGGCCAACGCGGAGGCCAAGCTCGGCCTGGCTCAGGCGGAGTTGCTGAAGCGGGTGGAGGGCGCGGACCCGGCCGCGGTGCGCAAGGCCGCGGCGGACAGCCCCGCGGACGTCACCGCCCAGCTTGCGGCCGCGGACCTGGACCTGGTCGGCGGTCATGTCGAGGACGCGTTCGGGCGGCTCATCGACACCGTCCGGCGCACGGCGGGGGAGGACCGGGAAGCCGCCCGTGTCCGGCTGCTGGAGCTGTTCGAGGTGATCGGCGGTGACGACCCCCGGGTGACCGGCGCGCGCAACGCCCTCGCGCGCGTTCTCTTCTGACCGGTTCGCCCCGGTCAGGAGTGGAGGGTGTCGGGGTGGGGGAAGAATCTCCTGCCGCGACCGACGGACGGGCCATCCGCCCGCGTTGTACAGGGTGACGGCCGCTGTGCCGCCACCCAGACCCGCCCCGGGGACGCCTGACGTAGCGTCAACCGGGGCCTGAAGTGATCACAGCGGCCGCGCTTTACCAAAACTTGGTAATCGCGGCCGCTGTTACTGGCAGTAAATGAAGCGCGGAGCCTTGTCCGCGTATGTGCCAATTACTCCTCCACAATCGGGCATTGAACCGGCGACCCTGCGTACCCGGCCGAGATGTGTCGGCCACGGATCGGTTATCCGTCCGTTACTCCCCAGTAACGCGGGCCTTGTGCCGGACCCGGTTGATGCACCACGATCGGCCACGCTCGGTCCAAACCCGCAGCCCGGGATCCACTCGGTGCTGGGGGTGTCCTGGGTCCCCACCGAGCAGGCCGGCGGCAGTGGCGCCGGCCTTGGACAGGGGGGTCTCTGCCGAACCCTCGGCAGGGCCTGTCCAGAGAGGTTGCGCGGATGCGTGGCCAGTGGTTGTCGCTCGGGGGTGATCGCCGGTGTGGTTCGGGTGCGGTACGCGCCTCCCGAGTACGACGGCGCTCTCCTTCCCGAGGACGTAGCACTTCTCCCATCCCAGGTCGGGCCGGCCCACCGGCCCCGCCGGAGATGTACGTCCGAGAAGGAGGAAAGTCATGGAGTCCCTGGCACGTGGCGGGACCAGATGGAAGCGGTTCGCCGTTGTCATGGTGCCGAGCGTCGCGGCGACCGCCGCGATCGGCGTCGCCCTCTCGCAGGGTGCGCTCGCGGCATCGTTCAGCGTTTCCGGCCAGCAGTTCAAGGTCAGCGCTGAGCGGCTCGAGGGTAAGGGTTTCGTCCAGTACGGGGCCTACGACACACAGGTCGGCGGGAAGAACGTCCCCGTTGCTGTCTCCGCGTTCAAGAGCGCGAAGATCAACAGCATGTGTCAGTCCGTCGTCACGCCGGACGTCCCGCTGATCGGCACCGTCACCCTGCAGCTCAACGCAGGTGGCGGCGCGGCGCCGGTCGAGGCCGAGAACCTGTACATCGACGTGGCGCAGCTCGACGCCGACGCCACGTTCAAGAACATCAACGTCGGTGTCGCCGCCGGTGCCAGCACCAAGGGCCCCGGCATCAACAAGGGTGACCACGCGAGCCCTGCCGGCTTCGCTCAGGAGGCCGACAGCGCCACCCTGACCGACGTCAAGCAGACCGCTTGGGCCACCAGCGCCGGAACCTTCAAGCTGAGCGGGCTCAGCATGAGGCTCCACAAGGGCGTCAAGGAGTGCTACTAAGCGCTCGCCGGGCGGGTGGGGAGCCCCGGTTTCCCGCCCGCCCAACCCCTGAACTCTGTTGTAACAACGCCGTCCCCAGGAGCTGTTTTCCATGAGCGCCGAGTCACCAGGGCTGCGTGACCGAATTCGATACTGGCGGCTTCGCTTCCGCGGATGGCGCGGCAGCCGGCCGTTCTGGGCGGGCCTGCTGACGATTCTCGGCGGCGTGCCGATCGCGTACCTGCCCTATGCCAACCTCAAGGTCGGGCAGCTCACCATCCGCATGGCGACGACAGCGGGCGCGGGCTCGCTGATCATCGGCGTACTGCTGGTGACACTCGGCCTGACCATGTGGTTCCACCACATCGTCCGGGTGTTCGCGGGTGTCGCGACCATTTTGCTGGCCCTGGTCTCCATCCCCGTGTCCAACCTCGGCGGCTTTCTGGTCGGCTTCCTCCTCGCGCTGACGGGTGGTGCTCTGTCCATCGCCTGGGCACCGGCCGAAGGCGGCGGGAAGCCCGCCGAACGGCCGGACGACGAGCCGGACACGGCGCCCACGGACGCCGGGGACTCCTTCGAAGCGGGAAGGGTTGTCGAAGTGAATGGCGGGAGGCACCGTGCAGGCTGACGAGGCCCGGCCGGTCGCGGCCGGAAGCGGCGACTCCCCCGTGGCTCGCCCCGTCAGAACGGGGCCGCGCCACGCGGCACCCCGGAAGTCGCTGCTCACCAAGTTGCAGATTCCGGCGGGCAAGGCGATAGCCCTGGCCGCGATGCCCACAGCGGTGTTCGTGGGCATGGGCCTGACCCCGAAGCTCGCCCAGGCGGACGAGGTTCCCGGGAACCCCTTCGCGCCCGGGCCCTGCGTCTCCCGCTCCGACGAGCCGTCGGAGAAGGAGAAGGAGAAGGCGGAGGACGAGAAGAAGTCCCCGTCCCCGTCGCAGTCGCCGGACGCGTCCACGTCGGACGAGCCGAGCGATGAACCGTCGGCGAAGAAGCCGAGTCCCTCCGGGGACAAGGCGGAGGACTCCGACGCGTCGAAGACGCCGGAGCCGTCCGAGTCCGCCCCGGCCGACGAGAGCCCGTCGCCCGAGCCGAGCCCCTCGGAGTCGGAGTCCGACAACCCGCTGGACCCGCTGGGCGTGGGCGAGAAGCTCAAGGACCTCTTCGACGGCGACGACGACGAGGAGGAGGAAGAGGAGCCGGCCCCGGCCGAGAGCAGCTCCACCCCCTCCGAGGAGCCGAGTTCCGAGACGGCGGAACCCGAGCCGTCCGAGACCGCGGACAAGCCCGCGGAGACCGTCGACAAGACCAAGGACGCCATCAAGGGTGCGGCGGACAAGGTCGGAGCGAAGGTCGAAGAGGTCGGCGACGAGGCCAAGAAGTCGGCCGAGAAGGCGACCGAGGACGCCAAGGACACCGCCGAGGGCGCGACCGGGACCAAGGACGGCAAGAAGCCGTTCCCGTGCCCGGAGAAGGACCCCGAGGCGCTGGCCGCCGCGGACCTGGAGCAGGGCATCCCGCTGCTCCCGGACGAGGCATGGCGCCTGGAGACCTCCAAGCTCACGCTGCGCGGTCTGGACTTCAAGGGCATCGTCGAGGTCAAGACGTACAGCGGCAACGTGAAGAAGGTCCTGAAGTTCACCGCCGACGAGACGGACATCAAGGACATGCACCAGATGGTGGACGGTCCGTCGGGCACCACCGGGCATGTGAAGGCGGCCGAAGGCAGCACCTCGAAGCTGCGCGGGGGCACGGTGACCATGTACACCGAGGAGCTGAGCGGCAAGTTGTTCGGGCTGATCCCCGTCACCTTCAGCCCCGACAGCCCGCCTCCGCTCAACGTACCCTTCGCCATCTTCACCGACGCGAAGGTGAAGCAGGCCGGTCAGTTCGGCGGCACGCTCACCGTCCCGGGCATACAGCAGTTCAGCACCAAGTAGGCCCGGACAAACGCACGCCGAAAGGGCGGTGGCCGGCTCCCCAGGGAGCCGGCCACCGCCCTTTCGCGTGACGGGGGTTGTCAGCCGCCCAGGTGGTGCACCCGGACCATGTTGGTGGTGCCGGGGACGCCGGGGGGCGAGCCCGCGGTGATGATCATGGTGTCGCCGGCGCCGTAACGGCCGAGCTTCAGCAGCTCCGCGTCGACCAGGTCGACCATCGCGTCGGTGTTCTCCACGTAGGGCGCGATGTAGGACTCCACGCCCCAGCTCAGCGTGAGCTGGTTACGAGTGGATACGTCGGTGGTGAAGGCCAGGATCGGCTGTTGGGCGCGGTAGCGGCAGAGCCGGCGGGCGGTGTCTCCGGACTGGGTGAAGGCCACCAGCGACTTGGCGCCCAGGAAGTCGGCGATCTCGCAGGCGGCACGGGCGACCGAACCACCCTGCGTCCGCGGCTTCTTGCCGGGCACCAGCGGCTGCAGCCCGCGGGACAGCAGCTCCTTCTCGGCGGCCTCCACGATGCGCGACATCGTCTTGACCGTCTCGATCGGGTACTTGCCGACCGAGGACTCGGCGGAGAGCATCACCGCGTCCGTGCCGTCCAGGATGGCGTTCGCCACGTCGGAGGCCTCGGCGCGGGTCGGCCGCGACGAGTTGATCATCGACTCCATCATCTGGGTCGCGACGATCACCGGCTTGGCGTTCCTGCGGCACATCTCGATGAGCCGCTTCTGCACCATCGGGACCTTCTCGAGCGGGTACTCCACGGCCAGGTCGCCGCGCGCGACCATGACGCCGTCGAAGGCCAGCACGACCTCCTCCATGTTCGCCACCGCCTGCGGCTTCTCGACCTTGGCGATGACCGGGACCCGGCGCCCCACCTCGTCCATGACCCGGTGGACGTCACGGATGTCGCCCGCGTCCCGTACGAAGGACAGCGCCACCATGTCGCAGCCCAGCGCGAGCCCGAAGCGCAGGTCCTCGATGTCCTTCTCCGACAGCGCCGGGACGTTGACCGAGACGCCGGGCAGGTTGATGCCCTTGTGGTCGGAGACCACGCCGCCCTCGATGACGATGGTCCGCACCTGCGGGCCCTCGACCTCCACGACCTGGAGTGCCACCGCGCCGTCGTTGATCAGGATCGTCTCGCCCTTGGAGACGTCCCCGGGCAGGCCCTTGTACGTGGTGCCGCAGATCGTCCGGTCGCCGGGCACGTCCTCGGTGGTGATGGTGAACTCGTCACCACGCACCAGCTCGACCGGGCCCTCCGCGAAGGTCTCCAGACGGATCTTCGGGCCCTGCAGGTCGACGAGGACACCGACCGCGCGGCCGGTCTCCTCCGACGCCTTGCGGACGCGGTGATAACGCTCCTCGTGCTCCGGGTGGGAACCGTGGCTCATGTTGAAGCGGGCCACGTTCATGCCGGCATCGATCAGCGACTTCAGCTGATCGAAGGAGTCGACGGCAGGGCCCAGGGTGCAGACGATTTTGGAACGGCGCATGAGGGCGATCCTATCGGTTTTGTTTAGGAGCGGAATATTGGAGCTGTAGGTACATCCGAGGGCGCGGCGCTGACCAGGGCGTATGTCTCCGTGGCGATCTCCAGTTCCTCATCGGTGGGCACCACGGCGACCGCCACCCGGCTGTCCACGGCCGAGATCAGCCTCCCCCAGCTACCGCCGGGGGGACCCCCACCCCAGCTACCGCCGGAGGCGCCTTCGGACGAGGCCCGCAGGGCATTGCGCACCGTGTCCAGCTCGATGCCCAGACCTCCCAGCCCGTGCATGGCCGCCTCGCGTACGGCCGCGGAATTCTCGCCCACCCCCGCGGTGAACGCGACGACGTCCACCCTCCCGAGTACCGCGAAGTACGCGCCGACATACTTCCGCAGCCTGTGGATGTAGACGTCGAAGGCGAGCTGCGCCCGCTCGTCGCCCTCGCCCATCCTCCGGCCGATCTCCCGCATGTCGTTGTCGCCGCACAGACCGAGCAGCCCGCTGCGCTTGTTCAGCAGGGTGTCCGTCTCGTCCGTGGACATGCCCGCGACCCGGGAGAGATGGAAGATCACGGCCGGGTCGATGTCGCCCGAGCGGGTGCCCATGACCAGGCCCTCCAGCGGGGTCAGGCCCATCGAGGTGTCCACGCACACCCCGCCGCGTACGGCAGATGCGCTGGCGCCGTTGCCCAGGTGCAGCACGATCGCGTTGGTGTCGGAGACGTCCTTGCCCAGCAGCCTCGCGGCGGCCCGTGAGACGTACGCGTGCGAGGTGCCGTGGAAGCCGTAGCGGCGCACGCCGTGCGCGTCGGCGGTCGCGGCGTCGATGGCGTAGCGGGCCGCGGCCTCCGGGATCGTTGAGTGGAACGCGGTGTCGAAGACGGCCACCTGCGGGAGGTCGGGCCGCAGTTCGCGGGCGACCTTGATGCCGGTGATGTTGGCCGGGTTGTGCAGCGGGGCGAGCGGGACCAGGTCCTCGATGGCGGCCACGACACCGTCGTCGATCAGGGTGGGCTCGGTGAACCGGGTGCCGCCGTGCACCACCCGGTGGCCGACCGCCGCGAGCGCGGGGGAGTCCAGCCCGAGCCCCGCGGCGGCCAGTTCGGCGGCGACCCGCTTGAGTGCGGCCGTGTGGTCGGCCACCTCGCCCTGGCCGATGCGCTCCACGATGCCCGAGGCGAGCCGTTCGCCGGCCCCGCCCGCCATGTCGAGGAGCTGGTACTTCACCGACGAGGAGCCGGAGTTGAGGACGAGGACGCGAGTGGCGCTCACGCGGACTCCGCATTCTGGGACGGGGACGGGGCAGGGGAGGGGCCCGTGCCGGACCGCTCACCCTGTGCCTGGATCGCGGTGATGGCGACGGTGTTGACGATGTCCTGGACCAGCGCGCCGCGCGAGAGGTCGTTGACCGGCTTGCGCAGCCCCTGGAGGACCGGGCCGACCGCCACCGCCCCGGCCGACCGCTGCACGGCCTTGTACGTGTTGTTACCGGTGTTGAGGTCGGGGAAGACCAGCACGGTGGCCTTGCCCGCGACTTCGGAGTCCGGCAGTTTCGTCGCGGCCACGGCGGTGTCCACCGCCGCGTCGTACTGGATCGGCCCGTCCACCGCCAGGTCCGGGCGGCGCTCGCGGACGATCTCGGTGGCCTTGCGCACCTTGTCGACGTCCGCGCCCGAACCGGAGGTGCCGGTGGAGTACGAGAGCATCGCGATCCGCGGCTCGACGCCGAACTGGGCGGCGGTCGTGGCCGACTGGATCGCGATGTCCGCCAGTTGCTCGGCGTCCGGGTCGGGGTTGACCGCGCAGTCGCCGTAGACGAGCACCCGGTCGGCGAGGCACATGAAGAAGACGGAGGACACGATCTGCGCGCCCTGCGCCGTCTTGATCACCTCGAAGGCAGGGCGGATCGTGGCGGCGGTGGAGTGGACCGCGCCCGAGACCATCCCGTCGGCCAGCCCCTCCTCGACCATCAGCGTGCCGAAGTACGAGACGTCCGCGACGATGTCGTACGCCAGCTCGTACCCGACGCCCTTGTGGGCCCGGATGGTGGCGTACAGCTCGGCGAATCGTTCCCGCAGCGCGGAGGTCTGCGGGTCGATGAGATGGGCGCCGGTGACGTCTATGCCCAGCTCGGCAGCGCGCTTGCGGATCAGGTCCTCGTCGCCGAGGAGCGTGAGGTCGCAGACGTCGCGGCGCAGCAGCACGTCCGCGGCGCGCAGCACCCGCTCCTCGGTGCCCTCGGGGAGCACGACACGGCGGCGCTCGGTACGGGAGCGCTCGATCAGCTCGTGCTCGAACATCATCGGCGTGACGCGGCTGGAGCGCGCCAGGGATATGCGGTGGGTCAACGCGGCCGTGTCCACGTGCCGTTCGAAGAGTCCGAGGGCGGTCTCGGCCTTGCGCGGGGAGGCCGCGTTGAGCTTGCCCTCGATCCGGGACAGCTCACCGGCCGTCGGGAAGCTCTGGCCCGGCACCGACAGGACGGGCGTGCCCGGGGCCAGCCGGGAGGCCAGCGCCATGATGTCAGGGCCCGGCCGCTCGTCGAGGGTGAGCAGCACGCCCCCGATGGGCGGGGCGCCGGCGCTGTGGGCGGCGAGCGCCCCGACGATCAGGTCGGCCCGGTCGCCCGGGGTGATCACCATGCACCCCTCGGTCAGCGCGCGCAGGAAGGTCGGCAGCATCGCGCCGCCGAAGACGAAGTCCCGTACGTCACGGGCGAGTCCGGCCGCGTCACCGAGCAGCACCTCGGCGTGCAGGGCGTGCACGATCTGCTGCACGGTGGGGGCGGAGAGGGAGTCGTGCTCGGGGAGGGTGTAGCAGGGGACCGGCAGCCGGTCGGTGAGGCGTACGGAGACCTCCTCGTGGTCCGCGCGCGCGACCCGGTTCACGATCATCGCGGTGATGTCGCAGCCGAGGGAGTCGAGGGCGGCGTACGCGTTGTGGACCTCGGCGCGTACGGAGACGGCGTCCTGGTCCTGGCCGCCGACGACCGCGATGACGGAGGCGCCGAACTCGTTCGCCAGCCGGGCGTTGAGATTCAGCTCGGCCGGGAGGTTGGTGCCCGCGAAGTCCGTGCCGAGAACGAGCACGAATTCGTAACCGCGGGCCACTTCGTGGAAACGGGCGACGAGTTGGGAGACGAGCTCGTCGGTGCCGCGCTCGGCCTGGAGGCGGGCGGCCGTGTGGTAGTCCATCCCGTACACGCTCTCGGCGGGCTGGCTGAGGCGGTAGCGGGCCCGCAGCAGCTCGAAGAGCCGGTCGGGACCGTCGTGGACGAGGGGGCGGAAGACCCCCACCCGGTCGACATGACGGGTCAGGAGCTCCATGACTCCCAGCTCGACGACCTGGCGGCCGTCGCCCCGGTCGATCCCGGTCACGTACACGCTGCGCGTCACGCCTGCTCTCCGATCTTCGAACGCCGGATCGGCTCGATGCAGCCGACGTCAGTGGGCCTACCCTCTTGACAATACCTGCACGGATGAGTAGGGCCCGGGGCCGGGTGGAGGGGCCGTACGCAGGGCGGACGGGCCGGGAGAATCGGGCGGACCGCGGTCGGCGCCGGCGGTCCGCCCGGCCTGGAACAGCGGCCCCCGGCGTCGTGGAACAATCGAACGGGTCGACGTGCGCGACCCCCCGGCCACCGAGTACCGAGCAGGAGAGTCAAGCCGATGCGTATCGGAGTTCTCACCGCAGGCGGCGACTGCCCCGGCCTGAACGCCGTCATCCGGTCGGTCGTGCACCGCGCGATGGCTGCTCACGGCGACGAGGTCATCGGATTCGAGGACGGCTTCAAGGGACTGCTCGACCGCCGGTACCGCAAGCTCGACCTCGAGGCCGTCGGCGGCATCCTCGCCCGCGGCGGCACGATCCTGGGCTCCTCGCGGCTGGAGCGCGCCCGGCTGAGCGAGGCCACCGACAACGCCGAGGAACTCTGCCGTGAACTCGGCCTCGACGTGCTGATCCCGATCGGCGGCGAAGGCACGCTCACGGCGGCCCGGATGCTCTCGGAGGCCGGGATGCCGGTCGTCGGCGTGCCCAAGACGATCGACAACGACATCTCCTCCACGGACCGCACGTTCGGCTTCGACACCGCTGTCACGGTCGCGACGGAGGCCATCGACCGGCTGAAGACGACCGCCGAGTCCCATCAGCGCGTCATGGTCGTCGAGGTCATGGGGCGGCACGCGGGCTGGATCGCGCTGGAGTCCGGGATGGCGGGCGGCGCGCACGGGATCTGCCTGCCGGAGCGGAAGTTCGACGTCGACGCGCTCTGCACGATGGTGGAGGAGCGCTTCGCGCGCGGCAAGAAGTTCGCCGTGATCTGCGTCGCCGAGGGCGCACACCCGACCGACGGCTCGATGCCGTACGAGCGCGGCGCGATCGACAGTTACGGCCACGAGCGCTTCGCCGGGATCGGCAACCGCCTGGCCACCGAGTTGGAGAGCCGGCTCGGCACGGAGGCCCGGCCGGTCATTCTCGGCCATGTCCAGCGCGGCGGGACGCCGACGGCGTACGACCGTGTGCTGGCCAACCGCTTCGGCTGGCACGCAGTCGAGGCCGCGCACCGCGGTGAGTTCGGCATGATGACCGCGCTGAGCGGGACGGACATCCGGATGGTGCCGCTGGCGCACGCCGTCACCGAGCTGAAGACGGTCCCCGAATTCCGCATGCGAGAGGCGGAGTCCGTCTTCTAGACGGACTCCGTCCGGACGTCCCGCGCCGCTGCGGCCGGCGAACCGGCCCTCCCGGACCGGCGGGCGAGCCTGACGCCGGTCCGCCGTCGGCGTCCGCCGCGGCCTAACGGCTCTCGCGCTCCTGTGCGTACAGCAGCGACCAGAACAGCTCCAGCACCTCGTCGAGGAAAGCTTTCCCCGCGTCTCCCGACTGGGTCGACGTGGCGCCCACGCCCCAGTTGAGCGTGCCGACCATTCGCGCCTGGTAGTCGGAGTGCAGCTGGTGCAGGACGTCACCCAGGCGTTGCTTGGGGAGCGGCAGCATCTTCGTCAGCGGTTTGACGTAGGCCTGCCAGCGCGTGGTGACGGCGTTGCGCAGCAGATCGGTCAGGGCGTCCGAGCGCCCGGTGAACTCGATGAACGCGGGCAGCGGCAGCGCCAGGGTCTCGGCGAGCGCCGTGGCCTGACGGTCGTTTCCTGTCCAGTGGCCCGTCTGCTCGACCAGTTCGTACGCGGCCGGGTCCATGCCGATGTGCAGTGCCAGGTCGGAGGCGGCTAAACCGCGCGCCAGCCGGTGCTCCCGCAGGGTGCTCGGTGAGCCCAGGAGATCGCCGGGCGAGCACCAGAGGGCTCCGGCCAGCGCGGTGAGTTCGGCTTCGGTCGGTGAGTCGTCGCCGAGCTCCCAGGCAGCCACCATCGCCGGACTGACCTGCAGTCCGTAGGAGGCCCAGATTCCGTAGGCGACCTGGGCATGGCCCATACCCAGCCCTTCTCGCAACCGGCGTGCGGTAGTTGCGTCAAAGGGGGGTTTGTGGGCGTCGGGTGGGGGGAACGAACGCACGCCCGAAAGGCTAGGGGCTACTGGCGAGTAACTACTACGGTTCGTCCACAGAAGCTCACGACTTGTGCAATCGCACCGAGATGTCAATCGGTGACACTCTCGCCTGGCCCGGCGCCCGCGCTCCGCGGCACCGTCCCCCGCCGTCAGCCGAGCGTCGGCCGTACGCCC
Source organism: Streptomyces sp. NPDC047108 (assembly GCF_040643575.1). Lineage (NCBI taxonomy): Bacteria > Bacillati > Actinomycetota > Actinomycetes > Kitasatosporales > Streptomycetaceae > Streptomyces > Streptomyces sp. NPDC047108. Next base: position 901,375 of record NZ_JBEYUP010000001.1, read on the forward strand.
CACTGGCCGCGGAACGCCTCTCCGGGCGCCAGAATCCTGAGCCCGTAGCCGTTGTTGAACGCGTTCGCGGCACAGGAGTACGGCTCGACGGCCAGCCCGCGCCGGCGGCCGTCGGGATCGGGGAGGGTGTCGCCCGTGTAGACCTGAAGGAAGGGGTGCTGCCGGTCCTGCCACACCTCGAGCGAGACAGGGCTCGCGGGGGAGGCCATACGGACGACCGCCGATCCGTCGGCGTCCCGGACGAGATCGGCGAATCCGGTGTCGAGAACGGTGCTCCCCAACCGGCGCGGACGCAGGAAGTCGTAGGGGGTTCCGGCCACGGGGACGGGTGGCGGAAGGGGGATGGCGCGCTCGTTCGTACGGAACCAGGTCCGGGCCGGAAGCGTGAGCACGATGTCGTCGATGTACTCGGTGCCGAGCGTGAAGTACGGGTGGGCACCCACGCCGTACGGCACCCGGCTCCCGCCGGTGTTGCGCGCGGTGTTGGTGACCACCAGCCCCCGTTCGGTCAGTTCATAGGTCTGCCGCAGGCGCAGCACGAACGGATAGCCGGGCTGGGCGTGCAGGGTGAGCCCCATGACCAGCCGTGACGTGGTGCGCTCCACGGCCTCCCAGTTCATCCACCGGGTCAGCCCGTGGATGGCGTTCTGCTGGGCGGGCTCGCTCCAGGGCAGCATCTGCTCGGTGCCGTCGAAGGTGTAGGTGCCGTGGTCGATCCGGTTCGGCCACGGAATGAGCACCTGACCGTACGAGGCGCCGGTCGGATAGGAATCCGCGGCGAAGGTGTCGAGCAGTTCATGGCCCTTCACCGTGTACGACCTCAGCCCGGCACCCAGTTCGGTGACGACGAGGTGCTGGTCGCCGCGGGAGATCTCGTACTGCTCGCCCGAGAGGGAGGACGACGGCGTCCGCCTTCCGGCCGGGGCGGAGCCGGGGACCGCGTGCGCGGCGCCCGCGCCCGTGGTCATCAGCGCGAGACCGGTGCCGATTCCCGCCGTGAGAACGCCGCGCCGGCCCGGGCGCGCGGATTCCTTGTCGCCGTGCCCAGTCATGTCCACCGCTCCTTCGCCCGTTCCGCCGATGCCGGTGCCGCGGCGGTCCTCTGTCGGCTTTCCGCCGGTCGAGCCGATGGCCCGGCCATTTCCGGGTCGATCTTGACGCGTGTCGTGAGCGGGCGGGCTCACGACACGCGTGGACAGCATGCGGAGCGTGACCGATCCTGGGTGTACCGGCCGGTGCAGCGGGTACGCGGCCCGGCGCGACGCGGACGGCGGCGACCGACGCGGACCGACGTGGACCGACGTGAAGAGGTGCGCGATGGACTGGTGGGTGTGGATCGTCATCATTGCGGTGATCGTCGGCGTCCTGGCGCTGTCGACCCTGGGGATCCAGGCACGCCGCCGCAGTGGTGGCGTCATCGCCGTGAAGCGGCGCGGACGCGGCCGGACGGGCGGGCTGAGGTGACCGGCGCCCTGATGCTCGCGACGGAGATCACCAAGCGCCCGGTGGTCACCCTCGGCGGAGACGCGGTCGGCCAGGTCAAGGACGTCGTGTTCGACGGCGCCGGCGGGCGGATCGTCGGGTTCACCCTCAGCGGCCGCAAGTGGTTCTCCGGACCGATGAAGCAGAGCCTCCCCTGGACGGCGGTCCACGGCCTCGGCCGCGACGCCCTCATGATCAGGAGCGAGGACGTCCTCGAGACCCGAACGGACGTGGTGGAGAAGTCCGAGGCCCGGGGCGGGGACGTGCTGCAGTCCCGCGTCCTCACCGACGCCGGGACCGACATCGGCCGGATCGTGGACGTCGTCGTGGACCCGGGCGCCGGCGCCGATGTCGTCGGCTACGAGATCGCCCCGACCGAGGCCCTCGGCCGCCGCGCCCGCACGGTGTTCCTGCCCCGGGCCGAGACCATCGCGGTCTCCGGCGAAGCCCTGGTCGTACCCGCCACGGTGACCGAGTACGTCGCCGAGGACCTCGCCACCTTCGAGGAACGGGTCAGGGCCTACCGTGACCGCCCGCGAGCGACGGAGGCGTGATGCTGTTCAGCCAGACCGAGGACCGGCGCGTGGTGAGCGTCGCCGACGCGACCACGGTCGGGATCGTGGACGCCTGCGTCGTCGATGTGGCCCAGGGCCGCGTCGTGGCGCTCCGCCTGCACAAGACCAAGGACTCCAAGCGCACCGTCCTCACCCTGGCGCGCGCCCGCGCGATCGGGTCCGACGCCGTGATGGTGGACGATCCGGACGTGCTGGAGGCCGCCGAAGGCGACCTCAAGGAGCTCGCGGACAAGCACAACGACCTGCCGCAGAAGCGGGTCCTCACCGACCGCGGCGACGAACTCGGCTCGCTCACCGACGTGGACTTCGACCCCGAGAGCGGTGCGATCCTCACCCTGCACACGACGGCCGGTGACCTGGAGGGCAAGGCGCTGCTCGGCAACGGCGGCTACGCCGTGGTCGTCCGCGCCGAACTCACTCCGGCGGGATCGAGCACCGCCTCCCCGGGCACGGCGACCTGACCGGACCCGCCCCCGGGAAGGCTCTCGCGCCGCCGCCGCTCCGACGACGCGGTACGTCAGCCCTTGACCGCGCCGCCGAGCGTGAAGCCGCCGCCCAGCCGCCCCGAGATCAGCACGTACAGCAGCACCACCGGGGTGGAGTAGAGGATGGAGAAGGCCGCGAGCTGGCCGTAGACGATGGATCCGTAGTTGCCGAAGAACGTGAAGATCGAGACGGACGCGGGGAGTTGATCGGGCGTCAGCAGCAGCATGAAGGGGACGAAGAAGTTTCCCCACATCATGATGAAGCTGTAGATCGTCACCACGGTCACGCCCGGGCCCATGAGCGGCAGCACGACCCGGAGCAGCGTCTGCAGGGCCGAGGCGCCGTCCGTCCAGGCGGCCTCCTCCAGCACCATCGGGACCCCGTCCATGAAGTTCTTCATCAGCCAGATGGCGAACGGCAGTTGGGACGTGGCGAGGAACAACGCGGTGCCGTGCATGGTGTCGATCAGGTCGACCTGGACGAACAGACCGTAGACCGGGACCATCACCGCGGTGATCGGCAGACAGGTCGTGAACAGCACCGTCAGCAGATACGGCCGGTTCAGTCGCGACCGGAAGCGGGACAGCGGGTAGGCGGCGAGTGCCGCGCACACGACCGTCAGCGCGGTCGCACCGCCGCACAGCAGCAGGCTGTTGAGCATCGGTGTGAAGGTGATGTCGTCCGTCATCACCGCGGAGAAGTTGTCGAGCGTGGGCGTCCCGGGCGGCCGTACGCGCAAGGTCGCGTCGGCGTCCACCGAGGCGAGCAGCAGCCACGCCAGCGGTACGGCGAAGGCGAACGCGAGGACGAGGAGCGCGGCGTCGGCGGCCAGACGGCGGCGGGTGCGGCGGGAGAGCGCGGCCTTACGGGGCCGGGGTGAGGTCACCGGTCAGACCTCCGTCCGCAGCAGGCGCAGATAGACGACCGAGAACAGCGCACCCACCAGCAGGAGGAGCAGCGCCACCGCCGTGCCGTAGCCGATCAGGCTCTTCAGGAACGCCTGGTCGTACATGAACACCGGCAGGGTCTGGCTGCGGTTGCCCGGTCCGCCGCGCGTCATGGCCCAGATGAGGCCGAAGACCGAGAGGGTCTGGAGGGTGTTGAGCATGAGGTTGGTGCCGATGGAGCGGCGGATCATCGGCAGGGTGATGTGCCACAGCCGCCGGTGCCCGCGCGCCCCGTCGACCTCCGCCGCCTCGGTGATCTCCTTCGGGATCTCCGAGAGGGCGGCCGAGTAGACGAGCATCGAGAAGGCGGTGCCGCGCCAGACGTTGGCGAAGGAGACCGCGAGGATGGGGAGGGTGAACAGCCAGTTCTGGGAGGGGAGATGGAGCTGGTCGAGGAGCGCGTTGAGCGTCCCCTCGCGGCGGAAGAACGCGTAGAGCAGAAAGCCCGCCACGATCTCGGGCAGTACCCAGGCGGTGATGACGATCGCGCCGGTGAGGGTGCGTACCGGTTTCGACGCGCGCCGGAGCAGCCCGGCGAGCGCCAGCCCCAGGGTGTTCTGGCCCAGGATCGAGGAGATGAAGGTGAAGACGAGGGTCAGGACGACGGCGTTGCGGAAGTCGTCGTCGGCGAAGGCCCGGCGGAAGTTGTCGAGAGCGACGAAGTCCGCGGACGACGAGCCCGTCAGCTGCATGTCGGTGAAGGCGATCCAGACGCAGTAGCCGATGGGCCCGCCGAGGAAGAGCAGCAGCAGAAGGGTGGCGGGAGCCAGCGGCAGCAGCCGCAGCGGGCGGCGGGCACGCGGGCGCGGGCGGCCCGCCGCCGCTCCGGGAGGCGCCGCCTCGGCGGGCGGCGCGGTCGCGGTGCTCATCAGCCCTTGTTCACGACGGCGCCGTCGGCGATCGACGCCACCTGGTCGTCGTAGGACCGCGCCGCCTCGGCGGCGGATGCGTCACCGGTGGTCACGGACTCCATGGCCTCGCCGATCGCGCTGGAGACCTGCGGATAGACGGGGAGCGCCGGCCGGTAATGGGTGTGCTCCACCAGCGAGGTGAAGAACTCGATTCCCGGCATCGACTTCTTGTACTCCGGGTCGGCCGCGACGTCCTCGCGGACCGCGATCTGGGCGTTGACCACGTCCCACTCGACCGCGTTCTCCTTCGTCTGGAGCTGCTCGACGAACTTCCAGGCGAGATCGGGGTTGTTGGCCTTCGCGGGGATGGCCCAGGTCCAGCCGCCGGACATGCTCACCTTGCCGGGCGCCTGGCCCTTCTGCGTCGGCATCGGCGCCTGGCGGAGGACGTCGGGCCACTCGGGCCACGGCTTGCCGCCGGACTTCAGCCACTGCTGGCCGATCCAGGAGCCGTCGAGGTTGATGGCGAGCTTGCCCTCGGGCAGCAGCTCGGTGGCCACATGGGTGTTGATGTTGGGGTCGAGCGCGTCGGACGGGTCGGGGCCGAGCTTCTCGCCGTAGACGGTGCGGACGAACTCCAGAGAGTCCTCGAAACCCTGGCTGCCGGCGACCCACTTCTTCGCCTTCGGGTCGTAGAGCGGGTCCTCGCCGGTGCCGTAGAGCAGCATCTCGAAGCCCTGCATGGCGGCGACTTCACCGGGTGCCTTGCCGGTGTAGACGTTCAGCGGGACGACACCGGGGACCTTCTTCTTGATGGTGCGGGCGGCGTCGAGGATCTCGTCCCAGTTCTTCGGCCGCCAGTCCTCGGGAAGTCCTGCCTTGGCGAAGATGTCCTTGTTGAACCAGAGCCCGCGGGTGTCGGTGCCGTCCGGGACGCCGTACGTCTTGCCGTCCTCGGCCTTGGCCGCGGTCTTCGCCGTGTCGACGAATCTGTCCCAGGTGGACCAGGTCTTCAAGTAGTCGTCCAGCGGCCGGAGATAGCCCGCCTTGATGTCGGAGTTGATGCGGAAGGTGTCCTCGTAGACCAGGTCCGGCGCGGTCTTGGGAGAGCGCATCATCTGCTGGACCTTGGTGGCGTAGTCGTTGTCCGGCGCCTGGATGGGCACGAGTTCGACCGTCTTGCCGGGGTTCGCCTTCTCGAACTGCTTCTTGACCTTGGCCAGCAGGTCGTCCTTGAACCGGATCTTGTTGTCGGTGCTGCGGTTGTACGCGATCTTCACGGTGTCGGGGTCGCTGCCCGAACCACCACCGCAGGCGGTGAGGGCGGAGGCGGCGAGGACGGCGGAGAGGGTGATCAGCGGAGCGGTGGAGCGCACGGCACGACCTCCTGAGAGCACCTGGCGGGCTGCTGGGTGACCGTACGAGCGGCTGAACGGGCGGTCAATGCCCCCGGATATCCCCTCGTCAGATCCGTGACAACGTTGTTATTCGCCATCCTGGAACGGGAGTCCGGGCCGGGTCGTAACCGGTGCGCGAACCGGAGTTCGCCTGACGAGCCGTCAGCGGTGGCTGAGCCAGCGGTAACAGAGTTCGGGCCGCCCCACCTGTCCGTACTGCGGGCTGCGTTCGGCGCGGGCCGCGTCCACCAGATGCTCCAGATAGCGCCGGGCGGTGATCCGGGAGATGCCCACCGCCTCGCCCGCCGCGCTGGCGGTGACGCCCTCCGCCCCCGAGGCGCGCAGCACGCGCGTCACCGCCTCCAGCGTGGGGCCGCTCAACCCCTTCGGCAGCGCGGCCGGCTGGGGCGCGCGCAGCGCGGCGAGCGCGCGGTCCACCTCGTCCTGGCCGCTGGCCTCGCCCGCGGTCGCGCGGAACTCGGCGTAGCGGACGAGCCGGTCGCGCAGAGTGGCGAAGGTGAACGGCTTCAGCACGTACTGCACGACCCCGAGCGAGACGCCCTCCCGGACGACCGCCAGATCGCGCGCCGAGGTCACCGCGATGACGTCGGCGGTCTGCCCCGCCGCGCGCAACGACCGTACGAGCTGCAGGCCGTGGCCGTCCGGCAGGTAGAGGTCGAGCAGCAGCAGATCCGCGGGTGCGCGCTCCAGATGGCGCTGCGCCCCGGCGCCGGAGTGCACGGTCCCGGCGACGGCGAAGCCGGGCACCCGCTCGACGTAGAGGGCGTGCGCGTCGGCGGCGACCGGGTCGTCCTCGACGACCAGGACGCGGATCGCCGGGCGGCCGGTCATGCGTGCACCCGCGCGGGCAGCGGGAGCCGGACGGTGAACTCGGCGCCGCCGTCGGGCGACCGGCTCAGCGCGATGGTGCCGCCGTTGCGGCGCACGGCCTGGCGGACGAGGGCGAGGCCGAGGCCGCGGCCGGGTCCCAGCCCGGCCTTCCCCGAGGGGGCCTTGGTGCTCCAGCCGCGGCGGAAGATCTCGTCCACCTCGCAGGCGTCCACGCCGGGCCCGGTGTCCGCGACCCTGACGAGCAGTTCGCCGTTCTCGGCGCGGGCTGTGACGGTCACCTTGGCGCGGCGCCCCGCCCGGCCCTCGGTGGCCGCGTCCACGGCGTTGTCGAGGAGATTGCCGAGGACCGTGACGAGGTCGCGGGCCGGCACCGTGTCGGGGAGCACGCCGTCGTGGATGCTGCTGTCCGGGGTGAGTTCGAGCTCCACCCCGCGCTCGTTCGCCTGTGCCGCCTTGCCGAGCAGCAGCGCGGCGAGCACCGGCTCGGCCACGGCTCCCACCACGGTGTCGGTGAGGGCCTGGGCGAGTTCGAGTTCGGCGGTCGCGAACTCCACGGCCTCGTCCGCCCGTCCCAGCTCGATGAGCGAGACGACGGTGTGCAGCCGGTTCGCCGCCTCGTGCGCCTGGGAGCGCAGGGCTTCGGTGATCCCGCGCACCGAGTCCAGCTCTCCGGAGAGCGCCTGCAGCTCGGTGTGGTCGCGCAGGGTCACCACCGTGCCGCGCTTCTCCCCGCTGGAGACGGGCGAGGTGTTGACCACCACGATCCGGTCCGTGGTCATGTGGACCTCGTCCACCCGCTCCTCGGTGGCCAGCAGTGCGCCGGTCAGCGGGGCCGGCAGGCCCAGCTCGGCGACGTTCGCGCCCACGACGTCCGCCCCGACGCCGAGCAGTTCCCGCCCGGCGTCGTTGATCAGGGCGATCCGCCGCTGGCCGTCCAGCATCAGCAGCCCTTCGCGGACCGCGTGCAGCGCGGCCTGGTGGTAGTCGTGCATCCGGCTCAGCTCGGTCGCGTTCATCCCATGCGTATGACGGCGCAGCCGGGCATTCACCACATACGTCCCGATACCCCCCAATATCACCGCTCCGGCCGCGACCGGCAGCAGGCCGGCGAGCTGCCGCTCCACCTGCGCGCTGATCCGCTCGACGGTGATGCCCGCGCTCACCAGCCCGATGATCGGGCCGTCCCCGTTCGCGCCGTCCCGTATCGGCGTGACCACGCGGACGGAGGGGCCGAGCGTGCCGGTGTAGGTCTCGGTGAAGGTGCCGCCGCGCAGGGCCTCCGCCCGGTGGCCGAGGAACGTCTCGCCGATCCGCTCGGGGTCGGGGTGCGTCCAGCGGGTGCCCCGCGGATCCATGATGGTGACGAACGCCACCCCCGCCTCCTTGCGGACCTTCTCGGCGTACGGCTGGAGCACCGCCGACGGGTCGTCGCCGTGGATCGCGGTCCGGACGGAGGGGGAGTCGGCGATGGCGCGGGCCGCCGCGGTCGTCTGCCGCTCGGCCGCGTCCTCGGCCTGCCGGCGGGCCGTGAGGTACGCGAAGACCGCGCACCCGGCCACCACGGCGGCGACCAGCACGACCTGCATCGCGAAGAGCTGGCCCGCCAGGCTGCGGGGACGGGGGATGCGCATGGCAGCCAGTCTGCCTGGCCTCCGGCGTGGTGCGGAGATCCGGTCGTGAACGAAATGAACGCAAGGGTGACGCAAGTCACAGCCTGGAGGATATTCGGCTGGACCTCCAGGACGTGAGCCGCACGTACTGCGCCAGAACAAGGAGAAACCCGTGCCAGCGCAAACCCCGCCGCACCAGCCGCCGGTGAAGACCGGCCAGAGCAAGAAGCGGGACCGGACCCACTACCTCTACCTCGCCGTCATCGGAGCCGTGCTCCTCGGCATCGTGGTCGGCTTCGCCGCGCCCGGGGTGGCGGTCGAGCTGAAGCCGCTGGGCACCGGCTTCGTGAACCTGATCAAGATGATGATCTCGCCCATCATCTTCTGCACGATCGTGCTGGGCGTCGGGTCGGTACGCAAAGCCGCCAAGGTCGGTGCGGTGGGCGGGCTCGCGCTCGGCTACTTCCTGGTGATGTCCACCGTGGCGCTCGGTATCGGCCTGGTGGTCGGCAACATCCTCGAGCCCGGCTCTGGACTGGAGCTGACCGAGGCGGCGCGCAGCGCGGGCGAGGCGGAGGCCGAGGGCGCGGCCACCTCCACCCCGGACTTCCTGCTCGGCATCATCCCGACGACGCTCGTCTCCGCCTTCACCAGCGGCGAGGTGCTGCAGACCCTGCTGATCGCCCTGCTCGTCGGCTTCGCCCTGCAGGCCATGGGGTCCGCGGGTGAGCCGGTCATCCGCGGCATCGGCCACATCCAGCGGCTGGTCTTCCGCGTGCTGGCGATGATCATGTGGGCCGCCCCGGTGGGCGCGTTCGGCGCCATCGCGGCCGTGGTCGGCGAGACCGGTCTCGACGCCCTCAAGTCGCTGGCCGTCATCATGATCGGGTTCTACGTCACCTGTCTGCTGTTCGTCTTCGTGGTGCTGGGCCTGCTGCTGCGTGTGGTCGCCGGGATCAACATCCTGACGCTGCTGAAGTACCTGGCCCGAGAGTTCCTGCTGATCCTGTCCACCTCCTCGTCCGAGTCGGCACTGCCCCGGCTCATCGCGAAGATGGAGCACCTGGGTGTCAGCAAGCCGGTGGTCGGCATCACGGTGCCCACCGGCTACTCCTTCAACCTCGACGGCACCGCGATCTACCTCACCATGGCCTCGCTCTTCGTCGCCGAGGCGATGGGGGACCCGCTGTCGCTCGGGCAGCAGATCTCGCTGCTGGTCTTCATGATCATCGCCTCCAAGGGTGCCGCGGGTGTCACCGGCGCGGGCCTGGCCACGCTCGCCGGAGGTCTGCAGTCGCACCGTCCCGAACTCCTCGACGGCGTCGGCCTGATCGTGGGCATCGACCGCTTCATGAGTGAGGCCCGGGCGCTGACGAACTTCGCGGGCAACGCGGTGGCCACCGTCCTCGTCGGCACCTGGACCAAGGAGATCGACAAGGACCGGGTGAACGAGGTGCTCGCGGGGCGGGTCCCGTTCGACGAGCGCACGCTCGTCGACGACGGGCACTCCGGCGGCGGCGACCGGGACGTACCGGCCGGCGTGCCGGGACAGCCCGAGGGCGGCGTCAAGGAGAAGGCCCCGGTGTAAAGCGGCCGCATCCGCCCAAAAGAAATCCCCCGGCGAATTGACAGCCGGGGGATTTCTTTGCGTATATTGAATCTTTCGCGACTTCATGAAGCGGGTCGCGTAAAAATGCTGAGCACAGCATATCCGGGTGGGAGTGGAATTGTCAAACGCAGAATCACCGGACGAGGAATTGCAGGACGAGCAGAAATTCATCGACCACATCTACGAACGGGTCGACGCCCTGCGCAAAGAGGCCGAGGCGTCGGTCGCCGAGGCGATGACGCCCGTGGGCAACGGGCAGCAGGCGCTCGTCGAACGGGACGTCGTGGTCGCCGAACGGTCCGGGCTGCTCGCCGCCCTGAATGCGGTCGACGGTTCTCTCTGCTTCGGGCGTATCGATCTCACCGCGGCTCCCGACGTACCGGCATCCGGCGTCGGCACCGGGTCCGGTGAGCGGGAAAGCGGCGCCGCTCAGGAAAACGAAGGTGCCGCGGAAGGCGCCTCGTACCACATCGGCCGGATCGGGATCCGCGAGGACGACACCGATCGCACCCCGATCCTGATCGACTGGCGCGCCCCGGTCGCGCGCCCCTTCTACCTCGCCACCGGCCATACGCCGATGGGCCTGCGCCGGCGCAGACACATCACCACCCAGGGCCGTACCGTCACCGCCCTGCACGACGAGATCCTCGACCTCACCGACACCACCCGCACCGGGTACGAGGACCCCTCCGGCGACACCGTCCTCCTCGCCGCGCTGAACTCCGCACGCACCGGCCGCATGAGCGACATCGTGCAGACCATCCAGGCCGAGCAGGACCGCATCATCCGCGCCCCGCACCGCGGCGTCCTCGTCGTCGAGGGCGGCCCCGGCACCGGCAAGACCGCGGTGGCACTGCACCGCGCCGCCTTCCTCCTCTACGAACACCGGGAACTGCTCGCCCGGCGGGCCGTCCTGATCGTCGGGCCGAACCCCGCCTTCCTCGGCTACATCGGCGAGGTGCTGCCCTCCCTCGGCGAGACCGGGGTCCTGCTGTCAACGCTCGGCGAGCTGTACCCCGGCGTCCACGCCACGGGCACGGACACCCCGCACGCCGCCGCCGTCAAGGGCCGCGCGGAGATGGCCGACGTCCTCGCGGCCGTCCTCGCCGACCGCCAGGCGCTGCCCGACCCCGTCGTCGCCGTCATCCAGGACCGCGAGGCGCTGCTGCTGGACGCCGACCTCGTCCGGGTCTGCCGCGACCGCGCCCGCGCCACGAAGCTTCCGCACAACCTGGCCCGCGAGCACTTCGAGGGCTTCCTGCTGAACGAGTTGACCGACATGCTCGCCGAGCGCATCGGCACCGACCCCTACGACGGCGCCAACCTCCTCGACCCCAGCGACATCGCGCAGTTGCGGGAGGAGCTGGACGCCAACCCGGACTTCCACGCCGCCGTCGACCAGCTCTGGCCGCTCCTCACCCCGCAGAGCCTGGTCGCCGACTTCCTCGCGGACCCCACCCACCTGCCCGCCGAGGACGCCGACGCCATCCGCCGTCGCCGCGGCCGCTGGACCCCGGCCGACGTCCCGCTCCTGGACGAGGCCGCCGAACTCCTCGGCCAGGACGACCGGGCCGCCCGCGCCGCGGCCGAGCAGGAGCGCAGGGAGCAGATCGCCTACGCCCAGGGCGTGCTGGACGTCGCGTACGCCTCCCGGACGTACGAGTTCGAGGACCGGGAGGACGAGGACTCCGAGGTCCTCGGCGCGCACGACCTCATCGACGCCGAGCGCATGGCCGAGCGCCAGGAGGAGGCCGACCACCGCAGCGCGGCCGAGCGGGCCGCGGCCGACCGGACCTGGGCGTTCGGCCACATCATCGTCGACGAGGCGCAGGAACTCTCCCCGATGGCGTGGCGGTTGCTGATGAGGCGCTGCCCCACCCGCTCGATGACACTCGTCGGCGACCCGGCGCAGACCGCGGAGGAGGCGGGCGCCGGATCGTGGAGCCGGATCCTCGGGCCGTACGTGGACGACCGCTGGGAGCACACCCGGCTGGCGGTCAACTACCGCACACCGTCGGAGGTCATGGACGTCGCGGCGGCCGTGCTGCGCGCCGAGCACCCGGACTTCGCGCCGCCCAGCTCGGTGCGCTCCACCGGTACGCGCCCCTGGTCGCGCGCGACCGAGCCCGCGGGCCTCGGCCGTACCGTCGCCGAGCAGGTCGCGGAAGCCGCGGGTGACGAGGGACGGACCGCCGTGATCGCCCCGCAGGAGCTGCACGCCGAACTGGCCGCGCATCTGCCGGAGGTGACGGCCGGGGACGAGCCCGACCTGACCCGGCCCGTGGTGCTCCTCGCTCCCCGGCAGGCGAAGGGGCTGGAGTTCGACACGGTGATCGTGGTCGAACCGTCCCGCTTCACGACCAGTGATCTGTACGTCGCCCTGACCCGCGCCACGCAGGTCCTGGGCATCGTGCACGCGGAGGAGCTGCCGAAGGCGCTGGAAGCGGCGGTCTGATCCGACCGCCCCGGAAGCGGTCGAGGGGTGGTTCGCGGACGGCACCGTCCGCGAACCCCTCGACCGCTGTGCGCGGGCCGTCAGGCCGGCCGCAGCCAGACCGTCGCCAGCGGCGGCAGCACGGGTGTGATGCTGTTGCGGCGCCCCTGCCACGGCACCGGCTCGGACTTGAGCAGATCGGGGTTGGTGACGTCCCCGCCGCCGTAGCGCGCCGCGTCGGTGTTGAGGATCTCCAGCCAGCCCTGGTGCGGTCCCGGAACGCCGAGGCGGTAGTCGTGCCGGACCACCGGGGAGAAGTTGCTGACGCACAGCACCGGGTTGCCGAACGCGTCGTGCCGGGTGAAGGCGAAGACGTTGTCGTCCGCGGCCCCGCCCTCGACCCAGCTGAAGCCCGAGGGTTCGGTGTCGCGCTCCCACAGGGCGGGCTGGTCCCGGTAGGTCCGGTTCAGGTCCCGCACCAGATCGCGGACGCCGCGGTGGTCGCCGGCCGAGTGGTAGGTGTCGTCCAGCAGCCACCACTCCGGCCCGTGCGCCTCCGACCACTCCGCGCCCTGCGCGAACTCCTGCCCCATGAAGAGGAGTTGCTTGCCCGGGTGCGCCCACATGAAGCCCAGGTACGCCCGGTGGTCGGCGCGCCTCTGCCACCAGTCGCCGGGCATCTTCGTCACCAGCGCCTGCTTGCCGTGCACCACCTCGTCGTGCGAGATGGGCAGGACGTAGTTCTCGCTGTACGCGTACACCATCGAGAACGTCATCTCGTCGTGGTGGTGCTTGCGGTGGACCGGCTCCTTCGCCATGTAGCCGAGGGAGTCGTGCATCCACCCCATGTTCCACTTCAGGCCGAAGCCCAGGCCGCCGACTCCGCCGGGCCCGGCGTGGTGGGTGGCGCGGGTGACGCCGTCCCAGGCCGTGGACTCCTCGGCGATGGTGACGACGCCGGGGCAGCGGCGGTAGACGGTCGCGTTCATCTCCTGGAGGAACCGGACGGCGTCGAGGTTCTCCCGGCCGCCGTGCTCGTTGGGGGACCACTGTCCGCCCTCGCGCGAGTAGTCGAGGTAGAGCATCGAGGCGACGGCGTCGACCCGCAGGCCGTCGATGTGGAACTCCTGGCACCAGTACACGGCGTTGGCGACCAGGAAGTTGCGCACCTCGCGGCGGCCGTAGTCGAACTCGAGCGTGCCCCAGTCGGGATGCTCGGCCCGCAGGGGGTCGGCCGGTTCGTACAGCGGCGTCCCGTCGAACCGGGCCAGCGCCCAGTCGTCCTTCGGGAAGTGCGCGGGCACCCAGTCGACGATGACGCCGATCCCGGCCCGGTGCAGCGCGTCCACCAGGAACTTGAAGTCGTCGGGCGTGCCGAGGCGGGCGGTCGGGGCGTAGTACGAGGTGACCTGGTAGCCCCACGACCCGCCGAAGGGGTGCTCGGCCACCGGCATCAGCTCGACATGGGTGAACCCCAAGTCGTTGAGATAGGCGGGAAGTTGCTCGGCGAGCTGCCGGTACGTCAGCCCGGGCCGCCAGGACGCCAGGTGCACCTCGTAGACCGAGAACGGCGCCTCGTGCACACGGCGGTCGGCGCGGTGGGCCATCCACTCCTCGTCGCCCCACTCATGACGGGACGTGGCGACGACCGAGGCGGTCTCGGGCGGGCACTGGGTGCGCCGGGCCATCGGGTCGGCGCGCAGGGAGTGGGAGCCGTCGACGGCGGCGACGTCGAACTTGTAGAGCGTGCCCTCGCCGACACCCGGCAGGAACAGCTCCCAGATGCCGCACGCCCCCAGCGAGCGCATCGGGAAGCCCGTGCCGTCCCAGAAGTTGAAGTCCCCGGCGACGCGTACGCCGCGGGCGTTCGGCGCCCACACCGTGAACCGGGTTCCCTCGACGCCCTGATGGGTCATCGGATGCGCGCCGAGCGCCCGCCACAGCTCCTCGTGCCGGCCCTCGGCGATGAGGTACAGGTCGAGATCGCCGACGGACGGCAGGAAGTGGTACGGGTCGTCGACCGTGAGCGTGACCTCGTCGTACACCACCTCGAGCCGGTAGTCCGGGATCTCGCTGAGCGGCAGCACCCCCGCGAAGACCCCGCTCTCCTCGTCCATCAACTCCGCGCGCAGCCCGCCGGCGACGACGGTGACGGAGCGGGCGAACGGGCGCAGCGCGCGGAAGACGACGCCACCCGGGGAGGGGTGCGCGCCGAGCAGCGCATGCGGATCGTGATGCTCGCCCGCGAGCAGCCGCGCCCGCTCCCCGGGATCCAGCGGCGGCGCCGGCCGGACCCCCGGGCGGGCGGAGCCGGGGCGTACGGTGCCCCGCCCCCGCGCCCGGCCGGCGGCGGGTCCCGCGGACGCAGGTGACGTGGCGTCAGGGGCCGCGGGACGCACGGGCGCCGGGTCAGCCGCCTCTCCGGACGTCGACGGTTCACCGGGCGGCGCCGGCGTCACCCCCGCCGGGGCCGATCGGGTTTCCCTCACCGGGGGCACGGGAGTTGCGTCGGACGAGCGGTTCTCGGGCGAGGGACGGCGGGTCACGGGGTGAGTCCTCCTCGGACGGGCGGGCGTCGGGTGTCCGCCGTACGGTGGCGGGCCGGCGTCCCGGGGAACGGGATCCGGAGCGGGCTGCACCGGCCCCGGGCCACCCGCCCCGCCAGGGAACGGGCAACCCGGAGCCGGCGGGTCATGCGGAGATCGCCCGGAGGCGCCGGTACGGCAGGGTGCGCGGGCGCCAACGGGTCATGCGGACGGCGGTCGGGGCGAGGCGTCCGGCGCGGTCCGTGCGCCGGTGTCGGACCGGCCGGGCTCGGTGCTTCCGGCGCCCGGTGCCGCGGACCCTCCCCCCGGCCCCGGTCTGCCCTCGGAGGCCGGACGCGCCTTCGGGGCACGGCCCTTGGAGGGAGCCGGCGCACCCGACGCGTGCTGGGGGCGGGCCAGCCGCTCGATGGCGGCCATCGGCACCGGCAGCCAGTCCGGCCGGTGCCGGGCCTCGTACAGCACTTCGTAGACCGCCTTGTCCGTCTCGTAGGCGCGCATCAGCTCCGGTTCCCGGCGCGGGTCGGTGCCGGCCGCCTCCGCGTAACCGTCGCAGTACGCCACCCGGTTGCGCTTCGCCCACTCCAGCGCCCAGGCGGACGAGTCGGGCCCGGGGCGGCAGGCGCGGGCCGCGTAGTCGAAGGACCGCAGCATCCCCGCGATGTCGCGGGCCACGGGCTGGACGCGGCGGCGCTCGGCGATGGGCCGGGCGGGTTCGCCCTCGAAGTCGATCAGGGCCCAGCGGCCGTCGCGCGCGCCGCGCAGCGTCTGGCCCAGATGCAGATCACCGTGTATCCGCTGGGCCGGCCAGGTGCGGCCGCTCCTGCCCAGTTCGGCCAGGTCGTCGAAGGCGGCGCGGAGCGGGTCGCGGTACGGGCGCAGTGCGGGGACGGAGGCGGCCGCCGCCTCCAGACGCGCCGTCATGCCCGCGGCCAGCAGCTCGATCTGCCGCCGGCGCAGGACCGTGGTGGGCAGCACGTCCGCCAGCGCGGTGTGCACCTCCGCGGTGGCCCGGCCGAGCGCGCGCGCCGAGCCGGTGAAGTCGGCGCCGACGGCCAGGGAGTTCAGGGCGAGCTGCCAGCCGTCGGCGGAACCGCGCAGATACGGCTGGAGGATGCCGAGCGTCATCGGTTCGCCCGACGGGCTCTCGAACCACGCGGTGGGGTGCGGCACCCGTTCGCATCCCGCGCGGGCGAGCGCCAGCGGGAGTTCGAGGTCCGGGTTGGTGCCCGCGGCGACCCTGCGGAAGACCTTCAGGATGTACGCATCGCCGTACACCACCGAGGAGTTGGACTGCTCGGCGGTGACAGGCCGCGGGATCAGCCCGGACGGGATGGCCGTGGAGGGAGCACGGGTGAAGCGCAGCGCGCCGAGCGGCCCCGGCACCCGCAGCCGCTCCAGCAGCAGCCCGGCGAGCCGCGGGTCGTAGAGCGCCTCGTAGACCGTACGGCCGTGCAGCGGGCCGCCCGTGGGCCGCCCGATCAGGGTGTGGGCGAGCTGCGGCGGCAGCACCGACCGGATGCCGAGCAGCAGCTGGTAGCAGTCCCCGCCACCGGTCTGCGTCGGCGACGGCGCCGGCTGCTGCGCGGTGACGAGGAGGTGGAGCAGGCCCGGCGACGCACCGCCCGCCCCGCAGGGCAGCAACTCGGTGGCCGAGACCAGGGTGAAGCCGGTGATCGGCGTGCCCTTGCCCGCGAACCACCGCTGACGGGGCAGCCATTCACGCAGCAGCGGTACGAGGGAGGGCATCAGTCCCCGGTCGGATCCCGTACCGGTGCAGGGAGCACGGGACACAGGGGCAGGGGTGGCCGCGCGGGTCGGGTTGGCGCGGGTCGAGCCTTCCGACATGGCGTCGCGTCCTTTCCCCGGGCACACCACAGATGGGCAGAGTGTCCCGGATTGCGGCAAAGCTGTCCGGCGGTGCGGGACGTGTCGGGAGAGGATCGTCCGTACAGGTAGAGCGATTGGACTACTCGCTGTACGCCGCTGCTTCCGCAGCGTGGTGCATGAAGAAGAGAGTGCCCATGGCGGGACGGCGGAAACCGCGGGGGCGCCATCCCGCCATGGCGCGGGACATCAGCGCCCGGTGCCCACGGGCCGCGCGGGATCGGGGGCGGTGAGGACCTCGTCGACGGCCGCCGCCACGGCCGCGCTCGCCGTCCCCGCGGGGGTCGTTCCGGGCGGGCGCAGCCGGAACCAGTAGAAGCCGTGGCCCGCGAGCGTGAGCAGATACGGCAGCTCGCCGATGGCCGGGAAGCGCACACCGCCGATCAGCTCCACCGGGTGGCACCCGTTGAACGTCTGCAGGTCCAGCTCGGTGGGCTGGGCGAACCGCGAGAAGTTGTTCACGCAGAGGACGAGGTCGTCCTTGTACTCGCGCAGGAAGGCGAGCACCGCCGGGTTGCTGGAGGGCAGTTCGGTGTACGAGCCGAGCCCGAACGCCGGGTTCTGCTTGCGGATCTCGATCATCCGGCGCGTCCAGTGCAGCAGCGACGACGGCGACGACATGGACGCCTCGACGTTGGTGACCTGGTAGCCGTAGACCGGGTCCATGATGGTCGGCAGATAGAGCCGCCCCGGATCGCAGGAGGAGAAGCCCGCGTTGCGGTCGGGCGTCCACTGCATCGGGGTGCGCACCGCGTCCCGGTCGCCGAGCCAGATGTTGTCGCCCATGCCGATCTCGTCGCCGTAGTAGAGGATCGGCGAGCCGGGGAGGGAGAGCAGCAGGGCGGTGAACAGCTCGATCTGGTTGCGGTCGTTGTCGAGCAGGGGCGCGAGCCGCCGGCGGATCCCGATGTTGGCGCGCATCCGCGGGTCCTTGGCGTACTCCGCGTACATGTAGTCGCGCTCTTCGTCCGTGACCATCTCGAGCGTCAGCTCGTCGTGGTTGCGAAGGAAGATGCCCCACTGGCAGCCGGACGGGATGGCGGGGGTCTTGGTCAGGATCTCCGAGACCGGGTAGCGCGACTCGCGCCGCACCGCCATGAAGATGCGCGGCATGACGGGGAAGTGGAACGCCATGTGGCACTCGTCGCCGCCCTTGGCGTAGTCCCCGAAGTAGTCGACGACGTCCTCGGGCCACTGGTTGGCCTCGGCGAGCAGCACGGTGTCGGGGTAGTTGGCGTCGATCTCGGCCCGTACGCGCTTGAGCAGGTCGTGCGAGCGCGGCAGGTTCTCGCAGTTGGTGCCCTCCTCGGCGAACAGGTAGGGCACGGCGTCCAGCCGGAAGCCGTCGATGCCGAGGTCGAGCCAGAAGCGCAGCGCGGAGATGATCTCCTCCTGCACGGCCGGGTTCTCGAAGTTGAGGTCCGGCTGGTGGGAGAAGAAGCGGTGCCAGTAGTACTGCTTGCGTACCGGGTCGAAGGTCCAGTTGGACGCCTCGGTGTCGACGAAGATGATGCGCGCGTCCTGGTACTGCTTGTCGTCGTCGGCCCAGACGTAGTAGTCCCCGTACGGGCCGTCGGGGTCGGTGCGCGACTGCTGGAACCACTCGTGCTGGTCGCTGGTGTGGTTCATGACGAAGTCGATGATCACGCGCATCCCGCGCTGGTGCGCGGCGTCGACGAACTCCACGAAGTCCGCGAGGTCGCCGAACTCGGGGAGGACGGCGGTGTAGTCCGAGACGTCGTAGCCGCCGTCGCGCAGGGGGGACTTGAAGAACGGCGGCAGCCAGAGGCAGTCGACCCCCAGCCACTGGAGGTAGTCCATCTTGGCGGTCAGGCCCTTGAGGTCTCCGACGCCGTCGCCGTTGCTGTCCTGGAAGGACCGTACGAGCACTTCGTAGAACACCGCGCGCTTGAACCAGTCGGGATCGCGGTCCTTGGTCGGGGTGTCTTCGAAGGTGTCCTGGACGGGCTCGTTGACGATCATGTGGTGGGTGACCCTCCGATCGGTGAGGACGGTCGCAGGGTGCACACGTGCGCCGGCGCGGTGCCCGGCGTGAGGCGCACGTAGTTGTCCCTGCCCCAGTGATAGGTCTCGCCGGTGAGCTCGTCGCGCACCGGGACGGACTCGTGCCGGTCCAGGCCGAGTTCCGGCATGTCCAACGAGACCGTCGCCTCCTGGGTGTGGTGGGGGTCGAGGTTGACCACGGTGAGGACGCAATCGCTCCCGGAACGCTTGGAGTAGACGATCACCGCGTCGTTGTCGGCCCGGTGGAAGTGCAGGCTCCGCAGTTGCTGCAGGGCCGGATGGCGCCGCCGGATCCGGTTGAGCGTGGTGATGAGCGGCGCGATGGTGCGGTTCTCGCGTTCGGCCGCCTCCCAGTCACGCGGGCGCAGCTCGTACTTCTCGGAGCTGAGGTACTCCTCGCTTCCGCTGCGCGCCGGGGTGTTCTCGCACAGCTCGTAGCCGGCGTAGACGCCCCAGGTGGGGGAGAGGGTGGCGGCGAGGACGGCGCGGACCTCGAAGGCGGGGCGGCCGCCGTCCTGGAGGTAGGCGTGCAGGATGTCGGGGGTGTTCACGAAGAAGTTCGGCCGCATGTACGAGGCGGCTTCCCCCGACAGCTCGGTGAGGTAGTCGGTCAGCTCCTGCTTGCCGTTGCGCCAGGTGAAGTAGGTGTACGACTGCTGGAAGCCGATCGCGGCGAGCGTGTGCATCATCGCGGGCCGTGTGAACGCCTCGGCCAGGAAGATGACGTCGGGATCGGTCCGGCCCACGTCTCCGATGACCTTCTCCCAGAAGGCGACGGGCTTGGTGTGCGGGTTGTCGACGCGGAAGATCCGCACCCCGTGGTCCATCCAGAAGCGCAGCACCCGCAGCGTCTCCCGCACGAGGCCGCGCAGATCGGCGTCGAACGCGATCGGGTAGATGTCCTGGTACTTCTTGGGCGGGTTCTCGGCGTACGCGATGGTGCCGTCGGCGCGGTGGTGGAACCACTCGGGGTGCTTCTCCACCCACGGGTGGTCCGGCGAGCACTGCAGCGCGAAGTCGAGCGCGATCTCCATCCGGAGGTCGCGGGCCTTCTCCACGAAGCGGTCGAAGTCCTCGATCGTGCCGAGGGCTGGGTGGATCGCGTCGTGTCCGCCGTCGGGGGAGCCGATCGCCCAGGGCGAGCCCACGTCGTAGGGGCCGGCGGACAGGGAGTTGTCCGGGCCCTTGCGGTGGGCGGTGCCGATCGGGTGGATCGGCGGGAGGTAGAGGACGTCGAAGCCCATCGCGGCGATGGCGGGCAGCCGTTCGCCGGCGGTGCGGAACGTGCCGCTGACCGGCGGGCGGCCGTCCTTGACGAGCGCCCCCTCCGAGCGGGGGAAGAACTCGTACCACGACCCGTAGAGCGCGCGGCGGCGTTCGACCTGGAGGGGGAGGGGGCGGGAGGAGCTGACGAGCTCGCGCAGCGGGTGGCGCGCGAGCGTCGCGGTGACCTCCGGGGTGAGGGCCGCGGCCAGCCGGGCGGCGGGGGGCCGGAGTTCGTCGCGCAGCGCGTCGGCCGCCTGCAGGACGCACTCGCGGCCCTCGCTCTTGGGGACTCCGGCGGCGGCCTGTTCGTGCAGTTCCGCGCCCTCAGCCAGGACCAGCTCGGTGTCGATCCCCGCCGGGATCTTGATCCCGGCGTGGTGCCGCCAGGTGGCGACCGGGTCGCCCCACGCCTCGACCGTGTAGGTCCAGCGGCCCTCGGCGTCGGGCGTGACCTCGGCACCCCAGCGGTCGGTGCCGGGCGCCAGTTCGCGCATCGGGGTCCACGGCCCGGCGCGCCCGCCCGGATCGCGCAGCACCACATTGGCCGCGACCGCGTCGTGGCCCTCGCGGAACACGGTGGCGGAGACGAGGAAGCTCTCACCGACCACCGCCTTCGCCGGGCGCCGCCCGCAGTCGACGAGCGGGTGGATGTCGAGTACGGGAATGCGTCCGATCACGGGATCACCTGGAAGCGTCGCTGTTTCAGCCTGTTTACTGGCTTTTGTACTTTCTATCGGCTTCGTGGAAGTGGGACGGGCTGCGGGCATGGACGCTCCTGTCCGCGTTCACTCAGGTGGGCGACTGTGTCCTGCGCGGTGTGTGCGGTGCGTGCTCGTTCCGTTACCGGATGAGCCTGCCCCGGGGGAGTGCGCCCCCAACCCGCCCGAGTGGTGGCTACTGCCGCGTAAGGACAAAAACGCGCAACGGCCCCGCGGCGGATGCCGCGGGGCCGTTCGGTCACCGGCACCGGTGGGCCGGTGCCGGTGGGTCAGTTCTTCACTTGCAGGAGGCGGTTCGGCGAGCCGAGTCCCGCACCGCCGACCTTGCCCGGCGCGGCCCGGTCCACCAGCGCCTTGGCCACGCCCGCCGGGCTCGCGGACGGGTGGTCGCCCAGATACACCGCCGCGGCACCCGCGGCGTGGGGTGCGGCCATGGATGTGCCGGAGATCTTCTCCGAGCCGGAGTTCGAGGTGTTCCAGGCCGACGTGATGTCGACCCCCGGCGCGAACAGGTCCACCGTTCCTCCCCAGTTGGAGAAGGAGGCCTTCCTGTCCGTCCGGTCCGTCGCACCGACGGTGATCGCCTCGCTCACCCGGGCCGGGGAGAACAGGTCGGCAGGGAGGTTGTCGTTGCCCGCGGCGACGGTGAACGTCACCCCGGCGGCGATCGCGTTGCGGACGGCCGCGTCGAGCTGGGAGTTGAACAGCCCGCCCAGACTCATGTTGGCCACGGCGGGTTTGCGCGCATGCGACGCGACCCAGTCGATGCCCGCGATCACCTGGGCGGTTGATCCCGAACCGTCGCTGTCGAGCACCCGTACGCCGACCACGCGGGCCTTCTTCGCGACGCCGTACGAGCCGCCGGCGATCGTCCCGGCCACATGCGTGCCGTGACCGTTCCCGTCGTTCGCGACCGCGTCGTCGTCCACGAAGTCCCAGCCGCTGGAGGCGCGGCCGCCGAAGTCCTGGTGCGCGGTCCGTATGCCGGTGTCGATGACGTACGCCGTCACGCCGGATCCGCCGCCGCCCGGCCACGTGTAGGACGCGTCGAGCGGGAGGTTGGCCTGATCGATGCGGTCGAGGCCCCAGGACGGCGGATTCTCCTGCGTCCCGGCGAGCGAGACCTCGGTGTCCTGGACGACGGAGGCGACGCCGGGGTCGGCCGCCAGGCGTCTGGCCTGCGCGGCGGGGAGCCGCACCGCGTAGCCGTTGAGGGCCGCGCCGTACGTATGACGTATCGACGCGCCGTACTTGCGGGCGAGGTCCTTGCCGGCGTCCGAGCCGGCCGCCATGCCTCCCGACCCCGACTTGAGCGTGACGATGTAGCTGCTGCTGATGGCGCCGGGCGAACCGGCGCCGACTATCCGGCCCTCGGAGGGGGCGGCCCGCGCGGGCAGTGTGGCGGCGGAGAGGACGGCCACGGTCGTCACCGCGATCACGGCCGCGGACAGACGTACCTGCTGACGTCGGGTCAATTCCATGGGATCCCCTTCCTCGGAACCTCGCTCAACCCGTTGTTCACAGTTTCGTCATGCGTCTCTCTCGACAAACCGACTTGTACGCGTCTCAACAAACTCCCCACGTGGATGCACCGATCGGGCGCATGGAAGCACGACGGGGGTTGTGCGGTGGTTGCTCCCGGTTCTGCCCGGCTACCGTCGGAGCGTGAAGGCCATTCGTCGATTCAGCGTGCGTCCCGTCCTTCCGGAACCCCTACGACCGCTTCATGAACTGGCGCGCAATCTGCGCTGGTCCTGGCACCCCGAGACCCGTGAGCTGTTCCAGGCCGTCGACCCGGAGGGCTGGGAGTCCGCCGGGGAGGACCCCGTACGGCTGCTCGGCTCCGTGTCCGCCTCGCGTCTCGCCGTCCTTGCCGGGGACCGCAGGTTCCTGCGGCGCCTGGCGACCGTCGCCGACGACCTCGACGACTACCTCGGAAATCCCCGCTGGTACCAGGCCGCGGACCCCGACCTGCCCACCTCCGTCGCCTACTTCTCGCCCGAGTTCGGCATCACCGCGGCCCTCCCGCAGTACTCCGGCGGCCTCGGCATCCTCGCGGGCGACCACCTCAAGGCCGCGAGCGACCTCGGCGTCCCGCTGATCGGCGTCGGTCTGCTCTACCGGCACGGCTACTTCCGGCAGTCCCTCTCGCGGGACGGCTGGCAGCAGGAGCAGTACCCCGTCCTCGACCCCAACGAGCTGCCGCTGTCCCTGCTCCGCGAACCCGACGGCCGGCCCGCCGAGATCACGCTCGCCCTGCCCGGCGGCCGCTCCCTCGGCGCGTACGTCTGGGAGGCCCGGGTCGGGCGCGTACCGCTGCTGCTCCTCGACTCGGACGTGGAGGAGAACGACCCGCGCGCCCGCGACGTCACCGACCGGCTCTACGGCGGCGGCAGCGAACACCGGCTCCAGCAGGAGATACTGCTCGGCATCGGCGGCGTCCGCGCGGTCCGCGCCTACTGCCGGATCACCGGCCACCGTGCACCCGAGGTCTTCCACACCAACGAGGGCCACGCCGGGTTCCTCGGCCTGGAGCGGATCCGTGAGCTCGGCGTGGACGGGCTGGACTTCGACGCGGCACTCGAAGCCGTCCGCGCGGGCACGGTGTTCACCACCCACACCCCCGTCCCCGCGGGCATCGACCGCTTCGAGAAGGATCTCGTCGCGCGCCACTTCGGCGAGGGCGGCGAACTGCCCGGTGTCGACCCCGCCCGCATCCTCGAACTCGGTCTGGAGACCTACGAGGGCGGCGAGCCCGGGCTGTTCAACATGGCCGCGATGGGACTGCGCCTCGCCCAGCGCGCCAACGGCGTGAGCACCTTGCACGGCAGGGTCAGCCGGGAGATGTTCGCCGCGCTCTGGCCGGGGTTCGATCCCGAGGAGGTGCCCATCACCTCCGTGACCAACGGCGTGCACGCCCCCACCTGGGTCGCGCCCGAGGTCCTGCGGCTCGGAGCCCGCCAGGTCGGAGCGGTCCGGGCCGAGGACGTGCTCGCCGACGGCGGCGCCCCGCGCTGGGACGCCGTGGCCGCCGTCCCGTCCGAGCAGATCTGGGAGTTGCGCAGGTCGCTGCGCGAGCGCCTGGTCGAGGAGGTGCGGACCCGGCTGTACGCGTCGTGGCGGCAGCGCGGTGCCGGTACCGCCGAACTCGGCTGGATCGACGGCGTCCTCGACCCCGACGTGCTCACCATCGGCTTCGCCCGCCGCGTCCCCTCGTACAAGCGGCTCACCCTCATGCTCCGCGACCGCGACCGGCTGGCCCGGCTGCTGCTCGACCCCGAGCGGCCGGTGCAGATCGTCGTCGCGGGCAAGGCGCATCCGGCGGACGACGGCGGCAAGCGGCTCGTCCAGGAGCTGGTGCGGTTCACCGACGACCCGGAGGTGCGGCACCGCATCGTCTTCCTCCCCGACTACGGCATGGGGATGGCGCAGAAGCTCTACCCCGGGTGCGACGTGTGGCTCAACAATCCGCTGCGCCCGCTGGAGGCGTGCGGCACATCGGGCATGAAGGCGGCCCTCAACGGAGGACTCAACCTCTCCGTACTGGACGGCTGGTGGGACGAATGGTGCGAGCCGGACTTCGGCTGGGCCATTCCCACCGCCGACGGCGCGGCCACCAGCGAGGAGCGCCGTGACGATCTGGAGGCCGCCGCCCTCTACAAGCTGCTGGAGGAACGGATCGCCCCCCGCTTCTACGACCGCGGGCCCGGCGGACTGCCCGACCGCTGGGTCGAGATGGTCCGGCAGACCCTGGTCCGACTCGGGCCCAAGGTCCTGGCGGGGCGCATGGTCAGGGAGTACGTGGAGCGGCTCTACGCCCCGGCCGCCCGCGCCCACCGCGCCCTCGACGCTCCGGCGGCGCACGAACTGGCCGAGTGGAAGCGTCGGGTGCGCGCCGCATGGCCGGGCGTGCGCGTCGACCATGTGGAGACGGGAACCGCCGCGGTGGTCGGCGGCAGCGCCGAGCTGGGAGCCACGCTCTCGCTACGGGTCCGGGTCGCCCTGGCCTCCCTGAGCCCCGACGACGTCGAGGTGCAGCTCGTCGCGGGGCGGGTGGACGCGGAGGACCGGATCACGGACGGGACGGTGGTCCCGCTCAAACCGGCCGGGGGCGCGGACGCGGAGGGCCGCCTGCTGTACGAGGGGCCGCTGGCGCTCGACCGTACGGGACCCTTCGGCTACACCGTACGGATCCTGCCGGCGCACCGGCTGCTGTCGGGCGGCGCCGAGACGGGGCTGATCGCCGTGCCCTCACCGGGTGCGGGCGAGGAGGCGGGTGTGCTGATGCGCTGACCCACGGACCGCGCCCATGAGCGGTGTTCGTGCCCGGACAGCACGCCGGCCTTCTCCCCGCGATCGGGAGAAGGCCGGCGTGGTCACACAGCACACAGCACACAGCCGTTCCAGGTGAGGGTGATGCCCGGGAGCGAGGAAGGGCGCCCCCGGGCATCGCCCGGCTGGGATACGGCGCTTACTTCACGTTGACGCCGGTCCAGGCAGCCTCGACACCCTTGGTCTCGGCGCTGTCCTTGCCGTAAAGGTCGTTCGCGGCCTTCACGGTGGCCTCACGAGCACCCTTGTAGTCGGTGTTCGTGGTCATGTAGGTGGTCAGGGCCTTGAACCAGATCTGCTCGGCCTTGTCACGGCCGATGCCCTTGACCTCCTTGCCGTCGGCGGTCGGCGAGTCGTACTTCACACCGTTGATCTCCTTCTTTCCGCTGCCCTCGGACAGCAGGTAGAAGAAGTGGTTGCCGACACCGGACGAGTAGTGGACATCCTCGTTGCCGATGCCCTCTTCCCAGTTGTCCTTGGACGCGCCGTCCTTGCTCGGCTTGTCCATGTAGCGCAGCGGGGTGCCGTCGCCGTTGATGTCGATCTCTTCGCCGACCATGTAGTCGCCCACGTCCTCCTTGTTCTCCGCGCCGAACTCCACGGCCGCGGCGAAGATGTCGGAGGTGGCCTCGTTGAGGCCGCCGGACTCGTCGCTGTACTCGAGGCCGGCCGTGTTGGAGGTGACGCCGTGCGTCATCTCGTGCGCGGCCACGTCGATCGACGTCAGCGGGTTCTTGTCGCCCTCACCGTCGCCGTAGGTCATGCAGAAGCAGGCGTCGTCCCAGAAGGCGTTGACGAACGCCTTGCCGTAGTGGACACGGCTGCTGGCGCCCTTGCCGTCACCCTTGATGCCGTCCCGCTTGTGGACCTTCTTGTAGTAGTCCCAGGTCAGCTGAGCGCCGTAGTGGGCGTCGACGGCGGCGGACTGCGGGTCGTCCGGCTTGCCGTTGCCCCACTTGTCGTCGTCGTCGGTGAAGAGCTTGCCCTCGCCCTCCTCCTTGCCGCCCATGTCGCTGGTGGTGTGGCCACCTCGCTCGCCGTCCTTGAGGGCGAAGCCCGAGCCTTCCTTGGTGGTGCTCAGCTCGACCTTGCCGGTGTGCTGGCCCTCACCGGAACCGGTGTGGATGGCCTGGAACTCGTGCAGCTTCTTGCCGGTGTTGGCGTCGCTGATGACGTGCAGCTTGCTCGGCGTGCCGTCCTTCTGGACACCGCCGGTGACGGTCTCCCAGGCGAGGACGGGCTTGCCGTCGGCGGCCCAGATCACCTTGCGGGGCTCGGCGCCACCCTTCGCCTTGGCGCCCTCCTCCGACTTGGCGAAGGAGACCGCGCTCTTCTCGGCGGCGGCCGGGCTGACCTTGGCCTTGGTGGAGGCCACGGTGATCTCAGCCTTGGTGGCCTTGGTCACACCCTTGTCGGCGCCGCCCTTGGCCTTGTGGACGATCAGGTCGCCACCGAGGACGGGCATGCCGTCGTAGGTGCGCTCGTAGCGGGTGTGGACCGTGCCGTCCTCGTCCTTGACGACGTCGCGGACCACGAGCTTCTCCTTGGCGCCCAGCGCCAGGGACTTGGCGGTGGCGCCGGCGTCGGCCTCGGCGGCCTTCAGCATCTCGACGCGCTGCGAGCCGGAGAGCAGCGTGGGGGCCGCACTCTTGTCGCCCGCGGGAGCCGCGCCGGCGCCACCGGCGACACCGGCCGCGAGCATCGCGCCGGAGGCGACGACGGCGGCGGCGATGGCCAGCTTCGAACGACGGGCTATGTGGGGGGTTGCTGAACTCACACGAACTCCTATGTGGTGGGGGGTTAGGAGGTGCTTGTTGGAGCTTGACTCGGAAGCCTGCCACTCCTTGCACGAACATGTCAGGATGCGTGCACGATGTTGGCCGATTTTCGTTCGATGCGCAATGCTCAATGTTCGGATTACGAACGAGAGGCGCCCCGGACCAAGAGGCCCGGGGCGCCGCCGCGTTCAGCTGGAGCCGGCTTCGACGCGAGGTCAGAAGGTCAGCTTCCAGCCGTTGATGCGGCCCGTGTCGATGCTGTAGACGTCCTGGACACGGAGCTTCCAGGTGCCGCCCGCAGCCTCGGACGAGGCGTTGACCGTGTACGTGGCCTTGACGTTGTCGGCCGAGTCGAAGGCGCTCGAGTTCTTCAGCCGGTAGGCGGTCCCGTCCGGAGCGACCAGGTCGATCACCAGGTCACCTCGGTAGGTGTGGATGATGTCCACGTCCACCTTGAGGCTGCTCGGAGCGTTTCCGCTTCGGCTGACATTGATCGGTGACGTGACCGCCGCACCTGCGTCCGGGATGGCCACGTCATCGGTGTTCTCGAAGACGCTTCCGCCGCCCGTCGGGTTCACTGTCCATGTGAAAGAAGTTGTGGCGGTTTTGTTCGCAGAGTCCTTGACCGTCACCGTCACGTTGCTGGAACCGGCCGTTGTGGGCGTGCCGGAGATCAGTCCGGTCGAGGAGTTGATCGAGAGCCCGGCGGGCAGACCGGTCGCCGAGTAGCTCAGCGCACCGGCGTTGGTGCTGGTCGCCGTGATCTGCAGGCTGGCGGGCTGCCCGACCGTGCTGGTCTGGTTGCCCGGAGCGGTGACGGTGACACCGTCGTTGATGCGCGTACCCACGTTCACCGCGGCCCAGGCATTGGCCACCGCGTTGTACGAGGCGCTGCCCTGGCCGAAGAGGTCGGCCGCGGCCTGGAGCGTGGCCGTACGGGCGCCCGCGTAGTTGGTGTTGGAGCTCATGCGCTCGGTCAGCGCCTTGAACCACACCTTCTCGGCGTTGGCCCGGCCGATGCCGGAGACCGGCTGGTTGTCGTAGGTCGGTGAGTTGTAGGTCACACCGTTGATGACCTTCTCACCGCTGCCCTCGGACAGCAGGTAGAAGAAGTGGTTGGCCACACCGGACGAGTAGTGGACGTCCACGTTCCCGATACCGGAGTACCAGTTGTCCTTGGACGCGCCGTCCTTGCTCGGTTTGTCCATGTAGCGCAGCGGGGTGCCGTCGCCGTTGATGTCGATCTTCTCGCCGACGAGGTAGTCGCCCGCGTCCTTGGAGTTGTTGGCGTAGAACTCCGTGGTGGCGGCGAAGATGTCCGACGTCGCCTCGTTCAGGCCGCCGGACTCGCCGGCGTAGACGAGCTTGGCGGTCGCGGCCGTCACACCGTGCGTCATCTCGTGGGCGGCGACGTCGATGGAGGTGAGCGGCTTGGCGTTGCCCGAGCCGTCGCCGTACGTCATGCAGAAGCAGGAGTCCTGCCAGAACGCGTTGACGTAGTTGTTGCCGTAGTGGACGCGGGAGTACGCGCCCACGCCGTCGCCGCGGATACCGCTGCGGCCGTGCACGTTCTTGTAGTAGTCCCACGTCAGCGCGGCGCCGTAGTGGGCGTCGACACCGGCGGTGGCGGCATCGCTGTTGCTGCCGTTGCCCCACACGTCGTCGGCGTCCGTGAAGAGCGTGCCCGTGCCGGAGCTGCCGTGGTTGAGGTTGTACGTCTTGTGGCTGCCGCGCGCGGTGTCGGTCATCGAGTAGCTGCCGCCCGACTGCGCGGTGCCGATGGTGACGTCACCGCTGTACTGGCTCTTGCCGGTGCCCTCCATCACGCCCTGGTATTCGTGGAGGGTCTTGCCGGTCCGCGCGTCACTGATGACGTGCAGCTCGTTCGGCGTGCCGTCGTGCTGCAGACCGCCGACCACGGTCTCCCAGGCGAGGACGGGCTTGCCGTCGGCCACCCAGACCACCTTGCGCGGCGCCCGGTCGGCCTCGGTGCGCTTCGAGCCGTCGGCCTTCGCGGCGCCCAGGGCCTTGGCCTCGGCGGAGCCCGCGCTGACCCGCGGCTTCAGCGACGAGACGGCGACCCGGGACTTCACGGCCTTGGTCACGCCTTGGACCGCACCGGACTTCGTCTCGTGGACGATCAAGTCGCCACCGAGAACGGGCAGTCCGGCGTAGGTGCGCTCATAACGGGTGTGGACGGTGCCGTCGGCGTTCTTGAGGACGTCGCGGACGACGAGCTTCTCCTTGGCGCCGAGCCCCAGGGACTTGGCGGTGTCGGCCTTGGTGGCGTTGGCCTCGCGGATGAGCTCGGCGCGCTGGGCGGGCGAGAGCTTGGCGGGCAGCGCGCCCGGGTCGGGCTTCGCTGCGATCGTGCCGCCGGGTGCCTTCGTCTCGGGCCCGGCGCTCGCGGTGCCGGCCTGGATGCCGACGGCGAGCATGGCGGTGACGGCGACCACGGCGCTCGTGGCGACGGCACGCTTGCGGGGGGTGCGTCTCACGCGGACTCCTTCTGCTGTGGCCGCGCCGGATCGGGCGTCGGCCCAGGGGGACCGGACGGCATGGGTTGTGCCGCCGGGGCAGAACAAGCAGTGCGCAGAACAGGTGGAACCTGGCAGAACAGGCAGTACCTGTGGGGGGAGACGTACGGCCGTGCAGGCTCGGCCGGCGCAGTCGTGGCACCTGTGGGGGGTGCTGTGACGCCGGTCGAGGGAAGAGTCCCACCCGACCCACCCCGATGTCAGGAGCGCGTCAACAAGTTGGCCGGAAAACGTCCGTCTGGTAGTGATCGGTGCCCGCTATACGAACGCGCTCCGGCGTGCCCCGGCGCGTCACACGAGACTGTCCCGCCATGCCTGATGGAGCGAGGCGAAGGCGCCCCGGCCCGCGATGAGTTCGGCGGGTGAACCGTCCTCGGTGACCCGGCCGCCGGCCATCACCAGCACCCGGTCGGCGATCTCCACGGTCGACAGCCGGTGGGCGATGACCACCGCCGTACGGTCGCGCAGCACGGTGTGCATAGCCCGCTGCACACCCCGCTCACCAGGGATGTCGAGCGAGGAGGTGGCCTCGTCCAGGATCAGCACGCCCGGGTCGGCGAGCAGCGCGCGGGCGAAGGCCACCAACTGGCGCTGGCCCGCCGAGATCCTGCCACCGCGCTTGCGCACATCCGTGTCGTAGCCGTCCGGAAGCGCGGCGATGAAGTCATGGGCGCCGATCGCCTTCGCCGCGTGCTCGATCTCCTCGCGGCTCGCGTCGGGGCGGCCGAGCGCGATGTTGTCGGCCACCGTGCCGGAGAAGAGAAACGCCTCCTGCGTCACCATCACGACACCGCGGCGCAGTTCCGGACCGGCCAGGTCCTTCAGATCCACCCCGTCGAGCAGGATGCGGCCCGCCGTGGGGTCGTAGAAACGGGCCAGCAGCTTCGCCAGAGTCGACTTGCCCGCACCGGTCGAGCCCACCACGGCGGTCGTCTGCCCGGCGGGGAGCGTCAGATCGAAGCGCGGCAGCACCTCGCCGCCCGTGCGGTACGCGAAGCTCACGCCCTCGAAGACCACATCACGCCCGGGCCGGCCGGATTCCCGCGCGGGCAGCGGCTTCGGCTCGGACGGTTCGGGCACGGACGGGGTCTGGGCGAGCAGCCCCGCGATCTTCTCCAGGGACGCTGCCGCGGACTGGTAGGAGTTGAGGAACATCCCCAGCCGGTCGATCGGGTCGTAGAGCCGCCGCAGATACAGCGCGGACGCGGCGAGCACACCGAGGGCAAGGCCGCCGCCCGCAACCCGGTACGCGCCCCACATCACGATCGCGGCGAGGACGACGTTCGCGACGAGGCGCGAGGAGACCACATAGCGGGCCATCTCCAGGATCGCGTCGCCGTTCACCCGCTCGTGGCGGTGGTTGAGCCCGTGGAACTCCGCGTCGTTGGCGCGCTCCCGGCGGAACGCCTGCACCGGTCGGATGCCGTTCATCGTCTCCGCGAACTTCACGATCACCGCGGCGATGGCCGTGGACCGCTTGCGGTAGATGACCATCGACCGCCGCTGGAACGAGCGGATGAGGAGATACAGCGGCCAGAAGGAGAGCACAGCGGCGCCGCCCAGCCCCCAGTCGAGATACAGCAGCAGGGCGGAGATGTAGACGACCGACAGACAGACGCCGAGCAGTTCCTCCAGTCCCTCGGTGAGCAGTTCGCGCAGCGACTCGACGTCCGTGGTGGCGCGGGAGATCAGGCGCCCCGAGGTGTAACGCTCGTGGAAGTCCACGCTCAGGGCCTGGGCATGGCGGAAGATCCTGCCTCTCAGGTCCAGCAGTACGTCCTGGCTGATCCGGGCCGAGGCCCGGATGAAGGCGTACTGGAGCACGCCGGAAGCGAGCGCGCACAGGAGGTACGCGGCGCCGACCGCGGCCAGCGGGCCGTGGTCGTCCGCACGGAGCGCCGGCACCGCGCGGTCGATGGCCAGCGCGATCAGCAGCGGACCCGCCTGCATCGCGGCCTGCTGCAGCAGCAGGAGCACGGACGCCACCCAGACCCCGGTCCGGTGCGGCCGGAGCAGGGACAGCAGCAGTGTGCCGGACGCCCCCTTGGGCGCGGGAAGGACGTCCTGGTCGAACGCGTCACCGGAGGGCGGCGCTTCGGCGGCGGGCCGGTCCTCGGGGGACGGGGGAGCGCCGGCGTCGAGCCCTCCGCCACCGCCGTCGGGTGCGGGCTGTCCGGACACGGCGGTCGTCATCGGGAGGCTCCCCCGTCGGTGGTGGTCGGATCCGGTGTGCCGGCGGCTGCGAGGCCGGGCGGGCGGTGCGCGTCCGGTGGGTCCTGCGATGCCGTGACGAGACCGGATCCGGGCTCCTGCCCGTCCCCTTCCCCGGTCTCGCCCGACATCAGCGAGCGGTACTCCGCACTGGCGCGCAGGAGTTCGTGGTGGGTGCCGACCGCGGCGATCCGCCCTTCCGAGAGCAGCGCCACGCGGTCGGCGAGCATGACCGTGGACGGCCGGTGGGCGACGACGAGCGCGGTGGTGGTCGCCAGCACCTGGCGCAGCGCGGCCTCCACCAGCGCCTCGGTGTGCACGTCCAGCGCGGACAGCGGGTCGTCGAGGACGAGGAAGCGCGGGCTGCCGACCACCGCGCGGGCCAGCGCCAGCCGTTGCCGCTGCCCGCCGGACAGGCTCAGACCCTGCTCGCCCACCTGCGTGTCCGCGCCCTGCGGGAGCGCATGGACGAACTCCGCCTGGCTCACCTCCAGGGCCCGCAGCAACGCGTCCTGGCCGACGCCGTCCGCGCCCATCAGGACGTTCTCGCCGGCGGTCGCCGAGAAGAGCGTCGGCTCCTCGAAGGCGACGGCGACGAGTTCGCGCAGCCGGGCGCGCGGCATGGTGGCGACGTCGGCGCCGTCGAGGGTGATCCGGCCGCCGGTCGCATTGTGGAGGCGGGGGACGAGCGCGGTGAGCGTGGTCTTGCCCGAGCCGGTGGCACCGACCAGAGCCATGGTCTCGCCGGTGCGGATGTGCAGGTCCACCCCGCGCAGTGTCGCGGAGGACTCGGCGGGCGCGTCGGGATAGCGGAACTCGACCTGGACGAACCGGAGTCCGTCGGCGTCCGCACCGTCCGTTCCCGCCGCTCCCGGCGCGGTGACGGAGATCCGGTCAGGCTCCGGTCCGGGCGTGTCCGTACGCTCCGGCCCCGGTACGCGGGTGTGCGTACGCCCCGGCTTCGCCCCGCCCGCCTCCGTACGCCCCGGCTTCGCCCCGCCCGCCTCCGTACGCCCTGGCTTCGCCCCGCCCGCCTCCGTACGCTCCGCCTCCGCGTGGCCCGCGTCCGTGCGCTCCGGCTCCGCGCAGCCGGTACAGGCCGCCGCCTCCGGGGCGTCCGTCTGCGGCGGCGCGTCCATGACCTCGAAGTACCGCTCCGTGGCGGTCGCGGACTCCTGGCTCATCGCGAGCAGGAAGCCGATCGACTCCACCGGCCAGCGCAGCGCCAGCGCCGTCGACAGGAACGCCACCAGCGTCCCGGCCGAGAGCCCGCCGTCGGCGACCTGCACCGTGCCGAGGACCAGCGCCGCGGCGACGGCGATCTCCGGGATCGTGAGGATGAACGCCCAGATCGCCGCCAGCAGCCGGGCCTTGTGCAGCTCCGTACCGCGCACCCGCTCCGACAGGACCCGGTACGCCCGGGCCTGGCTGCGGTGGCGGCCGAAGCCCTTGATGATGCGGATGCCGAGAACGGACTCCTCCACCACCGTCGTGAGGTCGCCGAGCTGGTCCTGCGCCCGGCGCGCGGCCACCGAGTAGCGCGCCTCGAACCACGAGCACAGGACCAGCAGCGGTACGACGGGAGCGAGCAGCACCATCCCGAGGGTCCACTCCTGGACGAGCAGGACGGCGAACCCGACCAGGATCGTGGTCGAGTTGACGAGGAGGAACGTCAGCGGGAAGGCCAGGAACATCCGCAGGAGCTGCAGGTCCGTGGTGGCCCGGGAGAGGAGCTGGCCCGACGCCCACCGGTCGTGGAAGGAGACCGGGAGCCGCTGCAGATGGTGGTAGAGGTCGGCGCGCATCGCCGCCTCGACCCCGGCGAGCGGACGCGCCACGAGCCATCGCCGCAACCCGAACAGCGACGCCTCCGCGATCCCGAGGAACAGCAGGAACGCGCCCCCGAGCCAGACGCCGCCCGGGTCGCGCCCGGCCACGGGCCCGTCCACCAGCCATTTGAGCACGAGGGGGATGACGAGGCCGAGGCACGAGGCGACGATCGCCACGCACGCCGCGGTGAACAGCCGCACCCGCACCGGCCGCACGTACGGCCACAGGCGCAGCAGCGAGCGCACGGTGGAGCGCTCCGCGGCGGCCCCGGGCCGCTCGGCACGTGCCGGAGCGGCCGACGGGTCGGCGGGATCGTGCGCTTCATCAGGGACGGGCGGCTGGGACTCTCGGCTCTCAGGCATCAGGAGCGAGACTACGGTTCGCCACTGACAGCCCTCATCCGGATTTTTCGCGCACGACCCGGGACGGCCTCCCGCCGCGGCCCCGCCCCCAGGGTCCCTCGCGCCGGCCCCGCTCACACCGGGCCCGGCGCCTCCCCGGTGACCTTCAGCAGCAGCATCGACCGTTCCGGCAGCGGCAGTTCGCTGCCTGCCGCGTGGCGCGTGCCCGGCGGTGCGGACTGATCCTCCCGGCCCGTGTCCACCAGCAGCTCGTACTCGCTCGCCCACGGCGGCCCCGGGAGCGTGAAGGACCCGGCCTCGGGGTCGGCGTGCAGCAGGACGAGGAAGCTGTCGTCCACCACCGGTGCCCCGCTCTCGTCGCGCTGCGGGATGTCGCGGCCGGAGAGGTACATCCCCACGGTGGCCGTCGGCGCGTACCAGTCAGCCTCCGTCATCTCCTCGCCCCGCGCCGTGAACCACGCAAGATCCCGCAGCCCGTCCGGCCGCTGCGGCCGCCCGGAGAAGAAGGCGCCGCGGCGCAGCACCGGATGCCGGTGGCGCAAGGCGGTCAGCCGGGAGACGAGATCGGTCAGCGGGCGCCAGGCGGGGTCGTCCCGCAGCGACCAGTCGACCCAGCCGGTCTCGTTGTCCTGGCAGTACGCGTTGTTGTTGCCGCCCTGGGTCCGGCCCATCTCGTCGCCCGCGACCAGCATCGGCACCCCGGTCGACAGCAGCAGCGTGCTGAGCAGGTTGCGGAGCTGGCGCCGTCGCAGCGCGAGCACGGACGGTTCGTCCGTCGCGCCCTCGGCGCCGCAGTTCCAGGAGCGGTTGTCGTCGGTGCCGTCGCGGTTGCTCTCGCCGTTGCCCTCGTTGTGCTTGTGGTCGTAGCTGACGAGGTCGCGCAGGGTGAAGCCGTCGTGCGCGGTGACGAAGTTGACCGAGGCGTACGGGCGCCGGCCGCCCCAGGCGTAGAGGTCGCTGGAGCCGGACAGCCGGTAGCCCAGGTCCCGTATGTCCGGCAGCGCACCGCGCCAGAAGTCCCGTACGGCGTCCCGGTAGCGGTCGTTCCACTCCGTCCACAGCGGAGGGAAGGCGCCGACCTGGTAGCCGCCCGCGCCGACGTCCCACGGCTCGGCGATCAGCTTCACCCGGCGGAGCACCGGGTCCTGGGCGATGACCGCAAGAAAAGGGGAGAGCATGTCGACGTCGTGGAGGGAGCGGGCCAGCGCCGCCGCCAGGTCGAAGCGGAATCCGTCGACACCCATCTCCGTCACCCAGTAGCGCAGCGAATCGGTGATCAGCCGGAGGACGGCGGGCTGGACGACATGGAGGGTGTTGCCGCAGCCGGTGTAGTCGGCGTAGCGGCGCGGGTCGCCCTGGAGCCGGTAGTAGCCGCGGTTGTCGATGCCGCGCAGGGACAGCATGGGGCCGAGTTCGCCCGCCTCCGCCGTGTGGTTGTAGACCACGTCGAGGATCACCTCGATCCCCGCGTCGTGCAGGGCCCGCACCATCCGCCGGAACTCGCCGACCTGCTCACCGCGCGTGCCCGACGCGGCGTACGCGGCGTGCGGGGCGAAGTAGCCGACGGAGTTGTAGCCCCAGTAGTTCTTCAGGCCGCGGCGCAGCAGATGGTCCTCGTGCGCGAACTGGTGCACAGGCAGCAGCTCGACGGCCGTGACCCCGAGCCGGGTGAGGTGCTCGATCGCGGCGGGGTGCGCCAGGCCCGCGTACGTGCCGCGCAGCTCGGGCGGGATGCCGGGGTGGCGCATGGTGAAGCCGCGGACGTGCAGTTCGTAGATGACGGAGTCGGCCCACGGCGTCTTGGGCCGCCGGTCGTCCGCCCACTCGTCGCCGGGCACGTCGTCGTGCACGACCACGCCCTTGGGCACGTACGGTGCCGAGTCGCGGTCGTCGCGCACGGTGTCGGCGACGTGCTGCTCCGGCCAGTCCCGCACATGCCCGTACACCTCGGCGGGGAGGGTGAACTCCCCGTCGACGGCCCGGGCGTACGGGTCGAGCAGCAGCTTGGCCGGGTTCCAGCGCGCGCCCGCCCAGGGGTCCCAGCGGCCGTGGACGCGGAAGCCGTACCGCGTACCGGGGAGCGCGCCGGGCACGAAGCCGTGCCAGATCTCGTGCGTCAGCTCGCCCAGCGACCAGCGGGTCTCCGTGCCGTCCTCGTCGAAGAGACAGACGTCCACGGCCTCGGCCCCGCCCGCCCACAGCGCGAAGTTGGTGCCGGGCACGCCGTCGGAGCCGACCCGGAAGCGGGCCCCGAGCGGCTGAGGGCTGCCTGGCCGCGCGGGCCGCACGGGGCCGGTGGAGCGGGGGCCGGTCCCGTCCGGCGCGGGCCCGGGAACCGCTCCGGTCCCGGGGCCGGGCCCCGGTGGCGCGACGCGGTGCCCGTTCGGCTCCGCGGTGGTGGCCCGCTCCCGCAGGTGCTCCTGCTCGGGTGCGCTCGACACGTGGCAGCCTCCTGCGGCTCGCGGCAGATCGAGCGGTGGCCCGCGGCGTCCCTTCCGCGGGCCCCGACCTCTGGTTGTTCCCATTCCTGCCCGTTCGAGACCCGGCCCTCACGTTTCCCTCACCGGGGGAAGATCGTTGGGATCCGCGTGAAGTGGGAAGCGAGGCGCGTGTGGCGCGCACGGGCGAGGTACGCGGTCGCCCTGACGGTGGCGGCTCTGGCGGGATGCGGCAGCGTGCCGGAGATCGGGCTGCCGGGCCCGCCGCTGCCACCCGAACAGGCCATCCAGGTCGCCCCGGTGCACGGCGCCCGCGGCGTGCGGTCGTCGGAACCGCTCGTGGTGTCCGTGGCCGACGGCCGCCTGGAGCGGGTCCGGGTCGTACGGGCCGGGGACGTGCGGCGGCAACCGCTCGCCGGACGGCTGAGCGCGGACGGGCTGCGGTGGCGGCCGGTCGACGACGCCGTCCTCGAAGTGGCCAGCAAGTACCGGGTGGACGCGGTGGCCGTCGACCGTCACGGCCGCCGTATCGCGCGCCACACCTCGTTCACCACCGTCGTGCCCGAGCACCGCTTCATCGGCTTCTTCCGCCCCGAGCACGGCGCGGTCGTCGGCGCGGGCATGATCGTGTCCTTCGACTTCGACCGGCCCATCGCCGACCGCGCCGCCGTCGAGCGCGCCATCAAGGTCACCTCGCGGCCCCGGGTGAAGGTCGTCGGCCACTGGTTCGGTGACCGGAGGCTGGACTTCCGGCCGCGTACGTACTGGGAGCCCGGCAGTGAGGTCGCCGTCCGGATCCGGCTGCGCGGCGTCAAGGCGGCCCCGGGGGCCTACGGGATCCAGCACAAGACGACCCGCTTCACCGTCGCGCGGCGGCAGGTGAGCATCGTCGACGCCGCCGCGTACACGATGACCGTGTACCGCGACCACCGGGTGCTGGCCACGCTGCCGGTCACCGCCGGCGCACCCGGCACCCCCACCTACAACGGCAGGATGGTGGTGATGGCGCGGCACGCGATGACCCGGATGGACGGCTCGACGGTGGGATTCGGCGGCGAGTACGACATCCCGGACGTGCCGCACGCACTGCGGCTGACCACCTCCGGCACCTTTCTGCACGGCAACTACTGGGCGCCGCGGGCGACGTTCGGGGCGGTCAACACCAGCCACGGGTGCATCGGGCTGCACGACGTCCAGGGCGGCGCCGCGTCCACGCCGGCCCGCTGGTTCTTCGACAACTCCCTCGTGGGGGACGTCGTGCAGGTGGTGAACAGCACGGACCGCACGGTCGCCCCGCACAACGGCCTCGGCGGCTGGAATCTCTCCTGGGCGCAGTGGCGGGAGGGTTCCGCCCTGAGCTGACCCGCGACGGACGGGCCGCGTCCGCTTCTCCTCCGCTCCCGCTCCGTCCCGGTCTCCTCATGCCGCCGCACCCGGCACTACTCAGGGACCGCCAATACCCCGCACTTGGGACTGATCCGTGACATTCGCGGGGATCTCTCTGTGAAGGCTGTGTGGTTATCTAACGACGTGCGCGCTGGTCGTTGCGCGCCGGGGGATATACGGCTCGGGCCGTGCCAGCAGCCCGCGCGAGGGGAGAACCAACAGTGAACGTGCAGCCGATATCGGGGGCGCCGTCGGGACGGCGGAGTCGGCGCAGGGCCGGCACCTTGCTCGCCGCGATGACCGGAGCCATGCTGCTCGCGGTCACCGCGTGCGGCGGCGGTGACGGGTCCGATGCGGGGGACGACGGGGGAGGGGTCGACACCAAGGCCTCGGAGGCCGTCGTCAAGATCGCCCCGAAGGACGGCGCCGACGACGTGATGACCAACGGCGCCCTCAAGGTCACGGCGGACAAGGGCAGGTTGACCTCCGTCAAGGTCAAGGACTCCAAGGGCAACAAGATCCCCGGGAAGATCGCCGGGGACGGGTCCCGCTGGGAGCCGACCGGTCACCTGGGTTCGGGCACCGAGTACACGGTGGACGCGGTCGCGAAGGACTCCGAGGGCCGGGAGTCCGCCAAGCACGCGAGCTTCACCACCTTCGTCCCCGAGAACACGTTCATCGGCTACTTCACTCCGGAGAACGGCGAGACCGTCGGCGCGGGCATGCCTGTCTCCATCCGCTTCAGCCGGGGCATCACCGAGCCCGAGGCCGTCGAGCGGGCCGTCAA
The DNA here is from genome assembly GCF_040643575.1 of Streptomyces sp. NPDC047108. Classification (NCBI taxonomy): domain Bacteria; kingdom Bacillati; phylum Actinomycetota; class Actinomycetes; order Kitasatosporales; family Streptomycetaceae; genus Streptomyces; species Streptomyces sp. NPDC047108. The sequence continues at coordinate 939,719 of NZ_JBEYUP010000001.1, forward strand.
GGTCACGGCCGAGCCGTCGGTGCCGATCGAGGGCCACTGGTTCGGCAACGACCGGCTGGACTTCCGCCCCGAGAAGTACTGGGCCAAGGGCACCAAGGTGAAGCTGCAGCTGAACCTCGACGGTGTCGAGGGCCGGCCCGGTGTCTACGGCAAGCAGGCGAAGACCGTGGAGTTCACCGTCGGCCGCAGCCAGGTCAGCACCGTCGACGCCAAGGCCAAGAAGATGACGGTCGAGCGCGACGGCAAGGTGATCAAGACGATCCCGATCACGGCGGGCGCCCCGGCGAACCCCACCTACAACGGCGAGATGGTGATCAGCGAGAAGCACAAGGTGACCCGGATGAACGGTGACACCGTGGGCTTCGGCGGCGAGTACGACATCAAGGACGTGCCGCACGCGATGCGGCTGAGCACCTCCGGCACCTTCATCCACGGCAACTACTGGGCCGGCGGGCCCACGTTCGGCAGCGCCAACGTCAGCCACGGCTGTGTCGGTCTGCAGGACGTGCGGGGAGCCGGTGACAAGTCCACCCCGGCCGCCTGGTTCTACGACAACTCGATGATCGGCGACGTGGTCGTCGTGAAGAACTCCAAGGACAAGCAGATCCAGCCCGACAACGGCCTCAACGGCTGGAACATGGACTGGGACGAGTGGAAGGCCCCGCAGCAGTAGAGCGGTGGATCAGTGACGCGAGCCGCACCCGGCCGGCCCCGGCGCGGCTCGCGCCACGTCGAGCACGGGGCCCGGGCGGCCGCCGAGCGGCAGCGCGGAGACCGTGGCGGACGGGGCCGGGGGGTGGTGGCCCCCTGGCCCGTGAAAGCTAACCTTCCCCCCATGACTGCGCATCTTGAGGTCTCCGAAGGAGTCGGCACCATCCGGCTCGACCGTCCGCCGATGAACGCCCTCGACATCGCCACCCAGGACCGCCTGCGCGAACTCGCCGAGGAGGCGACGCGCCGCGACGACGTACGCGCCGTGATCCTCTGGGGCGGCGAGAAGGTGTTCGCGGCCGGCGCGGACATCAAGGAGATGCAGGACATGGACCACGCCGCCATGGTGGCCAGGTCCCGCGGCCTGCAGGACTCCTTCACCGCCATCGCCCGCATCCCCAAGCCGGTCGTCGCGGCCGTCACCGGCTATGCCCTCGGCGGCGGTTGCGAACTGGCGCTGTGTGCCGACATCCGTATCGCGGCCGACAACGCCAAGCTGGGCCAGCCCGAGATCCTGCTCGGCCTGATCCCGGGTGCCGGCGGCACGCAGCGCCTCCCGCGCCTGGTCGGCCCGTCGAAGGCGAAGGACCTGATCTTCACCGGACGCCAGGTGAAGGCCGACGAGGCGCTCGCCATCGGCCTGGTGGACAAGGTCGTCCCCGCGGCCGAGGTGTACGAGGCGGCGCACGCCTGGGCCTCCCGCCTCGCGCAGGGCCCCGCCATCGCGCTCCGGGCCGCCAAGGAGTCCGTCGACACGGGCCTGGAGGCGGACATCGACACCGGGCTGGCGATCGAACGGAACTGGTTCGCGGGGCTGTTCGCCACCGAGGACCGCGAGACGGGCATGCGCAGCTTCGTCGAGGACGGCCCGGGCAAGGCCAAGTTCCGCTGATCCTGGTCGAGTTGGGGACCGGGCGGCGCTGTCGCCCGGCCCCCCGTGCGGGCGAATCCCGGAAAAAAATCCAGCGGGCGGCATCGGGTCTGTGTCAACGCTCGGCGACCATGCGCATGCGGAACGTCATCGCAGGTCAGGCTGGCAGATTGGGCTGCGGGCTGCCGTCGGCATATGACGGTGGCTGGTGCGGAATGCGATATTCCGCCAAATGCAATTGCACGGTTCCCGCTACGAGCGGTCCGACGGGCCGTCATGATGGGGGCATGGCGGGCCTGGAGGAGATGGAGCAGCCGCGGCCGCGCAGCGGCGCTGCCGCCGCGCGATGGGTGCCCTGCGTCGAGGACGAGCAGGCACTCGAGGCGGTCGACCTGTTCGGCAATCCGGCGGTCGAGGAGGTGCGATTGCCCTCGCGGCCGGAGTCCGCGGCAACGGCCCGCCGGCTGGCGCAGACGGTCGTCCTCCGCCAGTGGGGCCTCTCCGCCCAGATGGCCGAGCACACGATCCTCCTCGTCTCCGAACTCGTCGGCAACGCCGTACGGCACACCGGAGCCCGCACCTTCGGCCTGCGGATGCTGCGCCGCCGCGGATGGATCCGCATCGAGGTCCGGGACCCCTCGCGCGGCCTTCCCTGCCTGATGCCGGTGCACGAACTCGACACCAGCGGGCGCGGCCTGTTCCTCGTGGACAAGCTCTCCGACCGCTGGGGCGTGGACCTCTTACCCAGGGGCAAGACGACCTGGTTCGAAATGCGCGTCACCGACCGCTGACCGCCGGATCCCCCTCCGCCCCTCCGAAGACACGTCGGACCGTCAAACGGGTCAATAGCGGGATTGATCCCCCCTCGGGCCTTTCAATGGCCGCGTGAGATCCACCGCCGCCCGCGCCGCCGCCCCCTTCGCCGCCGCCGCTCTCCTCGCCGTCGTCCCCGGATGCGCGTCCTCCACCGAGGACCGCGGTCGTGCCGTCCAGAGCCACGGCGCGCCCTCGAAGCCGCCGGGCAGTTCCCCGAGCACCGCCCCCGTGGGTCTCCCCGGTATGCCGCCGGTGCTCGACAGCGAGGACATCTACGCCGCCGACCGCCCGAACCGGCTGTCCCCGGTCGTGAAGGACTTCCCCTCCCGGGTGTACGTCCCCAACACCACGTCCAACACGGTCACCGTCATCGACCCGAAGAAGTACGAGGTCCTGAAGACCATCAAGGTGGGCATCCAGCCCCAGCACGTGGTCCCGTCCTGGGACCTCAAGACGCTCTGGGTCAACAACAACCGCGGCCACACGCTCACGCCCATCGACCCCCGCACGGGCAAGGCGGGCAAGCCGGTCGACGTGCACGACCCGTACAACCTCTACTTCACGCCCAACGGCAAGTACGCGGTCGTCATGGCATCCCTGGACCGCGAGCTGGTCTTCCGCGACCCGCACACCATGGAGGTGAAGAAGACCGTCCCCGTCTCCTGCTACGGGGTCAACCACGCCGACTTCTCGCCCGACGGCCGGTACTTCATCGTCTCCTGCGAGTTCTCCGCCGAACTCCTCAAGGTCGACACCGAGAAGATGAAGGTCGTCGGCCAGCAGAAGCTCCCCTTCCGGGGCGCCATGCCGCAGGACGTGAAGATCTCGCCGGACGGCCGGACCTGGTACGTCGCCGACATGATGGCTCACGGCGTCTGGGTACTGAACGGCGACAGGTTCACCAAGCCGAAGCTGATGCGCACCGGCCGCGGAGCCCACGGCCTCTACGTCAGCCGCGACTCGAAATCCATGTACATCTCCAACCGCGGCGAGGGCACGATCTCCGTCTTCGACTTCCCGAGCAACAAACTGAAGAAGAAGTGGCGGCTGCCCGACGGCGGCAGTCCCGACATGGGCGGCGTCTCGGCGGACGGCAAGGTGCTGTGGCTCTCCGGCCGTTACGACGACGAGGTGTACGCGATCGACACCCGGACGGGCAAGCAGCGGGCCCGCATCGAGGTGGGAGGCGGCCCGCACGGGCTGGCCGTCTACCCGCAGCCGGGCCGCTACTCGCTCGGCCACACCGGCGTCTTCCGCTGATCCCTGGGCCGCTGCCTCGGGGCGCCGTCCCGCCGTCGGGCCGCGGGTGGGGAAAACTCGGTGGAGCCGCCCGGCGCCCGTCCTTACAGTCGTAGCGCCGCCCCGGGTCCGCCGGTGTACGGGGGTCACCGGCGGACCCGGGGTTTCCCGGTTCCCAGGACCTCGCCCGTTCCGTGTTCGCCGGTGCTCGCGGGCGTGAAGGCACCGCGATCGGCGACTGACCGTGCTCCGGGGAGCCGGGCCGTCAGGCGGCGACCAGCAGCGCCTCGGCCCCGACCGGGCGGTACCCGGCCGCCTGGAACGCCCGCACACTCGCGGCGTTGCCCGGAGCCTGCTGCGCCCACAACGCCGCGCCCTCCGGGACGAGATGGCGCGCCGCCAGGGCCAGCGCCCGGCCGGTCCCCTTGCCGCGGGCGGCCGGGTCCACCTCGATCGCGGCCTCCCAGCGCCCGGCGACGCCCCGTCCCAGCACGACGACGCCGGCCTCGCCCGCCCAGATCCGTACGTCGTCACGGAACGCGCGCGCCCGGGTGACGCGGGGGTGGTCCGGGTCCTCGATCGGCGTCAGGGGGACGGGCGGTTCGCCGGGGAGCGGCTCGGCGACGGTCAGCAGATCGATGTTGTTGACGATCCGGCCCGTTCGGTCGGTGAGCGCGGTCAGGAAAGGAGGGCAGAGCGCCGCGGACAGCGGGTCGCCAGGCACCTCGCGCAGCCGCCCCCGTACCCACTCCGGCTCCTCGTCCGTGAAGATCACCGCGTGGGCGGTGAAGGAGAGCACCCCGGCGTCGCGGGGGTTGGGCTGCGGGAGCACGGTGGCCGAGCCGTCGGCCGGCGGGAAGACCCCGCGTGCCGCGTCCGCGAGCAGGGCTGCGAGCGCATCACTCATGACAGGACGATAGCCGCACGTCTGTACGGAGGGGTGAGCCGGTACTGTGTCCCCGTTTGGCAGGCACCTGTCGTGACCGGCAGGAAAGATCGAAGGGGTGGACCAGTGGCCGACATCGAGGCTGCGCGGCGGGCGTTCGAGCGGTACGACCTGAACCAGGACGGACTGATCTCGGCGAGCGAGTACAAGAGCGTCATGGCCCAGCTCGGCGACCCGTACGTGACGGAGACCGTCGCACAGGCCGTGATCAACAGCGCCGACTCCGACGGCGACGGCCTGCTCTCCTTCGACGAGTTCTGGGCCACCCAGCAGGCCTGAACACCGCCCGCCGCCGTCCGGCGAGCGGTGTCAGCGGAGTCCGTGCCGCTGGGTGGCGGCTCGGCGTCTGCGGTCGTTGCACAGCAGGCACTTGCCGTAGCCCGGCGGCAGCGGGTCCTCCGGATCGCCGTGCAGCGGATCGACGGCGCCGCGCGGATGCTCGGGGCATCCCGTGGCGCCGACCGCGGAGGAGAGCGTGCCGGCGGCGGCCAGGGCGCGCCTCAGCGCGTCGACGAGCGCGTCTGCCTGTCCGCTCGACGGGTCCGACTCGAGGCCGAACGCGATGTCCGACGCGGTGGCCAGCGCGTTGCGCAGTTCCAGTAGATCGGCGTGGCTCATGCCCGGAGCGTAGGCGGCGGCACCGACATCCCCGTCCGTACGGGGCGGGGCACGCCACCGGTGGCGCCGAGACGGGAACGGTCGGTGCCGGACCGTCCCGCGACCCGTATCAGCAGGTCACCCGGGCGTCGTCAGAACTGAGCAAGACAACGCCAAGTCGGCGCCGCAGTGTTGTCGGTCCCGCGCTGCAGCATGACTCGCGACAGGACCCGTCGGAACCGAGGAGCGGGTCATGACCGTGAGGGCGGAACTCGTGCGCACAGTGCTGGACGGCGAAGTGGACGTCTCCTACAGCCAGATCTACGTCCTGAGCGAGGAGGCGCCCGACTTCGGCGGCATGGACGACACCTTCGGCGGACAGAGCAACGGACTCTGCGGCGCAGCCTGGCCCGGCGCGCTGTGGCTGTTCACCGGCCTCAAGTACGGCTTGGTCGGATTCCGGGTGGAAGTGCACGACGAGCGCCCGGAACCGGACGACGCCTGGGAGGAGATCGTCGAGGCGTCGTTCCGCCCCCAGGGGCGCGCCTCGCTGGAGGAGTGGGGCGGCGGGGACTCCTGGGACCTCGGCCTGGCCGACGCGGACTACCGCGTCCGGTACTCGGCTTGCGGGATGGACCGGGCGAGCGACGAGGACACCCGGGACGACGGCGAGCCCGTGATCGACCGGTATCTGCTGCAGTTCTGGCCCTGCCCCCCGGAGCCGGACCAGGTGGTCAAGTGCACCGCCGAGAGCGCCGCCTACTGGCACTCGGAGGTCGGCGAGCTGCCGCCCCCGACCCTGCCCGACCCGGTGGAGGCGGCCCGGTGGAAGGCCGAGGCGGAGGCCTGGGAGGCGGAACGGATACCGACCGTGACCGTCCCCGAGGCCGACCACTGGGGAGGGACCCTGCCCAGCCCGGCACTGCGGGAACTGGTCGGCGGCGCCCGCGAGATGGCCATGGCGGAGCGGGAGCTCGCCGAGGCGCTTGCCGCCGAGAGCCCGCAGCGCCGGCGGAAGATCGCTGCCTGGGTGGCGCGCCGCGCGTACGAGGAGATCGGGCTCGCCGAACTGGACTGGGTGGCACCTGCGTTGACCGCGGTGGAGCAAGGCGAGCCGCTCCCCTCGCCGTTCCATGTGGTGGGACTGGCCTGGCATCGGCTCCGGTCCGAACCAGGAGTGCCGGACAGTGTCCGGGCGATGGCGCGGGCGGGAATCGACGAGGACTCGCCGATGAGCAAGGCCGTGTCGACGCTCTTCGCCGCGGCTCAGCCCGACCCGTTGTGGGCGGCGTTGGCGACCCTCTACACGGGCATCGAAGCGTTCGGCGCGGAGCGCCGATTCATGGTGGACGAGGTCAAGGCGCAACTGGGCCTCGACTTCAGCAGCGATCGCGGACCTCGCACCACGGCCGAGGACGCTCCTGGGTCCTAGGGGCACCGCGCATCCCGGCGGGGCCGGAGTGCCCGGCTCCGCCGGGGATGCCTCAGGAGGTGCCCGGCTCCTGTCCTGCGCCGGGTGCGGGGCGCTCCACATGGGCGGCGACGTCCGCGAGATCCTGCTCGATCGCCTTCGTCACCGCCTTGGTGCCGAGCCCGCCGAAGACCTTCATCAGCATCCCCGCGAAGCCTCCCGGCGGCGTGGCTGAGAAGGTCATCCGCACGGTCGTCCCGCCCCCGGCGTCAGGCTCGGGGGCCAGGTCGAACTCCGAGACGTAGTGCGCGCCGTGGGACTCGGACTCGACGACGCAGCGCGAGAGCTCCTCGCACGCCGTCACGTACATCTCCTCGGTCGCCGTCCGCCCCAGCATCCGCCGCGTTTCCCGCCACCGCGTCCCCTCGGTGAACGGTCCGGGCGTGAGCACCTCGACGCTCTGCACGCCGCTCAGCACGCGCGGCGCCGACTCCAGGTCCGTGAGCGCGTGCCACACCTGGTCGACCGGGGCCTCGATCCGCCGCTCGACGACTACCTGCGACTCAGTCATGATCTCTCCCGGTGACGGACCGTGATCACGTGTCCGGCCAGTCCTCCCCTCACCCTGGCACCGACCGCAAGGCCCCGCTAGTCGGCGGGGAACGGCGGGATCCCGCCACCCCTCGGGGCGGCCCGGTAGCCGCCGTACGGGTGACGGGTGACGGGTGACGGGTGACGGGCGACGGGCGGCGGCGGACGATCCGTCCGGTCGGTCCCTACGGGTGCGTGACCCGGATCTTCGACTGGCCGTGCGGCTTCCGCTCCCAGTCCTCCATCAGCCGCGCCGCCAGGCCGTGCCGCTCGGCCATGGCGACCAGGGTCTCGGTCCGGTAGTAGAAGTCCTCGCGGAGGACGTGGTGCTCCGCGCCCTCGGTGCGGTCGAAGGTGAAGTCGAAGAATCCGTCCGGAGCCAGGACCCGGCCGACGTGGGCCAGACACTGGTCGATGACGTCCGGCGGCGAGTGCGAGAAGACGCTGTGCGCGTGCACCACCGAGAACCAGCCACTGGGCAGGAAGTCCAGGGTGAGGTCGGTGGCCAGCGTGAGATGCGGCAGCTTGTCCTGCAGATTCCGCCGGACCAGGGTCCGCTGCGCCTCGAGAAGGATGTCCGGCGAGATGTCGATGCCGTAGTAGTTCCCGGGTTCGAGGTGGTCGATGAAGCGCCACCCGGCGCGCAGGTTCCCGCAGCCGATCTCCAGCATGCGGTCCTGCGGCTTCAGCCCGTGCTCGGTGAGGTAGTCGAACTGCATCTGCCCGAGCGCCATCCAGCGCTCCCGCGTCGCGCTGCCCACCGCTCCCTCGGGGCTGCGCGCCGTGTCCGAGGCCATGACGGCGCGGTAGTACGCGATGTGGTCGCGGTGCCGTGCCCGGAGCCAGGCGTCGCGCGCGGCCCGGCGCACATGCGCGGGTATGCGCCGCGGATGGCGCACCGCGTAGCTCACCTTGTGGGCGAGGCGGGAGCGGTTCCGGCTCTGCCTCGGCGCGGATATCTCGGGCATGCGGCCTCCGTGGGTCGGAGTGGCTGGCCCCCTGGGGAGCGTAACCGAGTGGCGAAAAATCTGCCCTCGCCGTGTCGATCCGCGGGCCGCCCGATCGATGTGTTGGTAGTGGAAGGGTCCGGGCGCCGTGAACCGGTACCGGTCCGGCCCTGGGCCCCGAAGCCGCACGGCGGACACAGCGACGAGGAGAGGACGAGGAGAGACAGCCATGCGCTTCATGACGATGATCAGGATCGACGAGAACGCCGGGCCCGAGGGCGGCCCGTCACCCGAGCTGATGGAGGAGATGGGCACGCTCCTCGAGGAGATGACCAAGGCCGGAGTGCTGCTCGACACCGCCGGCCTGCGGCCCACCGCCGAGGGGAGCCGGGTGCACTGGTCCCACGGCAAGGAGAGCGTGACCGACGGGCCGTTCACCGAGACCAAAGAGGTGATCGGCGGCTATGCCCTCCTTCAGGTGAGGTCGAAGGAGGAGGCCGTCGAGTGGTCCCGGCGCTTCGCGCGCATCCACGGGGAGGACTGGGAGCTGACCCTGGAGGTCCGGCAGGTCGAGGAGCCGCCGGGGGAGGGGGCCTGACGGGTCCGCGGTAGGACGGCTCGTACACCGCCCGTACGGGGGTGAGCCTGCGGCCGGGGCCGACCCGGCCGTAGGCTCGGGGCGTGGCCGAGACCGGTACGGACGATGCCCGGCGGGCGATCGACGCCGTCTGGAGGATCGAGTCGGCGCGGCTCATCGCCGGGCTCACCCGCATCGTGCGCGACGTCGGCATCGCCGAGGAGCTGGCGCAGGACGCGCTGGTCGCGGCGCTCGAACAGTGGCCGGGGGCCGGTGTCCCGCGCAATCCGGGCGCCTGGCTCATGGCCACCGCCAAACACCGCGCCATCGACCTGCTGCGCCGCAACGAACGGTTCGCGCGGAAGATCCAACTCCTCGGCCACGAGCTGGAGATCGAGCAGCGGCTGTCCGAACCCACCGCCGACGCGGCCCTCGGAGACGAGATCGAGGACGACCTGCTGCGCCTGGTCTTCACCGCCTGCCACCCCGTCCTGTCCCGCGACGCGCGCGTCGCCCTCACGCTGCGCCTGCTGGGCGGGCTGACGACCGAGGAGATCGCGCGGGCGTTCCTCGTCGCGGAGCCGACGGTCGCCCAGCGCATCGTGCGCGCCAAGCGCACGCTCTCCCGCCGCCACGTCCCGTTCGAGGTCCCCGAGGGTCCCGGACTCGGCGAACGCCTGGCCTCGGTGCTGGAGGTCGTCTACCTCGTCTTCAACGAGGGGTACGCGGCCACCGCCGGCGACGACTGGATGCGCCCCGCCCTGTGCGAGGAAGCGCTGCGCCTCGGCCGCGTCCTCGCCGGTCTGATGCCGGACGAGCCCGAAGTGCACGGTCTGGTCGCGCTGATGGAGATCCAGGCGTCGCGCTCGGCGGCCAGGACAGGTCCGTCGGGCGAGCCCGTCCTCCTGCTCGACCAGGACCGTTCGCGCTGGGACCACCTGCTGGTCCGCCGCGGCTTCGCCGCCCTCGCCCGCGCGAACGAACTCGGCGGCGCGCCCGGCCCGTACACCCTCCAGGCGGCCATCGCAGCCTGCCACGCGCGTGCCCTGACCGCCGACGCGACGGACTGGGCGCGGATCGCCGTGCTCTACGAGGCGCTGGCCGACCGCACACCGTCCCCCGTGGTGGAGCTCAACCGGGCGGTCGCGGTCGCCATGGCGCACGGTCCGGCACAGGGGCTCGAGCTCGTGGACGCCCTGGCCGCGGACGGCTCCCTACGGGGCTACCACCTGCTGTCGAGCGTCCGCGGCGACCTGCTCGCCCGCCTCGGCCGCACGGAGGAGGCGAGGGCGGAGCTGGAGCGCGCGGCGGCGCTCACCCGTAACGCCCCCGAGCGGACTCTGCTGCTGGAGCGGGCGGCAGCGCTGGGTGAGGCCTACCGGCCAGGGTGATTCCGATCAACTTCCCTTCGCTGTAAGGGTGCTGATACGGAATCAGGCAGCGTGGCGGCCGGGGTGGAACAGGCCGGCCAGGTCGCGGAAGGCGTCCGCCGGATCGCGGTCCCCCAGCGTCCGCTCCAGATTGCCGCTCAGCCACAGAATGGCGAACCCGTGCGCGATCGACCACGCGCCCAGCCCCGTGCGCTCGGCCTCGCCCGCGTCCAGGTCTCCCGGGAGGCCCGCGCGTGCCTCGACCCCACCGAGGCGCTGGTCTCCTTCGCCGCGGTGGGAGCCGCACCCGAGGAGGCGTTCGCGAGCCGCGGCTGGAGCGAGGAGGAGTGGGCGGCGGCGCGGGAGCGGCTGGTCACGCGCGGCTGGCTGGACGTGCAGGGCGGTGCGACGGAACGCGGGCGCGCGGGCCGCGAGGAGGTCGAGCGCCGACCGGACGAACTGGCCGCCGCGCCCTGGCGGACGCTCGCGCCGCAGGACGCCGGCACGCTCGCGCGGCTGACGATGCCGGTGGTGCAGGCGGTCGTCGCCTCCGGCATGCTGCCCGCGCAGAACACGCTGGGGATCGGCGCCGCGGGTACGCGGTGAGCGGGGAGCCTGCTCGTGGACCGGCACGGTGCCGCCGCGCCGGTGCCTGCTGCGGCGAACGGCCGCCGGGCCGGGGCACATCCGCTCGCCGCGAGCGCGTTGCCGTGCCGTGGACCGCCTGCTCCGGGTGAGCCTGCGGTCGCAGGCACCGGCACGGTGCCGCCGTGTCCTGATGCGCATCGGCCGGTGCGGCCGTGTCCTGGTGCGCGGTCGTGCGTCGGCACGCGCGGGGTGCGGGTCCGCGGTCCGGCGTCCTGACCTCCCCGGCACCATCGCGAAGGCCGCCCGCCTTGCCGGCGGCACGGCACGGAATTCGGTTGCCGCACCGCTCCGCCCGGCGCTGCAATGACGCCATGGACCGCGATGCCGTACTCACCCGCTTCGACCGCCAGATGCGCCAGGACGTGCGCCCCGACGGGCCGGACGCCCGCGTCGAGCGCTCGGGCGCGGTCGTCCGTCGGGTGGGCGCCGAGGACGACTGGAGCGCCGTCCTCTGGTCGTCTCTGGACGAGGCGACCGCGGACGCCGAGATCGCGGAGCAGGTGCGCTACTTTTCCTCGCTGGGCCGCGAGTTCGAGTGGAAGCTGTACGGATACGACGGGCCGCACGACCTCGGCGCCCGCCTGCGTGCGGCGGGTTTCGTGCCCGAGCCCGAGGAGACGCTGATGGTCGCCGAGACCGCCGGTCTGCGGACCGACGCCGAACCGCCGCCGGGCATCCGGCTGTGCCCGGTGACGGACGCGGCGGGCGTGGACCTCGTCGTCCAGGTGCACGAGACGGTGTTCGGCAAGAGCCACGCCTTCCTCCGCAAGCAGCTCCTGGACCAACTCGCCCACGATCCGGACGCGGTGAGCGTCGTCGTCGCCATGGCGGGCGAGCTGCCGGTCTGCTCGGCGCGGATGGAGCTGTACGCGGGCACGGACTTCGCGGGCCTCTGGGGCGGCGGCACACTGCCCGCCTGGCGGGGCCGCGGCATCTACCGTGCCCTGGTCGCCCACCGCGCCCGTATCGCCGCCGCGCGCGGATTCCGCTACCTCCAGGTCGACGCCTCGGACGACAGCCGCCCCATCCTTCGGCGCATCGGCTTCGTCCCGCTGACGACCACGACGCCGTACGTGCACGGGGCCTGAGTGCCCCGATGACGTGACGGCGTGATGGCGGCCCGAATTCCGGTGGCCAGCCACTGATCGGGTCTCTTGCCTGGCCTTGGGCGGACGGAAACGGGGGCCGCGCCCCGTCGGCGCGGCCCCCGTCGTTCGCGAAAGGGACTGAAGGATCGTTCCCTCAGCACTCGATGACGTTCACCGCGAGTCCGCCCCGCGCCGTCTCCTTGTACTTGACCTTCATGTCCGCGCCCGTCTGCTTCATCGTCTTGATGACCTTGTCGAGCGAGACATGGTGACGGCCGTCGCCGCGCAGCGCCATGCGGGCCGCCGTGACCGCCTTGACCGCCGCCATGCCGTTGCGCTCGATGCACGGGATCTGGACCAGGCCGCCGACCGGATCGCAGGTCAGGCCGAGGTTGTGCTCCATGCCGATCTCCGCGGCGTTCTCGACCTGTTCGGCCGAGCCGCCCAGGACCTCCGCCAGGCCGCCGGCCGCCATCGAGCAGGCCGAGCCGACCTCGCCCTGGCAGCCGACTTCCGCGCCGGAGATCGAGGCGTTCTCCTTGAAGAGCATGCCGATCGCGCCCGCGGCGAGGAGGAAGCGGATCACGCCGTCCTCCTCGTCCTTCGCCGTGCCGCCGCCCGGCACGAAGTTGACGTAGTAGTGCAGCACCGCCGGGATGATGCCGGCCGCGCCGTTCGTCGGGGCGGTCACCACACGGCCGCCGGCCGCGTTCTCCTCGTTGACCGCCATCGCGTAGAGCGTCACCCACTCCATGGCCCGCGCCGCCGGGTCGCCCTCGGCGCGGAGCTGGCGAGCCGAATTGGCCGCGCGGCGGCGGACCTTGAGGCCGCCGGGGAGGATGCCCTCCTGCGAGAGGCCGCGCGCCACGCAGGACTGCATGACGGACCAGATCTCCAGCAGACCCTCGCGGATCTCCTCCTCCGTGCGCCAGGCCTTCTCGTTCTCCAGCATCAGCGCGGAGATGGACAGCCCGGTCTCCTGGGCGAGGCGCAGCAGCTCGTCACCCGTGCGGAACGGGTACTTGAGCACGGTGTCGTCGAGCTTGATGCGGTCCTCGCCGACCGCGTCCTCGTCGACGACGAAGCCGCCGCCCACCGAGTAGTACGTCTTCTCCAGCAGCGGCAGGCCCTCGGAGTCGTACGCGAAGAGAGTCATGCCGTTGGCGTGGTACGGCAGGGAGCGGCGGCGGTGCAGGACGAGCTGCGTCCGCTCGTCGAAGTCGATCTCGTGGGCCGAGCCGATCTCGTCACCGAGCAGGCGGAGCCGCTTGGTGGTGCGGATGCGCTCCACCTCGTCGTCGGCGCTCGCCACGTCGACCGTGCGCGGGGAGTGGCCTTCGAGACCGAGCAGGACGGCCTTCGGCGTCCCGTGGCCGTGGCCGGTCGCGCCGAGGGAGCCGAAGAGCTCGGCGCGTACGGAGGCGGTCTGGGTCAGCAGGCCGTCCTTCTTCAGGCGGCCCACGAACATGCGGGCCGCGCGCATCGGACCCACCGTGTGGGAACTGGATGGCCCAATTCCGATGGAGAACAGGTCGAATACGGAGATGGCCACGGGCGGGCTCCCTTGCGTGCTCGTGGGGCGTGCTGGTGGTGGCGGGGGCGCCGGGACCGGCGCCCCCGCTGTCTGCCGGTCCGCCCGCCGCGGCGGGCGGACCGGTCGTGCTTCCGTGCTGTGCTGTTGTCGGCCGCTGCGCGGCCGGTTACTTGCCGAGGTCCGGGTACAGCGGGTGCTTCTCAGCCAGCGCGGTCACCCGCGCCTTCAGCGCCTCGGCGTCGTACGACGGCTTCAGCGCCTCGGCGATGATGTCCGCGACCTCGGTGAAGTCCTCGGTCCCGAAACCGCGCGTGGCCAGCGCCGGGGTGCCGATCCGCAGGCCCGAGGTCACCATCGGCGGCCGCGGGTCGTTCGGGATGGCGTTGCGGTTGACGGTGATGCCGACCTCGTGGAGCCGGTCTTCCGCCTGCTGCCCGTCCAGCTCGGAATTACGCAGATCCACCAGGACGAGGTGGACATCCGTGCCACCGGAGAGGACCGAGACGCCCACCTCCGCCGCGTCCGGGCGGGACAGCCGCTCGGCGAGGAGCTTCGCGCCCTCCAGGGTGCGCTGCTGGCGCTCCTTGAACTCCTCGCTCGCGGCGACCTTGAAGGACACCGCCTTCGCCGCGATCACATGCTCCAGCGGGCCACCCTGCTGACCGGGGAAGACCGCCGAGTTGATCTTCTTGGCCAGCTCGGCCGTGGAGAGGATCACACCGCCGCGCGGGCCGCCCAGCGTCTTGTGGGTGGTCGTGGTGACGATGTGGGCGTGCGGTACGGGGTTGGGGTGCAGCCCCGCGGCGACCAGGCCCGCGAAGTGCGCCATGTCCACCATGAGGTACGCGCCGACCTCGTCCGCGATCCGCCGGAAGGCGGCGAAGTCGAGCTGCCGCGGGTACGCCGACCAGCCCGCGATGATCAGCTTCGGCCGGTGCTCCTTGGCGAGGCGCTCGACCTGGTCCATGTCGACCTGCCCGGTCTGCTCGTCGACGTGGTAGGCGGCCACGTTGTAGAGCTTGCCGGAGAAGTTGATCTTCATGCCGTGGGTGAGGTGCCCGCCGTGGGCGAGGTTCAGGCCGAGGATCGTGTCACCGGGGGAGAGCAGGGCGAACATCGCGGCCGCGTTGGCCTGGGCGCCCGAGTGGGGCTGGACGTTCGCGTGCTCGGCGCCGAACAGCGCCTTGATCCGCTCGATCGCGAGCCGCTCGACGACGTCGACGTGCTCACAGCCGCCGTAGTAGCGGCGGCCGGGGTAGCCCTCGGCGTACTTGTTGGTGAGGACCGAGCCCTGGGCCTCGAGGACGGCGACCGGAGCGAAGTTCTCCGAGGCGATCATCTCGAGGGTGGACTGCTGACGGTGGAGCTCCGCGTCGACAGCGGCGGCGACGTCCGGGTCGAGCTCGTGCAGGGACTGGTTGAGAAGCGACATCGTGATCCCCATCAGGATGGTGCGGGCGTGGGTTCAGTTGCCGGTGAAGGCGGTGTATTCGTCGGCGGAGAGCAGGTCGGCGGGCTCGTCGCCCACCTTCACCTTGAACAGCCAGCCGCCCTCGAAGGGGGCGGAGTTCACCAGCGCCGGGTCGTCCACGACGTCCTGGTTGACCGCCGTGATCTCGCCGGAGACCGGGGCGTACAGGTCGCTGACGGACTTGGTCGACTCCAGCTCGCCGCAGGACTCGCCCGCGGAGACGGTGTCGCCGACCTCCGGGAGCTGGACGAAGACGACGTCACCGAGGGCGTCGGCGGCGTGCGAGGTGATGCCCACGGTGGACACCCCGTCCTCGTCGGCCGCGGTGAGCCACTCGTGCTCCTTGCTGTAACGCAGCTCTTGGGGGTTGCTCATGATGTGAATTCTCCTGGATCGGGGTGCGTGCTCGGTTCGCGGTCTTGACAGGTGGGACGGGTGTGACGCATCCGGCGCCCCCACGGACGGGGCGTGACGGGGGTCAGCGCTGCCGCTTGTAGAAGGGGAGCGCCACGACCTCGTACGCCTCGTGGCTGCCGCGGATGTCCACCGCGACGCCCGCCGTGCCCGGCTCGGCGTGAGCGGCGTCCACGTACGCGATGGCGACCGGCTTGCCGAGGGTGGGGGAGGGGGCGCCCGAGGTGACCTCGCCGATCACCGTGCCGTCGCCGGCCGCCACCACGGTGTAGCCCGCGCGCGGGACCCGGCGGCCCTCGGCGATCAGCCCCACGAGCTTGCGCGGCGGGCTGGCCTCCGCGCGCTTCGCCGCCTCCTCCAGCGCCGCGCGCCCGACGAAGTCGCCCTCCTTCTCGAACTTCACGACCCGGCCGAGACCCGCGTCGAACGGCGTGGTCGCGGTGGTCAGCTCGTGCCCGTACAGCGGCATGCCCGCCTCCAGGCGCAGGGTGTCCCGGCAGGAGAGGCCGCACGGCACCAGGCCGGCGGGCGAGCCCGCCTCGGTCAGGGCCTGCCAGACGGTCTCGGCGTCCCCGGGCGCGACGAACAGCTCGAAGCCGTCCTCGCCGGTGTAGCCGGTGCGGGCGATGAGGGCCTGCACGCCGGCGACGGTGCCGGGCAGGCCCGCGTAGTACTTGAGCCCGTCGAGATCGGCGTCGGTCAGGGACTTCAGGATGCCGGAGGACTCCGGGCCCTGGACGGCGATGAGGGCGTAGGCCTCGCGGTCGTCGCGCACCTCGGTGTCGAAGCCCGCGGCCCGCTCGGTGAGGGCGTCCAGGACGACCTGGGCATTGGAGGCGTTGGCGACGACCATGAACCTCTCGTCGGCGAGGCGGTAGACGATCAGGTCGTCCAGGATGCCGCCCTCGGCGTTGCAGATCATGGTGTAGCGCGCGCGGCCCACGGCCAGCTTGCCGATGTTGCCGACCAGCGCGTGGTCGAGCGCGTCGGCGGCCTGCGGACCGGTCAGGGTGATCTCGCCCATGTGGGAGAGGTCGAAGAGGCCCGCGCGGCTGCGGACGGCGAGGTGCTCGTCGCGCTCACTGCCGTAGCGCAGCGGCATGTCCCAGCCGGCGAAGTCGGTCATCGTGGCGCCGAGCGCGCGGTGCAGCGCGTCGAGGGCGGTACGGCGTGGGGATTCGGTCATGTTTCAGGCTCCCGGGCAGGGGTGGCGAGGCTGATGTCATAGGGAACACAGCCTCCCCATCTGTCATCGGAACCTGAGAGGTTCGCCACGACCCTCATCACGCATCAGGGCTACGGCTTGCACCTTGGGTGGGGCCGCCGGGGGCGGCCCGCTTTTCAGATGTGCCTAATCCGCGCGGTACGGGGCCTGAGAGATTCAAGGGAGGACTTGCTCCTTCGGCGCCCCGGCGCCCGGCACGACTGCCGGTCCGGGGACTCTCCCGCGCGGGATCGAACGGCCGGTATGGAGTTGGCGCGGACATCATTGCACGACTGTCCGATGTTCGGGCGGCCCGGTGGCGAGGTATCGAGCTTGTACCGCATTACCGTTTCTTGACACTCTGCTCCGGTGGGGCGCAGTGACCGACCAACGGGGAGGACGATCACGGTGCACAGGGACAGTGCGTACGCGACTTCGGCCAAGGCGGCGCCGGGAGACACCCCGGGCGGGGGGACCGGTGAGACGCGCACCCGGGTCGTGCCCGGAGCGACGCGCCCCGGCCGCGGGGAGGCGGCCGCTCCCCGCACCGTGCCCGAGGTGGTCCGGCCCGGGCGGGGGAAGGTGACCGATCTGCGCGACGCCGGGGACGGGAGCGCGCCGGCGACTGTGCCCGCAGGGGAGCTCCGCTATCCGGCCGGTGACGTGCTCGTCGTCTCCGGGCTGCCGGGCAGCGGCAAGAGCACTCTGATCAAACGGGCCGTCGCGGGCCCGGACCAGCGGGGCCGGCGCGTGCGGCGGGTGGATTCCCAGGACGTACGCGACCGCTGGCAGCGGGCGGTGCCCGCCGCCGTCCCGTACGCGCTGTACCGCCCGTTGGTACGGATCGCGCACTACGCCGGTCTGCACAGCGCTCTCCGCTCGGGCGACAGCGTCGTCGTCCACGACTGCGGCACGCTCGCGTGGGTGCGCCGCTGGCTGGCGTACGACGCACGCCGCCGGGGCAGGTCGCTCCACATGGCGCTGCTGGACGTTCCGCCGGAGATCGCCCTGGAGGGGCAGACGGCACGGGGGCGCGGTGTCTCGCAGTACGCCTTCGCCCGCCACCGCCGCGCCGTGGGGAGCCTGGTCGCGGACGCGGAGGGCGGGCGGCTTCCGGACGGATGCGCCTCGGCCGTGCTGCTCGACCGAAGATCCGCGCGTGCCCTGCGGCGCATCGGATTCGAGTAGCCGGGACGCCGGTTCGGCACCGTCCGGACAGCCGGGTCCGCCCTCCGCGACGTAGCGGTGGACCGTCCCGTCGTCCGCGTCAGCTCGCGGGCCAGGCGGCCGGGCGCTCGGAGGAGTCCGCGGCGGACGAGGGTTGCGAGGCGCCCGGGACCTCGGGCGACGCCGGCACGTCGGACGCGCCGGGGGAGGTCGGGATCTGCGGGGTGCCCGGGAGCTGGGGCAGCCTCGGCAGGCCGTCGAGGTTCGCCGCGGGCAGTCCGCCGCCGACCATCACGCTGGTCACGACGTTGACCGTTCCGGTGAGGAGATTCTGCACGGCGGGGGAGATGGCGCTCGGGTCGCCGGCCGAGAGGGCCTGCAGCAGGCTGTCGAGACGGCTCTGCAGATCGGCCACGGCCTTGGCCTTGAGGTCCTGTCCGGGGTCGCCGGCGCGGCGCGACTTCGCGGCGGGGCCGGGCAGGTCGTAGGCGGGCAGGACGACGGGGTCCTCCGGGCCGGGGGCGGGCTGGGTGGAGGGCTGGACGGGAGTCTGCGTCACCGAGGCCAGCGCCTGCTTGATCTCCTCCGCGCGGCTGGTGGCCTCGGCGATCGGCAGCCTGCCCTCGGGGGCCTGGAGCACCGCCTGCACGAGGTCGTTGACGGGACGGGTGATGCTGCCCATGTCGCCGAGCAGCTTCGCCTGTCCGAGCAGGTTGTCGGCGCCGGGCAGAGGGGCGTCGGATGCCTTCCGCTCGGTCGCCGTACGGGACTGGGCCCCTGTGTCGGTATCGGTGACGGCGACGGCGGCACCGGTTCCGATCACGAGGACGCCGCACACGGCGGACGCGACGAGGACGCCGCTCTTCCGGGACATATGCATGGGGAGTGCTCCCTTCGGGTGTCAATCGGCCTTGACCCCACCTTTTGAAGGCCCGGCACGGTGTGCAACTCGTGGTTACGCAGAGCGACACCGCCGCCCTGACCCCTGCGCGCGCCGGTCGCCACGGTGACCTGGGCTTATCCCGCGCTTTCGAGCAGCCCCCGGGAAGAAGCGCAAGTGCAGCCGTTAGGGTGCGTGGGCGGTTCGTACGAGACAAACGAGACAGTGGATGGGCCCGGTGACCATGTCGGAGCAGCACGGCTACTCCTCCTTCCCCTCCGGCGGTCTGCCGGCCGACGGCACGCACCCTGGCGAGCCCGGACCCGTCATGGGCTTTCCGTCCAACGCGCTGGAGGAGACGCTCGCCGCCTCCGTGGGCGTGGACGGTGCGGGCGCGCGCATCGTCGAGGTGCTGGGCCGCAGCCATGTCTGGGTGCCGCTGCCGGAGGGCGGCAGCCGCGAGAGCCGGGACCTCGACCTGCCCACCGTCGAGATCGGGGGCGCCGCCTACGTCCCGGTGTTCAGCTCGGAGCAGCAGTTCCTCCAGGTCGCCGGCGCCCATATGTCCTTCACCGTCGCCCCCGCCCGCGAGTTCGCCCGCGGCCTTCCGCCGCAGCTCGGCATCGCGGTCAACCCCGGCGGCGCGGTGGGTGTCCCGCTCCCGCCCGCCGCCGTGGCGGAGCTCTGCCGGACCGGCCGCACCCCGCTGGACACGCCGGTGACCGAGTACGGTGCCGGACCGAGCGGCGGCCGGGTGCGGCTGTTCGAGCCGGACTGGCAGGACGAGCCGGTCGACTTCCTCGGCGCGGCCGCCGGGGAGTTCGCCGTCACCGGGCTCGTGCGGACCGCCCGCCGGGCGCTGGCCAGCATCGAGGGAGCCGCACCCGCCCTCTTCGTCGGCGTCGAACTCCTGCGCTGCGAACCGCAGGACCGGGAGGCGGTGCTGCACGCCCTGGGCAGGGCGCTGGGCGCGGTGCCGGTGCCCTGGCCGGTCCAACTCGTGCTGCTGGACGTCGCCCAGGATCCGGTCGTCGACTGGATGCGGGAGCGGGTACGCCCGTTCCACACCGCGTAGACCTCCGTAAGCTGGTTGGATGAGCGGGTGCACGCGACGGGCCCTGAGCGGGGTCGCGCTGTGCCGAGGAGAAAGGGCAGAAGTCGGTGAGTGCGGGAGGCGGCACGGCTGCGGCGGGGGCCGTGGAGCAGATGCTGCGGCAGGTGACGCCCGGGCGGTACGACGCCTACGAGGCGCTGCTGCGTGCCCTCGCCGACGGCCAGGTGTGGATGCTGCTCTGGCAGGGTTCGCCGGGCTCGCCGGAGGCCCAGTACGGGAACATGGAGGTGGACGGGCAGGGATACGCGCCCTGCGTCACGTCCTCCCACGAACTGGCCGTCAGCGGCTGGAACCGCGCCCATGAGGTCGTCTCCGGCTACGACGTCGCCGCCTCGCTCTACCCCGACCACTGGGGCCTGTGGCTCAATCCGCACGCTCCGGGCGGCGGTGTCGGCATTCCCTGGGCCGATCTGCGCCGGATCGCGGTCGGGCTCGACCAGCTTCCCGCCGGACCGCTGCGGCTGTCGGAACCGACCATTGAGATCGCCCAGTTCTATGCGCTTCTGACCCAGAATGCCCACCGCACCCCCGCGGTGCGTTCGCTGCGCCGCGCCTGGGTCCAGCCCGCTCTCGGGGCGCCGTATCTCGCCATCGGCCTCGATCTGTACGACGCGAGCCCGGAGGCCGTGGAGTCGGCGCGGGCGATGATGCAGCAGTCGGTCGGCGCGGTCCCCGAGGGCCTGCCGGTGTCGACGGTGGCGATGTCCGACGCGTACGACCCGGTGGCGATGTGGCTCCGGACCTTCGCCCGCCCGTTCTTCGACCGCGATGTCTACGGCGGAGCGCAGGGTCCCGCCGCTCCCGCGTCGCCGGCCCCCGGCTACGGCTATCCGCCTCCGGGACCTGCACACGGGAACCCGGCGCCCCAGGGATGGCATCCGGGTCCCGCTCCGCACGCTTACTGAACCGCCACTCAGTTTCCGAGGGTGTAGCGAAGCGCTGCCCAGTCCTCGACATCCCCGTCCGTCATCCGGACGATCACGTGCGCGGACCTGGAGCGTGAACGGCACATGGATATTCGCCATTGCCAAATGATGGGAGTGCGGGCGGTTTTGCCCGCCCGTTTCGCGCGCTTTTCGCGTCGCCATTCGATCCGCTGAGAAGTCTCTCCCGTCCGAAATCCGGAAGCTTCCAGCACACATCACAGTTGCGCATCCTTTCCGAGGGAGGGCTGGCACCTGATCGCAAACGCGATGAAGACTCACGTTCGCCGGGCCATCGGCCCTTTGTGCGATGTGAAGATCGAGGCCGCTACAGCGGCAAGCGCTGGCCGGTCACCGCCGGTCGAGAGGGGTCCCCACCACGATGACGGCACCTATGCACGACACGGTCCCGGTCAAGGGCGACGAGGCCGGTGTGGTCGCTGACGTCACCAAGAAGGCCGTCGAGGGCCGTTCGCTGGGTCGTATCGCCTGGAACCGGCTGAAGCGGGACAAACTGGCCCTCGCCGGTGGTGCGATGGTGCTCCTCCTGATCCTGGTCGCGGTCTTCGCTCCGCTCATCACCAGCATCTTCGGCCATGATCCGAATGAGCATCACGAGGACCTGATCGACCCGCTGTTCGGCGTTCCGTCGGGCTCGTGGGGCGGCATCAGCTCCGAGCACCTGCTGGGCATCGAGCCGGTCAACGGCCGTGACGTCTTCAGCCGCATCGTCTTCGGCGCCCGCATCTCGCTGCTCGTCGGCTTCCTCTCGGCCATGGTGGCGGTCGCGTTCGGCACCGTGCTCGGCATTCTGGCGGGCTACTTCGGCGGCTGGGTCGACGCCGTGATCAGCCGTGTGATGGACATGCTGCTGGCCTTCCCCCAGCTCCTGTTCATCATCTCGCTCATCTCGGTCATGCCCAACCATCTCCTCGGCCTGGAGGGCACCGGCGTCCGCCTGCTGGTGATGATCCTGGTCATCGGATTCTTCGGCTGGCCCTACATCGGCCGCATCGTCCGCGGCCAGACCCTGTCCCTGCGCGAGCGCGAGTACGTGGAGGCGGCCCGCAGCCTCGGCGCCGGGCAGCGCTACATCCTCTTCAAGGAACTGCTCCCGAACCTCATCGCGCCCATCACCGTCTACACGACGCTGATGATCCCGACCAACATCCTGACCGAAGCCGCACTCGGCTTCCTCGGGGTGGGCGTCAAGCCGCCGACCGCGTCCTGGGGAAACATGCTCTCCACCGCGGTGCGCTACTACGACTCCGACCCGATGTTCATGGTGATCCCGGGCGTGGCCATCTTCGTCACCGTCCTTTCGTTCAACCTCTTCGGCGACGGCGTGCGCGACGCGCTCGACCCCAAGGGAACCCGCTGACTCCCCCCACTCAAGCCCCACCCCTGGGCCCTGCGCAGCCGTGCGGGCCGTGAGACACACGGAGGATCCGAGATCGTGACAACCCAACGCACATCGAGGCGCAGACTGGCCGGCATGTCGGCCGTCGTGGTCGCGGTACTGGTCTCCACCGCGGCCTGTGGCGGTGGCGGCAGCGACAGCGACAGCAAGGGCGCCGGTTTCAACGCGGGCATCGAGAAGGTCGCCAGCGCGTCGGACAAGAAGGGCGGCACGCTGAAGTTCATCGGCGTGCAGGACGCCGACTCCTGGGACACCACCCGCGGCTACTACGGCTTCGCATGGAACTTCATGCGCTACTACAGCCGTCAGCTGGTCACCTCCGACACGGCTCCTGGCGAGAAGGGCCTGGAGCTGAAGCCGGACCTCGCCACGAGCAAGGCGAAGATCACCGACGGCGGCAAGACCTACACGTACAAGCTCAAGGACGACGTCACCTGGGAGGACGGCAAGCCGATCACCGCCCAGGACGTCAAGTACGGCATCGAGCGCCAGTGGGCGCAGGACGTGCTGTCCGGCGGGCCGGTCTACCTCAAGGACATCCTGGACCCGGACGGCAAGTACAAGGGCCCGTACAAGGACAAGTCCAAGGACAAGCTGGGCCTGAAGGCGATCGAGACGCCGGACGAGAAGACCGTCGTCTTCAAGCTCCCGAAGGCCAACAGTGACTTCGAGGAGATCCTGGCGCTGCCGTTCGCCTCGCCCGTCCGGCAGGACAAGGACACCAAGTCGAAGTACGGTCTCAAGCCGTTCTCGTCCGGCCCGTACAAGTTCGAGTCGTACACGCCGAACAAGAACATCACCCTGGTCCGCAACACCGAGTGGAAGCAGTCCTCGGACGACATCCGCAAGGCGCTGCCGGACAAGGTCACGGTCACGCTGCTCACCAACGCCGACGAGATGGACAACCGTCTGATCTCCGGCGACTACGACCTCGACCTCAACCAGACGGGTATGTCGCCCGCCGGACGCACCAAGGCGCTCAAGCAGCACAAGGAGAGCCTGGACAACCCGGTCATGGGTTACATCCGCTACGCGTCGTTCCCGCAGACGGTCAAGCCGTTCGACAACATCCACTGCCGCAAGGCCGTGATCTACGGTGCCGACCACAAGTCGCTGCAGAACGCCCGAGGTGGCCCGCTGGCCGGTGGTGACATCGGCACCAACATGCTCCCGCCGGTCGTGCCCGGTTCCGACCCGAGCTACGACCCGTACGGCACGGCGAAGAACGGCGGCAAGGCCGACATCGCCAAGGCCAAGGAGGAGCTGAAGGCCTGCGGTAAGCCCAACGGCTTCAAGACCACCATCGCCGTCCGTAACAACAAGGAAGTCGAGGTGGCCACCGCCGAGTCGCTCCAGGCGTCGCTGAAGAAGATCGGCGTCGACGTCGAGATCGACCAGTTCGACGGCGCCCAGACCAGCGGCATCATCGGTAACCCCGAGGTCGTGAAGAAGAAGAACTACGGCATCATCATCATGGGCTGGGGTCCGGACTTCCCGACCGTCCAGGGCTACGGCATGCCGCTGTGGGACAGCAGCTACATCCTGCCGAACGGCAACAACAACTTCGCCATGATCAAGGACAAGTCGATCGACGAGAAGTTCGACTCGTTCGTCGCGGAGCTGGACGAGACCAAGCGGGAGCAGCTCGCCTCCGACATCAACAAGAAGGTCATGGAGGGCGGCTACTACCTGCCGTTCGTCTTCGAGAAGATCATCAACTGGCGCTCCCCCCGACTGACCAACGTCTACTCGACCTTCGCGTTCAGCGGTCAGTACGACTTCACGTCGCTGGGCGTCAAGTAAACCTATCGCCGGCGCACCCGCCGCTAGGCACGAAGGGCAGGTGAAGGCCGCGACGGCGGCCCGGTGAACTCCCGGACGATCTCCGGGAGTTCACCGGGCCCGCCAGGGGCCCGAGAGCAGTGCTCACTTACATCATCAGGCGGCTGTTCGCCGCCGCAGTGATGCTGATCGTCATCATGCTGGCGGTCTTCAGCATCTTCTTCCTGATTCCGAAGTGGACGGGCGTCGACCCGGCCACCATGTACGTCGGCAAGCAGTCCGACGCGGCGGCCCTGGAGGGCATCCGGGAGAAACTGGGTCTGGGCGACCCGATCCTGGTCCAGCTCTTCGAGTTCTTCAAAGGCATCCTCGTCGGCCGCGACTACACCGGTGGCGGCGACACCATTCACTGCTCGGCCCCCTGCTTCGGCTACTCCTTCAAGACCGAGCAGGCCATCTGGCCGATCCTCGCCGACCGTCTGCCGGTGACCCTGCAGCTCGCCGTCGGCGCGGCCCTCATCTGGCTGCTGATCGGCCTGACCGCGGGCGTCCTCTCGGCGCTCAAGCGCGGTTCCGTCTGGGACCGGGGCGCCATGATCGTCGCCCTCGGCGGCGTCTCGCTGCCCATCTACTTCACCGGCCTGGTCTCGCTGGCGGTGTTCTCCTACGGCCTGGGCTGGGTCAGCAACGAGTACACACCACTCGAGGAGAACTTCGGCGACTGGTTCAGCGGCATGATCCTGCCCTGGGTGACGCTCGCGTTCCTCTTCGGCGCGATGTACGCCCGCCTCACCCGGGCCACCATGCTGGAAGTCATGGGTGAGGACTACATCCGCACCGCCCGCGCCAAGGGCCTGGGGGAGGGGGCCGTCATCCGCAAGCACGCCATGCGCTCCACCATGACCCCCATCATCACGCTGCTCGGCGTCGACCTGGGTGCCCTGATCGGCGGCGCGATCCTGACCGAGACGACCTTCAGCCTGCCCGGCCTCGGCCAGGCCGTGCTCAAGGCGATCGGCGAACGCGACCTGCCGCTCATCCTCGGCGTCACGCTGATCACCGCGAGCGCGGTCGTCCTCGCCAACCTCGTTGTGGACGTGCTCTACGGCGTGATCGACCCCCGAGTGAGGCTCGCATGACCACTGCATCTGTCCCGGGGGACACTCCCGGAAACCAGGCGGCGAAGCCGGGTGCCGTGGGCGAGCCGGTGGCCGCGGGAGCGGCTCCGCCGCCCTCGGCCTTCCTCGAAGTCCGCGATCTCAAGGTGCACTTCCCGACCGAGGACGGCCTGGTGAAGGCCGTCGACGGGCTCTCCTTCTCGCTGGAGAAGGGCAAGACGCTCGGCATCGTCGGCGAGTCCGGATCCGGCAAGTCCGTCACCTCGCTCGGGATCATGGGCCTGCACCGGGTCGGCCAGTACGGACGCCGGAAGACGCAGATCTCCGGCGAGATCTGGCTCGACGGGCAGGAACTGCTGAGCGCGCCCGCCGACGAGGTGCGCAAGCTGCGCGGCCGCGAGATGTCCATGATCTTCCAGGACCCGCTGTCGGCCCTGCACCCGTACTTCACCATCGGGCAGCAGATCGTGGAGGCCTACCGGATCCACCACGACGTCGACAAGAAGACCGCCCGCAGGCGCGCGGTCGAGATGCTCGACCGCGTCGGCATCCCGCAGCCGGACCAGCGGGTGGACAGCTATCCGCACGAGTTCTCCGGCGGTATGCGCCAGCGCGCGATGATCGCCATGTCGCTCGTGAACAACCCCGAGCTGCTGATCGCCGACGAGCCGACCACGGCCCTCGACGTGACCGTCCAGGCGCAGATCCTCGACCTGATCCGGGACCTGCAGAAGGAGTTCGGCTCCGCGGTCATCATCATCACCCACGACCTGGGGGTCGTCGCCGAGCTGGCCGACCAGATCCTGGTCATGTACGGCGGCCGCTGCGTCGAGCGCGGCACGGCCGAGAAGGTCTTCTACGAGCCCCAGCACCCGTACACCTGGGGGCTGCTCGGCTCCATGCCGCGCATCGACCGCGACCAGACCGAACGCCTTATCCCGGTCAAGGGCTCCCCGCCCAGCCTGATCAACGTCCCGAGCGGCTGCGCGTTCAACCCCCGCTGCCCGTACGCGGACGTGCCCAAGGGCGGTGTCACCCGCACCGAGCGGCCCGAGCTGCGCGAGGTGAGCAGCGGACACTTCTCCGCCTGCCACATGGCGCCGGAGGACCGGGAGCGGATCTGGACCGAAGAGATTGCGCCGAAGCTGTGAGCGAGGACGAGCCGATGACGATCCCCGGACAGGCCGGCGCGGCCGACGCGGAAGCCGTGGCCAAGACGGCGACCTCCCCGGACCCCCAGCCCGGTGAGACGCTGCTCAAGGTGACGGGGCTGACGAAGCACTTCCCGATCACCAAGGGCATCCTCAAGCGCCAGGTGGGCGCGGTGAAGGCGGTCGACGGTATCGACTTCGACGTCCGGGCGGGGGAGACCCTCGGCGTCGTCGGCGAGTCCGGCTGCGGCAAGTCCACCATGGGCCGTCTGATCACGCGCCTGCTCGAACCGAGCAGCGGGAAGATCGAGTTCGAGGGCCAGGACATCACCCACCTGGGCACGGGCAGGATGCGGCCGCTGCGCCGTGACGTCCAGATGATCTTCCAGGACCCGTACTCGTCGCTGAATCCGCGGCACACCGTCGGCGCCATCGTCAGCGCGCCGTTCAAGCTGCAGGGCGTGCAGCCGGAGGGCGGGGTCAAGCGCGAGGTCCAGCGTCTGCTGGAGGTCGTCGGCCTCAACCCCGAGCACTACAACCGCTATCCGCACGAGTTCTCCGGCGGCCAGCGGCAGCGCATCGGCATCGCGCGGGCGCTGGCCCTCAAGCCGAAGCTGGTCGTGGCGGACGAGCCGGTGTCCGCGCTGGACGTGTCGATCCAGGCCCAGGTGGTCAACCTGCTGGACGACCTCCAGGAGGAGATGGGCCTGACGTACGTGATCATCGCCCACGACCTGTCGGTCATCCGGCACGTCTCGGACCGGATCGCGGTCATGTACCTCGGCAAGATCGTCGAACTGACCGACCGCCAGTCGCTGTACCAGACGCCGATGCACCCGTACACCCGCGCACTGCTCTCCGCGGTGCCGGTGCCGGACCCGCGGCGGCGTGCCAAGCGCGACCGGATCCTGCTCCAGGGTGACGTCCCGTCGCCGATCAAGCCGCCCTCCGGCTGCCGTTTCCACACCCGTTGCTGGAAGGCGACGGAGCTGTGCACGACGCAGGAGCCGCCGCTCGTCGCGCTGCGGACGGGGCATCAGGTGGCCTGCCACCACCCGGAGAACGCGCCGGACCAGGCGCCCGGGGACAAGGCCCTTCCGGGGGCCGCCGAGGTGGCCGACGTCGTCGTCAAGGACGGCTGAGGGCGGGCTCTCGTCGATCGGTGGGGCCCACGCGTCGGACGGCGCGTGGGCCTCGTCCGTCACGGCCTCGTCCGTCAGGCGCTCGTACCCGGAGTCCGGTTGCCGTGCGGACGGGGCAGGTGGACCCCGAAGTAGACGGCCGCCATGCGTAGCGCGAAGACCAGGGCGGCCGACAGCGCGGTGGCCGTCGTGGCGTCCACGCCGGCCGCGTCGAGCGCGAGGTACGCGCCGGCTCCGGCGGCCGCGGCCGTGGCGTACACGTCCTCGCGGAGGAGCAGCGGCGGGAACTCCCCGCACAGCACGTCGCGCACCACCTCGCCCGTCACGCCGGTGATGACCCCGAAGATGATCACGGCGAGCGGTGTGACACCTGAGTCGATGGCCGCCTGGGCGCCGATCACGGTCACGACCGAGAGGCCGAGCGCGTCGACGAAGAGCAGTGAGCGCTCGGGCAGCCGCCAGTAGCGCAGATAGACGATCGTGGCGGCCCCGACGGCGCCGATGACGGTCAGCAGGACCCAGTCGTGCGTCCAGTACAGCGGGTGCCGGTCGAGCATCAGATCCCGCAGCGTGCCACCGGAGATGGAGGCGGCGAAGGCCAGGGCCAGGCCGCCGAAGGGATCCATGTTCGCGCGGTGGGCGGCCAGCACCCCGCTCGCCGCGAAGGCGGAGACGCCCACCAGGTACAGCATGTGCAGCATGATCGTTCCCAGTCTCGGACCGGTGCCCCGGCTGCCGGAGCACCGGCGCATCATCTCAGCCGCAGGGCGGGGCTACCCGCCAGTAACAAAACGGTGTACGGTGCAGCGCATGGCACAGGGCACGACACAGGCAACGATCGGCGACAGCGAGTTCGACCGCGACACCGCCGTCACGCGGCGCGCACCCGGCATCTACGACGCCGAGCTGTCCGAGGGCTGGACGATCATCCAGGCGGTCAACGGCGGCTACCTGCTGGCGCTGCTCGGCCGCGCCCTGGGCGACAGCCTCCCGCACCCCGACCCCTTCACGATCACCGCGCACTACCTCACCGCCTCCCGGCCCGGTCCCGCCGAGATCCGTACCGAGACCGTGCGGACGGGCCGGACCATGTCCACCGGCCAGGCGTCCCTGATCCAGCGCGACGCGTCCGGCACGGAGGTCGAGCGCATCCGCGTCACCGCGCACTACGGGGACCTCGCCGCCCTGCCCGACGACGTCCGCACCTCCGCCCAGCCCCCGGCCATCCCCCCGTACGAGGACTGCCCAGGGCCGCGCTCGGGGCAGCAGGCCGCACCCCTCTTCCCGGGCAGCTCGGCCATCACCGAGCGCCTCGACATCCGCCTCGACCCGGCCACCGCGGGCTGGGCTCTCGGGCGGCCGTCGGGGCGGGGCGAGATGCGCGCCTGGTTCGGGCTCGCCGACGGCCGCGACGCCGACCCGCTGTCCCTGCTGCTCGCCGTCGACGCCCTGCCGCCCACGGCGTTCGAACTCGGGCACATGGGCTGGGTGCCCACCGTCGAACTCACCACCCACGTACGGCACCGGCCGGCGCCCGGTCCGCTGCGGATCTCGGTGACCACCCGCAACATGGCGGGCGGCTTCCTGGAAGAGGACGCCGAGGTGTGGGACAGCGAGGACCGGCTCGTCGCCCAATCCCGCCAGCTCGCACGGGCGTTGCTCACCTGAGGTCGCCGCGGGACCCGGACCTCCGGCGTCCCGCGCTCCCCTGCTCCCTCCCTTGCTCCCGCAGGGACTGTCCATTCCCTGCGCGTCCCGCACCGGTGCCGCCTCCGCTGCGCCCGGCGCTTCCCGCGTCATGCGTGCGCCCTCCGGGCCCGCCGCCGCCCGCGCGCGCCGGATCCCGTGCAGGCCGGAGCGCGCTCCTCCCCGCGCTCCCCCGGACGCGTGGGGGAAAGGCTCCGGCCCCGCTCGTAGAATCGTGGGCATCATGGCCTACCTCGACCACGCCGCCACCACCCCGATGCTCCCCGAGGCGGTGCGGGCGATGACCGCCCAGCTCGCCGTCACCGGGAACGCCTCCTCGCTGCACGCCGCCGGCCGGCGAGCGCGCCGTACGGTCGAGGAGTCGCGGGAAACCCTCGCCGCCGCGCTCGGCGCCCGGCCCAGCGAGGTGGTGTTCACCGCGGGCGGCACGGAGTCCGACAACCTCGCGGTCAAGGGTCTCTACTGGGCCCGCAGAGCCGCCGACCCCCGTCGCACCCGCGTCCTGGCGAGCCCGGTCGAGCACCACGCCGTACTGGACGCCGTCGACTGGCTCGCCGGACACGAGGGCGCGCGCGTGGAGTACCTGCCCGTCGACTCCTACGGCCGCGTCCACCCCGGCGACCTGCGCGAGGCCATCGCCCGTGACCCCTCGGACGTCGCCCTGGCAACCGTGATGTGGGCGAACAACGAGATCGGCACCGTCATGCCGGTCCGTGAACTCGCAGATGTGGCCGCTGAGTTCGAGGTGCCGCTGCACGCCGACACCGTCCAGGCCTTCGGGCAGCTCCCCGTCGACTTCGCCGCGTCGAACCTCGCCGCGATGACGGTGAGCGGCCACAAGATCGGGGGCCCGTACGGCATCGGGGCGCTGGTGCTGCGCCGCGAGGAGACACCCGTACCGCTGCTGCACGGCGGCGGGCAGGAGCGGCACGTGCGGTCCGGCACCCTCGACGTGCCCGCCGTCGCCGCGTTCGCCGCCGCCGCCGAGCACGCCGCCGGGCAGCACGACGCCTTCGCCCGCGAGATCGGGGCGCTGCGCGACAAGCTGATCACCGCGGTCCGTACGGCCGTCCCGGACGCCGTCCTGGGCGGGGACCCCGACCCGGCGGGCCGGCTGCCCGCCAACGCGCACTTCTCCTTCCCCGGCTGCGAGGGCGACTCGCTGCTGCTGCTCCTGGACGCCCAGGGCATCGAGTGCTCCACCGGCTCGGCCTGCACCGCGGGCGTCGCCCAGCCCAGCCACGTGCTCCTCGCCACCGGCACGGATCCTGAGCTGGCCCGCGGCACCCTCCGCTTCTCCTTCGGACACACCTCGACGGCCGAGGACGTGGACGCGGTGGCGGCGGCGATCGGCCCGGCGGTCGAGCGGGCGCGCACGGCGGGGCTCTCGTAGGGCCGCCACCCGCGGACCGGGTCACGCCGTCCTGAGGCTCGCCTCCCGTACGAGCCTCAGATAGCGGTCCCAGTCCCAGTGGGGGCCGGGGTCGGTGTGATCGGTGCCGGGCACCTCCACATGGCCCACGATGTGCCGGCGGTCGACCGGTATCCCGTACCGCGCGCATATCCCGGCGGTCAGCCGTGCCGACGAGCGGTACATCGCTTCCGTGAACGACCCTCGGCGGTCCACGAAGCCCTCGTGCTCGATGCCGATGCTGCGCTCGTTCCAGCCGCGGTTCCCCGCGTGGTACGCGACGTCCAGCTCGCGGATCATCTGCGCGATGTGGCCGTCCTTGCGCACCACGTAATGGGTGGCCGCGCCGTGCTCCGGGTCCTGGAAGACCTTCAGCGCGATCGGAAAGCTGCCCTCGACGACATGGATCACCACGCGGTCGATCGTGTAGTCGTCGGGCCGGTCGGCCATGCGCCAGTTCGCCGTCGACGCGGCGATCCACTGGGCGCCCCGGTGGTCGAGCTCGCCCTTCTTGCGCGGCTTGTCATTGCCGGGGATCCGCCACCAGAGGCGGGCCAGCTGGTCCGCGCCCAGCACCCCGGCCGTGCCGACGGCCGCGGCGGCGCCCCCGGCGATCAGGGCACGGCGGCTCAGCCCGGCTCGGCGCGGCGTGCCGCTGCCGGTGCGGCGCTCCGCGCGGGACTCCCCTCGGGCCTGCTCGTCCATCCGCCCCCTTCGCGCATACGGTTCACCGGTACATAACGCCTTCGGGGTCCCGCGCGGTTCCCCTTACCCTGGAGTCGCTATGAACGCCTCTCCCGTCCCCCAGACCAGCCCCGCCGCGCCAGCCGGCCCCGGCGACGGACGCCGCCTGAAGGTGCTCGCCGCCATGTCCGGCGGCGTCGACTCCGCAGTCGCCGCGGCCCGCGCCGCCGAGGCGGGCCATGATGTGACCGGTGTGCACCTCGCGCTCTCCGCCAATCCCCAGTCCTTCAGGACCGGGGCCCGCGGCTGCTGCACGATCGAGGACTCCCGCGACGCCCGCCGCGCGGCCGATGTGATCGGCATCCCGTTCTACGTCTGGGACCTCGCCGACCGGTTCCGGCAGGACGTCGTGGAGGACTTCGTCGCCGAGTACGCGGCGGGCCGCACGCCCAATCCCTGCCTGCGCTGCAACGAGAAGATCAAGTTCGCGGCGCTGCTGGACAAGGCGCTGGCCCTCGGCTTCGACGCCGTGTGCACCGGCCACTACGCGACGGTGGTCCTGCGCGAGGACGGCACCCGCGAACTGCACCGCGCCACCGACATGGCCAAGGACCAGTCGTACGTCCTCGGTGTCCTGGACGAGCGGCAGCTCGCCCACGCCCTGTTCCCCCTCGGCGACACCCGCACCACCAAGGACGAGATCCGCGCCGAGGCCGAGTCCCGCGGTCTGGCCGTGGCCAAGAAGCCCGACAGCCACGACATCTGCTTCATCGCGGACGGCGACACCCAGGGCTTCCTCTCGCGGCACCTCGGCACCGCCGAGGGCGACATCCTCGACGAGGACGGCACCAAGGTCGGGACCCACACCGGCGCGTACGGCTACACGATCGGCCAGCGCAAGGGCCTGCGGCTCGGGGTCCCCGCGCCCGACGGCAAGCCGCGCTACGTCCTGGACATCTCGCCGGTGGACAACACCGTCACCGTCGGCCCCTCCGCGGCCCTCGGCGTCACCGCCCTCACCGGGATCAAGCCGCGCTGGTGCGGCACGCCTCCCAGCGGCCCCGGTACGTACACCGCGCAGCTCCGCGCCCACGGCGGGGAGACCGAGGTGACCGCGGAGTTCGCCGACGGGGAGCTGCGGGTCGCCTTCACCGAGCCGGTGCGCGGTGTGGCACCCGGCCAGGCGATCGTTCTGTACGACGGCACGCGCGTCGTCGGCTCGGCGACGATCGCGACGACACAGCGCGCCCGGCCCGTGCCCTCCGGCTGACGCCGACCTCCGGGCGCACGGCGTGCCGCTCGTACAGTGGCGGGCATGAACATCTGCGTCTTCTGCTCCTCCGCCGACCTCGATGAGCGCTACACGCGCCCCGCCCGCGAGTTCGCCGAGCTGATCGGCAAGGGCGGGCACACGCTCGTCTGGGGCGGGTCGAACGTCGGTCTGATGAAGGTCGTGGCCGACGGGGTCGAGAAGGCGGGCGGCCGGCTGGCCGGCGTCTCGGTGGAGTTCCTGTCCGACAAGGTCCGTCGCGGCGTGGACGAGATGGTGATCACCAAGAACCTCGCCGAGCGCAAGGCGGAGATGCTGGCGCGCGCCGACGCCGTCGTGATCATGGTGGGCGGCACGGGCACGCTCGACGAGGCCACGGAGATCCTGGAGCTGAAGAAGCACCGCATCCATGACAAGCCCGTCGTGCTGCTCAACACCGCGGGGTTCTACGACGGTCTGAAACTGCAGTTCCAGCGCATGGAGGACGAAGGCTTCCTGCCCTTGCCGCTGGACCGGCTCGTCGTCTTCGCGGAGGAGCCGGCCGAGGCCCTGGCGCACCTGGAGGAGGCCGCGGGCGGCCGGTGAGGCAAGCTGGGGGCCATGACTGCACACCTGATCACCGGGGCGGGCTCCGGCATCGGCGCGGCCGTCACCGAGCGGCTGGCCGAACGCGGTGACGAACTCTGGCTGCTGGCGCGCGACGCCGGCCGCGCCAAGGAGCTCCAGCAGCGCTTTCCCGGTGCCCGTACGGTCGTCGGCGACCTGGGCCACCCGGAGAAGCTGTCCTGGGCGTTCGGACACCAGGAACTCCCCGACCGGCTCGACTCCCTCCTGCACGTCGCCGGCGTCGTGGAGCTGGGTCCCATCGGGGAGATGACCCCCAAGGGGTGGAACGCGCAGCTCGCCGCCAACCTCGTCTCGCCCGCCGAGCTGACCCGGCTGCTGCTGCCCCAGCTCCGTGTCGGGCGCGGCCATGTCGTCTTCGTCAACTCCGGTGCGGGGCTGCGTGCCAACGCCGAGTGGGGCGCGTACGCGGCCAGCAAGCACGGCCTCAAGGCTCTGGCCGACTCCCTCCGCCTGGAGGAGCACGACGCCGGTGTGCGTGTCACCTCCGTCTACCCGGGCCGCACGGCCACGCCCATGCAGGCCGACGTGCACCGGCAGGAGGGCAAGATGTACGACGAGTCCCGCTGGATCGACCCCGGGTCCGTCGCCGTGACGATCCTCGCCGCGCTCGACCTCCCGCGCGACGCCGAGGTCACGGATCTGTCCGTACGGCCCGGCTCGTGAGCGGCGTGGACACACCCCGTTTCCCGTGGGGGCCCGCCGCCGCGACGGGTGTCGGCTCGATGCCCGGGACGGACGCGCGGGAAGCCGCGAAGACCGTCACCGGCGCGCTGGAGACCTTCCCGCATCTGCCCGAACTGCCCGCCCGGGGACCGGGCGCCGACATGATCGGGCGTACGGCCGGGCTGCTGGTCGAGATGTACGCACGCGTGGAGCCCAGCGGCTGGCGGATCGGCGACCGGCCGGGCCGCGACACCCGGCGCGCCTGGTCCTGGCGGGGCGAGGACCTCGACGCGCTCGAGGAGTTCACACAGGGGTACGAGGGCCCGCTGAAGGTGCAGGCCGTCGGACCGTGGACGCTCGCGTCCGCGCTGGAGCTGAGGAACGGCGAAGCCGTCCTGTCCGACCCGGGTGCCCGCCGGGACCTCGCCGGATCGCTCACCGAAGGGCTGCGCGGCCACCTCGACGAGGTGCGGCGCCGGGTGCCCGGGGCGCAGGTCGTGCTGCAGCTCGACGAGCCGTCGCTGACGGCCGTGCTGCTGGGTCAGGTGAAGACGGCCAGCGGCTACCGCACGCACGGTGCCGTCGACCGGGCCGTGGCCGAGGGCACGCTGCGCGAGGTGTTCGGCGCGGCCGGGGGCGCCCCCGTGGTGGTGCACTCCTGCGCGCCGGGCGTGCCGTTCGCGCTGCTGCGGCGCGCGGGCGCGACGGGCATCTCGTTCGACGCCGCACTCCTCACGGAGCGTGAGGACGAGCGGATCGGCGAGGCGGTCGAGGGCGGGACCGCGCTCCTCGCCGGAATCGTGCCCGGCACGGACACCGGATTGTCGGACCCTGCCGGTAGCGTCGGGGGTGTCAGGACGCTGTGGCGCAGGCTGGGCCTGTCACCGGGGACTCTCGCCGAGTCCGTGGTGATCACTCCGGCATGTGGTCTCGCGGGTGCCTCACCGGCGTACGCCCGGAAGGTGCTGGCCCATTGCGTCCGGTCCGCGAGATCGCTCGCGGACAACCCTGAGTAACGGGAGGAAGCAACGGTGGCCGGCGAACAGCAGGGGAGCGTGCCCGCGAAGGCGCGGGAGCGGCATGCACAGCTCGCTGAGCAGGTGGAGGAGCACCGCTTCCGCTACTACGTCAACGACGCCCCCGTCATCAGCGACGGGGAGTTCGACAAGCTGCTGAGGTCCCTGGAGGCGCTGGAGGAGGAGCATCCGGAGCTGCGCACGCCGGACTCGCCCACCCAGAAGGTCTCGGGGCACTACGAGACCGAGTTCACCGCCGTGGAGCACCGCGAGCGGATGCTCAGCCTCGACAACGCCTTCGACGAGGCGGAGCTGGAGTCCTGGGCGGACCGCGTCGCCCGCGAACTGAGCGGCTCCGCCTTCCACTTCCTGTGCGAGCTGAAGGTCGACGGCCTCGCCGTCAACCTCACCTACGAGCGCGGCCGTCTCACCCGCGCCGCCACCCGCGGCGACGGCCGCACCGGCGAGGACATCACGCCCAACATCCGGACGATCGCCGAGATCCCGGACCGGTTGCACGGGGACCGCGTCCCGGACCTGGTCGAGATCCGCGGCGAGGTCTTCTTCCCGATGGAGAAGTTCCAGGAGCTGAACGCCCGCCTGGTGGAAGCCGGCAAGCCGCCGTTCGCCAACCCGCGCAACGCGGCGGCCGGTTCGCTCCGCCAGAAGGATCCCAAAGTCACCGCCACCCGCCCGCTGCACATGGTGGTCCACGGCATCGGCGCCCGCGAGGGCTTCGGCATCGCCCGCCTCTCCGAGGCGTACGGACTGCTCCACGAGTGGGGCCTGCCCACGTCCAAGGCGTACAAGGTCGTCAATTCCCTCGACGACGTGCGGCAGTTCATCGACTACTACGGCGAGAACCGCCATGCGGTGGAGCACGAGATCGACGGCGTGGTCGTCAAGCTCGACGAGGTGCCCCTGCAGGGCCGGCTCGGCTCCACCTCACGCGCCCCGCGCTGGGCCATCGCCTGGAAGTACGCGCCCGAGGAGGTCAACACCAAGCTGGTCGACATCCGGGTCGGCGTCGGACGCACCGGGCGCGTCACGCCCTACGCGGTGGTCGAGCCGGTCAAGGTCGCGGGCTCCGAGGTCGAGTTCGCCACGCTGCACAACCAGGACGTCGTCAAGGCCAAGGGCGTGCTCATCGGGGACACGGTCGTGCTGCGCAAGGCGGGCGATGTGATTCCCGAGATCCTGGGGCCCGTGGTGGACCTGCGGGACGGCAGTGAGCGCGAGTTCGTCATGCCGGCCCGGTGCCCGGACTGCGGCACCGCCCTGCGCCCGATGAAAGAGGGCGACATCGATCTGCGGTGCCCCAACGCCCGCTCCTGCCCTGCCCAGTTGAGGGAGCGGATTTTCTATCTCGCGGGCCGCAGATGCCTGGACATCGAGAACTTCGGCTATGTCGTCGCCTCGGCGCTGACCCAGCCGCTGGAGCCCTCGGAGCCGCCGCTGAAGGACGAGGGCGACCTCTTCGACCTCACCGTGGAGGAGCTCCTGCCCATCCGGTCGTACGTCCTCGACATGGACACCGGACTGCCCAAACGGGACCCGAAGACCGGTGAGGAGAAGGTCGTCACGCTCTTCGCCAACCAGAAGGGCGAGCCGAAGAAGAACACCCTCGCGATGCTCCAGCACATCGAGGAGGCCAAGCAGCGCCCGCTCGCCCGCATCATCACCGGCCTGTCCATCCGTCATGTCGGACCGGTCGCGGCGGAGGCCCTGGCCAGGGAGTTCCGCTCGGTGGACCGCATCGCCGAGGCGGACGAGGAGGAACTGGCCGCCGTGGAAGGCGTCGGGCCGACGATCGCGGCCTCGGTGAAGCAGTGGTTCGCGGAGGACTGGCACCGCGCGATCGTGGAGAAATGGCGTGCCGCTGGAGTCCGGCTCGAGGAAGAGGGCGGAGAGGACAGCGGTCCCCGTCCGCTCGCGGGGCTCACGGTGGTGGTCACGGGAACGCTGGCGTCCTGGACGAGAGATGGCGCGAAAGAGGCCCTGCAGAACCTAGGAGCGAAGGCGGCCGGTTCCGTTTCGAAGAAGACCAGCTTCGTTGTCGTAGGTGACAACCCGGGTTCGAAGTACGATAAGGCCCTCCAGTTGAAGGTTCCGGTACTGGACGAGGACGGCTTCGCCGTACTGCTGCAGCAAGGGCCCGACGCCGCCAGGGAAGTGGCCGAGGTGTCACCCGAATAGCCGTCAGGGACCACCCGTACGGCGCATATCAGATGGTTCCGGGTGCCTGGGTCGCATTCGGGCAACCGCTGCGGATCGCTGCCCGTTCCAGCCTTTCGCGGCCTACTGTTGAGATGTGCGCCTCCCGGGCACGGCTGCGTGGTCGAACGTGACGTGGTGGCATCGGAAGGGGTGCCGCTTCGTCGCGTGGGCACCGCCGGCTGTGAGAGGGACGGGAGATGAAACCCACCGAAAGCGCCGATCCGGCGTCATCAGTGCGCCGGGTCGCCGTGCCCGGACTGCCCGCCCTGGTCGTCGTCGTGGCCGTCGCGGCTCTGACCGCGGGGGTCATCCGGGTTCTCGGCGACGGTCATGCGCTCTTCCCCGACGCCACGGTCGGCTGGTCCCTCGCCGTCCTCACCGGCATCATCGTCGGCCACCTGGTCGCCCTCGGCCGTGACCGCTGGTGGGGCGGCACCGGTTCGGGCGCCGCCCTCACCCTCGCCGTGCTGCTCCTCAACGGCTGGATCCCCGCCGTCCTGGTCAGCCTGGCCGTGGTCGTCCTCGTCAGCACAGCGCGCCGGCACCGCTGGAAACAGGGCGTCCTGCACGGCGCCGTGGACATCCTCGGCATCGGTTCGGCGGGACTCGCGCTCGCCGCCTGCGGCACGGTCCCGACCGTCGAGGACCCGTGGCTCCCCGGGCACTGGGACCTCGCATCCGTCCCCCAGGTGATCCTCGCCGCGCTCACCTACCTCGCGGTGACCCGCGCGCTGCTCTGGTACTCCCGCACCTCGCGCGACGGCGGCCTGCGGACCATCGCCCGTACGGCGCTGGCCCGGCAGGCGCTCGTCGGCGTCGCCCTGCTCGGGATCGCCCCGCTCATCTGCGTCGTCGCCACCACACTGCCGGTGCTGCTGCCGCTGTTCGCCGTCCCGTTGGTCGCCCTGGACTCCACGCTGTGGATCGCCCGCGCGCGGGCGGAGGAGCAACTCCGCGACCCCCTCACGGGTCTGCCGAACCGTCAGTGGCTGCTGGAGCGCACCTGGACCGCGCTCGACGAGGCCGAACGGATCGGAGCGCGCGCGGCGCTCGTCCTGATCGACCTGGACCGCTTCCGGTCGGTCAACGACACGCTCGGACATCTGGCCGGCGACCGGTTGCTGCTGCAGATCGCCGAGCGTCTGCGGGTGGCGCTGCCCCGCGGCGCGGAGGCCGCCCGGCTCGGCGGCGACGAGTTCGCCGTTCTCCTCCCCACCGCGGACTCCACGACGTCCGCCCAGCGCGTGGCCCGCCAGCTCGTCGCCACCCTCGGCTCCCCGCTCGACCTCGACGGCCTCACGCTCGTCCTGGAGGCCAGCGCCGGGGTCGCCGTCTACCCCGATCACGCCCTGGACGCCGAAGGCCTGCTGCGCCGCGCGGACGTGGCCATGTACCAGGCGAAGCGCGACCGCAGCGGCGTCGAGGTCTACGAGGCGAAGCGCGACGGCAACACCCCCGACCGCCTCGGTCTCCTCGGCGACC
Source organism: Streptomyces sp. NPDC047108 (assembly GCF_040643575.1). Classification (NCBI taxonomy): domain Bacteria; kingdom Bacillati; phylum Actinomycetota; class Actinomycetes; order Kitasatosporales; family Streptomycetaceae; genus Streptomyces; species Streptomyces sp. NPDC047108. The sequence goes on from NZ_JBEYUP010000001.1 coordinate 977,928, forward strand.
TGCGCCGTGCCCTCGACGCCGGCGACGTCGAACTGCACTACCAGCCCAAGGTCGGCTTCGACGGCCGGGTCGCGGGCCTCGAGGCGCTCGTACGGTGGGTGCACCCGGAGCGCGGGCGGGTCAGCCCGGACGAGTTCATCGCCATCGCCGAGTCCTCCGGCCTGATGCCGCATCTCACCGAGTACGTCCTGGAGACCGCCCTCTGCCAGGTCGCCCGGTGGCGCGCCACGGGCCTGGAGGTGCCGGTCGCCGTCAACGTCTCGCCGCGCGACGTCCACACCCCCGGCTTCGCGGGCGCGGTCGCGGCCCGCCTGGCGCGCCACGGTGTCCCGCCCGGCGCCCTGCAACTGGAGATAACGGAACACGTCCTGCTCGAGGACCCGCAGCGCGCGGCCGACACCCTGGCCGGGCTCACCGGCCACGGCGTCAAGATGTCGCTCGACGACTTCGGCACCGGCTACTCCTCGCTGGTCCACCTGCGGCGGCTGCCGGTCAGCGAGCTGAAGATCGACCGCTCGTTCGTGGCCCGGCTGGCGGTCGACGCGGAGGACGCCGAGATCGTCCGCTGCACGGTCGACCTCGCGCACTCGCTCGGCCTGCTGGTGGTCGCGGAGGGCGTCGAGGACGACGAGACCTGGGAGCGGCTGCGCGACCTCGGCTGCGACGCTGTCCAGGGCTGGCTTGTCGCGGCCGCGATGCCGCCGGACGAGACGACGGCCTGGCTCCGCCTCCGCGGCGAGCGCGGCTGGCAGCGCGTCGCCCCGTCCGAGGACGGCACGGAACCGGAGCCGGAACATGCGGCGATCGAGGAGGCCGACCACCCCTCGGGCACGCCGGTCAACTGACAGGGGCACGGCGCGGTTCTCCGCCGACCGGCGGGACGCGACTCCGTCCGCCGAGGCCCCGCGCGCCGGGCAGGAACGGGGTACGGCGTACGGGGCGCGCCGCCGTGTCGCATCGCGTCCAACGGCCTCGGCCGCTCTCGGGCCCTGCCGCATGCCCATGTCGCTCCCGAGCCCCTGCCGTGCACCCGTTCCTCGTACGACGGATCGTTCCTCCCGCTCCACGGTGGCCCGTTCCGCCGTCCCGCACCCGGCGGTGACCGCCCCGCCGGCCCGACGGAGCGCGCCCCTGCCGGCGGGGCGTACGGGCGGCAGGCGAATGCGTTTCGCTCCCACCCCTGCCGCCGCCATAGGATTGGGCCAAAACCGTTGCACACTCACCTTGAGGATCGCTGCATGCCTGGCATCACGCGCGAGGAGGTCGCCCACCTCGCCCGGCTGTCACGTCTGGAGCTGTCCGGCGAAGAGCTCGACCATTTCGCCGGACAGCTCGACGTGATCATCGGCGCGGTCGCCCGCGTTTCCGATGTGGCCGACGAGGACGTTCCGCCGACCTCCCATCCGCTGCCGCTGACGAACGTCATGCGGGCCGACGAGGTCCGTCCGTCACTGACCCCGGAGCAGGCGCTGGCCTGCGCCCCGGCGCAGGAGCAGCAGCGATTCAAGGTGCCGCAGATCCTGGGGGAGGACTGAGCATGACCGACCTCACCAGGCTCACGGCCGCCGAGACCGCCGCGAAGATCGCCTCGGGCGAGGTGACCGCGGTCGCCGTCACCGAGGCCCATCTGGCCCGGATCGACGCCGTCGACGAGAAGGTCCACGCCTTCCTGCACGTCGACCGCGAGGGCGCACTCGCCCAGGCGCGCGCCGTCGACGAGAAGCGGGCCCGGGGCGAGAAGCTCGGCCCGCTCGCCGGCGTCCCGCTCGCGCTCAAGGACGTCTTCACCATGGAGGGCATCCCGACCACCTGCGGGTCGAAGATCCTCGAGGGCTGGGTCCCGCCGTACGACGCCACGCTGACCCGCCGCCTCAAGGAGGCGGACGTCGTCATCCTCGGCAAGACCAACATGGACGAGTTCGCCATGGGGTCCTCCACCGAGAACAGCGCGTACGGGCACACCGGCAACCCCTGGGACCTGACCCGTATCCCGGGCGGTTCCGGCGGTGGCTCCTCCGCCTCCATCGCCTCCTTCCAGGCGCCCCTCGCCATCGGCACGGACACCGGCGGCTCGATCCGCCAGCCCGCGTCGGTGACCGGCACCGTCGGCGTCAAGCCGACCTACGGCGGGGTCTCCCGCTACGGCCTGATCGCCTTCTCCTCGTCCCTCGACCAGGGCGGCCCCTGTGCCCGTACGGTCCTGGACGCGGCGCTGCTGCACGAGGCGATCGGCGGCCACGACCCGATGGACTCCACCTCCATCGACGCCCCGGTCCCGCCGGTCGTCGAGGCGGCCCGCAACGGCTCGGTCCAGGGCATGCGGGTCGGTGTCGTCAAGGAGTTCAGCGGCGAGGGCTACCAGCCCGGCGTGATGCAGCGGTTCAACGAGTCGGTCGAGCTGCTGCGCGAACTGGGCGCCGAGGTCGTGGAGATCTCCTGCCCGTCCTTCGACAAGGCGCTCGCCGCGTACTACCTGATCGCACCGAGCGAGTGCTCCTCGAACCTCGCCCGGTTCGACGCCATGCGCTACGGCCTGCGCGTCGGCGACGACGGCACGCGCTCCGCCGAGGACGTCACCGCCCTCACCCGCGCCGAGGGCTTCGGCGCCGAGGTCAAGCGCCGCATCATGCTCGGCACGTACGCGCTCAGCTCCGGCTACTACGACGCGTACTACGGCTCGGCGCAGAAGGTCCGCACGCTCATCAAGCGCGACTTCGACCGCGCCTTCGAGCAGGTCGACGTTCTGATCTCGCCGACCACCCCGACGACCGCCTTCCCGATCGGGGAGCGCGTCGACGACCCGATGGCGATGTACCTCGCCGACCTGTGCACCATCCCGTCCAACCTGGCGGGCAACGCCGCCATGTCGCTGCCCTGCGGCCTCGCCCCCGAGGACGGGCTGCCGGTCGGACTGCAGATCATCGCGCCCGCCATGGCTGACGACCGGCTCTACCGGGTAGGCGCCGCGGTCGAGGCCGCATACACCGAACGCTGGGGACATTCCCTGCTCGAGGAGGCTCCGTCGCTGTGAGCAAGCTGGAGAAGGCCAAGGGCTTCAAGAAGTCCAAGCCCGGCACGTACCTGTCCATCGGCACGTCGCTCTTCGGCGCCGTCAGCATCATCAAGCAGGCGAAGAAGGCCCGCTTCGAGAACGACAAGCTGATGCTGGCCGACGCGGTCGTCTCGGCGGCCGCCATCGTCACCGGTGTCGCCCTGCTCGTGCGCGAGCTGCGCCGCATGGGCGACGACGACGTCCTGCTGGGCTGAAGGGTTTGGGGAAAGTGACCGTCACTGAACTGGTGTCGTACGAGGACGCGTTGGCGGCCTACGAGCCCGTGATGGGCCTGGAGGTCCACGTCGAGCTCGGCACCGCGACCAAGATGTTCTGCGGATGTTCCACGGAGCTCGGCGCCGAGCCCAACTCGCAGACCTGCCCGACCTGTCTCGGCATGCCCGGCTCGCTCCCGGTCGTCAACGCGAGCGGCGTCGAGTCCGCCGTCCGGATCGGTCTCGCCCTCAACTGCGAGATCGCCGAGTGGTGCCGCTTCGCGCGGAAGAACTACTTCTACCCGGACATGCCGAAGAACTTCCAGACCTCGCAGTACGACGAGCCGATCGCCTTCAACGGCTATCTGGACGTCGAGGTCGATGGCGAGAACTTCCGGGTCGAGATCGAGCGCGCCCACATGGAGGAGGACACCGGCAAGTCCACGCACGTGGGCGGCGCCACGGGCCGTATCCACGGTGCGACGCACTCGCTGCTCGACTACAACCGGGCCGGTATCCCGCTCATCGAGATCGTCACCAAGCCCATCGTCGGCGCCGGTGACAAGGCTCCCGAGATCGCCCGGGCGTACGTCGCCGAGCTGCGCGAGCTGATCAAGGCGCTCGGCGTCTCCGAGGCCCGCATGGAGATGGGCCAGATGCGCTGCGACGTGAACCTGTCGCTGCGGCAGCACGGCGTCGAGAAGTTCGGCACCCGCTCGGAGACGAAGAACGTCAACTCGCTGCGCAGCGTGGAGCGGGCGACGCGCTTCGAGATCATGCGCCACGCAGCGGTGCTGTCCGAGGGCGGCACGATCGTGCAGGAGACCCGGCACTTCCACGAGGAGGACGGTTCGACCACGTCCGGCCGTGTGAAGGAGGAGGCCGAGGACTACCGGTACTTCCCGGAGCCGGACCTGGTGCCCGTCGCCCCCGCGCGGGAATGGGTCGAGGAGCTGCGGGGCACGCTGCCCGAGCTGCCGCGCGTACGCCGCAACCGGCTGCGTGAGGAGTGGGGCATCTCGCAGCACGAGATGCAGTCCGTCCTCAACGCGGGCGCGATCGGCCCGATCGTCGCGACGATCGACGCGGGCGCCCCGGCCGACCAGGCTCGCAAGTGGTGGATGGGTGAACTGGCCCGCCGCGCCAATGAGGAGGGCACCGAGCTGACCGCCCTCCCCATCACCCCGGAGCAGGTGGCGCGGGTGTGCGCGCTCGTCGCCGAGGGCTCGCTCAACGACAAGCTGGCCCGCCAGGTCATCGAGGGCGTGCTCGCGGGTGAGGGCGGCCCGGACGAGGTCGTCGAGAAGCGCGGCCTGAAGGTCGTCTCGGACGACTCGGCGCTGGGTGCCGCGGTCGACGAGGCCATCGCGGGCAACGCGGCCATCGCCGACAAGATCCGCGGCGGCAAGGTGCAGGCCGCGGGCGCGCTGGTCGGCGCGGTCATGAAGGCCACGCGGGGTCAGGCGGACGCGGCGCGCGTACGCGAACTCATCCTGGAGAAGCTGGGCGTTCAGGGCTGACGCCTCCCGGCGTTCCCGGCCCCGCACGGCGGGGCGACGGCTTGCGGAATCGCGGACGGACTCGCGGACACCAGGGCCCTCCCGGACGAACCGGGAGGGCCCTTCGCCGTTTCCGGGGGAGCGGTGCCCGCGGCGCGGTGCCTGCGGCGCGGTGGGGGCGCCGCGGTGGGCCCGTCGCCGTGATGCGGTGCGGGCGCCTCGTACGTTCCGTGGGTGGCGGGGCGGGTGACGGCGTCGGTGCTGGTCACGGCATCAGGGGGCTGGGGCCCGAGCGCCTGGCGCCTCGTGGTGCTGGGGCCGTACGTCCAGCGCCTGATGGTGCAGGGGCCGTGCGCGTCCGGGGCCCCTGGCGCTGAGCCCCGTACGCCCCGGCCGTGGGCGCCTCCGTACGTTTTCCGCCAAGCCGTCCACATGTCTGTCCGTCGCCACCTGCCCTCGCTACCGTCCCGGCCGTCAACAGGACGATCGGGAGGCTGTTTTGGCAACGGACATCTCACGGCGGCGGCTGCTCGCCCTCGGCGCGGGCACGGCCGGCGCCGCCGCGGCGGGCTCCCTGCTGCCGCCCTCGCTGCAGGCCGCCCTGGCCGCGGAGCCCCCGCCCGGCGGAATGGACGCGATCCGGCATGTGGTGATCCTCATGCAGGAGAACCGCTCCTTCGACCACTACTTCGGGACCCTGCGCGGCGTACGCGGCTTCGGCGACCGCAACGCGATCACCCTGCCCCATGGCCGGCCCGTGTTCGAGCAGCCGGGGCTGCTGGGACTGGGACACGTCCTCCCCTTCCCCGTCCGCGATGCCGCCGAGGCGCAGAAGAAGGACCTGCAGTACATCGGCGATCTCGACCACAGCTGGGACGGCGGCGCGGTGGCCTGGAACAACGGCTGGTCGGACCGCTGGGTCACCGCCAAGTCCGCGGCCACCATGGCGTACTACGACCGCCGCGACGTGCCCCTGCACTACGAACTGGCCGACACCTTCACCGTGTGCGACGCCTACCACTCCGCCATCCACAGCTCCACCAGCCCCAACCGCAACCACCTCGTGAGCGGTTGGACCGGTTACGAGCCCAACGGCAAACGCGCCGTCGGCAACGACGCCTACGACGAGGACCGCCACACCGGCTACACCTGGACCACGTACGCCGAGCGGCTGGAGAAGGCGGGGCGGACCTGGAAGACGTACCAGGAGTGGGACAACTTCCAGGACAACAACCTCGAATTCTTCGCGACCTTCAAGGCCGTCGCCCGCAAGGCGCTGTCCCGGGCGGGCGACTTCCGGAACACCGAGGCCTTCTACGCCCGGGTGCGCAACGCCGCGACGCCCGAGGCGGAACGACGGCGGCTGCTGGGCCTTCTCGAGGAGGGGGTCGCCGCGCTGGACCCGGCCGAGCGGAGTCTCTTCCAGCGGGGGCTGCGGCGCGGCGAGACCGGCGGCCTGGCTGCGGAATTCCGCAGCGACGTCGCCGCGGGCCGACTGCCGGAGGTGTCCTACCTGGTGCCCTCGGCCGCCGACTCCGAGCACCCGGGGGCGTCCTCGCCGGTCGCCAGCGCCACCCTCGTCAATCAGGTGCTCGACGCCCTCGCCTCCCACCCGGACGTCTGGCGTCACACGGTCGTCCTCCTCACCTACGACGAGAACGACGGCTTCTTCGACCACGTCCCGCCGCCTGTGCCGCCGCGGGGGGAGACCGACGAGATATGGGGCGGCCGCCCCACAGGGCTCGGGGTCCGCGTACCGCTGCTGGTGATCTCCCCGTGGACGGTGGGCGGCTACGTCTGCTCCGAGGTCTTCGACCACACCTCGCTCGTACGGTTCCTCGAGCGGTGGACCGGTGTCGAGGAGCCCAACATCACGCCCTGGCGTCGCCGGGTCACCGGCGATCTGACCTCCGCCTTCGACTTCCGGCGCGGGCGGCCGCAGCCGGAACTCGACCGCCCCGCCCCGATTCCGCCGTTCACGGGGCGGTGGCGGCCCGAGCCTCCGTCCGAGCAGCAGATGCCGGTTCAGGAGCCGGGGCGCCGGCGGGCGCGCCCGCTGCCGTACCAGCCGGACGCCCACGGGCGGGTCGACGGGCGCAGCGTCCGGCTGCTCCTGGTCAACACGGGCAGGCGGAGCGCCCACTTCGCGCTCTACCCGTACGCGGGTGAGTTCCCGGCGCCTCAGCACCGGGACGTGAAGGGCATCGCGGGCTGGGAGGTGCCGGTCGTGGGGGAGGAGTACCGCTTCACGCTCACCGGGCCGAACGGCTTCCGCCGCGAATTCGCGGGACGCCTGGCGGACGGCGCGGACGGCGCGGACGGCGGCCACGGCAGGGACGGCGCGGACGAGGGCCTTGGGGCAGGTGCGGGCCATGGCGCGGGTGCGGCGGCCGCCGAGGTCGCCACGCGTATCGACCCGCGGGACCGCGACGTCCATCTCACTCTGGCCAACCGTGGCACCACACCGCTCACCTTCACCGTGCGCCCCACGGGTTACGTCGACGAGGCGGACCTGGGGGACTGGACGCGCGAGATCGTCGTGAAGCCGGGGCGCAGCAGGTCCGTCGTCCACTCGGCGGCGGACGCGCACGGCTGGTACGACCTGACCGTTGCCATCGCGGAGGATCCGGCCTTCCACCGCCGGTTGATGGGGCACATCGAGAACGGGCGGGAGAGCGTCAGCGGCTGACCCGGCGTATGCGCGCCATCACCTTTCGAAAAGGGCAGATCTCGGTGCGAGATCTGCCCTTTCGGGCATATCGGTGTGACTAACCACACGAAAGGGTCCTTTGATCTTGACTGGCTGCCACAGTGTTCGGCGTACGTCTTGTGATCTTTGGTGGCTGTTGTCCGAAAAGATCCACGAACCGCTCAGGGAGTCCAGGGAATGCCCGCACTTGCCCGGTGGTGTCTTCGTCGCCGTTTCACCGTCATCCTGCTGTGGCTCGCCGCCTTCGTCGGCGTCGCCGCCGCCGCGGGGGTGGCGGGGTCCTCGTACTCGAACGACTACGACATTCCAGGCACCGAAGCCGGCAAGGCCACCCAGATCGTGAAGGAAGCCTTCCCCGGCAAGAGCGGTGACAGCGACACGATCGTCTGGCACACCGACGACGGCGACACCGTTCGCGCGGGCACCGTCGAGGACCGGATGACCGAGACGCTGAACGAGATCGAGCACCTCCCCGGCGTCTCCGGCGTCACCAGCCCGTACGGGACCGTCGGCGCGGGCCAGATCAGCCGCGACGGCCACACCGCGTACGCCACCGTCACCTTCGACAAGCCGGCCGACGACCTCGACCGCGGTGACGTGGAGAAGGTCGTGGACACGGCCAAGTCCGCGGAGCAGGACGGACTCCAGGTCGAGCTGGGCGGCGCGGGCATCGGGCTGACCGAGAAGTCGACCGCGCACATCAGTGAGGTCGTCGGCATCCTCGCGGCCGCCGTCGTGCTCTTCCTGGCCTTCGGCTCCCTCTTCGCGATGCTGTTGCCGATCGCCACCGCGCTGGTGAGTGTCGGCACCGGCTATCTGGCCATCGGGCTGCTCGGCCACGCCATGACGCTCGCCGACTTCGCGCCCATGCTCGGCATGCTCATCGGCCTCGGTGTCGGGATCGACTACGCGCTGTTCATCGTCACCCGCCATCGCAAGGGCCTCAGACAGGGGCTACCGGTCGAGGAGGCTGCCGCACGGGCGGTCTCCACCTCGGGACGCGCCGTCATCTTTGCGGGTGTGACCGTCTGTATCGCGCTGCTCGGCATGCTGGTCCTGCGGCTCGACTTCCTCAACGGCGTGGCCATCGCCGCCTCGCTCACCGTCGTGCTCACCGTGGCCGCGTCGATCACGCTGCTGCCCGCGCTGCTCGGCATGATCGGGATGCGGGCCCTCAGCAGGCGCGAGCGCCGCAAGCTGCTCGAGCACGGGCCGCAGCCCGAACTGCCCACCGGCTTCGCGGCACGCTGGTCGGCCTTCGTCGAACGGCACCCGAAGCTGCTCGGCGCCGTGGCGGCCGTCGTCATGGTCGTGCTCGCCATCCCGACCTTCCATCTGCACCTCGGCAGCTCCGACCAGGGCAACAACCCGACCACATCGACCACGCGGCAGGCGTACGACCTGATCTCCGACGGCTTCGGGCCCGGCACCAACGGGCCGCTGACCCTCGTCGCCGATCTCGACGACGCCGGCGACCGGGTCGCCTTCGAGAAGCTGCCGCAGACCCTGCGGGACACCGAGGGCGTGGCCCAGGTGTCGCCCGCCTCGCTCAACGGCGCCCGCGACGCGGGCGTGATCACCGTCGTCCCGGACAGCGCACCCCAGGACGAGGAGACCTCGCAGCTGATCAAGCATCTGCGGGACGACGTGCTCCCCGAGGCGCAGGAGGGCACCTCGCTCGACACGCACGTCGGCGGCCAGACCGCGGCGTACGAGGACTTCGGCTCCGTGATCATCGGGAAGCTCCCGCTGTTCGTCGCCGTCGTGGTGGCGCTGGGCTGCTCGCTGCTGCTGCTCGCCTTCCGCAGCATCGGCGTACCGCTCAAGGCGGCCCTGATGAACATCCTCGCGGTCGCCGCCTCGTTCGGGATCGTCGTCGCGATCTTCCAGATGGGCTGGGGGAGCGAACTGCTCGGACTCGGCAGTGCGGGACCGATCGAACCGTTCCTGCCCGTGATCATGGTCTCGGTGCTCTTCGGACTCTCCATGGACTATCAGGTCTTCCTGGTCAGCCGGATGTACGAGGAATGGCGGCAGACCGGCGACAACCGGCGCGCCGTACGCGTCGGGCTCGCCGAGACGAGCCGGGTCATCAACTCCGCGGCTGTCATCATGATTTCGGTCTTCGGCGCCTTCGTGCTCAGCGGCGACCGGATCATCGCGATGTTCGGCATCGGGCTGGCCGCCGCCGTGGCACTCGACGCCTTCCTGCTCCGAACACTGCTGGTCCCGGCCCTGATGCACATGCTGGGCGGCGCCAACTGGTGGCTCCCCAAGTGGCTGGACCGCATCCTGCCGCGCCTCAGCATCGAGGCTCCGGAGGAGGCCCCGGCCACGACTCCGGAACCGGAGCTGGTGCCCGACTCCGAGCTGGTTGCCGAACCGGTACCGGTGGGCGCGGCGCCGGGCGTGCCGACGGCCGAGCACACCACGGATCCGGAGCGAGTACGGGTCTCGATCGCCAAGCCCGAGCGAGGCAACGAGTTCCTGCGTGAAGCCGACCCGTCGAAGGTCCTCCTCCCGTCGCAGCGCGCGGGCGGCCCTGCCCGATCGATCCGGCCGCCCCGCACGACGAACGGCACGGCCCGCACCCGCGGGGCGGCAGACCCTGCAGGGTCTGCTGGAACTGCGAGGTCTGCCGAGACCGCAGGTGCGGCCGAAGGAGCCGACAGGCAGGCGGAGACAGAGCGCGAGAGTTGAGCGCCCGTCGCCGGGGCCGTGCCTGACGGCATGCCCGGCGCACCGCAGGCGCCCCCCCAGCACGGCACCCCTCCACCCGAGGTCAGGCGGGTGGAGGGGCGCCGCCATTTCCGCGGCCGTGCCGTTCCCGGGTGTGCCCCTCCTACTCCAAGCCGGACCAGCCCTCTGGCACCTCGAAGTCCGCCCCCTCTCAGCTCGTTCTGCTCGTCCCTCGGGACCGGGCTCGAATCCGACGAGCAGTCGCCGCCCCTCCCGTGCTGTTTCGTGCTGCTCCCGGTCGTCTTCGCCGGGCGCGCGGTGGGCCGCCTCCGCTTCGCGGAAGGGAAGCATCGGCATGCCCTCGGCGGATGATCCCGAGCGCTCCCCAGGGACCTGCTGACTCCGGCTCCCGCTCCTCGCTCCTGAGTTGCCGATGAGGTGCCGATGAGGTGCCTATGAGGTGCCTAAGGCATGCGCGACGCCGGACTAAGGCACCCGCCCCTGAGGAGATCGGGAAGTCGCCCGATGTGGCGGCCCCACCTGCGGGACGAAGGTTGAGGCACAACACAACGAACCTTTCGTCACCAGGAGATGGTCATGTTCGAGATGGTCGAGCAGGAGCTGATGCGGAACCGCACGGAGGAGCTGAGGCGCCAGGCCGATGAGTACCGCCGTGCTCGTCAGGCCCAGGCCGGCAGCCGTCGACGCCGCTCCGGCGCGACGCCCAAGACCGCCGAGCCGGAAGCCGAGGGGCGGGTGAGCAGAACTTTCCGGAAGATCGGACGTCGATCGCAGCGGGGCGCTCCCCGGACCTGCTGACACCCCTCCACCCAGGGTGGGATCAATGCCCGACCGCCTGTCCTGCCTTGCGGTCGTCCTGCCCACCGCCGATCCGCCCGGCCGGAGCGCCGCCCGCCTCTCCGGCCGAGCACCCGCCCTCCGGCCGAGCGCCTCACGGGGAGCACCACCCGGCCCCGCCGCGTCAGCGCCCGCCCGTCCGACGCGATCGACGTCGGCCCGCGCTCCCGGTGGGGAGGGCACGGGTGCCCTCCCCACCGGGAGCGCGTAGCCCCGAGCAGGAAGGCGCAGGGCAGGCACGGCCCGCGGGTGGCCTGGAGCATCGACCAGCGACTGCGCAGCCCGAGCGAGCCGGGCCGCCCAAGGGCCCACCACCACTCTGAGCCGCATAGCCACGACATCGGCCAGGCGCCGATCGGGAGACGCAGGCGGCGCGCGGCCGGGCGGTACGCAACCGGCGCTGTGGTCCGCGCCGGTCCCGTTCGCCACCCTGAGCTGTTCGCCACCCGACGCCGTTCGCCACCCGACGTCGTACGCCAACCGGCCTCAGCTCACGCGCAGTTGAAGGATGCGGTCATCACCGGCGGCCGGGCTGCCGCGGCCGTCCGTCTCGCTGGTGACCAGCCACAGACCGTCCGAGCCGTCGGCGAGCACCGTGCGCAGCCTGCCGTAGCGCCCGTCCAGGAAGGACTGCGGATCCGCGACCGGCTTGGTGCCGGCCAGGGGGATGCGCCACAGCCGCTCGCCGCGCAGGCCCGCCATCCATATCGAGCCCTTCACATAGGCGATACCGCTCGGCGAGGCCTGATCGGTCGTCCACTGCTCGACGGGATCGACATAGCCGGGCTTGCTGTCCTTGCCCTCCACCTCCGGCCAGCCGTAGTTCTTTCCGGGCTGGATGAGGTTGAGTTCGTCCCAGGTGTTCTGACCGAACTCGGCCGCCCACAGCCGCTTGTCTGCGTCCCAGGCCAGCCCCTGCACATTGCGGTGACCGTAGGAGTAGATCACCGAGTCCGCGTCCGGATTGCCGTGCACCGGCTCGCCGTCCGGGGTCATACGGAGAATTTTGCCGCCGAGGGACTTCTTGTCCTGGGCCAGGCCCTCGTCCCCGCTCTCGCCCGTCCCCGCGTACAGCATCCGGTCCGGGCCGAAGGCGATCCGGCCGCCGTTGTGGATCACACCCTTGGGGATGCCCTTCAGCACGGTGTCCGGCGCGCCGAGCTTGCTGCCGGCGGGCTTCTCCTCGTCGTGGACCATCCGCACGATGCGGTTGTCCGACTCGGTCGTCAGATACGCATAGATGAAGTGGTCCTCGCCGAAGGTCGGCGCGATGGCGAGGCCCAGCAGGCCGCCCTCCCCGGCGGCGGAGACGCCCGGCACGGAGCCGAGCTCGGTCTTCTTCCCGCTCTCAGCCGAGACCTGGAAGATCGTCCCGTCGTCACGCGAGGAGACCAGCAGGTCCCCGTCGGGCAGCGCCGCGAGTCCCCAAGGCGATTTCAGCCCGGTGGCGACCGTGCGCTCCACCTTCACCGAGCCCTTTGCGGGCGGTGCCGAAGCACCCGGGGGAGGGGTGGTCTTCGAAGCGGAGGTGTCCGGTGATCGCTCCGGCGAGCCGGTGTCCCCGTCCCCGGACGAACAGCCCACGGCCAGCAGCAGCGCTGCGGCAGCGGCGGATACGGCAGTCACAGCAGGGCGTCGCACGATGACCGGTCCTCTCATTCGCAAGAAGTGCCTCACACCTCTCATACACCGGTGCAACGAATGAGGTTCCCGATCAGTCCCAGAACTCCGGTCGATCCGCAGGCCCGGTCGATCCCCGCGCTCGATCGATCCCGGCCCGATCGATCCCCCGGCCTGATCGATCCCCCCCTGACCCGATCGGTCCCGGAACCGATCGGTGCCGACCGGGATCAGCCCCCGGCGCCCGGCGATCAGCCCCTGGCCCCCGGCGCCCGGCGCACCCACCGGCACCTGTCAGTCCCACGACCCCTTCGCCGACGGCAGCGCGCCGATGACCGCGAGATCCTCCGCGGTCAGCCGGACCGTCGCCGCCCGCGCGTTCTCCTCCGCCCAGTGCTCCTTCTTCGTGCCCGGCACGGGTACCACGTGCCGCCCCTGCGCCAGCAGCCACGCCAGCGCCGTCTGCGCCGGCGTCGCCCCGTGCCGTTCGCCGACCCGCCGCAGTCCGGCCACGATCGGCTGGTTCGCCGCCATCATCTCCGCCGTGAAGCGGGGATGGCGGGCCCGTACGTCCTGCCGCTCGAACCCCTGCCCCGGGGTGAGCGTGCCGGTGAGATAGCCGTTGCCCAGCGGCATCGCGGCAAGGAAACCGACGCCGCGGGACTCGCACCACGGCAGCAGCGCCTCCAGAGCCTCCGGCGACCAGACCGAGAACTCCGCCTGCACGCTGCTGACCGGGAAGACCTGCTGCACGCGCTCCAGCTGCCGGACGGTCGCGTCGTGCACCCCGGCCCGGCCGGTTCCGGCGGCGCCGGCGCGGGAACCGGCGCGCGTCCGTTCCCGTTCGCTGCCGGCCGGCCTCCGGCGGACACGCTCCGCGCCGCCGTTCTGGATCGCGCAGAGCCCCAGGGCGCGCACCTTGCCCGCTGTGACGAGTTCGGCCATCGCGCCCCAGGTGTCCTCGACCGGCACCTCCGGATCGGCCCGGTGCAGTTGGTAGAGGTCGATGACATCGGTCTGCAGCCGCCGCAGCGAGGCGTCGCAGGCCCGCTTCACATAGCCGGGGCGGCCGTTGGCGACGATGTGCTGTTCCCCCACCAGCAGCCCGCACTTGGTGGAGACGAAGGCGTCCGATCGCCGCTCCTTGAGCACCCGCCCGAGCAGCAGCTCGTTGGTGAACGGCCCGTACATGTCGGCGGTGTCGAGGAGAGACATGCCGTGGTCGAGAGCGGTGTGCACGGTCCGCAGCGAGCTCTCTCCCCGCTGCTCGGAGGCGGTGTACGCCCAGCTCATCGGCATGCATCCGAGGCCGATCGCGCCCACCGTGAGCGCGCCTGCACCGACGGTCCTGAGCTCCACCTCGTCCTGCACCCCTCCCTGATCGGTCCTACAAACTAACCTCTGCGGCCGGCCGCTCTTCGCCTAGCCTCTCGACCATGAGTGCTGACGTATGGCTGCCGCTTCCGCCCGACGGCATCGAAGGGCTCCCCGAAGGTTTCGCGTACCACTTCTGGGACGGTGATCAGGACTTTCCCGCGGATCCGGCGCGGTGCGTCTTCTACGGCGTCCCCTACATGAAGGGCCCCGACGTCCCGTCCCGTCCCCTGCCGCGGATGACGTCCCTGCGCGTCGTGCAGACCCTGACCGCCGGGATCGACCACGTGCTCCCGGCGCTGTCCGGACTCCCGCCCGGCGTGCGCCTGTGCAACGCCCGCGGTGTGCACGAGGCGAGCACGGCCGAGCTCGCGCTCACGCTCACCCTCGCCTCCCTGCGCGGCGTCCCCGACTTCGTGCGGGGGCAGGATGCCGGGGAGTGGCGCCAGGGCTTCCGTCCGGCGCTCGCCGACAAGTCGGTGCTGATCGTGGGCTACGGCGCGATCGGCAGCGCCATCGAGGACCGGCTCACGCCGTTCGAGTGCGCCCGTGTCATGCGCGTCGCGCGCTCCGCCCGCACCACCCCGCGCGGTCCCGTGCATCCACTCGCCGAACTTTCCTCACTGCTCCCGGACGCCGACGTCGTCATCCTCTCGACCCCGCTCACGGACGAGACCCGTGGTCTGGCCGGCGCCGGTTTCCTCTCCCGGATGAAGGAGGGAGCGCTGCTGGTGAACGTCGCCCGCGGCGCGGTCGTGGACACCAAAGCCCTGCTCACGGAGCTGGAGTCGGGGAGACTGCGGGCCGCGCTGGACGTCACGGACCCCGAGCCCCTGCCCGCGGGACACCCGCTCTGGCACGCCCCGGGCGTGCTCATCACGCCGCACGTGGGCGGGCCGACGTCCGCCTTCCTCCCGCGCGCGCAGCGCCTGTTGCGTGAGCAATTGGTCCGTTTCGAGGCCGGTGAACCGCTGGCCAACGTCGTCACGACGACGGGCTGAGCAGGGGCCAAAGGGTCGTTCTCTGCTCGTTTCGGCACGCTCCGCGATCATTCGGTTGCGCGCAGTTTCCTTAATTCCCCTGGTAGTTACGCTGTGTAGAGACACTATGTCCCTGAGTGACGGTCCTGGTGTATCGTCCCGACGGGGGCTGTCCCGCGGAGCAGTACGGCGGCGGCAGCGACGGACAGGACTCTAGGGGGGCGACGGGCAGTGCACGGCCAATGGACGATTTTCCCGAAACGGCGCGGACCCGGCTGCAGACAGCCCCTGTTGTATGTATCCCCGCGCAGGCAAGAGCCGAGGACCGAGCCCCCCAGGACGGTCCGGTGACCTCCCCGGGGCAGGTGATCCCCCGCCGCACGGTCTGCGGTGGAGGGACCGGGGCGCTTCCCCAGCTCGCGCTCGCCCTGGTCTGCGGGGGATACGCCCTCGGATCCGCGGTGGGCTGGGGGTCGCCGTGGTTCGCCCTCGTCATGGGTGACTTCGGCCTGGGAGCCGCGGCGATGATCGCCGCAGTCTCCTGCCTGTGCTACGCGCGCATCAGCTCCAGCCGACTCCGTCCGGCCTGGGTCCTCTTCGCCGTCTCCTCGGCCATGGCCGCGTTCGGCAATGTGATCTGGGGCTGGTACGAGGTCGTGCTGCAGCAGCCGGTGCCGACGCCGTCGGCCGCCGACTTCTGCTTCCTGCTGTTCGCGCCACCCGCGATCGTGGGCCTGCTCGTGCTGGCCAAGCGTCCCGTCACCAAGGCGGGATGGATCTGTCTGGCTCTCGACGCGTGGCTCATAGGCGGTTCCCTGCTCACGCTCTCCTGGAGTCTGGCGCTCGCCCACACAGCGCACTGGGAGGGCGAGTCCGTGGCCCGTGCCGCGCTCTCGCTCGCCTATCCGCTGCTGGACATCGTGCTGGTCAGCATGGTCCTGGCCCTGCACTTCCGGTCCGCCTCCGCCAACCGCGCGGCGAACCGGTCCGCGGTGCGCCCCGGGAACCGCTCGGCGATCAACACCGCCATCGCGGCCCTCGCCCTGACCGTCCTCTGCGATGCCCTGTTCACGCTGCCGATGCTGCGCGAGCACTACCGCTCGGGCGAACTGCTGGACGCGGGCTGGTTCGCGGGATCCATACTCCTGGCCTACGCGCCCTGGGTAAGCCGTCGCGACGCCGACGGATGGGACCCCGCGGCCGTGGCGCGCTACCGCCGGCAGCCCCAGGGCACCCGTCCCATCGCGGGCTCCATCGCGGCGCTCACCCCGTATCTGGCGGCCGCCGTCTGCACGTTGGGGATCCTCTCCAACATCATCGACGGCCGGGTCCCCGACCGTGTGGTGATCTTCACGGCCTGCACGGTCGTCCTCGCCCTCGTCGTACGCCAGGGCATCATGCTGCTCGACAACATCAGCCTCACCCATGAACTGGCCCAGAAAGAGAACCACTTCCGCTCCCTGGTCCAGGGCTCCAGCGACGTCATCATGATCGCCGCACCGAGCGGGGTGCTGCGCTACGTCAGCCCGGCCGCCGCCGGTGTCTACGGCATCGAGCCCGACGATCTCGTCGGCACCGAACTCTCGTCGCTGATCCACCCAGAGGACCTGGGTTCGGTGGTCCACGAGCTGCGCCGGTTCATCGCCGCCCGCCCCGAGGACGAGCCCAACACCCGTATCGAGTGCCGATTCCGGGCCGGGCGGAGCCGCGTCGGCGGCGGCGCCTGGCTCAATGTCGAGTCCACGGTCAACCGCCACCACGGCGGCCTCATCCTCAACAGCCGCGATGTCACCGAACGCGTCCGCCTCCAGGAGCAGTTGCAGCACAACGCCGAGCACGACCCGCTCACCGATCTGCCCAACCGCGCGCTGTTCACGGAGCGGGTCCGCCAGGCCCTCAGCGGCCGCCGCACGACCGACCCCGGCACCGCCGCGCTCTTCATCGACCTCGACGGCTTCAAGGCGGTCAACGACACGATCGGCCACCAGGCGGGCGACGAGCTGCTCATCCATGCCGCCCGCCGCCTCCAGGAGTCCGTACGGGCCGGGGACACCGCGGCACGCCTCGGCGGTGACGAGTTCGCCGCCCTCATCCTCGGCGACGGCACCCTCGACGACGCCGAACGCGAGTGCCGCATCCTGGAGATCGCCGACAGGCTGCGCGACCGGCTCTCCCGGCCCTACCGCGTCTCCGGCACCGACGTCCGCGTCGCCGCAAGCATCGGCGTCGCCTTCGCCGAACCCGGCATCACCCCCACCGACCTGATGCGCAACGCGGACCTGGCGATGTACCGCGCCAAGGCCGCGGGCAAGGGACGGGTCGAGCTGTACGCCCCGCAGATGCAGGCCGACCTCGTACGCCGCACCGAACTGGCCGCCCGGCCCCGAGCGGCCTTCCACGACGGCGAGTTCGCGTTACTGCACCAGCCCGTCGTGGCGCTCGAGAGCGGCCGGATCACCGCGGTGGCGGCCCAGGCGCGCTGGCGTTCGCAGCAGGGCATCCTCTTCACCCCGGCCGACTTCCTGCGCGTCTGCGACCACGAGGGAGGGGAGCGCAGCCCCCGCCCCGGCAGCGACGGCGGCTCCGGAAGAGCGGAACTCGGCCGCTGGCTGCTCGACGAAGCGGTCGCGCAGGCGGCGGAGCGGCACCGCGCGGGCCACGTGTCGCCCGTCGCCGTACGGCTCTCGCCCCGGCGCGTGATGGACCGCGGCATGGGGCAGCGCAGCGTGGAGACGCTCCTCACGCGGCACGGACTGCCCTCCGGCGCGCTCATCCTCGAGCTTGCCGACAGCGATCCGCGCGTCCCGCTGGACGAGCTGGAGCGGCGTCTGGTGGCGCTGCGACGCCTCGGGGTCCGGATCGCGCTCGACGGATTCGGCGGGGGGTGCGCGGCCTTCGGCGCCCTGCGCAGGCTCCCCGTCGACGTCCTGAAGCTCGACCGGTCGCTCGTCGCGGGGGTCGTGGAGTCCGCGCGGCTCAACAAGATCACCGCGGGACTGCTGCGGATCGCCGCCGACTTGGGCGTCCAGTCCGTGGCCGACGGTGTCGACCTGCCCGAGCAGGTCGTGGCGCTGCAGTCGATGGGCTGCACCCACGGTCAGGGCATGGCCTTCTCCGGGCCGCTCGACGAGCACCGGCTGCGGCGTGCGCTCACCCTGGGGGAGTACCCCGTACCGGAGTTCGCCGAGGCGGCCGGCGCCGCCCGCAAAGCGGTTCTGACCAGCGGCGCTCTGCCGGTGCGGCTGGGTGGAGCGGCCGCTCCGGACTCCGTCGTTCATCCACCATTGCGCTCAAATAATGAGACGCCCGTCCCACCCACTTGACACCTCCTATGCGCCGGAGAGAGGGTCAAGCCATGCGCACCCGAATTCTCGTACTTGGACAGCGCGTCGGCTGAAGCAGGGCCTACTTGATCGCCCTGCGGACCGCACCGGCGCGCTCCCCTCGCTTGCCTCACGGCACGAGGGGTTTTTTGTTGCACCGAACTTCGCAGAACACCACAAAACCCTCATCTTCGAGAAGAGATTGCCGATGACCGAGCAGGCCACCGGGGCCCAGAATCCGCACCCACGGCCCCGTAACGGCGGACAGCAGCCCTCCATCACCGAGCACGTCACGGGTGCGCAGTCCCTGATCCGCTCGCTCGAGGAGGTCGGCGCCGACACGGTATTCGGCATTCCCGGCGGTGCGATCCTTCCGGCCTACGACCCGCTGATGGATTCCTCGAAGGTCCGTCACATCCTGGTCCGGCACGAGCAGGGCGCGGGTCACGCGGCCACCGGCTACGCCCAGGCGACCGGCAAGGTCGGTGTGTGCATGGCCACTTCCGGTCCCGGTGCGACCAACCTGGTCACCCCGATCGCCGACGCCCACATGGACTCGGTCCCCATGGTCGCGATCACCGGCCAGGTGGCGGCCAAGGCCATCGGCACGGACGCCTTCCAGGAGGCGGACATCTGCGGCATCACCATGCCGATCACCAAGCACAACTTCCTGGTCACCGACCCCGCCGAGATCCCGAAGACGATCGCCGAGGCGTTCCACATCGCCTCCAGCGGCCGCCCGGGACCGGTTCTGGTCGACATCGCCAAGGACGCACTCCAGGCGCGCACCACCTTCGTCTGGCCGCCGCAGACCGACCTGCCCGGCTACCGACCCGTGACCAAGCCGCACGCCAAGCAGATCCGGGAGGCCGCCCGGCTCATCGCCGAGGCCCGCCGACCCGTGCTGTACGTCGGCGGCGGTGTCATCAAGTCCGGTGCCACCGCGGAGCTGAAGGTCCTGGCGGAGCTGACGGGCGCGCCGGTCACCACCACCCTGATGGCGCTCGGGGCCTTCCCCGACAACCACGAGCTCCACGTGGGCATGCCGGGCATGCACGGCTCGGTCACCGCCGTGACCGCGCTGCAGAAGGCCGACCTCATCGTGGCGCTCGGCGCACGCTTCGACGACCGCGTCACCGGCAAGCTGGACTCCTTCGCCCCGTACGCCAAGGTGGTCCACGCCGACATCGACCCGGCGGAGATCGGCAAGAACCGCGCCGCCGACGTCCCCATCGTGGGGGACGCCCGCGAGGTGATCGCCGACCTCGTCGTCGCAGTCCAGGCCGAGCACGACGCGGGCCGCACCGGGGACTACACCGAGTGGTGGCGCTCCCTGAACCGCTGGCGCGACACCTACCCCCTGGGCTACGACCAGCCCGAGGACGGCAGCCTCTCCCCGCAGCAGGTCATCCAGCGCATCGGCCGGCTCGCGCCCCAGGACACCATCTATGCCGCGGGCGTCGGGCAGCACCAGATGTGGGCCGCCCACTACATCGACTACCAGCAGCCCGGGACCTGGCTGAACTCCGGCGGCGCCGGAACCATGGGCTACGCGGTCCCGGCCGCGATGGGTGCCAAGGCGGGCGCCCCGAACCGTACGGTCTGGGCGATCGACGGCGACGGCTGCTTCCAGATGACCAACCAGGAGCTGGTCACCTGCGCGCTGAACAACATCCCGATCAAGGTCGCGATCATCAACAACGGCGCCCTGGGCATGGTCCGTCAGTGGCAGACGCTGTTCTACAACCAGCGCTACTCCAACACGGTCCTCCACTCCGGCCCGCAGGCGCTGCAGGACGCCGCAGCCGAGGGCAAGCAGCCGAGCGCCGGGACCCGTATCCCCGACTTCGTGAAGCTGTCCGAGGCCATGGGCTGTGTGGCGCTGCGCTGCGAGGACCCGGCCGACCTGGACAAGGTCATCGCCGAGGCCAATGCCATCAACGACCGCCCCGTCGTGGTGGACTTCATCGTCCACGAGGACGCGATGGTGTGGCCGATGGTCGCCGCCGGCACCTCCAACGACGAGGTCATGGCCGCCCGCGGTGTGCGTCCCGACTTCGGCGACAACGAAGACGACTGACAGCCGGGACCACAGCCCTCAAGCAGAGAGATTCGAGCAGCCCATGTCCAAGCACACGCTCTCCGTCCTGGTGGAGAACAAGCCGGGTGTCCTGGCCCGTATCACCGCCCTGTTCTCCCGCCGCGGGTTCAACATCGACTCCCTGGCGGTCGGCACCACCGAGCACCCCGACATCTCCCGCATCACCATCGTCGTGAACGTCGAGTCGCTGCCGCTGGAGCAGGTCACCAAGCAGCTCAACAAGCTCGTCAACGTACTGAAGATCGTCGAGCTGGAGCCGACCGCTGCCGTTCAGCGGGAACTCGTCCTGGTGAAGGTCCGCGCCGACAACGAGACGCGCTCGCAGATCGTCGAGATCGTGCAGCTCTTCCGCGCCAAGACCGTGGACGTCTCCCCGGAGGCCGTCACGATCGAGGCCACAGGCAGCAGCGACAAGCTCGACGCCATGCTCCGGATGCTCGAGCCGTACGGCATCAAGGAACTGGTCCAGTCCGGCACGATCGCCATAGGACGAGGTGCCCGCTCCATCACCGACCGGTCGCTCCGCGCGCTCGACCGATCCGCATAACGAGACTGAGATTCCCCTCGGACCCCACCGTCATACGGTGGGACGCACAACCCCGATCAAGGAGAAACCCGAAGTGGCCGAGCTCTTCTACGACGACGACGCAGACCTGTCCATCATCCAGGGCCGTAAGGTCGCGGTTCTCGGCTTCGGCAGCCAGGGCCACGCCCACGCGCTGTCGCTGCGCGACTCGGGTGTCGACGTGCGCGTCGGCCTTCCCGAAGGCTCCAAGTCGCGGTCGAAGGCCGAGGAGCAGGGCCTGCGCGTGACCACCCCGGCCGAGGCCGCCGCCGAGGCCGACGTGATCATGGTCCTGGTGCCGGACCCGATCCAGGCCCAGGTCTACGAGGACTCCATCAAGGACAACCTCAAGGACGGCGACGCGCTGTTCTTCGGCCACGGCTTCAACATCCGGTTCGGCTTCATCAAGCCCCCGGTCAACGTGGACGTCTGCATGGTCGCCCCGAAGGGCCCGGGCCACCTCGTCCGCCGCCAGTACGAGGAGGGCCGCGGCGTCCCGTGCATCGCGGCCGTCGAGCAGGACGCCTCCGGCAACGCCTTCCCGCTGGCGCTCTCCTACGCCAAGGGCATCGGCGGCACCCGCGCCGGCGTCATCAAGACCACCTTCACCGAGGAGACCGAGACCGACCTGTTCGGCGAGCAGGCCGTGCTCTGCGGCGGTGCGTCCGCCCTGGTCAAGGCGGGCTTCGAGACCCTGGTCGAAGCCGGCTACCAGCCGGAGATCGCGTACTTCGAGTGCCTCCACGAGCTGAAGCTGATCGTGGACCTCATGTACGAGGGCGGCCTGGAGAAGATGCGCTGGTCGATCTCGGAGACGGCCGAGTGGGGCGACTACGTCACCGGTCCGCGGATCATCAACGACCAGACCAAGGCCGAGATGAAGAAGGTTCTCTCCGAGATCCAGGACGGCAGCTTCGCCCGGAGGTGGATGGAGGAGTACCACGCCGGTCTGCCGAAGTACAACGAGTACAAGAAGGCCGACTCGGGTCACAAGCTGGAGACCACCGGCAAGGAGCTGCGGAAGCTCATGAGCTGGGTGGACGAGGAGGCGTAAGGCGTCACGCCGGGGGCCGCGGTGACGCGCGAGCGGAGACCGCCGCGGCCCCCTGTCGAGCGTGGCGAGCCACGACCGAGTGATCCTTCCCCGGAGGCGCATGACGCGCCCCGGCACGCCGATACACTGCAAAGACAAGCGCGTCAGGCTCACAGCGTCGTGCGTCTTCCACGCGGCTGCCCCCTTCACGCCTGCGGCCGTCGGGACGGCCGTCCTCCCCCGGGCCCCTTGGGGTGCGGGAGGGGCCATCCAAGGACAAGTGAGGACTGAGGACCCCGTGAGCCCGAAACCTGTCGTACTCATCGCCGAAGAGCTGTCGCCCGCCACCGTCGACGCCCTCGGCCCCGACTTCGAGATCCGCCACTGCAACGGCGCCGACCGAGCCGAGCTGATCCCCGCCATCGCCGAGGTCGACGCGATCCTCGTGCGCAGTGCCACCCAGGTCGACGCCGAGGCCATCGCCGCCGCGAGGAAGCTCAAGGTCGTCGCCCGTGCCGGCGTGGGTCTCGACAATGTGGACGTCTCCGCCGCCACCAAGGCCGGCGTCATGGTCGTGAACGCCCCGACCTCCAACATCGTCACCGCGGCCGAGCTCGCCTGCGGCCTGATCGTCGCCACCGCCCGCAACATCCCGCAGGCCAACGCCGCCCTCAAGGACGGCGAGTGGAAGCGCAGCAAGTACACCGGTGTCGAGCTGACCGAGAAGACGCTCGGCGTCGTCGGCCTGGGCCGCATCGGTGTCCTCGTCGCCCAGCGGATGGCCGCGTTCGGCATGAAGATCGTGGCGTACGACCCCTACGTGCAGCCCGCGCGCGCCGCGCAGATGGGGGTCAAGCTGCTCTCCCTCGACGAGCTGCTCGAGGTCTCGGACTTCATCACCGTCCACCTCCCCAAGACACCGGAGACCGTCGGCCTGATCGGCGACGAGGCGCTGCACCGGGTCAAGCCCGAGGTGCGGATCGTCAACGCCGCCCGCGGCGGGATCGTGGACGAGGCCGCCCTGGCGAGTGCGCTCAAGGAGGGCCGGGTCGCGGGCGCGGGTCTGGACGTCTTCTCCAAGGAGCCCTGCACCGACTCCCCGCTGTTCGAGTTCGACAACGTGGTGGCCACCCCGCACCTGGGCGCCTCCACGGGCGAGGCCCAGGAGAAGGCGGGCATCTCCGTCGCCAAGTCCGTACGCCTCGCGCTGGCCGGTGAGCTCGTGCCGGACGCCGTCAACGTCCAGGGCGGTGTCATCGCCGAGGACGTCAAGCCCGGTCTTCCGCTGGCCGAGAAGCTGGGCCGGATCTTCACCGCGCTGGCGGGCGAGGTCGCGGTCCGGCTGGACGTCGAGGTCTACGGCGAGATCACCCAGCACGACGTGAAGGTGCTGGAGCTCTCCGCGCTCAAGGGCGTGTTCGAGGACGTCGTCGACGAGACCGTCTCCTATGTGAACGCCCCTCTGTTCGCGCAGGAGCGCGGCGTCGAGGTGCGCCTCACCACCAGCTCGGAGTCGCCCGACCACCGCAATGTGGTGACGGTCCGCGGCACCCTCGCCGACGGCCAGGAGGTCGCCGTCTCCGGCACCCTGGCGGGCCCCAAGCACGTCCAGAAGATCGTCGCGGTCGGCGAGCACGACGTGGACCTCACGGTCGCCGACCACCTGGTCTTCCTGCGCTACGCGGACCGGCCCGGCGTCGTCGGCACCGTGGGCCGCATCCTGGGCGAGGCCGGTCTCAACATCGCGGGCATGCAGGTCTCGCGGAACGCGCAGGGCGGCGAAGCGCTCGTCGTCCTGACCGTGGATGACGTCGTTCCGGCGGCCGTGCTCTCCGAGATCGCCGAGGAGATCGGCGCCACCTCGGCCCGTACGGTCAACCTGCAGGACTGACGCCCGCGCGACAGCGATGCACGGAGCGGAGCCCGGCGCGACGAACGCGCCGGGCTCCGCCGCGTCCTCGGCAGAAGTGACCGGGGCTCCGGGCTAGATCCGGGCGGCCTTCAGCGCCATGTGGAGGAGCAGACGGTCCTCGCCCACGTTCAGGTCGAGCCCGGTGAGCTTCTCCACCCGCGACAGCCGGTAGTAGAGCGTCTGGCGGTGGATCCCGAGCGCCGCCGCCGCACGCCCCGCCTGCCCCGCGCAGTCCAGGAACACCTCGGCCGTGTGCGCGAGCTGCACCTGCCCCGGTTCGAGCAGCGGGGCGGCCGCCGGGTCCGCCGGACCCATGGCCGGCAGCCGGGTGAGCGTGCGGTACGGGCCGATCGCCGCCCACTCGGCGACCGGGCCGAGCCGGGCGTCGCCCCGGGCGACACGGGCCGCCGCCACCGCTTCGCGCCAGGCGGCGGGCAGGTCGCTGACGCCGCGCCGCGGCTCGCTGATCCCGGCAGCCGCATCGGCCGGTTCGCCCGACGGGAGAGCGGCGGCCCATCCGGTGTCCGGGCGCTCGGCGGTGGCGGTCCCGTTCCGGGCGGCCCCGCCGCTGCCCGTCCGGGCGTTCCGGCCCCCGCCCGCCCGGGCGCTCGGGCCGCCCCCCGTCACGGCCGCCGTACCCGTGGCACCGCGCCCGTGGCCTCCGCCGGCCGATCCGGCGCGCGGCGAACCCAGCAGGCGCTCCGCCGCCGTCAGCGCCGGATCGAGGGTGGTCGTCGTCCGGAGCCGTACGAGTGCGGCGAGCCCCTCGCCGCCCGCCTCGGCCGCTGCCCCCTCGGGCTGCCAACCCGGTGACGCCATGGGATCGCCCGTGCCCTGCGCCCCGCCCGGGACCGGCACCACGCACATCGCGGCCACCCCCGGCTGCCCCGCCAGGCCGGACCCGGGCCCCTCACCGGAAGCGTCCCCGCCCGTACCGCTCCCGCTCCGCCACGGCACCACCGCGACCATCGCCAGCGGGCCGTCGGCCGACGCGCCGAGCGCGCCCCGGAGCCCGGACAGGGCGTCGTCGCGGCTGCCCGGTGGCCCGGTCAGCACCTCCAGCAGCAGTTCGCCAGCCTCGGCACCCGCCCGGTCCTCCGCCGCGAGCAGTGCCCCGATGCGCGCGGCCGTGTCCATCGCCTGCGCCAGCACGGGGTCGGGTGGCACGCCCGGACGGCCGGTTTCCAGCCGGGAGAGATGGCCGTCGTCGAGCAGCCAGACGTAGCCGTGGACGACGCCGCCATGGCGCACCGGAAGACATATGCGGCCCATGACCACGCCGGCGGCGGGGTCGGGCGGGATGCGGAGCGGGCCCGTGGCGCGCGCGATGCCGAACGCCTCGAACCACGCCCGTACGGCGGCGGTCGAGCGGCGGTGGAGGATCGAGCGGGTCCGTACGGGATCCATCGTGAGCTGGCTGTCGTCGTCCGAGGCGTTGCCGTGCGCGCCGAAGGCGATGAGGCCGAAGTCGCGGTCCTCGAGGGTCGCGGGGGCGCCGAGCACCGCCGAGATCTCGTCCACGAGCTGCTGATAGTCGCCGCGCATGCACCGCTCCGGTTGTTCTCGTGCAGGTGGTCCCGGTGCCGGACGTCCTCCGGTCCGCTGACGGAACGCTCCACGGGACCGGAGGACGTCCGGCACCGCGATTCCGTGACCGAAACCCATTCTCATACATCTGTCTGAGATACGTCCCACGGATGCGTGACACGTGTCGATGGATCACCGCCGAGGCGATCCCTAGGTTTCACGGTGGTTCTCCTTGCCGACCGCGGAACGTTCCGCGACGGCAGCTTCCGTCCTCTTCGTGGAGGTGCCCCCGTGCTGGGTCCCGTGCTCCTCGCCGCCGCGCGCAGCGACAGCATCCGCCGCCTCGTCTCGGCGGCGCCCGTCACCCGCCCCGTGGTCGACCGGTTCGTCGCCGGCGAGCACCTCGACGAGTCGCTGGCGGTCGTGCGGTCGCTGGCCGCGCGCGGCCTGGAGGTCACGCTCGACCGCCTCGGCGAGGACATCACCGACCCGGCCGAGGCCCTGCGTACCCGCGACGCCTACCTCGCGCTCGCCGAAGCCCTCGGCCGCGAGAACCTGGGCGTACGCGCCGAGATGTCGGTGAAGCTCTCCGCCTTCGGACAGGCCCTGTCCGGCGGTCACGACCTGGCGCTGGCCAACGTCACCCCGGTCGTCGAGGCGGCCGCCGCGGCCGGGACGACCGTGACCCTCGACATGGAGGACCACACCACCGTCGACTCCACGCTCGCCATCCTGGCCGAGCTGCGGAAGACCTTCCCCCAGACCGGCGCCGTCGTGCAGTCCTACCTCTTCCGCACCGAGGACGACTGCCGCGCGCTGGCCGGGGAAGGCTCCAGGGTGCGACTGGTGAAGGGCGCGTACAAGGAGCCCGCATCCGTCGCCCACCAGGACAAACGCGAAGTCGACCGGGCGTACGTCCGCTGCCTGAAGATCCTCATGGCGGGCCAGGGCTACCCGATGATCGGCTCCCACGACCCGCGGATGGTCGCCATCGCCCAGGAACTCGCCTTCCGCGCCGGCCGCAAGCCGGCCGACTACGAGTTCCAGATGCTCTACGGCATCCGCGAGGCCGAACAGCAGCGCCTCGTGGCCGAAGGTCACCGTATGCGGGTCTACATTCCGTATGGCACAGACTGGTACGGGTACTTCATGCGGCGGCTCGCGGAGCGGCCGGCCAACCTCGCCTTCTTCCTCCGCTCGCTCGCCACCCGCGGCTGAGGCCGCCCCGACACTTCCGACTCTCCGTCCCCGACCGACCGATCGAAGGAGACAACGGCCCACCATGGACGCTGTGACCCAGGTCCCCGCGCCGGTGAACGAGCCGGTGCACACCTACGCACCCGGCAGCCCGGAACGCGCCCGGCTCGAGAAGAAGCTGAAGGAGCTCGCGGGCAACCAGCGTGAGCTGCCGATGACGATCGGCGGCACGAAGAGGATGGGCGGCGGTGAGCGCTTCGACGTCGTCCAGCCGCACAACCACGCGTCCACGCTCGGCACCTACGCCAACGCGACCCAGCAGGACGCGCAGGACGCGATCGACGCCGCCCTGGCCGCCGCCCCGGCCTGGCGAGCGATGGCCTTCGACGACCGCGCCGCGATCATCCTCAAGGCCGCCGAGCTCCTGTCGGGCCCGTGGCGCGAGGTCCTGGCCGCCGCGACGATGCTGGGGCAGGGCAAGACGGCGCAGCAGGCCGAGATCGACACCCCCTGCGAGCTGATCGACTTCTGGCGCTTCAACGTGCACTTCGCGCGCCAGATCCTGGCCGAGCAGCCCGTCGCCAACGACAAGGGCGTGTGGAACCGCACCGACCACCGCCCGCTCGAGGGTTTCGTCTACGCGATCACGCCGTTCAACTTCACCGCCATCGCGGGCAACCTGCCCACCGCCCCGGCCCTCATGGGCAACGTGGTGATCTGGAAGCCGTCCCCGACGCAGACCCTCGCGGCCGTGCTGCTGATGGAGATGCTGGAGGAGGCGGGCCTGCCGAAGGGCGTCATCAACCTGGTGACCGGTGACGGCAAGGACGTCTCCGAGGTGGCCCTGGAGCACCCGGACCTCGCCGGTATCCACTTCACCGGCTCGACCAAGACCTTCCAGTACCTGTGGAAGACGGTCGGCAACAACATCGAGAAGTACAAGACGTATCCGCGTCTGGTCGGTGAGACCGGCGGCAAGGACTTCATCGTCGCCCACCCGTCGGCCGACCCGGCGGTGCTGCGGACCGCGATGACCCGCGGCGCCTTCGAGTTCCAGGGCCAGAAGTGCTCCGCGGCGTCCCGCGCGTACGTCCCGCGTTCGATCTGGGAGAGCGGCTTCAAGGAGGAGCTGGCGGCCGAGGTCGACGCCCTGCAGATGGGCGATGTCACCGACCTGTCCAACTTCATGGGCGCCGTCATCGACGAGCGTGCCTTCGCCAAGAACAAGGCGGCGATCGACCGGGCCGCGTCCGACCCGACGATCGAGGTCGTCGCGGGCGGTACGTACGACGACAGCGAAGGCTGGTTCGTCCGCCCGACCGTCCTGGTCTCCTCCGACCCGGACAACGACATCTTCAGGACCGAGTACTTCGGCCCGATCCTCGGCGTCCACGTCTATGAGGACGACGCCTACGACGAGATGCTCCAGCAGATGGAGTCGGCCTCGCCGTACGGCCTCACGGGCTGCGTCATCGCCCAGGACCGCGCGGCCGCGGCGCACACCGGCGAGGTGCTGCGCTTCGCCGCGGGCAACTTCTACATCAACGACAAGCCGACGGGCGCGGTCGTCGGCCAGCAGCCCTTCGGCGGCGGCCGTGCCTCGGGCACGAACGACAAGGCGGGCGCCAAGCAGAACCTGATGCGCTGGACCTCTACCCGCTCCATCAAGGAGACCCTGGTCCCGCCGACGGACTACCGCTACCCGCACATGGGCTGACACCGCCCCTGTGACACTCCGCCCCCGCCCGGTATGGCTCCGGGCGGGGGCGGGTGCGCTTTCCGCGGTCTCGTGGCGCGCGGGAGTCCGCCAAGTCCTGTGTGCCGACGGACCGTTGGGCGCCTGGCGCGCTGTCAGCGGTTGATGGCCTGGACTTCCTGGACCGTGACGTCGGTCGTGGTGCCGAACGTGCCGTTCGGCAGGTCGCCGCCCTGACCGTTGGAGCCCTCCCAGGAGATCTCCCACGTGAGCGTCGCGTTGAACTCGTACGGACTGCCGTCCGCCGACGCGCGCAGGTAGGTCAGGCCGCACGGCGGCGTCTGCTTGCCCTTGCCCTTCGTGTACGGCGAACCGATGCGGCCGTCGTCACCGATCGGGCATTCGCCGGACCCCGGATGCAACGTGGCGTCCTTGGTGCCCGGTTCGAGCTTCAGCGAGACCGGACGGGCGGTGGTCGTGGCGGAGAGGTTCAGCGCGTCGAGCGACGCCGTCACCTTCACCGGCTTGAACCTGGCCTGGTCCAGCCACGCCCACGTCGCGAGGTTGACGGTCTGCTTACCCTGCGGCGAGAGCTCGACCGTGGTGTCCGGGACGCGGATCTTGTCGTACGCGAGCTGCGCCAGGATCTCGGGCGTCACGGCGTTCTCGACGTTCGGCGGTTCACCGGTGTCGACCCAGAAGTAGGGCTTGTCGCAGTCGAGGGCACCCGGATCACCGATCCGGTCGGGGTTGGTCTGGGAGCTCCACCAGTGGCCCTTGCCCTGCTTGTCGAGGTTGAAGTCCTTGTAGGGCTTGCCGCCCTCGTAGCGCTCGCGCTGCTGGGCGTCCCACTCGTAGCCGGTGGACCCGGCTTCCCAGATGGGCTCGACGTACGCCTTGAACTCCTTCGGCGACCACTTCGGCTCGTACCAGCACGCGGGCGGCGTCCAGTTGCCCACCGGCGTGACGGCGCCGGTCGTCTTCCCTGTGCCGTTCTGCGAGGTGTCGAACGTGATGGACGTCGCGGTGGCGGACAGTTCGCCGTCCTGCTCCCCACCGTCCGTCTGCGTACTGCCCCCGTGCCCCCTCTCCGCGAGGGCAGGCGGCGCGGATGCGATGGCCGCCAGGACGAGGCCGGCCGCGATCGCGACTATCCGAGCGGATCTGTTCATGGCTGACACTGTGAGACCCCCCGCTGTGAAATCATGCGCTCGGTGACCCAAACTCCCTTGTCATTCTTGCGGAGTTGGGTGTTGTACGCGACGTAGCTGTCCTTGGTCGCGGGATTCTTGTCGACCTTCTTGGACTTGAGGTCCATGTTGAAGGCCTTGCTCTCGTCCGTGCAGTAGACGAGCGACGCCGTTCCGTCCTTGGACACGGTGGCCTTCCGGTCGAAGACGCGAAGCTCACCGGTCGTGCGGTCGCCGTACTGGATGTATTCCTTGATCCATTTTTCGGTGCCCGCCGCGGCCAGCCCCTCCGAATAGAACTGGTACGCCTTGTCGCGCGCATCGCTCCGGGCAATGGCCAGGTCGGTGGCCTTGATGAACTGCTCGTTGTCGCGGAGTACCGCATCTTTGTCCGGGTCGCCCGTCTTCGTGGGCGTGAAGGAGTACGTCAGGTCGCTCGGCAGCTCGATCTTGGGCCGGTCGATGTCGTCCTCGGCCGCCGTCGCGCTCGGCGACGCGGACTTCTTGGCCTTGTCCGCTCCGGCGATCTTGTCCTTCGAGGTGTCGTCGCCCCCGCCGCAGGCGGTCAGCAGCAGTGCTCCGGCCGCGGCGAGCGCGGCGGCTGTGGGCAGGAAACGGCGGGTCAAGGTCAACTCCCGGTGGGGCGAGGCGTATTTCGGCGAACGAGACGCTATCGGGGTGCTCTTCGGTTTCGCCAGAGAGTTCCCCGTGCCGTGACGCGCCTGTTTCCTGGCCTCGACCTCCGGTACCCCGTTGGTCGCGCTGCCGTGAGGACCTGGCCTTGCCGGGCGTTGAGTTCACCCGCGCGCGTGATGACGAGCGTGGGCCATGCGGCGTTCGAGAATTCCTCCGAGGAAGCCGTGAGACGGAACGACAGGTAGCGGCTGTTCCGCGCTGCTCTGCTGAGCCGGGCCGAATGGCGAGCTACGGCCGGCATTGTGCGGCACCCCGCCGGGAGACCACCTTCTCCGTGACCCAGACACCCCGGTCGTTCTTCCTGAGCCGGGTGCTGTACACGACGTAGCTGTTCTCGGAGACCGGCGTGACATCGACCTTCCCGGTCTCGATGTCCTTGTTGTAGGCCTTGCCCTGGTTCTCGCAGTAGACGAGCGAGGCGGTGCCGCCCTTCACGGAGACACGCGCCTTAGAGAAGCGGTACGTGCCCGTGGTGCGGGCCTTGTGGTCGACGAACCGCTGGACGTAGGTCTGCGTCCCGGCGGCCGCCTCGCCCTCCGCGTAGAACCGGTAGGCCTGATGTGTGGGGTCCTGCTCCGCGATCGCGAGATCGGTGGCCTTGATGAACTGCTCGCCGTCGCGCAGCACGGCGTCCTTGTCGCGGTCACCCGTCCTGGCCCAGTCGAACTCGTAGGTCAGATCACTCGGCAGTTCGATCCTGGGCCGATCAGGGCCCTTCTCCGCCGTTGCGCCGGGCGCGGCGGACCGCGTGGCCTGGTCCGCTTCGGCGGCCTTGCCGCCCCCGGTGGTGTCCTCGCCTCCGCCGCAGGCGGTCAGGAGGAGTGCTGCGGCCGTGGTGAGGGCGGCGGCTGTGGGCAGGGGACGGCGGGGCACGGCAACTCCCGGTGGCGGGCGGCGGATTCGGGCGAACCAGAGGCTATCGGGGCGGTCGTCGCGCTCCGCCGGGGCCGTCGTCAGGGGTGCCCGAGCGTCTGCTCCACGTATCTCCGTCCCCCCGCTCGGCCCCGACGCCGTACCCGCGCCGGGCCTGTACCGATGACCGCCTTCCGCGCTCGCTGGGCTCACCCACACGTGTGATGTTCGCCGTAGGCGTCTCAGATAGTAGGAAGCCCAAGTATTTGTGCAGACAGCCGCGCCGACCTGTCCTACTTTTGTAGAAGCCGAACGTCTCGCTCGATCCAGCGATCGGCGGTCGAGGGCAAGTGCTCCGTCGCAGGTGACCCCTGTTGAGCCGACGCCCCCCGCCCCTCCGGCGTCCCGATCAGCAATCTCGGGGATCTTCCTCGCTCTGTTATTGGAGACGTGCACCCATGAACGAGACCCTCCGCAAGGTCCGCCACACCGCCGCCCGCAACGCCGACGCCGTCGCCCGGAAGAACGCAGCCGCCGCCCTTCAGCGCGCGCTGGACCGCCGGGACAACGGAGGCTCCACGGGTCACGGGCACTGACCACCACGGTGAGCGCCGGGCCGCGACCAGCGGCCTGGCGCGCCATGCCCCGGGTCCGGCGCACCGCATCCCGGGTCCAGCGCGTTCAGGTCCCGGCCTGATGTGCCCGTCGTCACGTACGGCGCAGCCGTCACGTAAGGCGCACCTGCCGTCGTGACGGCCTGCCCGTCGTCGCCGCGCGGCACGCGCCGCGCACCCGTCGTCCCGTACGGCATGGACCGGCCCCGCCGCCGCGGCGGCCCCGCAAGCCCCGCCGCAGCACCAACCGGCAGCCGCCCCATTTCCGTATCGCCGTCGCGGTGCGGGCGACCGCCGGGTGTCGTCGCCGTGCGGCGTGACTCGGCGGTCGCCCGGTGTCGTGCTACCGGCCGCTGCCCGGCCGTACGATCTCGAACGCGTCGATGCGCTCGCCGCTCTCCGCCAGCGCGGTGACCTTCATCCGAGGGCGGCTGCCCGGCTCGGCCTCCACCGCGAGGAACGAGAAGCCGGTGTAGCGGACGCGCGACCACTCCACCGTGTCCGGGTCCGGCAGCCGCGACTTCGTCCAGTGGAAGGTCAGGATGTGGTCGTGGTCGTGGACGTGCCCCTCGTAGCTGTCCTTGACGCCCGGCCCGAAGCCGTAGAGGTCCTTGCCCGCTCCGCCCGCCGTCACGTAGACGATGCCGTCGCGCGTCGGGTCCGCCGTGGCGCCGATCGGCACGGGCTTGCCGACCTCGCCGCCCTTGATCGCGTCGGTGCGCTCGTAGACGTGGTTGTGCCCGGTGATGACCAGGTCGACCTGATGCTTCGCGAAGAGGTCCCCCCATGCGTCCCGCACCCCGCCGTCCGAGGCGTGCGTGCTGGTGGAGTACGCGCAGTGGTGGAAGAAGACCACGATGAAGTCGATGCCGGAGTCGGCGCGCAGGGAGCGCAGGCGCTTGTCGAGCCACTCGGTCTGCTTGCCGTCCGTGTAGCCCTGGTTGGCCGGGATCTCGTAGCTGACGTCGTTGGCGTCGAGCGCGACCACGCCGACGTTGCCGTAGGTGAACGAGTAGACGCCCGGGGCCTTTTCCGGGTCCGGGCCGTTCTCGGGGAGGGACCAGCGGGCGGACTGCCCGCCGTAGCCGTTGGGGGAGTACCAGGCCTCCATGTCATGGTTGCCGGTCGTGACCATCCACGGCACGCTCGCCGCCACCGACTCCGTCTGCGCCAGGAACTGGTCCCACACGCGGGCGTCGTAGGTGTCGGACTCCTTGCCCTTTCCCGAGGAGTCCGCGTAGCAGATGTCGCCCGCGTGCAGGTGGAAGGACGGGTTCTGGCCCAGGATCAACTGGTCGTTGGCGAGGGCGTCGTAGCTCACGCCCTGGTCGCCGAAGGCGGTGAAGACGAACTTCTCCGCCTTCGCCGGGGCGGTGCGGAACGAGCCGATCGTGGAGAGCCGGCTCGCCTCGGCCGGGTCGAAGCCGTCGTGCCCGACGCCGTAGTAGTACGTGGTCCCCGGGCGCAGCCCGTCCAGCGCCACGTGGAGGTAGTACTGGTCGACGGCCGGGAGCTTCTTCGACAGCGAGGGGGTGTGCAGATCGCGCACCTCCGCCTCGACCTTGCGGCTCAGCTCCCAGGGCTTGAGCCCCACGCGCAGGTACGGCCGCTTGACCGCGAACGGCACCTGCCAGGAGATCCGCATCTGTGTCCTGGGGTCGGCGCCGAAGGCCAGATGGCGTCCGAAGGGGGCCACAAGCGCGCCGTCGACCTCGGCGGTCGCGCGGGCGGTGACGAGTGTGGGGGAGGGGGTGCCGTGGGCGGTGCCCGCGGAGCCGGCGAGGAGGCCGAGGCCGCCCGCCGCCCCGGCGGTGGCCGCGCCGCCCACCAGCACCTTGCGGCGCGACAGCTTCGAGCGCAGGTACTCGTGCTGTTCCGGCATGCTCATCCGGTTCTGGAGCTGCTCCGGGATGCCGACACGTGGGGTATCAGTCATGCCGAACAACTTGCCAGTAACTTTCAACTCCCCGCTATCCGCCAGGTGAACAGAGTTCGTCGGCGACCCGGATTGTCCGGATGGCGGACAGGGCGTGTCGAAGCATGGGACGGGGAGTAGGGTGCGAAGCATGTCTCGCAGCATCGATCTCGCAGTGATTCCGGGTGACGGCATCGGTCAGGAAGTCGTGGCCCAGGGCCTCAAGGTCCTCTCCGCCGTACTCCCGCAGGATGTGAAGCTGGAGACGAAGACCTACGACCTGGGCGCCCGGCGCTGGCACGCCACGGGCGAGACCCTCCCGGACGCGGATCTGGAGTCCCTCGCCGGGCACGACGCGATCCTGCTCGGCGCGATCGGCGACCCGTCCGTGCCGTCCGGTGTCCTGGAGCGCGGGCTGCTGCTCAAACTCCGGTTCGCCTTCGAGCACTTCATCAACCTGCGGCCGTCGAAGCTCTTCCCGAACACGGCCACCCCGCTGGCCGGCCGTCCGGACATCGACTTCGTCGTCGTCCGCGAGGGCACCGAGGGCCCGTACGTGGGCAACGGCGGTTCCCTGCGCACCGGTACGCCCGCCGAGGTCGCGACCGAGGTCAGCCTCAACACGGCGTACGGCGTGGAGCGCGTGGTCCGGGACGCGTACGAGCGGGCTCAGGCGCGCCCCCGCAAGAAGCTGACGCTCGTTCACAAGAACAACGTCCTCGTCCACGCCGGGCACCTCTGGAAGCGGATCTTCGACGCGGTCGGGGAGGAGTACCCCGAGGTCACCACCGACTACCTGCACGTGGACGCCGCGACGATCTTCTTCGTCACGCAGCCCGAGCGGTTCGACGTGATCGTCACCGACAACCTCTTCGGCGACATCCTCACCGACCTCGCCGCCGCCGTCACCGGCGGCATCGGCCTCGCGGCCTCCGGCAACATCAACCCCACGCGCGCGTTCCCGTCGATGTTCGAGCCGGTCCACGGCTCGGCCCCCGACATCGCGGGCCAGGGCAAGGCGGACCCGACGGCGACGGTCCTCTCCGTCGCACTGCTCCTCCAGCACCTCGGCTACGCGGACGAGGCCGCCCGTATCGAGGCCGCCGTCGCCGCGGACCTCGCGGAGCGGGGCGAGACGCCGCGCACCACCGATGCGATCGGCGACGCGCTGGCCGCACGAGTATCCGGCTGATCCGCCGGGACGACCCACCCGCCCGACGGCGCGTCCGCCCCTCCCGGGGCGGGCCGCCGCCCAGCGGTGTCACGCACTCGCACATCCCGCGAGCACCCCGGCCCTCCCGCACACCTCCCGGCACCCGGAGTGGGGGCACCTCCCAGCGGTAGCTGGGGGAACACGTCACGGCTGACGGCTCCGGCCGCTGACAACGGCGGTCGCCGGGTGCCACCATCAAGCTGGACCGCAGCTGCCGAGCCCGCCGGCACGGTGCCCGTGTTCTCGCTCGCGGCGCGATTCGCGATAATCGGACGAGGGCCGCATCCGGAGAGAAGCTCGGACGTCCTAGCATCGCCCGAGGCGGCGTGCCACGGCGAAGGCGGAGCGCGCGGTCCGCCACGACCTCACGGTGAAGGACAGAGCAGACATGACGACCCCCTCGATCGAGTTCAAGCCATCGGCCCACCCGCTCTCGGACGCGGAGCGTGAGGCGATCCTGGCCGGCCCCGGCTTCGGCCGGCACTTCACCGACAACATGGTGACGATCAAGTGGACCGAGGGGCGGGGCTGGCACGACGCCCAGCTCGTCCCGTACGCGCCGCTGTCGATCGACCCCGCCAACATGACGCTGCACTACGCGCAGACGATCTTCGAGGGGCTCAAGGCGTACCGGCAGCCCGACGGCAGTGTCGCCACCTTCCGCCCGGAGGAGAACGCCAAGCGCTTCCAGGCGTCCGCCCGCCGTCTGGCCATGCCCGAGCTGCCCGTCGAGACCTTCATCGCCGCCTGCGACGCCCTGGTCACTCAGGACAAGGCGTGGGTGCCGAGCCAGGGCGAGCAGTCGCTCTACCTGCGGCCGTTCCTCTTCGCCACCGAGGTCGGGCTGGGTGTGCGGCCCGCCAACGAATACCTCTTCATGGTCATCGCCTCGCCCGCCGGCGCGTACTTCCCCGGCGGCGTCAAGCCGGTCTCGGTCTGGCTGTCGGAGGAGTACGTCCGGGCCGCGCCCGGGGGCACCGGCGCCGCGAAGGCCGGCGGCAACTACGCCGCCTCCCTCGTCGCCCAGGCGCAGGCGGCCGAGCAGGGCTGCGACCAGGTGGTCTGGCTGGACGCGATCGAGCGCCGCTGGATCGAGGAGATGGGCGGCATGAACCTGTACTTCGTGTACGGAGAGGAGGGCGGCAAGCGCCGGATCGTGACCCCGGAGCTGTCCGGGTCGCTGCTGCCCGGCATCACCCGCGCCTCGCTGCTGCAGATCGCCGCCGACCTGGGCCACGAGGTGTCCGAGGGGCGGATCTCGGTGGACGACTGGCGCGAGGGCAACGCCGACGGCTCGCTGACCGAGGTCTTCGCCTGCGGCACCGCGGCCGTGATCACCCCGGTCGGCTCGGTGAAGTCCGCCAAGGGCGACTGGGCCGTGGCCGACGGGGAGCCGGGCGAGGTCACCATGCAGCTCCGCAGGGCGCTGCTGGACATCCAGACGGGCCAGGCCCCCGACACGCACGGCTGGATGCACCCGCTGGGCGGCTGACACCCCCTCGCAGACGGTCTCCAGGGCCGCGCCCCGACCGGCGTCGGGGGCGCGGCCCTCGCCGTACGCAACGCCCCGGTGCGCGGCCCTCGCCGTACGCCCCGCCCGGTACGAACCTCGCCCGGCACCCGATGCGTGGCCCTTCACCGCGGCCCGACGCCCACATCGTGAGACCTTGTCTCGCCGTGAGCGGATTCCGTGCAAGAATGCCCGCGTGCTCTCGTTCGCCATGATTATTGGCAGGGCGCGCCGGTCCGCAGTGACCGCCCCGTAGGACCCGATACGGAGCGGACACCGTGTCCTATGACCCGCGCGCAGACCTCTCGCACCCGCGAGGGGTTTTTTCGTTTTCCGGCCCACTCATGCCGGACGCGGAGCGCGAGGAGTCACGAGGGACGGTGGAGCCGGATCCCCCGTGGCTCGTCTCCGGGGGTCCCAGGTAGACCGAGATCCAACAGGAGTCAGACAGCATGACGGACGCAAACGGTCCCTCTTCTCCCGGGGACGACTTCCACGTCTTCGACACCACGCTGCGCGACGGTGCCCAGCGGGAGGGCATCAACCTCACCGTCGCGGACAAACTGACCATCGCCCGGCACCTGGACGCATTCGGCGTGGGCTTCATCGAGGGCGGCTGGCCCGGTGCGAACCCGCGGGACACCGAGTTCTTCGCCCGCGCCCGGGCCGAGATCGACTTCCGCCACGCACAGCTCGTGGCCTTCGGCGCGACGCGGCGCGCGGGAGTCTCCGCCGCCGACGACCCGCAGGTGCGCGCTCTGCTGGACTCCGGTGCCCCGGTGATCACGCTGGTCGCCAAGGCGCACGACCGCCATGTGGAACTGGCGCTGCGCACCACCCTGGAGGAGAACCTGGCGATGGTGCGCGACACCGTCGCCCATCTCCGCTCCGAGGGCCGCCGCGTCTTCGTCGACTGCGAGCACTTCTTCGACGGCTACCGGGCCAACCCCGCGTACGCCAAGGAGGTCGTGCGCACCGCGTCCGAGGCGGGGGCGGACGTGGTCGTGCTGTGCGACACCAACGGCGGCATGCTGCCCGCCCAGATCCAGGCCGTCGTCGCGACCGTGCGGGCGGACACCGGCGCACGACTGGGCATCCACGCCCAGGACGACACCGGGTGCGCCGTCGCCAACTCGCTCGCGGCCGTGGACGCCGGTGCCACGCACGTCCAGTGCACGGCCAACGGCTACGGCGAGCGGGTCGGCAACGCCAACCTCTTCCCCGTCGTCGCCGCGCTCCAGCTCAAGTACGGGCGCCAGGTGCTGCCCGAGGGCGCGCTGGAGGAGATGACCCGGATCTCGCACGCCATCGCCGAGGTCGTCAACCTGACTCCCTCCACCCACCAGCCGTACGTCGGTGTCTCGGCCTTCGCGCACAAGGCGGGGCTGCACGCGTCCGCGATCAAGGTGGACCCGGATCTGTACCAGCACATCGACCCCGAGCGCGTCGGCAACACCATGCGGATGCTGGTCTCCGACATGGCCGGACGCGCCTCCGTCGAGCTCAAGGGCAAGGAGCTGGGCGTCGATCTCGGCGGGGACCGCGAACTGGTCGGCCGCGTCGTGGAGCGGGTCAAGGAGCGCGAACTCGAGGGCTACACCTACGAGGCGGCCGACGCGTCGTTCGAGCTGCTGCTCCGCGAGGAGGCCGAGGGCCGCGCCCGTCGCTACTTCCGCATCGAGTCCTGGCGCGGGATCGTCGAGACCCGCCCGGACGGGACGCACGCCAACGAGGCGACGGTGAAGCTGTGGGCCAAGGGCGAGCGGATCGTCGCCACAGCCGAGGGCAACGGTCCCGTCAACGCCCTCGACCGTGCGCTGCGCGTGGGTCTGGAGCGGATCTACCCGCAGCTCGCGAAGCTGGAGCTGGTCGACTACAAGGTCCGCATCCTGGAAGGCAAGCACGGCACCCAGTCCACGACCCGGGTGCTGGTCTCCACGACCGACGGCCGGGGTGAGTGGGCGACCGTCGGGGTCGGGGACAACGTGATCGCCGCGTCCTGGGAGGCCCTTGAGGACGCGTACACCTACGGGTTGCTGCGGGCGGGCGTCGAACCGCAGGAGTGACGGCAGCGGGCGGACGGCCCGCGGGCGAACGCACGGCGCCCCGGCCGGGGTGGGGAGACCCTGGCCGGGGCGCGGTGCCGTACGGCGGCGGGGCCGGCGCCGCCGGGAGTGTCACGCGGCCTGCGGCGCGGACTTGATGGCGGAGATGTCGAAGGTCAGCTTGACCTTGTCGCTGACCATGACGCCGCCGGTCTCCAGGGCCGCGTTCCAGGTGAGACCCCAGTCGGAGCGCAGGATGTCGGCGCGGCCCTCGAAGCCGACGCGCTCGTTGCCGTAGACGTCGGTGGCGGAGCCGTTGAACTCCAGGTCGATGGCGAGCGGACGCGTCACGTCCTTGATCGTGAGGTCTCCGGTGATCCGGTAGGTGTCGCCGGACAGGTGCTCGGCCGCGGTGGAGCGGAAGGTCATCGACGGGTACTTCTCGGCGTCGAAGAAGTCACCGCTGCGCAGATGACCGTCGCGGTCCGCGATGCCGGTGTCGATGCTGGCGATACGGACGTCGAGGGACGCGCCGGAGCGGGAGACGTCGGCGCCGTCCAGCGAGAGCGTGCCGTCGAAGTCGCCGAAGTCGCCCCGGACGTTGGTGACCATGGCGTGGCGGACGGTGAAGCCGAGGCTGCTGTGCGCCGGGTCGATGGTGTAGTCCCCGGTGAGCGCGGCGAGAGCCGCGCCGGGGGCGGCCGCTGCGGCGGAGCCGGCGGCCGGGACGTCTGCGCTCTTCCGGTTGAACAGAGCCATGGCTTCCTCCAGGGAGTGGTGTAGTCGTTTAAGCTTCAACTAGTGAGGCCCACTGTAGGGGAAAGTGGTTGACGAATCAACATGGGGCTCTCGTGGGCTGCGCCGGAGAAGTGCGCGGGTTCCGGCTGTAGGCAGGCCACACGCATGGCTGTACGGTCTCCACTGCGTGAACGCAGGAGGCATGGCGGACCACGATTGTGGGATGTGCACAGCGCAGAGCCGCCTCAGTCGTAGCTACTCAGGTCTACGGTGGCGGTTCTGTCCAAGGGTTCCAGGAAAACCCTGGGGAGACTGTTAGAAGTCAACGGGCCGTTTTCGGGCCCTCTTTTCGTAGGGTCGTTACATGACCCTTCTCGACGAGTCGCCCACCGGGGCGAGCGATGCCCGTGGGCGAGTGGCCGAGCTGCATGCGATCCGTGAGCAGGCTCTGCGCGGGCCGAGTGACCGTGCGACCGAGGCCCAGAAGGCCAAGGGGAAGCTGACGGTTCGTGAGCGGATCGAGGTGCTGCTGGATGAGGGCTCCTTCCACGAGGTGGAGCCGTTGCGGCGGCACCGTGCGACGGGGTTCGGTCTGGAGGCGAAGAAGCCGTACACCGATGGTGTGGTGACGGGGTGGGGGACGGTCGAGGGCCGGACGGTCTTCGTCTATGCGCACGATTTCCGGATCTTCGGTGGGGCGCTGGGTGAGGCTCATGCGACGAAGATCCATAAGATCATGGACATGGCGATCTCGGCGGGTGCTCCGCTGATCTCGCTGAACGACGGTGCGGGGGCGCGCATCCAGGAAGGCGTCTCCGCGCTGGCCGGGTACGGGGGGATCTTCCAGCGGAACACGCGTGCGTCCGGGGTGATCCCGCAGATCTCCGTGATGCTGGGCCCGTGCGCGGGCGGCGCCGCCTACTCACCCGCGCTGACGGACTTCGTGTTCATGGTGCGGGAGACCTCGCAGATGTTCATCACCGGTCCGGACGTGGTGCGGGCGGTGACGGGTGAGGAGATCAGCCAGAACGGTCTGGGCGGTGCGGACGTGCACGCCGAGACCTCGGGTGTGTGCCACTTCGCCTACGACGACGAGGAGACCTGCCTGGCCGAGGTCCGCTACCTGGTCTCCATGCTGCCGTCGAACAACCGGGAGAACCCGCCGTCGTCGACGTGCGAGGACCCGGCGGACCGGCGCTCGGAAGCGCTGCTGGACCTGGTGCCCGCCGACGGCAACCGGCCCTACGACATGCGCCAGGTCATCGAGGAGATCGTCGACGACGGCGAATACCTGGAGGTCCACGAGCGCTGGGCGCGGAACATCATCTGCGCGCTGACGCGGATGGACGGTCAGGTGGTGGGGATCATCGCCAACCAGCCGCAGACGCTGGCCGGGGTGCTGGACATCGAGGCCTCCGAGAAGGCCGCCCGGTTCGTGCAGATGTGCGACGCGTTCAACATCCCCATCGTCACGCTCCTGGACGTACCCGGGTTCCTCCCCGGTGTGGACCAGGAGCACGGCGGCATCATCCGGCACGGCGCGAAGCTGCTGTACGCGTACTGCAACGCGACGGTGCCGCGGATCTCGCTCATCCTCCGCAAGGCCTACGGCGGCGCCTACATCGTGATGGACTCGCAGTCCATCGGGGCCGACCTGACCTATGCGTGGCCGACGAACGAGATCGCGGTCATGGGCGCCGAGGGTGCGGCGAACGTCATCTTCCGTCGTCAGATCGCGGACGCCGACGACCCGGAAGCCATGCGGGCGCGCATGGTCAAGGAGTACAAGGCCGAGTTGATGCATCCGTACTACGCGGCCGAGCGCGGCCTGGTCGACGACGTCATCGACCCCACCGAGACCCGCGCCGTCCTCATCGGCTCCCTCGCCATGCTCCGCACCAAACACGCCGACCTGCCGTCCCGCAAGCACGGCAACCCCCCGCAGTGACGCGGCCCACGAAAGGCACGGAGATTCCCATGAGTTCAGACTTCCTTCGCGTCGAGAAGGGCCACGCCGAGCCCGAGGAGCTGGCCGCGCTCACCGCCGTCCTGCTCGCTCGCGCCGCCGGCGGCGGTCACCACCGCGAGGTGGCCGCGGCCCGCAACCACGGCTCCACGGCCCGCTGGCGCCGTCTGGAGCGCCAGTCAGGGTTCCGGGCACCGCACAGCTGGCAGCGCTAGCACCAGGCCGCGAGAAAGGCGCTGAGAGCGCCCGCAGAACGACGAAATCCCCCTGCAACTCCTCGAGTTGCAGGGGGATTTCGTGTGTCCGTGCCCGGAAGGGCTAGCGCAGCCGCGCCATCAGGGCGTGCTCGACCAGCGTGATCAGCGCGCTCTTGGCCTCGCTGCGGTGGCGGGCGTCGGTGGTGATGATCGGGGCGTCCGGTCCGATCTGCAGCGCCTCGCGGACTTCCTCCGGGGTGTACGGCTGGTGCCCGTCGAAACCGTTGAGCGCGATGACGAAGGGCAGCCCGCTGTTCTCGAAGTAGTCGACCGCGGGGAAACAGTCCGCCAGCCGCCGGGTGTCGACGAGCACGACCGCGCCGATGGCGCCGCGGACGAGGTCGTCCCACATGAACCAGAAGCGGTCCTGTCCGGGTGTACCGAAGAGGTACAGGATCAGGTCCTGGTCCAGGGTGATCCGGCCGAAGTCCATCGCCACGGTCGTGGTGGTCTTGTCCGGGGCGTGCGTGAGGTCGTCGATCCCCGCCGATGCGGAGGTCATCACGGCTTCGGTGCGCAGTGGGTTGATCTCCGAGACCGCGCCGACGAACGTGGTCTTGCCCACGCCGAAGCCGCCCGCCACCACGATCTTCGCGGAGGTGGTGGAGCGGGCTGCACCGCTAGAGCTTCCGAAGTCCACTGAGCACCCTTTCGAGCAGTGTCACGTCTGGCTGTCCGCCGGCGGCCGCGTCGCCGCCGGGCTGGTGGATGGCGACGAGTCCGGCCTCGGCCAGGTCGGCGACGAGGATACGGGCGACGCCGAGGGGGATGGTGAGCAGGGCGGAGATCTCGGCGACCGACTTGATCTCCCGGCAGAGGTGGCAGATGCGCTGGTGTTCCGGAAGCTGCCCCTGGAGCTGCGAGGGCGCCGCGGTGGTGTGCACCAGCGCCTCGATCGCGAGCTGATAGCGCGGCCGGGTGCGGCCACCGGTCATCGCGTAGGGACGCACCAGCGGGTTGGAGCCTCCGCTCGCCGGAGAGGGCTGCGGCGCCGGGCTCTGCGGCTGCACCGGCTGGATCCGCGGCGGCGGCGGGTCGTACGGCTCGTACCCACCCGGCTGCTGCTGGCGGTGCGGCGGTCCCTGACGGCTCGGCGTGGAGGGGAAGTTGAAGCGGTTGGGCTGCTCACCACCCTGCGGATGAGGCTGCTGACCACCGCCGTACGGGTAGCCGCTTGGGGGTGTTGCCACGATTCTCCTCCTCCAACTTCCGTTCTACCGGTCCCGCTTGAGGATCCGCGCCACCGCACCCTATGGCGCGGTGGCGCGAAACGCACGGCCTGTCTGCTAGTTGAGCAGGCTTCCCTGCAGTTCCGCGCGCAGGTCCGGGGTGAGGACGCTGCCCGCGCGGTCGACAAGGAGGGCCATCTCGTAACCAACAAGGCCGATGTCGCACTCGGGGTGCGCGAGGACGGCCAAGGAGGAACCGTCGGAGACGGACATGATGAAGAGGAAGCCGCGCTCCATCTCCACCACGGTCTGGTTGACCGATCCGCCTTCGAAGATGCGGGAGGCGCCGGCCGTCAGCGAGGTCAGGCCGGAGGCCACGGCCGCGAGTTGGTCGGCGCGGTCGCGCGGGAACCCTTCGGACATCGCGAGAAGGAGTCCGTCGGCGGAGACCACCACGGTGTGCGACACCCCGGGGGTGTTGTCCACGAAGTTGGTGATCAACCAGTTCAGGTTCTGCGCCGCCTGGCTCATCGGGCTCACACTAACGCTCCTGATCGTAGGTGCTGCCGCCGGGGCCGAAGCCCTGGCCGCCTGAGTTCATCCCTGCGTTGCGTCCCCGCTGGACGCCCCGCCGCAGGTTGCTCAACCTGCCACGGACGTCCTCGGGAGCGCGGGAGACCTGAGGGCCGCCCTGCTGGGTCTGCTCTGCGGTTCCCTCGACCAGGTTGGCCTTGGGCACCCGCCGGGGGAGTCCGGACGGAGTGACTCCGCCGGCCTTCGGGTCGCGGAGCTGCTCGGCGCGCCTCCAGCGGTCGTCGTTCGCCGAGCGCCAGTCGCCACCGTCGTCCTGCCTGTCCTGCTGGTCCTGCGGGGCGCTGGGCGCCTGCGGGACCTGCTGGGTCCGCTCCGCCTCCTCGTGAGGCTGCCACGCCCTGTCCCGGCGCGGCAGGCCGGCGCCGGTCATGGAGTGGGGGCCGCTCGAGGTGGGTCGCGGACGGTCGAAGCCTACGCGTTCGGACGCTTCCGCGGGAGCCGCGCGG
Source organism: Streptomyces sp. NPDC047108 (assembly GCF_040643575.1). Taxonomy (NCBI): domain Bacteria; kingdom Bacillati; phylum Actinomycetota; class Actinomycetes; order Kitasatosporales; family Streptomycetaceae; genus Streptomyces; species Streptomyces sp. NPDC047108. Next base: position 1,021,474 of record NZ_JBEYUP010000001.1, read on the forward strand.
GATTCCGATTCCGCTCCGTAGCCTGCCTCGTGGCGCGGTTCGTAGGAGGCCGGTGCGTCCCAGCCCGTCTGCGGCGACGGGGCGTCGTACTGGGGGTACGTACCGTGTCCGTGGCCCGCGGGCTCGTTGTAGGGCGACTCCCGGTAACCCTGTTCCTCGTAGGCCTGCTCCTGGTATCCGGATTCCGGATAGGCGGCCCGAGGGAACTCCGCGGTGTCGTAGCCCTGCGGTTCGTCGCGGTAGCCGTTCCGGTCCCGGTCGTCCTGGTACGGGTCGTCCTGGTAGCGGTCGGCGGCCTGCGCCTCGAGCTGGGCCCGCCGCTCCTCCCGCATCAGCGAACGGCCCACCGGGTCGAGCTCGCGGGCGTCGTCCGGCACCTCGTAGCGGCTGTCGTCGAAGCCCAGCTCGGCGGCGGTGCGCATCGGGGCCGGAGCCTGCGAGAAGCCGTTGAACGAGGGCTGCTCCTGCTCCGGCATGATCCGCGAGACCGTGAAGTCGTCGTCCGGCGTCTGCTCGCCGCCGCCACCGTGGGTGATCGCCTCCGGCAGCATGACGAGCGACGTCGTCCCGGCCTGCTCGCCCGAGGGGCGGAGCTGGACGCGGATGCCGTGCCGGTCGGCCAGCCGGCCGACCACGAAGAGACCCATGCGCTGGGAGATCGCGGCGTCCACGGTCGGCGGGTTCGCCAGCTTGTGGTTGATGTCCGCGAAGTCCTCGGCGGTGAGGCCGATGCCCTTGTCGTGGATCTCGATCATCACGCGGCCGTCCGGCAGCCGGGTCGCGGTGACCCGCACCTTGGTCTGCGGCGAGGAGAACGTGGTGGCGTTCTCCAGCAGCTCGGCCAGCAGGTGCACGAGGTCGGTCACGGCGGTGCCGTGGATCTCGCTCTCCGGCACGCCGGTGATCTCGATGCGCTCGTACGCCTCCACCTCGGAGGTCGCGGCGCGGAGCACGTCGACCAGCGGGACGGGCTGGTTCCAGCGGCGGCCGGGCTCCTCGCCCGAGAGGACGAGGAGGTTCTCGCCGTTCCGCCGCATACGGGTGGCCAGATGGTCCAGCCGGAAGAGGCTCTCGAGCTGGTCGGGGTCGGCCTCGTTGTTCTCCAGCTCGGTGATCAGGGTGAGCTGTCCCTCGATGAGGCCCTGGTTCCGGCGGGAGAGGTTGGTGAAGATCGCATTGACGTTGCCCCGCAGCAGGGCCTGCTCGGCGGCCAGCCGGACGGCCTCCCGGTGCACCTGGTCGAAGGCGCGGGCGACCTCGCCGATCTCGTCGTGGCTGGTGATCGGGATCGGCTTGACGCGGGTGTCCACGCGGCCGGGGTCCGTACGGGAGAGCTGGTCGACCAGCATCGGCAGACGCTGCTCGGCGACGTCGAAGGCTGCGGTGCGGAGCTGCCGCATGCTGCGGCTCATCGAGCGGGCCATCAGCCCGGCGATGATGAACGCGGTGAGCAGCGCGACGACCACGATGGCGCCGTTGACGATGGCGTCCCGCTTGGCGTCCTCGGAGATCTGCGAGGCCTCATTCACGGCCTTGTCGATGAGGTCCGTCTCGACCGAGCGGTAAGCGTCGAACTTGCCCGTCGCCGTGGCGAACCAGGTCTCCGGGGTGATGCCCTCGGGCTTGAGGTCCTTGGCGCCGGTTCCCCGGCCGATGGCCGTGACCATGTCCTTCATGGGCGGCGGCGCGACGAACGGTACGCCCGCGGCCTCCGCCTCCTGCTCGGCCTGCGCGACCTGCTGCTTGCCCTTGGCCTGCGCGGCGGCCATCGCCTTGCGCAGGGCGGTCTGGTCCTGGGCCGTGCCGCCGGAGACGTACTCGGCGAGTGCGATGTTCTCCAGGTACGCGTACGAGGTGAACGCGGTGACCTGGGCGCTGCGGTCCTTCGCGGCCGGGCCGGGCTTCACCAGGAGGTGGGTGCCGATGGAGCGCTGAAGCGATTCAGCAGCCTTGGCCAGCGATATCGCGTAGACGGTACGGCCGTAGCTGGTGATGTTGCCGGTGCCGAGGCCGAGTTCGTTGGCGAACTCCATCAGCGGGTGCTGGACCTGGACGTAGCCCTCTTCGGTCTGCACGGCCGGCAGGGCCGAGGTGTAGGCGCCCTGGCGGAGCTTGGGGAGGTTGCCCTCGGCGTCCCGGAACGCCTTCAGACGGCGCTGGAGACCGGGGCGGTCCGGCATCTCCGCGACGGCCGCCTCGAAGTCCTTGCGGGCGTTGTCGGTCGCCGCGCGGACGTCGGTGACGACCTTGCTGTCACGATCCCCGCTCAAAAGTGGAACCGCAGTGCGGTCACGCTCGTCAATGAGAGCGTGACCATAAGTTTCCGCCGCCCTGACGAGACGCGCCGTGCGCACCGCGTCCTGCGCCTCGCGCCAGGTGTCGATGGAACTGCTCACCTGGAATCCGCCGAAGACGAGTCCGACGAGCACGGGTATGAGCAGGATCGCGTTCAGCCTGGTGGGCACGCGCCAGTTGCGGGGAGACAGCCGGCTGCCGCTCGCCGGGGCGATGTCCGGGACATCGGCGGTGGACGCCGCGGGGCGCGGCGCGGGGGTGAAGTTGCCTCGTGCCGCTTGATGCGACGCGGGACCGGGCTTGCTTCGCCTCACTCGACCAACAACCTCTCGGCGTCGGCACCCAGGGGTGTGCCGGGGACTTTCAGAGCCGTTACTACTCGGCAGTTCAGGGAATTGCAGCACGTCAGGGGCGCGCATTCCAAACACCCGGTGGGGGCCGTTCCGGCGGGCATAAGGGCGAGATAATTGGGGCATCACCTCAGATTTTCCGCATAACGTCGGGTGATTGTGCGCACAGCGAAGCCATCTGGATGCGTCGGGTGTTGACCGCAGAACAATTCTCTGTCGAAACGTTATGAACACAGCGGCGGGCCGTGTCAAAGGACACAGCCCGCCGGTCGATCAATTTCCGCCCCTGTACGGCTACTTGAGCCGGGCCATCAGAGCGTGTTCCACCAGCGTGATCAGCGCGCTCTTGGCCTCGCTGCGGTGGCGGGCGTCGGTGGTGATGATCGGGGCGTCCGGTCCGATCTGCAGCGCCTCGCGGACTTCCTCCGGGGTGTACGGCTGATGCCCTTCGAATCCGTTGAGGGCGATCACGAACGGAAGGCCCGAATTCTCGAAATAGTCCACCGCGGGAAAACAATCGGCCAGCCGCCGGGTGTCGACGAGGACGACCGCGCCGATGGCGCCGCGGACGAGGTCGTCCCACATGAACCAGAAGCGGTCCTGTCCCGGTGTACCGAAGAGGTACAGGATCAGGTCCTGGTCCAGGGTGATCCGGCCGAAGTCCATCGCCACGGTCGTCGTGGTCTTGTCCTGGACATGGCTCAGATCGTCGATCCCCGCCGACGCGGAGGTCATCACGGCCTCGGTGCGCAGCGGATTGATCTCCGAGACCGCGCCGACGAACGTGGTCTTGCCCACGCCGAAGCCGCCCGCCACCACGATCTTCGCGGAGGTCGTGGAGCGGGCCGCTCCGCCGCTAGAGCTTGCGAAGTCCACTGAGCACCCTTTCGAGCAAAGTCACATCCGGCGTACCGCCGGCCTCGTCGGCGCCGCCGGGCTGGTGAATGGCCACCATGCCGGCCTCCGCCAGATCGGCCACGAGGATCCGAGCCACACCCAGAGGGATTGCCAGCAGCGCGGATACCTCGGCGACGGATTTGACCTCGCGGCACAGGTGGCAGATGCGCTGGTGCTCCGGGAGCAGCCCGCCCAGCTGAGCCGGATCGGCAGTGGTGCTGACCAGTGCCTCGATGGCGAGCTGGTAGCGCGGCCGGGTCCGGCCCCCGGTCATGGCGTACGGCCGCACCAGCGGCTGGTCGCCATCGTCCCCGTACGGCGCGTCCTGGTATGCGCCGTACGGGCCGAGCGAATGGGGCGGGGTCATGAGTCCTCCGGGCGGGACAACGGTTGTCGTCTCGCGGGGCCGCTGGGAGGTGCGATCGGCCCGACGAGGTCGGTCGGTTGAGCGTACGTCGGACGGGCGTTTCGGTCAGTCGGTTCGGAAAGGTCGGTCGTGTTCAGTTGAGGAGGCTTCCTTGCAGTTCGGCGCGCAGGTCCGGAGTGAGGACGCTGCCCGCGCGGTCGACGAGCAGAGCCATCTCGTAGCCCACGAGACCGATGTCGCAGTCGGGGTGGGCCAGGACGGCCAGGGAGGAACCGTCGGAGACGGACATGATGAAGAGGAAGCCGCGCTCCATCTCCACCACGGTCTGGTTGACCATGCCGCCTTCGAAGATGCGGGAGGCGCCGGATGTCAGTGAGGTCAGGCCCGAGGCCACGGCCGCCAGCTGGTCGGCGCGGTCGCGCGGGAACCCTTCGGACATCGCGAGCAGCAGGCCGTCGGCCGAAACCACCACCGTGTGCGACACCCCGGGGGTGTTGTCCACGAAGTTGGTGATCAACCAGTTCAGGTTCTGCGCCGCCTGGCTCATCGGACTCAACTAACGCTCCTGCTGGTAAGTGGGGCCGAAGCCCTGGTTGTTGCTGTCGTGCCCGTCCGTCCCGGCCTGACGGCCTCGTTGGATGCCCCGCCGGAGGTTGGTCAGCCGGCCGCGCACGTCGTCGGGCGCACGGGAGACCTGCGGTGACGTCGGGTGGGTCTGCTGCTGCGACGCGGTGCCCGCCACGAGGTTGGCGCGCGGCACACGGCGCGGAAGCCCCGAGGTGGTGACACCGCCGGAGGCGGGCTGCCGGACCCGCTCGGCCTGGCGGCCGAGCTCGTCGTTGGGCGAGGAGCGCCAGGCGTCCGAGCCGTTCTGGCCGCGGGCGGGCTCGCGCTGCTCTCGCTGTTCGCGCTGCGGCGGTGCGGACTGCTGCGGCGGCACCGGGGACGCCGGACGGCCCGAGGGCTGCTGCGGCACGGAGCGCGACGGCTGGCCCTGCGTACGGCCCGGGCGTTCGGCCAGCCGGCCGCCACCGCGGAACCAGTCGGACTCCAGGGTGTCGAAGAGCGGCGTACGGCCGTCCCCGCCGCTGGTGGGCGGCCCGTCCAGCTCGGAGGGCGGCAGCGCGAACTGGCCGCTCTCCTGCGGCTGTTGCTGCTGCCGCTGCTGCTGTGGCTCCCGCTGCTGCGGTGCCTCGTCGTAGTCCGGGCGCGGGAACTGCGTCGTCGACTCGACGTCCTCGTGACCGCGCGGGGTGTCGGCGTTGTCGCGGGGGGCCGTGGTCGGCCAGTCGTCGGAACCGGCGGCGCGGCGCGCGCCCCAGCTGGTCCCCGGCTCCTGGGTTCCCGGGCCGCCGGAGCCGCCCGGCAGCTCGGCGGCGGGACCACGCGGCGGCAGCTGGGGCCGCCCGCCCCGGTCGGAGCCGGAGGGACCGCGGCCCGCGGGGCCGCCTGAGGGCGCCCCGCTCGGCGAGGCGACGGTCGGAGTCGAGCCGCGGCCGTCGCTCGCGCCGGGACGCGGCGGAAGAGCGGGGGCACGGCCCTGGTCGTCGGTGCGGCCCGGTCCCGCCGGGGGCATGCCCGTACGGGAGCCGGGGGCGTTACCGGCGGGCGCGGATCCGCCGGGGCGGCCCGGACCGCTGCCGGGACGCCCGGCGGGGGAGAAGGCCCCGCTGTCGCGGGATTGGGCGGTGTCCTCGGTGCCGCCGGGTCGGCCGCCCGGGGCGAAGGCATTGCCGGTACCGGCACCGGCGGTGGGGCGGGAGGGCAGCGGGTTGCCCGTGCGGCCCTGCTGGCCGCCGGATCCCGGGCCACCGGAGCCCGGACCGTTCCCGCCGGGGCCGCCCTGGGCACCGCCCGGGTCGCGGCTCGGCAGCGCGGCACGCGCTCCGCCGCCCGTGACCTGGCTGCGCGGCGTCATGCCCGCGAGACGGCTGGTTCCGGGAGTGGAAGCACCGCCCGAACCGCCCACGGGGGGCGCCGGCTTGCCGGCCGCCTTCGCGCCGCCCTGGGCGACGTCGACGGGCAGCATGACGAGCGCGGTCGTGCCGCCGGAGTCCGAGGGACGGAGCTGGATGCGGATGCCGTGCCGCAGGGACAGGCGGCCGACCACGAAGAGACCCATGCGCCGCGAGACGGAGACGTCCACGGTCGGCGGGCTGGCCAGCCGCTCGTTGATCGCGGCCAGGTCCTCGGGTGAGAGGCCGATGCCGGTGTCATGGATCTCGACGAGCACGCGGCCGTCGGGCAGCGCGTGACCGGTGACCTTGACCTTGGTCTGCGGCGAGGAGAACGACGTCGCGTTCTCCAGCAGCTCGGCGAGCAGGTGCACGAGGTCGTTGACGACGCGTCCGGCGACCTCGGTCGTCGGGACGGCGCTCAGCTCGATCCGCTCGTACTGCTCCACCTCGGATGCCGCGGCGCGGAGGACGTCGACCAGCGGGACCGGGCGGGTCCAGCGGCGGCCGGGCTCCTCGCCCGCGAGGACGAGGAGGTTCTCGCCGTTCCGGCGCATACGGGTCGCGAGGTGGTCCAGCTTGAACAGCGACGAGAGCTGGTCCGGGTCGGCCTCGCGGCTCTCCAGTTCGGAGATCAGCGAGAGCTGACGCTGGATGAGGCCCTGGCTGCGGCGCGAGAGGTTGGTGAACATCGCGTTGACGTTGCCCCGCAGCAGCGCCTGCTCGGCGGCGAGGCGGACCGCCTCGCGGTGCACGTCGTCGAACGCCGCGGCCACGCGGCCGATCTCGTCCCGGCTGTGCACACCGACGGACTTGACGGAGGTGTCCACGTCCTGCGGGTCGGACTCGGAGAGCTGCTTGACCAGTTCGGGCAGGCGCTTCTGCGAGACGTCCTGCGCGGTGTCCTGCAGCCGGCGCAGCGAACGCACCATGGAGCGGGCCACGACGAACGCGCCGACGAGCGAGACACCGAGGACGAGCAGGATGATCGCACCGTTGAGGATGGCTTCCTGCTGGGCCTCGGAGCGCAGCTCGCGCGCCTTCTCCTCCATCTCGGAGAGCAGCGTCTGCTCGATCCGGGACATCTCGTCGATCTTGGTGCTGTCCTGGTCGTACCAGTCCTTGTACGACCGCTTCTCGTTGGAGATCTGGCCGTCGGTCTTCAGCACCCGGGCGGCGTAGGTGTCCGCCAGGATGATCTCGGAGTTGCCGCCGTCCTCCAGGGCCTGCAGCAGCTCCTGGGACGAGGCCTTGCTGCCCCCGTAGACCTGGCTGAACTGAGCGATCGCGGATTCCTCGCTCTGCTGCGCGGACTGGCCGTAGAGCCGGTCGTTGGCGGAGAGCTTCGGCTTCGGCTCGTGGGCCAGACCGGCGGCGATGACCGCGCGCTGGATGGACGCGTACTCCTTGGCCGAGGAGAACGCGGCCAGGGCGCGGGTGGACCGGATCATCTCGCTGTTGCTGGTGGCCTGGGCCATGTCCTGGGACAGCGACAGCAGCGAGGTGATCAGCTCGTTGTAGCTGATCGCCGTCTGTGCGATGTACTCGCTGTCGTCGTAAGCGGTCGCCCGGATCGTCTTGATCTTCTCGAGCTGCTTGAGGATGTTGACGAGCGAGGAGTTGACGCCGACGAGGGCCTCGGAGTTCGAGGCCTCGATGTCCTGGGTCGCCTCGCGGAACGACTGCTTGGCGCGGTCGGTCTTGATGCGCGAGTAGACGACGTCGTCGTTCTTGTCGTCCCCGGTGGCCAGCGGCCCCGCCGAGTGGTCGCGCTCCTCCTGGAGCGCCGACGCCAGTTCGGTGGCCTGCTTGGTCATCTCGGTCAGCAGCTTCATGTTCTCGAGCTGCTGGAGATTGTCCATCGAGGTCTCGATGCGCAGCGCGCCCAGTGACGTCGCGGCGACGACGGGCAGCGTGAGCAGAGACACCAGGCGGGTGCTGATGCGCCAGTTGCGCAGGGCCATGCGCGAGCCGGAGCCCTGCGCGGGCCGCGTCTGCGGCGGTTCGGCGGAGTCGCCGGCGCCGGGCGGACCCGGGCGGGCAGGACTCAGCGTCCCGCTGTTCTCCGGCGTGGAGCCCGCACCCTGGGCACGCTGGGGTGTGGAGCCACGATCGGTTCCACCGCGCGGCTCGGGCTCCGCCGCAGCGCTGTCATCCCTCTTGAAACGTCCCTGCACTAGCGTCGCAACCTCTGGACCAGGCGTCCCGCCGCGTGAGCGGCGGGACGGTGTCGAGTCATTGTGGGGAACGGTGGCCCCGGCGGTCCGTGGAATTCCAGCACAGTGCCGGATCTGCAACAAGACCGGCGGGTGAGAGCGTGACAGACATGACGCTGTGTGCGCGTGAAATCACCGCCTGTGGAAACCGAATTCAGCGATAACGGACTTTTTTCCACCAGTTGAACGGCCCGTTCCGGTGTCCCAGTAGCGGTGATCAGGAGCGGAACGTTCCCTTCAGTGAGTATTGTCCGTTTCCGGGCGCTGTGAGTCGCGACCGGAATGGGCGAATTGCCTGGGTGTCGGTGACCAAAATCACATGAGGATCAAGGGAGTTGAGGCTTCCCGGTGCGAGCGCGTGGGAATGGCGCGTCTAGCCTGTCGCTTGACAAAGACAGGCCTTTCGACAAGCGACCCCACGAGGCAGACACCGGTGAAGACCACGATGCTGTTCCGCAACATAGCCAACCCGCGCCGCACCACCCTCGCGCACCTCGAGGATGCCGAGGATCTGCGGTTCGAAGGCGCCGTCACGGCGGAGCACAGCGCCGACCTGCCCGAGCAGACCGCGAACCCGCGGCGCACCGTCCTGATGGACGTCCCCGAGGTCTGATCCGTTCCGCGCGCCGGCCGGCGCTCCGCGAGCGCCCGCCGGAGGTTGTGCGAGCGCCGGCCAGTACGTTCCGCGAGCGCCCGCGAAGCTGCGTCACACCCCCGCGATAGCCTGGAGTGTCAGTCTCCAGCAGTGATCCAGAGGGGCAGCGGCTTCGCGTGCGCATCGCCAGGTTCTCCATCGACGGCAACGTCGCCTTCGGCGTGGTGGAAGGAGATCCCTCCTCCAAGGAGGGACCCGTCCTCGACATCATCAAGGGTCATCCCTTCGCCGAATTCGAGCGCTCGGGCCAGAAGGTTCCCATCGGCAAGGTCCGGCTGCTGCCGCCCGTGCTGCCCAGCAAGGTCGTCGCGATCGGCCGCAACTACGCCGAGCACGCCGCCGAGCTGGGCCATGAGGTGCCCGAGGTCCCGGTCGCCTTCTTCAAGCCGTCCACCGCCGTGACCGGCCCGGGCGACCCCATCGCGTACCCGGCCTTCTCCGGTGAGGTGCACCACGAGGCCGAGCTGGCCGTCGTCATCGGCCGTATGTGCCGCGAGGTGCCGCGGGAGCGCGTGAAGGACGTCGTCCTCGGCTACACCTGCGCCAACGACGTCACAGCACGGGACGTCCAGCGGCGCGAGTCGCAGTGGGCCCGCGCCAAGGGCTTCGACGGCTCCTGCCCGCTCGGCCCCTGGGTGGAGACCGAACTCGACCCCGCCGACCTGGGGATCATGTGCACCGTCAACGGCGAGCAACGTCAGCTCGGCCGTACGAGCGACATGGTCCACTCCGTCGCGGACCTGATCGTGCACATCACCGAGGCGATGACGCTGCTCCCCGGCGACGTCGTCCTCACGGGCACCCCGGCAGGGGTCGGCCCGCTCACCGTCGGCGACGAGGTCGCCGTCACCATCGAAGGCATCGGCACTCTCACCAACAAGGTGATCAAGCGTGGCTAGCGCACCCGTACGCGTACGTTTCTGTCCGTCGCCGACCGGCAACCCCCACGTGGGCCTGGTCCGCACCGCCCTCTTCAACTGGGCCTTCGCGCGCCACCACGGCGGCACCCTGGTCTTCCGCATCGAGGACACCGACGCGGCCCGCGACTCCGAGGAGTCCTACGAGGCGCTGCTCGACTCCATGCGCTGGCTGGGCTTCGACTGGGACGAAGGCCCCGAGGTCGGCGGCCCCCACGAGCCGTACCGCCAGTCGCAGCGCATGGACCTCTACGCCGACGTCGCCCGCCGGCTGCGGGAGCGCGGTTTCGCCTACCCCTGCTACTGCACCACCGAGGAGCTGGAGCAGCGCCGCGAGGCCGCCCGCGCCGCGGGCAGGCCGTCGGGCTACGACGGGCAGTGCCGCACGCTGACGGCCGAGCAGATCGAGGCGTACGAGCGCGAGGACCGCACGCCGATCATCCGCTTCCGGATGCCCGACGAGCCGATCACCTTCACCGACCTGGTGCGCGGCGAGCTGACCTTCAGCCCGGAGAACGTGCCGGACTTCGGCATCGTCCGCGCCAACGGCGCCCCGCTCTACACCCTCGTCAACCCCGTCGACGACGCGCTCATGGAGATCACGCATGTGCTGCGCGGCGAGGACCTGCTGTCCTCCACCCCGCGGCAGATCGCGCTCTACGCCGCGCTCGCCGAGATCGGCGTCGGCAACGGCACCACCCCGCAGTTCGGCCACCTGCCGTACGTGATGGGCGAGGGCAACAAGAAGCTCTCCAAGCGCGACCCGCAGGCCAACCTCAACCTCTACCGCGAGCGCGGCTTCCTGCCCGCGGGACTCCTCAACTACCTGTCCCTGCTGGGCTGGTCGCTCTCGGCCGACCGTGACGTCTTCACCATGGACGAGATGGTCGCCGCCTTCGACATCGACGGCGTCAACGCCAACCCGGCGCGCTTCGACCTGAAGAAGGCCGAGGCGATCAACGCCGACCACGTCCGCCTCATGGACGTGAAGGACTTCATCGCCGCCTGCGAGCCGTGGCTGCGCGCGCCGCACGCGCCGTGGGCGCCCGAGGCGTTCGACGCCCAGGCCTTCGCCGCGCTCGCGCCGCTCGCCCAGACGCGCCTCACCGTCCTCTCCGACATCACGGCCAACGTCGACTTCCTCTTCCTGGACGAGCCCGTCGAGGACGAGGCGTCCTGGCAGAAGGCCATGAAGCCGGGCGCGGACGCCTTGCTGAAGACCGCCCGCGAGAAGCTCGCGGCCGCCGACTGGAACGCCGACGCGCTGAAGGAGGCCGTCATCGCCGCCGGAGAGGAGCACGGCCTCAAGCTCGGCAAGGCCCAGGCCCCGGTCCGCGTCGCGGTCACCGGCCGTACGGTCGGCCTCCCGCTCTTCGAGTCCCTGGAGGTCCTCGGCCGCGACCGCACCCTGGCCCGCGTGGACGCGGCCCTGGCGAAGATCTCGGCGTAACGGCCGTACGCACGGCGGAAGGGCTCGGAAGCGCGCTGCTTCCGGGCCCTTCGTGCGTCAACTCCCGCCTCTAACCGGCGTGCCGCCGTGCGAAGTCGACGAAGTCGGCCCATGCGTCAGGTGTGAAGGTGAGGTCGCGTCCGGTGGGGTTCTTGGAGTCCCGTACGTGGACGGCGTCAGGGGTGGCGGCGACCTCCACGCATTCGCCGCCGGCGGACCCGCTGTAGCTGCTCTTCACCCAAGTCCGGTGATGTGTGTGCTGCTCCGATGCCATGCCGCCTCCGGACCTAGCGATGGGAACGTCGTGCGAAGTCGACGAAGTCGGCCCACTCCTCGGATGTGAAGGTGAGCGTGCCCATGGTGGGGTTCTTGGAGTCCCGTACATGCACGGCGCAGGCGGTGGCGGCGACCTCGATGCACTCGCCGCCTTCGGCTCCGCTGTGGCTGCTCTTCAGCCAGGTGAGCTGACCAGTCTCGGACTGCTTCATCATCATGCTTCTCCCAGCAACTTCTCGATGCGCAGCAGGGATTCCTGCGGGCTCAGCGCCTGTGCCCGGATGATTCCATACCGCAGAGCAAGCACACGGACCCTCTCCCGTTCGGAGATGAGCCTCCCGTGACCCTGGCTCTCCAGATAGGCCACCTGGTCACCGTTCATAGGCGTCATCAGTGTGAATGGCCCATCCACACCGGCATTGTCGGTGACGTCCAACGGCATGACCTGGATCTCCACATCCGGGTTCTGTCCGGTGAGATGAAGCTGTTCGAGTTGGCCTCTCCGGACGTGGGGCCCGCCGAACTGCCGTAGGAGCACGATCTCTTCGAGGACGAAGCTGAGCGTGGGCGCTGGTTTGCGACCGAAGATGGCCTGCCTGGCAAGCCGCGCCGTGACCTGACGTTCAACGGCGCTCTTGTCCCAGCGTGGGCGTCCCATCGCGAACACGGCCCGCGCATACTCCTCCGTCTGCAACAGCCCCGGCACGACGTGCGTCGCGTACGCGTGGAACTCGATCGCCTCTTCCTCCACTCGCGCCGCGTCGCGGAAGAACGCCGGGTAACGCGCGCGGGCCACCTGCTGCTTCATGGCGAGCAGGACACCGCCCGCGCCCAGGAGATCGTCCGCCTTCTCGATCAGCTCCGGGCGGGGGATGCGGCGGCCCTGTTCCACGGCTGCGATCTGGGCCTCCCCGTATCCGAGGTGCCCGGCAAGTTCCGCCTGGGTGAGCCCTGCCCGCTCCCGGAACAGCTTGATCTGCCGCCCGAACGACCGCATGAACTCGCCGCTCGGATCCTCGCGGCCCGATGCCGTATCCCGCTTCGGCTCCGTCACCGTGTGCCCTCCGCCCGCTTCCCCGCACGACCCCGACAGACGGGGAACCGACCCCGACAGTCACGCTCCGTACGCATGCCGTTGCTGGTCAGGCTAGGGGCGCCTCGGCACGCTCGTACGCATGACGACCGAAATTCCCTCGTCCTCGGCCACAGGCCAACCGGCCCCGCCCGCCCCTGAGTTCACGATGCGTTTCACCTCCACGCCGCGCGGGGCCCGCCTGGCCCGGCGGCTGGCGTCGCAGCGGCTGGAGAGCTGGGGGCACCCGTACGGGACGCGGGTGAACGACGAGGCGACCCTGATCGTGGCCGAGCTGGCGGGGAACGCGGTGCGGCACGGTCATGTACCCGGCCGCGACTTCCGCCTCCGGCTCGAGCTGCGCCGCGCGTGCCTCCGCGTCGAGGTCACGGACACCCGGGCCGAACGTCTGCCGCCACGAGCCGTGGCCGAGCCACCGCCGTCGGCGGAGTCGGGCCGGGGGCTGTGGCTGGTCTCCCAACTCGCGCTGCGCTGGGGGATCGCCACCCGTGCGGACGGGCCCGGCAAGACGGTGTGGGCCGAGGTCGGGACCTGAACGGAGCCCTGCCGGCGGCACGGCTCAGCCCGCCCGATACCCGTTTTGGAGCGTGGTCTTCGATCGGGTAATGTTCTTCCTGCGCCGCCGAGCGGGCCGAAAGGCCGACCGGGAAAGCGCAAGCCGGACAAAACCCCCTCAGGGGGTTGCGTTTTGGTGGGGTATGGTGTAATTGGCAGCACGAGTGATTCTGGTTCACTTAGTCTAGGTTCGAGTCCTGGTACCCCAGCAAGAGTTCACTTCGGTGACTCTTGGAGCAGTGCCTAGCCCCCGTTGTGTAGCGGCCTAGCACGCCGCCCTCTCAAGGCGGTAGCGCCGGTTCGAATCCGGTCGGGGGTACAGATCCTGCCTTCCGCCACCATCCGGGTCGCTCCCGGAGGCGGCGACGAGTCAAGGATCGCCAGGGCCCCCGTTGTGTAGCGGCCTAGCACGCCGCCCTCTCAAGGCGGTAGCGCCGGTTCGAATCCGGTCGGGGGTACCAACGAAAGCCCCTCCTCACGGAGGGGCTTTTCGCATGTCTGCACGCCGCCCATCCCGAACTCCTCGTTCCGCCGGCCCGCGCGAGACGTTGCATGAAGCGCGGCCGCGCGTCCGTCGACGTCAACCCGCCGTCGTCAAGGCCGAGTGCGAACACCCGGAGACCGAACCGGCGGGACGGCGTCCCGGTGACCGTTCAGCGGGACGGCCGAGCGCGGCCGGGCCCGCCGCGCAGGGACGAGCCCCGGAGGTCCGCGGCGGGTGGCCCGAGGCTCAGCCGCTGCGGCGCAGCGCCTCGCTCAGCCGGCCGGCCGCGTCGACGACCGCCTGGGCATGCATCCGCCCCGGGTGGCGCGTCAGCCGCTCGATCGGCCCGGAGACCGAGACGGAGGCGACCACGCGGTTGGACGGGCCCCGCACCGGAGCGGAGACCGAGGCCACGCCCGGCTCGCGTTCGCCGATGGACTGGGCCCAGCCCCGGCGCCGTACCCCGGAGAGCGCGGTGGCCGTGAAGCGGGCACCCTGCAGGCCGCGGTGCAGCCGCTCGGGCTCCTCCCAGGCCATGAGGATCTGTGCCGCGGAGCCCGCCTTCATGGGCAGCGTGGAGCCGACGGGCACGGTGTCCCGCAGTCCGGACAGCCGCTCCGCCGCGGCCACGCAGATCCGCATGTCGCCCTGGCGCCGGTAGAGCTGCGCGCTCTCCCCGGTCACGTCGCGCAGATGCGTGAGCACCGGCCCGGCCGTGGCCAGCAGCCGGTCCTCGCCGGCCGCCGCGGCCAGCTCCGCCAGCCGCGGTCCCAGGATGAAGCGGCCCTGCATGTCGCGCGCCACCATCCGGTGGTGCTCCAGGGCGACCGCGAGCCGGTGTGCCGTGGGGCGGGCGAGACCGGTCGCGGCGACGAGCCCGGCCAGGGTGGCCGGACCGGATTCGAGGGCGCCGAGAACCAGCGCTGCCTTGTCGAGAACACCGACGCCGCTAGAGTTGTCCATGAAACGATATTCGCGTCTCACTCTGTGAAACGCAAGTTCAATTTCCTGCGGAACCCGTCACTCTGGTTGAGGCGGGCGCAGACCACGGCCCGCAGGCGCCGCCCGGCACGGGGGCGGGCGACGCCCAGGGAATCGAGCAGGGCCGGCGGACCGGCCGGCCGGAGGGAAAGCGATGGCACGGACACTCGCGGAAAAGGTCTGGGACGACCATGTCGTCCGGCGCGCGGAGGGCGAGCCCGACCTTCTCTTCATCGACCTGCACCTGCTGCACGAGGTGACCAGCCCGCAGGCGTTCGACGGCCTGCGCCAGAACGGTCGGCAGGTCCGGCGCACCGATCTCACCATCGCCACCGAGGACCACAACACCCCCACCCTCGACATCGACAAGCCGATCGCCGACCCCGTCTCGCGTACCCAGCTGGAGACGCTGCGCAAGAACTGCGCGGAGTTCGGCGTCCGGCTGCACCCGCTGGGCGATGTCGAGCAGGGCGTTGTCCACGTTGTGGGACCGCAGCTCGGACTCACCCAGCCCGGCACGACCGTGGTCTGCGGCGACAGCCACACCTCCACCCACGGCGCGTTCGGCGCGCTCGCCTTCGGTATCGGCACCAGCCAGGTCGAGCACGTGCTGGCCACGCAGACGCTGCCGATGGCGCCGTTCAGGACGATGGCGATCACGGTCGAGGGCGAGCTGCCCGAGAGCGTCACCGCAAAGGACCTGATCCTGGCGATCATCGCGCGCATCGGCACCGGCGGCGGCCAGGGCTACGTCATCGAGTACCGCGGTTCCGCCATCGAGAAGCTGTCGATGGAAGCGCGGATGACCATCTGCAACATGTCGATCGAGGCCGGCGCCCGCGCAGGCATGATCGCTCCGGACGAGACGACGTTCGCTTACATCAAGGACCGCGATCACGCACCCCGGGACGCGGACTGGGACGCCGCCGTCGCGTACTGGAGGACGCTGCGCACCGACGAGGACGCGGTCTTCGACCACGAGGTCGTCATCGACGCATCGGCGCTCGCGCCGTTCGTCACCTGGGGCACCAACCCGGGCCAGGGCGCGCCGCTCTCCGAGTCGGTACCCGACCCCGCCTCGTACACCGACGCGTCCGAGCGTCACGCTGCCGAAAAGGCCCTGGAATACATGGGTTTGACGGCGGGTCAGCCATTGCGCGAGGTCACCGTCGACACCGTCTTCGTGGGCTCCTGCACCAACGGCCGCATCGAGGACCTGCGCTCGGCCGCGGCGCTTCTCGAGGGGCGCCGGATCGCCGACGGCGTCCGCATGTTGGTCGTCCCCGGGTCCGTACGCGTCGCCCTCCAGGCCGTCGAAGAAGGCCTGGACAAGGTTTTCACCGCCGCGGGGGCCGAATGGAGGCACGCGGGCTGCTCGATGTGTCTGGGCATGAACCCCGATCAGCTGAAGCCCGGTGAGCGCGCCGCGTCCACCTCCAACCGCAACTTCGAGGGGAGGCAGGGCAAGGGCGGCCGTACGCACCTGGTCTCGCCGCAGGTGGCCGCCGCCACCGCGGTTCTGGGGCATCTCGCCTCCCCGGCCGACCTCGCCGACGCCCCGACCCTCGTGGAGGCCTGAGAACGATGGAAGCTTTCACCACGCACACCGGCCGGGCCGTCCCGCTGCGCCGCAGCAACGTCGACACCGACCAGATCATCCCCGCACACTGGCTGAAGAAGGTCACGCGCGACGGTTTCGAGGACGGGCTCTTCGAGGCCTGGCGCAAGGACCCGGAGTTCGTGCTGGAGCGGCCCGAGCACCAGGGCGCGACCGTTCTGGTCGCCGGATCCGACTTCGGTACCGGATCCTCGCGCGAACACGCCGTGTGGGCGCTGCAGAACTACGGTTTCAAGGCCGTGATCTCGTCCCGTTTCGCCGACATCTTCCGCGGCAACTCGCTCAAGAACGGCCTGCTCACGGTCGTGCTGCCGCAGGAGACCGTGGATCGCCTGTGGGCGCTGAGCGAGGCGGATCCGTCCGCCGAGATCACCGTGGACCTCGTCGCCCGGGAAGTCCGAGCCGACGGCATCACCGCCGAGTTCGAGCTCGACGAGAACGCCCGCTGGCGGCTTCTGGAAGGTCTGGACGACATCAGCCTCACTCTCAAGAACGAAGCGGACATCGCGAAGTACGAGGCGGGCCGCCCGTCGTTCAAGCCGCGGACTCTAGAGGTCTGATCAGCACGGTTGTCCTTCTGCGCCCCCAGCCGACCGGTTGGGGGCGCAGGTGCGTCGAGGGGCTCTGTTGACATCCCGCGAAGCGACAACTCGCCCCAGGTGGCACAATCGGTGCATGGACCGCGAAAGCCAACTCGAGCTACACCGGCTCGTCGCGGACCGGCTCAAGGAGGCGCACAGCAGGGTGCGCTCGCTGCAAGTCCCGGAGGGCGTGCGTATGGCACTGTCCCGGAAGCTGCTGGTCATCACTGGTGCGTCCAAGCACGATCTCGCCAACGCGGCAAGGCGGCTGGACCGCTTCATGAAGGACCTCGACGAGGGCCGCTATCCCGAAGGCGGCTGATGCCGCCACCGAACCGGGCGTGACAGTCGAGTCGGTTGCGGCACAAGGGTGATTAGCCCGTTTCGTGTTTGATTTGCGGTATATATCTGCCTAACGTGCGAAAAGGCTTGAACAGTTTCGTTCCGGCAATGTCTCCGAAGGGGAAGACGTGAACAAGGCGCAGCTCGTAGAAGCGATTGCCGACAAGATGGGCGGCAGGCAGCAAGCCGCCGAGGCTGTCGACGCGGTACTGGACGCGATCGTGCGTGCAGTTGTCTCCGGGGAACGGGTTTCCGTCACCGGTTTCGGTTCGTTCGAGAAGGTCGACCGCCCGGCGCGGTACGCCCGCAACCCGCAGACCGGCGAGCGCGTCCGGGTCAAGAAGACCTCGGTGCCCCGCTTCCGCGCGGGTCAGGGCTTCAAGGACCTGGTGGCGGGCTCCAAGCGGCTGCCGCGCGGCGGCGAGGTCTCCGTCAAGAAGGCGCCCAAGGGCAGCCTCCAGGCCGGCGGTGCCACCAAGAAGGCCGCCGCGAAGAAGACCACCGCCAAGAAGACGGCGGCGGCCAAGAAGGCGGCTGCGAAGCGGACGTCGGCGGCGAAGAAGGCCGCGAAGAAGGCCGTGAAGAAGACCACCGCCAAGAAGACGGCGGCGAAGAAGACCACCGCCAAGAAGACGGCGGCGAAGAAGACCACGGCCAAGAAGACGGCGGCGAAGAAGACCGCGGCGAAGAAGGCCACCGCCAAGAAGGCGCCCGCGAAGAAGGCCACCGCCAAGAAGGCGCCGGGCCGCCGGACCGGAGCCCGCAAGACCACCGCCAAGAGGGCGGCGGCGAGGTAAGCACCCTCCTCCCTCCCCAACGCGCCGGGCCGGACTCCCCTCAGGGAGCCCGGCCCGCGGTGTTGTCCGGGGCGGACGGCCGGTGCCACGGCTCGGCGCTCGCACGGCCCCCGCACAGGGCCTGAGCGGGCCTGGGTGGCCGTGAACCGGCGTCAGAGCGTCTGGAGCGTCACCAGAGCGATCCGGCGGTCCCCGCCGTCGCCGTCCACCTCGATCCGCACCCGCTGACCGGGCCGCAGCAGCCGCAGGCCGCCCGCGTCGAACGCCGCCGCGTCGAAGGGCAGGGGAGTCCCGTCGTCGAGCAGCACGCT
Source organism: Streptomyces sp. NPDC047108 (assembly GCF_040643575.1). Taxonomy (NCBI): domain Bacteria; kingdom Bacillati; phylum Actinomycetota; class Actinomycetes; order Kitasatosporales; family Streptomycetaceae; genus Streptomyces; species Streptomyces sp. NPDC047108. The sequence continues at coordinate 1,039,614 of NZ_JBEYUP010000001.1, forward strand.
GCCGCTGCGGGTCTCGGAGTCGTAGGTGAACGCGGTCGCCTGCATGCGGCTCAGCCTAGTCCGGGCCCGGTCGGCGACCGCCCGCCGCCCCCGCGCTCCCGCATCCCGGCCGGCCCCGGTCATGGGCGCGGCCACGGAGCCCGTCAGGCGCCGTCCGCCGCCCCGCCACGGGCCTGTGAACCGGCGGTGGAGCGGGACGACGGCTCCCCGGCTCCGGGTTCCGTACGGGAGCCCTCGCCCGTCCCGACGCCGCCGCCCGTGCCCGGAGCGCAGGGCGCCGTCGCGCACATCCGGGCCGTGTACGGGCCCACGCCCAGCCCCAGAGCGGCGTGCAGGTCCTCGCCGGTGTCCACGTCGCGGCGCACCGAGTCGACGCCCTCCAGCACGATCTCCAGAGCTCCGGAGGCCCTGTGCCGCTCCCGCGAGGCCCCGCCGAAAGCCGGGGCCAGATCCACTTCCGGAGCCGCCGTGAGAAGCGTTGTGCCGATTTCCGCCGCATCCGCCAGAAAAGCCCGCGGAAAAGTCCCGGCAATCGCCAGAACGCGCGTCAGCTCATCCGGCCGGAGCGCCGGAAGGTCCGCGTTGAGGACCGCGATACGGGCCCGCGGAACGGCATCGCGCACCGTGCGGGCGCCGTGCGTCAGCGCCGCGTTCAGCCCCGCGCCGGGGGCGTCCGGCACCGCGCGGGCACCCAGTGCCGTCATCTCCGCGGCCGCCAGCCGGTCGTCCGTGACCACGACGACCTCCCGTACCGCCGGACACCCGAGGGCGGCGGCCACGGTGTCCTGCGCGAACGCCAGGGCGAGACCGGGCCGCAGGCCGTTGCCCGCCGCCTCGGCGAGCCTGCTCTTGGCCAGGGACAGCGGTTTGAGCGGCACCACCAGGGACCACCCGGCAACCGGCACGGCTTCTCCGACTCTTCGCATCGCGTCCCATTCTGGCCTGCCCTCCCGGCGGCCCTCGCAGCCGACCGGAAGGCACGGGGTTACGGTGTTCTCGACAGACCGGGACCCTGGGGCGACACTTGTGCGGCTGTCGGTCCGCAGCTCAGCAGGTCCCACAAGGAGGGTGTCCGAGTGTCCCGCCGCAGAATCGGCTTCTGGTACCGCTTGGCCGCGGTCATCGCAAAACCGCCGCTGGTGGTGCTGTTCAAGCGGGACTGGCGTGGAGTGGAGCACATTCCGGCCGAGGGCGGATTCATAACGGCGGTGAACCACAACTCGTATCTGGACCCGCTGTCGTATGCGCACTTCCAGTACAACACCGGTCGCGTCCCGCGATTCCTCGCCAAGGCAGGGCTCTTCAAAGCACCCTTCGTCGGCACCATGCTCCGCGGCACCGGCCAGATCCCCGTCTACCGCGAGTCCACCGACGCCATAGACGCCTTCCGCGCCGCCGTGAACGCCATCGAGCGCGGCGAATGCGTCGCCTTCTACCCCGAGGGCACCCTCACCCGCGATCCCGACCACTGGCCGATGCAGGGTAAGACGGGGGCCGCCCGCGTCGCGCTGCTCACCAAGGCGCCGGTCATCCCCGTCGCGCAGTGGGGCGCCAACCACGCGATGCCGCCCTACGCCAGGGACCGGAAGCTCCGCCTCTTCCCGCGCAAGACGCTGCTGGTGAAGGCCGGTCCGCCGGTGGACCTCTCCGCCTACTACGGGATGGAGCCGACCTCCGACGTCCTGCGCGCCGTCACCGACACGATCATGGCGGCCGTCACGGAACTCCTCGCCGAACTGCGCGAGGAGCCCGTGCCCCTCGAGCCGTACGACCACCGCCAGGCGAGAGCCGAGCAGCGCAGACGCGCGGAGCGGCGGGCGCAGCGCGGGATCGTCGAGGAACAGAGGGCCGAGCAGCAGAAGAAGGTCCAGGAGCAGGGGGAGACCACGTGACGCGCTGCGCCGTCTTCGGCACCGGATCCTGGGGCACGGCCTTCGCGATGGTGCTCGCCGACGCCGGCTGCGAGGTGACCCTGTGGGGCCGCCGCCCGGAGGTCGCCGAAGCCATCAACACCGGCCACACGAACCCCGACTACCTTCCCGGGACCGAACTCCCCACGTCCGTCACGGCGACGACCGACCCCGCGGAGGCCGCCCGCGGCGCGGAGTTCACCATCCTCACCATCCCCTCCCAGACGCTGCGCGGCAACCTCGCCGAGTGGGCGCCGCTGCTGCCCGCGAACACCGTGCTCGTCAGCCTGATGAAGGGCGTGGAGCTGGGCACGGCCAAGCGCATGAGCGAGGTCGTCGAAGAGGTCGCCAAGGTGCCGGCGGAGCGCGTCGCGGTGCTCACCGGGCCCAACCTCGCCCGCGAGGTCGCCGCCCGGCAGCCCGCCGCCGCTGTGGTCGCCTGCGCCGACGAAGCGGTGGCCCAGCGTCTCCAGGCCGCCTGCCACACGCCGTACTTCCGGCCGTACACCAACACCGATGTCGTCGGCTGCGAGCTGGGCGGTGCCGTGAAGAACGTCATCGCGCTCGCCGTGGGCATCGCCGACGGCATGGGGCTCGGCGACAACGCCAAGGCGTCCCTCATCACCCGCGGCCTGGCCGAGACCACCCGCCTGGGACTGGCCATGGGCGCCGACGCCCGCACCTTCGCGGGTCTCGCGGGCATGGGCGACCTCGTCGCCACCTGCTCCTCGCCGCTGTCCCGCAACAACACCTTCGGCACCAACCTCGGCCGCGGCATGACGGTGGAGGAGACCATCGCGGTCACCAAGCAGACCGCCGAGGGCGTCAAGTCCTGCGAGTCCGTGCTCGATCTGGCCCGGCGCCACGGCGTCGACATGCCCATCACGGAGACGGTCGTCGGCATCGTGCACGAGGGAAAGCAGCCGCTCGTGGCGCTGAAGGAGTTGATGTCGCGCAGCGCCAAGGCCGAGCGGCACTGACGTGGCCCGAACTGTTCGGTAGGGTCGTCGCGATATGAGCAGCGAGCACTCCCCCCAGAGCCCCAAGCCGCGCGTGGCCGTCGTCTTCGGCGGGCGCAGCTCGGAACACGCGATCTCCGTGGTCACCGCGGGCGCCGTGCTGAGCGCGATCGACCGAGGGAAGTACGACGTGCTGCCGATCGGGATCACGCCGGACGGCCGCTGGGCGCTCACCGCCGACGCCCCCGAGCGTATGGCGATCACCGACCGGAGGCTGCCCAGCGTCGAGGACGTCGCCGAGTCCTCCTCCGAGGGTGCCGTGCTGCTGCCGCTCGACCCGGCCAGCCGCGAGGTCGTGTACTCGGAGCCCGGCTCTGTGCCCAAGGCGCTCGGCGAGGTCGACGTCGTCTTCCCCGTCCTGCACGGCCCGTACGGCGAGGACGGCACGATCCAGGGAATGCTGGACCTCGCCGGGGTGCCGTACGTCGGCTCGGGCGTCCTCGCTTCCGCCGTCGGCATGGACAAGGAGTACATGAAGCGGGTCTTCATCTCCTACGGGCTGCCCGTCGGCCCGTACGAGGTGATCCGTCCCCGCGAGTGGGAGCAGGATCCCGCGGCCGCCCGCAAGAAGATCGTGGACTTCGCCGGCGACCACGGCTGGCCGCTCTTCGTGAAGCCCTCCCGGGCCGGTTCCTCGATGGGCATCACCAAGGTCACCGGACTCGAGGGTCTGGACGAGGCCGTCGAGGAGGCCCGGCGCCACGACCCCAAGATCCTCGTCGAGTCGCTGCTGCGGGGCCGGGAGATCGAGTGCGGAGTGCTGGAGTTCGAGGACGGGCCGCGCGCGAGCGTCCCCGCCGAGATCCCCTCCGAGGCCGACCACGCCTTCTACGACTTCGAGGCGAAGTACATCGACTCCGCCGCCGGGATCGTGCCCGCCCCCCTCACCGAGGACGAGACCGCCCGCGTCCGGGAGCTGGCCGTACGGGCCTTCGACGCCGCCTCCTGCGAGGGCCTGGTCCGCGCGGACTTCTTCCTGCTGGACAGCGGGGAGTTCGTGATCAACGAGATCAACACGATGCCCGGCTTCACGCCGATCTCCATGTACCCGCGGATGTGGCAGGAGACCGGCGTGAGCTACCCGGAACTGGTCGACCGGCTGATCCAGGCCGCGCTGCGGCGCCCCACCGGACTGCGCTGAGCCCTCCGCGACGCCGCACCCCGGCGCCCCGGGCCGCGCGGCCCGGGACTCACAGCTCGCTCGGCACGCTCTTCTTCACGGCCTTGGCGAGGTCGAGCAGCGGGCTCGTCTCGGGCGCGTACTTCCCCGGGACGGTCACCTCCACGTACGCCAGGCGGCCCGTGGTGGTGAAGCGGTAGCCGTCGTCCTGCTTCTCGGTGAGCCAGAGCACGCCGTTCACCTCCATCCCCTCGGCCGTGGGGTTGTAATGTTCACTTCCATGCGTGAGCAGCTCGGGCCGCGGCACCCCGCAGCGGAGCTGCACGGCCGGATCCCCCCAGTCCGCCGCGAAGTCCGAATCCGGCCCGTCGGCGCTCCGGTCGAGACCGTCCACCGACTTCGGCAGGGTCTCCTGGAGCTTCCGGCACAGATCGGCGGCTTCCGCGGACGGCTTGGGAACCGGGCGCGCGTCACCCTCGTCGCTGAAGGAGCAGCCGGAGAGCACGGACATGCCGACAGCGGTGGTCAGGAGCGCGGCAAGGGGCAGGCGGGAACGCCGGAGAGGAAATTCACTCACCGGCCGAGCATAGACGGGGGCTACAGATGAACCACCGGGCAGGTCAGGGTTCGTGTGATGCCGTCGACCTGCTGGACTTTCGCCACCACCATGCGGCCCAGCTCGTCCACGGTGTCGGCCTGCGCCCGCACGATCACGTCGTACGGTCCGGTCACATCCTCGGCCTGGATCACCCCCGGGATCTTGGCAATCGTCTCGGCGACGGTCGAGGCCTTGCCGACCTCGGTCTGGATCAGGATGTACGCCTGTACCACGGAACCTCCAGGGCGGCCACGAGGATCATGTGGAGAGAAGGGACGCCACGGTATCGCGTCGCGCAGCGGCACGGGGAGACCCGCGCGGCGCACGGCGTGCTCTGCGCGGCGGAGAGGACCAGGATGACCGTACCGGCACCACAGTCGGCAGGCGAGCGCAAAACCATTGGGGCAGAAGGGGCACACCGATGAAGGGCACCGTGGGCGAGCTGGGGGAGTTCGGGCTCATCAGGGAGCTGACCTCGCGGCTCACCACCACCCCCGCCGTACGGCTCGGGCCGGGGGACGACGCCGCGGTCGTGGCCGCGCCGGACCGGCGGGTGGTGGCCAGTACGGACGTACTCCTCGAGGGGCGGCACTTCCGCCGCGACTGGTCCACGGCGTACGACGTCGGGCGCAAGGGGGCCGCCCAGAACCTCGCCGACATCGCCGCCATGGGCGCCGTGCCCACGGCCCTGCTCCTGGCGCTCGTCGTCCCCGCCGACCTGCCCGTGACCTGGACGACCGAGCTGATGGACGGCATCCGGGACGAGTGCCAGGTGGCGGGCGCCGCCGTCGTCGGCGGCGACGTCGTACGCGGGGACACCATCACGGTCGCCATCACCGCGCTCGGCGATCTGCGCAACCACGAGCCGGTGACCCGCGCGGGCGCACAGCCGGGCGACGTCGTGGCCGTCACGGGCTGGCTGGGCTGGTCCGCCGCCGGGCACGCGGTCCTCTCGCGCGGGTTCCGCTCGCCGCGGGCCTTCGTCGAGGCGCACCGACGGCCCGAACCGCCGTACCACGCGGGCCCGGCCGCCGCGGGCCTCGGCGCGACCGCGATGACGGACGTGAGCGACGGACTGGTCGCCGACCTCGGGCACATCGCCGAGTCGAGCAAGGTGCGGATCGACCTGCGGTCCGCCGCGATCGACATCCCCACGCAGATGTCGGACATCGGACAGGCTGTCGGCGTCGACCCGATGACCTGGGTGCTGGGCGGGGGAGAGGACCACGCGATCGTGGCGACCTTCCCGCCGGACGTGAAACTCCCCGCCCGCTGGCGGGTGATCGGGGAGGTCCTCAACCCCTCCGCGCTGCCGCGGGTCACGGTGGACGGAGCGCCGTGGGACAAGGGCGGATGGGACCACTTCGGGGACGAGGAGGACGCCCCCTAGACTCCGACCCCGTGGCCAACGGCCGCAGGACAGCCGCAGGGAGAGCCGTATGGAGACTGGCCCGGGGGCGACGCCCCCCATACCGCCGCGCGTTCTGACGATCGCCGGTTCCGACTCCGGCGGAGGCGCGGGCATCCAGGCCGACCTCAAGACCATGCTGGCGCTGGGCACGCACGGGATGAGCGTGCTGACGGCCGTCACGGCGCAGAACTCCCGTGGTGTGCAAGGCGCGTGGGAACTGCCCGCCGACGCCGTACGGGCCCAGTTCCGCAGTGTCGTCGACGACATCGGCGTCCAGGCAGTGAAGACCGGCATGCTCGCGACGTCCGAACTCGTCGGCGCGGTCGCGGATCTGCTCACCGGTCTCCGGGTCCCCGTCGTCGTCGACCCGGTGGGTGTCTCCAAGCACGGCGACCCGCTGCTCGCCACCGAGGCCCTGGACTCCGTACGCGGCCGCCTGCTGCCGCTCGCGACGGTCGCCACCCCGAACACCGACGAGGTCGCGCAACTCACCGGGGTACGGGTCGCGGCGGAGGCCGATCTGCGGACGGCCGCGGAGGCCGTCCTCGCCTTCGGGCCGCGCTGGGCCCTGATCAAGGGCGGGCACCTGGACGGCGATGCCGTGGACCTGCTCACGGACGGCACCGAGGAGCACTGGCTCCGGGCCGGGCGGCACGACAACCGGCACACGCACGGCACGGGCTGCACGCTCGCCAGCGCGATCGCCGCCCAACTGGCCAAGGGGCAGGACGTGCCGGAGGCGGTGGCGGCGGCGAAGGAGTACGTGACGGGGGCGATCGCCGCGGGGTTCCCGCTGGGCGAGGGGATCGGCCCGGTCGACCACGGGTGGCGGTGGCGCCACGGGGGTACGGCGGGTCAGGACTCGACGGCGGGCTAGCGGGTCAGCGCCGTACGGCTCCGCGTAAGTGGCCGGTGCGGGGCTCCTGGCGAGTGGCCGGTGTGCGGGAACGCAAAAAAGCCGGTCCACCGTGGGTGGACCGGCTTCGGGCAACCGGTTGATGGCTGCGCTACGACGGGAACGTCAGCGCGCGACCTTGCCGGCCTTGATGCACGAGGTGCAGACGTTGAGCCGCTTCGGCGTCCGCCCGACCACTGCGCGCACCGTCTGGATGTTGGGGTTCCAACGACGGCGAGTGCGGCGGTGCGAGTGCGAAATGTTGTTGCCGAAGCCCGGCCCCTTGCCACAGACGTCGCAGTTGGCAGCCACGGGTCACTCCAAAGACTTCAGATGCACTTACAGTGAAATTCCGGCCTCGCCGAGATCAGTCTCTGACCGGCAGTTCCGGGTGGGAATGGCCCGGCTCGCGCCGGGCAACCGGAGCAGCATACAACGGCCGCTCCCGCAGAACGAAACTACCATGACCGGCCGGGGCCCCGGCCCCTGCCGGGACCGGCCCCGCGGCTACCCTGCGGAGCATCCCCTCCGCGCAATCCCTCCGCCCCCGGTCCGAGGAGGACGCTGGTGCCGCACACCCTCGACGCCACCACGGTACGCACGTGGTGCGGGCTGGCCCTCGAAGCGCTGGGGCAGGCCCGTGAGGGAATCGACGCGATCAACGTCTATCCGGTCGCGGACGGGGACACCGGGACGAATCTCTATCTGACCGTCGAGTCCGCGGCCCAGGCCGTGGACGCCGTCTTCGACGCGCACGCCGCGGTGGCCGACGAGGAGGGTCCTGCCTTCCCCGACGCCGTACGGGCCATGGCCCACGGTGCGCTGATCGGCGCACGCGGCAACTCGGGGACGATCCTCGCGCAGCTCCTGCGCGGCATGGCGGAGGTGCTGGCCGCGGAACCCGACGGCTCCGGCACCGGACCCTCGGGCGCCGGCGCCGAGAGGGTGGGCCGAACGCGCGGGTCCGACGCCGCCGAGGCGCTGCGCCGCGCCCTGCGACGGGCGGCGGAGTCGGCGTACGAGGCCGTCGCCCACCCCGTAGAGGGCACCGTCCTCACCGTGGCATCGGCCGCTGCCGACGCCGCCGGGCAGGCGGAGGGCGGTGCCGTGGCGGTGGCGCGTGCCGCGTACGAGGGGGCGCGCAAGGCACTGGAGGCGACCCCCGGTCAGCTCGACGTCCTGGCCCGCGCCGGTGTCGTGGACGCGGGCGGCTCAGGTCTCGTCACGGTCCTGGGGTCCTTGGTGGAGGCCGTCTCGGGCGAGACGGCGATGGGGCCCATCGCGGCGGCACCCTCCCGACGCGCGGCCACGTCGCCCCGTCCTGCGCCGGTTCCGCCGCTGCACTCCGCCGGTTCGGCAGCCCGTACCGCACCCGCGGCAGCGGCGCCCGCACAGCGGCGTGCCACCGACAGCGCCGCCGCGGTCGGCGCGGGGGAGGGCCACAGGACCGGTCACCCGTCGCCTGGGGCCGCGGTCGCGCCCTCGGTGCGCCAGTCAACCGGAAGCGGGGGCACGGCAGTTGAGGGGCGCGTCGGCGACGCCGCCCCGGCATCGGGCGCGGCCACGCGTCACGCGGCAGGTCCGGACGCCACCGGGAGCGCGCCGGGGGAGGCCCCCGTCCGCGCGGGCACCGCCCCCCGCCAGGCGGCGCGGGAGGAGCACGACGGGGCGGCCGAGACCGCTTGCGCGCCCCCGGAGCCGACGGGGCACCTGCCAGAGGCCGCGTTCCACCACCCCGGCGAGGGCCGGGCCGCCGTCGAGGGGCATGACGCCGGGCCCCGGTCGGGCCCCGCCTACGAGGTGATCTACCTCCTGGAGGCGACCGACGAGGCCGTCGCCGTCCTGCGTTCCCGCCTCGACGCCCTGGGGGACTCCCTCGTGGTGGTCGGCGGGGACGGGCTCTGGAACGTCCACGTCCATGTGGACGACGCCGGTGCGGCCGTCGAGGCGGGCGTCGACGCCGGGCGCCCGTACCGCATCCGGATCACCCACTTCGGCGCGGCCGCGGCGGCCGCGGAGAGCGCCCCCGGTGCCCCGGGCGAGGACCACGAGCGGACCGAACGGGCCGGCCGTGCCGTGGTGACCGTCGTCCCCGGCGAAGGGCTCGCCGCTCTGTGCCGGGAAGCCGGCGCGACCGTCGTCACCGCACGTCCCGGGGAGCCCCCCGCGAGCGGCGAGCTGGTGCAGGCCGTCCGCCGTGCGCACGCGCGCGAGGTCGTCCTGCTGCCCAACGACGCCGCCCTGCGCCACACGGCCGCCGCCGCCGTCGAGCAGGCGCGCGCCGAGGGAGTCAGGGTCGCGCTCATCCCGACCCGCTCCTGCGTCCAGGGGATCGCGGCCCTCGCGGTCCACGAGCCGGACCGCCGCTTCGACGAGGACGTCGTCGCCATGACCTCCGCCGCCGGCGCCACCCGGTACGCCGAACTGGCCGTCGCCGAGCGGCAGTCGTTCACCACGGCCGGGGTCTGCGAGGCCGGGGACGTCCTCGGCATGATCGACGGGGACGTGGCGGTGATCGGCGCCAGCCTGGAGGGAACCGCCGCGGTCCTGCTCGACCGGATGCTGGCCGCGGGCGGCGAGATGGTCACGCTCGTGCTCGGCTCCGGCATCCCGGACGACCTCGGCGAGACGCTGGAGGCGCACGTACGGGAGGGGCATCTCGCCGTGGACACCGTGGTCTACCGGGGTGGCCAGCCGTCCGTACCGCTGCTCATCGGCGTGGAGTGAGGGCGGGCGCCGCCGTACGGCACCGCGGGGAGACGTAGGTCCACGCGCTGCCGCGGGGCGGGTGCGGCGCGTGCGCCGGACGGGGCGTCCGGAGCGCGCGCGGACGTCACGATGCGGGTTCTGTCACACCCATGGTGTGCAATGGACGGCGTGCCCGCGCTGGATGAATCCCTGAAGAAGACCGTCGGCGGCACCACCGCGAAGGTGATGGCCGACCAGCTCGGCCTGCACACGGTGGGCGACCTCCTGCACCACTACCCGCGGCGCTACGCCGAGCGCGGCGAGCTGACGCGCCTCGCCGACCTCCCGCTGGACGAGCACGTCACGGTCGTCGCGCAGGTCGCCAAGGCGGCGAAGAAGACCTTCAACCGCGGCAAGGGCGTGCGGCTGGAGGTCGTCGTCACCGACGGGAGCGGCTCCCTCACGCTGGTCTTCTTCGGCCGCGCGGCGCACCACCACGAGCGCGAACTGCTGCCCGGGCGGCGGGGGATGTTCGCCGGCAAGGTCTCGGTTTTCAACCGCGTACGCCAACTCGCCCACCCCGACTACGAACTGCTGGACCGCGCCGGGGACACCGACGCGGCCGAGGCGGTCGACGCCTTCGCGAACCAGCTGCTGCCGCTGTACCCGGCGTGCAAGCAGCTCCCGTCCTGGAAGATCGCCAAGTCGGTCGGGGCGCTCCTGGACACCTTCGAGGCGGACGGCTGGCGCGACCTCGTCGACCCGCTGCCGCCGGAGCTGAGGGAGAGCAGGGGCCTGACCACGCTCCCCGAGGCGTTCCGCCGCGTCCACCGGCCGCGTACGAAGGCCGACATCGCCCTGGCCAAGGACCGCCTCAAGTGGGACGAGGCGTTCGTGCTCCAGGTCGCCCTGGCCCGCCGCCGCCGTGCCGAGAGCCAGTTGCCCGCCGTGCCCCGCGCCCCGCGTGAGGGCGGTCTGCTGGACGCGTTCGACGCCAAGCTGCCGTTCACGCTCACCGAGGGCCAGCGGAAGGTCTCCGCCGAGATCTTCGGCGACCTCGCGGGCGAGCACCCCATGCACCGCCTCCTCCAGGGTGAGGTCGGCAGCGGCAAGACCATGGTGGCGCTGCGCGCGATGCTCGGTGTCGTCGACGCGGGCGGGCAGGCCGCGATGCTCGCTCCGACCGAGGTGCTGGCCCAGCAGCACCACCGGTCCGTCGTCGAGATGATGGGCGAGCTGGCCCAGGGCGGCATGCTCGGCGGGGCGGAGGAGGCCACCAAGGTCGTCCTGCTGACCGGTTCGATGGGGGCCGCGGCCCGCCGCCAGGCGCTGCTCGACCTCGTCACCGGCGAGGCCGGGATCGTCATCGGCACCCATGCCCTGATCGAGGACAAGGTGCAGTTCCACGACCTGGGCCTGGTCGTGGTCGACGAGCAGCACCGGTTCGGTGTGGAGCAGCGCGACGCCCTGCGCGCCAAGGCCGACCGGCCGCCGCACCTGCTGGTGATGACCGCGACCCCGATCCCGCGCACGGTCGCGATGACGGTCTTCGGCGACCTGGAGACCTCCGTCCTGGACCAGTTGCCCGCCGGGCGCTCACCGATCGCCAGCCATGTCGTACCGGCCCAGGACAAGCCGCACTTCCTCACGCGCGCCTGGGAGCGGGTGCGCGAGGAGGTGGAGAACGGCCACCAGGCGTACGTGGTGTGCCCTCGTATCGGCGACGAGGAGGACGACAAGGCGGCCAAGGCGGCCAAGTCCTTGGAGGAGGACGGCGAGAAGCGGCCGCCGCTCGCCGTCCTGGAGACCGCGGAGAAGCTGACGACGGGCCCGCTGGCCGGGCTCCGGGTGGAGATCCTGCACGGCAGGATGCAGCCCGACGCCAAGGACGACGTGATGCGGCGGTTCGCGGCGGGCGAGGTGGGCGTCCTGGTCGCGACCACGGTCATCGAGGTCGGCGTCAACGTCCCGAACGCCACCGTGATGGTCATCATGGACGCCGACCGGTTCGGCGTCTCCCAGCTCCACCAGCTCCGCGGCCGGGTCGGCCGTGGTTCCGCCGCCGGGCTGTGCCTGCTGGTCAGCGACGCGCCCGAGGCGAGCCCTGCCCGCGCCAGGCTGGCCGCCGTGGCCGCCACGCTCGACGGCTTCGAGCTGTCCCGGATCGACCTGGAGCAGCGGCGGGAGGGCGATGTGCTGGGGCAGGCCCAGTCCGGCGTGCGGTCCTCGCTGCGGATGCTCGCGGTCATCGAGGACGAGGAGGTGATCGCGGCGGCCCGCGAGGAGGCCGTGGCGGTCGTCTCCGCGGACCCCGAGTTGACCGCACTCCCGGAGCTGCGCACGGCGCTGGACGCGCTCCTGGACGCCGAGCGCGAGCAGTACCTCGACAAGGGCTGACACCCGCAACGAGGGCCGACACCGGCGACGAGGGCCGGCACCCGCGGCAAGGGCCGACACTGGCGACAAGGGCCGGCATCCGTACCGAGCCGGGGCAGCCCGTACGGCAGGGGCCCGGGCCTGCGGAACCGATGCTTCCGCAGCCCGTCACCGCCTCTCCCCAACTCCCTTGGCGGCAGGCCCGATTGTCAGACCCCCCTGAGAAGATGGAACCAGTCCGAACCGATCCGACCGGTGATCGGCCGACTTGGACCATTGGGGGCTTGTTTCATGGCATTCCGGCATCTGAACGAACTGCCGCTCGGCGACAAGATCTTCCGGATCGAGCTGGCGAGCGACGACGACTGCACCGTCACCCTCACCGTGACCGGCTGGCACGAAGATTCCCCGGAGACCCTTCTCGCGTCCGGCGCCCTCACTCTCCCGCTCACCGAAGTCCCGCCGCTGCGTATCGCGCTCAACCGCGCCCTGCGCGCCCTCGCCCTCGTCGCCGACGTGGCCGAGCCCATCCCCGACCGCGACGTGCTGCGCGAGCTGTTCCCCGGCCATGGCGCGCCCTGGGTGCCGCAGCACGAGGAGGACCTGACCCAGCGCTTCCACGAGGGCGAGACGATCGCCCGGATAGCCGCCCGCTTCGGCCGCACGCCCGACTCGGTGCGCGCCAAGCTCCGCGAGCTCGGCCACGACCCGCGCCGCCCCGAGTTCTGCCCGCCCGACGGCTGCCTGTCCTGGTCGCGGTACGCCTCGCCCGCGCTCGTCGGAGCGCCGCAGGCGTCCGCCCAGGAGTAGCGGATATGCCGGCCGGATCCCCGCACGGCACGGAGGTGCGGGGATCCGGCCGGCGCGGGACGCCATATCGTGGAGGGGCGGCGGCCGTGCGGGGCCGCTGCCCCTGACAGAGACGAAGGACCGGACACCCATGACCCGCGTGATCGCCGGAGCCGCCGGCGGACGCCGCCTGGCCGTACCGCCGGGCAACGGCACCCGTCCCACCTCCGACCGGGCGCGCGAAGGCCTGTTCTCCACCTGGGAGTCGCTGCTCGGCGGCCTGGACGGCGCGCGGGTCCTGGACCTCTACGGCGGCTCTGGCGCCGTCGGACTGGAGGCGCTGTCCCGCGGGGCGGGACACGTTCTGCTCGTGGAGGCCGACACCCGCGCGGCCCGGACCATCCGGGACAACGTCCGCGTGATCGGTCTGCCCGGCGCCGAGGTCCGCGGCGCGCGTGCCGAGCACCTGCTCGCGGGGCCGGCCCCCGCCGACCCGTACGACGTGGTCTTCCTGGACCCGCCCTATGTGCTCCCGGATGACGATCTTCGCGAGATCCTGATCACACTCCGTACCGAAGGCTGGCTCGCGCATGATGCGCTCGTCACCGTGGAGCGCAGCACCCGAGGCGGTGAATTCCGGTGGCCGGCCGGGTTCGAAGGGCTGCGGGCCCGTCGCTACGGCGAGGGCACGCTTTGGTACGGTCGCGCCGCCTCGACGCGCACCACAGCACCGACCACCCGCGTGTCATGACCGGACCGGAGAGCGAGGAACCACAGTTGCGCCGCGCCGTCTGTCCGGGGTCCTTCGACCCCGTCACCAATGGACACCTCGACATCATCGGGCGTGCCTCGAAGCTGTACGACGAGGTGTACGTCGCCGTGATGATCAACAAGTCCAAGAAGGGCCTGTTCAGCGTCGACGAGCGGATCGACTTCCTGCAACGGGTCACCGCCGGGTACGGCAACGTCAAGGTCGAGGCCTTCCACGGCCTGCTGGTCGACTTCTGCAAGCAGCGCGACATCCCCGCGATCGTCAAGGGCCTGCGCGCGGTCAGCGACTTCGACTACGAGCTGCAGATGGCCCAGATGAACAACGGCCTCTCCGGCGTCGAGACCCTGTTCGTCCCCACCAACCCCACCTACAGCTTCCTCTCCTCCAGCCTGGTCAAGGAAGTCGCCGCCTGGGGCGGTGACGTGTCCCACCTCGTCCCGCCGCTGGTGCTGGAGGCGCTGGTCAAGCGCCTCGGCGAGCGCGAGGCCTGACGGCGGGCGGCGGAGCGCCGGTCGCCTCGCCGGTCTGACAGTTCGTCATCAGGTGTCGGCGGGGTGCCCCGTGGTCGTACAGTCGTCAGGACCCGACCCATCCCGGCAGAGAGTGGCGAACCCCAAGGTGGACGTGCAGAAGAAGCTCGACGAGATCGTCGAGGCGATCGGCAGCGCCCGGTCCATGCCCATGTCGGCCTCGTGCGTGGTCAACCGAGCCGAGCTGCTCGCCCTGCTCGAAGAGGTCCGTGAGGCTCTGCCCGGCTCGCTCGCCCAGGCGCAGGAACTGCTCGGCGGCCGTGACCGGATGGTCGACGAGGCCCGCGCCGAGGCGGAGCGGATCATCCAGGGCGCGCACGCCGAGCGCGGCTCGCTGGTGTCGGGCACCGAGGTCGCCCTGCGGTCCCAGCAGGAGGCCGACCGCATCGTGGCCGAGGCCCGCACGGAGGCCGAGGAGATCCGGGCCGAGGCCGACGACTACGTCGACAGCAAGCTCGCCAACTTCGAGGTCGTCCTCACCAAGACCATCGGCTCGGTGGACCGCGGCCGCGAGAAGCTTCTCGGCCGCGGCCCCGGCCTCGACGAGCAGGGGTACGTGGACGAGGACGCCCCCGAGCGCAGCGCCGACCCCGCCACCCTGCGCGACCGCGCCGACGCGTACGTGGACACCAAGCTGGGCGCCTTCGAGGCCGTGCTCTCCAAGACCCTGGAGGCGGTCGGCCGCGGCCGGCAGAAGCTGCACGGACAGCGGCCCAGCGACGAACTGGCCGCGCACATGGCCGCGCAGGACGGCGTCGCCCAGGCACCGCAGACCTCGGACGCCGAGTACCTGGCGGGCCTGGCCGCCCAGGACCAGCCCCGGCAGGCCCCGGCCCAGCCGCAGCTCCCGGCTCAGCCCCAGGTCCCGGCCCAGACGCAGCCGCAGCAGGACTACTACACCGCCGCCGCTGCCTACCAGCAGCAGGACGCCTACGGCTACCAGCAGGCGTACGGCCGGCAGCAGGACGCGTACGGCGCCTACCAGGACCCGTACGGCTACCAGCAGGGCTACGCCCCGGCCTACGCCCAGCAGCAGGCCCAGCAACAGCAGCAACAGCAGCAACAGGCGCAACAGGCACAGCAGGGAGGGGCGGCGCTGGACGAGACCAGCCTCTTCGACACGAGCATGATCGACCTCGACCAGCTCCGGCAGTACGAGCAGGGCCGCTGACAGACCCGGCACTCCGGGCCCGGGGCCGCCCGGGCACCGGGCGGATTGGGCCCACGGCGCCCCGTCCAGTATCCTGGCCCTTCGGTCGCGCGTACGTCCGCGATCACGGCTGCCCGCAGTACCCGGAGTGATCGCTCCGGGCGACCGGGCCGCCGGCACCGCAGCGTAGAAAGCAGGAAGCCCTGAACGCCCGCCTCGACCACCGCAACCCGCTCGTGTTCGACACGCACGAGCTGGGGCGGCGTCCTGGCGCGCTGCAGCGGCTCACCCGCTCCGTCGACGCCCCGGGCGATCTCGGTATCGAGGTCATCGGGGTGCCCGGCGACGCGACGGTGGAGCTCGACCTCCGCCTGGAGTCGGTCATGGAAGGGGTGCTCGTCACGGGCACCGCCCGTGCGCCGCTCAAGGGGGAGTGCGTAAGGTGTCTGGAGCCGCTGGAGCGAGAGCTCGAAGCGGACTTCCAGGAGATGTTCTCCTACCCCGACGCCGATGACCGGAGCCGCGAAGCGGAGTCCGGCGACGACGCCGAGGACGAGGACATGCTCTTCCTCGAGGACGGCCTGTTCGACCTCGAGCCCGTGCTGCGTGATGCGGTGGTGCTCGCACTGCCGCTGCAGCCGGTGTGCCGGGAGGACTGCCCCGGACTGTGCCCCGACTGCGGGGCGCGGCTCGTGGACGACCCGGACCACCACCACGACGCCGTCGACATGCGTTGGGCGGCACTGCAGGGACTCGCCGGTTCACTCAAGGGCGGCGAGAAGGACGACATGAGCGGCGCCGAAGCGGGCGTCGACGAGAAGCAGGAGAAGTAGCCGTGGCCGTTCCCAAGCGGAAGATGTCGCGCAGCAACACGCGTCACCGCCGGTCGCAGTGGAAGGCTGCGGTCCCCACCCTGGTGGCGTGCGAGCGCTGCCACGAGCCGAAGCAGCAGCACATCGCGTGCCCGAGCTGCGGCACCTACAACCGCCGCCAGGTCCTCGAGGTCTGAACGGCGGGTGACAGGCTTCATGTCGGACGCCAGTAAGCCGAAAAAGGCTCAGGCAGACAAGGCCTCGTCCCATGCGCTCCTGGAAGGGCGGCTCGGCTATCGGCTCGAGTCCGCCCTTCTGGTGCGTGCGCTGACCCACCGCTCGTACGCGTACGAGAACGGCGGTCTGCCCACCAACGAGCGGCTGGAGTTCCTCGGGGACTCCGTGCTCGGACTGGTGGTCACGGACACGCTGTACCGGATCCACCCGGACCTGCCCGAGGGCCAGCTGGCCAAGCTGCGGGCCGCGGTGGTCAACTCGCGCGCACTCGCCGGGGTCGGACGCGGCCTGGATCTGGGCTCGTTCATCCGGCTGGGCCGGGGCGAAGAGGGCACGGGAGGCCGGGACAAGGCATCGATCCTCGCGGACACCCTGGAAGCGGTGATCGGGGCCGTCTACCTGGACCAAGGACTCGACGCGGCCGCCGAGCTGGTGCACCGGCTCTTCGACCCGCTGATCGAGAAGTCCTCGAACCTTGGCGCGGGCCTGGACTGGAAGACCAGCCTCCAGGAGCTCACCGCCACCGAGGGTCTCGGGGTGCCCGAATACCTGGTCACCGAGACCGGGCCCGACCACGAGAAGACCTTCACGGCTGCCGCCCGCGTCGGTGGTGTCGCGTACGGCACCGGCACCGGCCGCAGCAAGAAGGAAGCCGAGCAGCAGGCGGCGGAGACCGCCTGGCGCGCGATCCGCGAGGCCGCGGACGCCGCGGCGAAGGCGGAGGCGGAGGGCGCTTCCGGCAACGGGAAGTCCGGAGCCGCCGGCGACGGCGGTTCCCAGGGCTCCCGCGCCAACGCCGACCACTCGGCAGGCTGACGCACCACCGCCCGGCCCCTCGCGGGGACGGGCGGTACGCGTCTCGAAGGCTTCTCTCGCGGCCCGGTCGGCACCCGGGCCGCAGGTCGTCGGGTCGTCACCGGGCCCGCCGTGCGCGTCGTCGCGGGCGCGGTACGTCCCGCTCGCGCGCCCGCGCGTACCGAACCCACCCGCGCCCCGCGCACTGCACCGGGGCGCCGAGGGCCGGTCACGCCCCGTCCCGGTGGAGTGCACCTCAACTCGCGGTGGCATGCGACCACCGCCTGCCGCGAAGTGGGGCACCCCACTCCGCCCGGCACCGCCACGGACGTGTCCGCGGCGCACCCGCGGGAATGACCTTGGCGCGCCCACGTCCGTCGACCCTCCCGGAGGAGCCCCCGTGCCAGAGCTGCCCGAAGTCGAGGTGGTCCGCCGCGGCCTGGACCGCTGGGTGTCCGGGCGCACCATCGCCTCCGTCGAGGTACGGCACGCCCGCGCGATCCGGCGCCATCTGGCCGGCCCCGCCGACTTCGCAGACCGGCTCGTCGGCGCCACGTTCGGCCCGGCCCACCGCCGCGGCAAGTACCTCTGGCTGCCCGTCGAGTCCACCGGCACCTCGGTCCTCGGCCACCTCGGCATGAGCGGTCAGCTCCTCGTCCAGCCCGAGGGCGCCCCCGATGAGACCCATCTGCGCGTCCGCTTCCGCTTCGCCGACGAGGCGGGGACGGAGCTGCGCTTCGTCGACCAGCGGACGTTCGGCGGACTCTCCCTGCACGCCCAGGCGCCGGGGGAGCCGGACGGACTGCCGGACGCCATCGTCCACATCGCGCGCGACCCGCTCGACCCGGACTTCGACGAGGCCGCTTTCCACGCCGCGCTGCGCCGCCGTCGTACGACCGTCAAGCGCGCCCTCGTCGACCAGTCCCTCATCAGCGGCGTCGGCAACATCTACGCCGACGAGGCCCTGTGGCGCTCCAAGCTCCACTACGACCGGCCGACGGCGACCCTGACCCGGCCCCGGAGCACCGAACTCCTCGGCCACATACGGGATGTGCTGAACGCCGCCCTCGCGGTCGGCGGCACCAGCTTCGACAGCCTCTACGTCAACGTGAACGGCGAGTCCGGCTACTTCGACCGTTCCCTGGACGTGTACGGCCGGGAGGACGAGCCGTGCCGCCGGTGCGGCACCCCGATCCGGCGGCGCCCCTGGATGAACCGCTCCAGCTACTACTGCCCCCGCTGCCAGCGCCCTCCGGCCCGCCGGACGCTCGCCCCGCGCTGAGTCATCGGCGTCGCGACCGCGACCACGGCACCTCACCGCCCGACCGCCCCCGTCGTAGCCGAACGGGCCCTGCCGCGCGGGCTCCTGCGCCTGCCCCGCTGCCCGGCGCGCGTGAACCACACAAGGTCACTAATTGCCTATATTCAGTGAGGTTTGTCCTACTTCATTGCAGGGACCCTCACGAATCCTCATCGGCGTACGCGGAGGCGATGGTGACCGAAGTGCCCACGGCGGTCGGCCTGGATGAGCCCAGCAGGGTGTGCGACACCGCCCCGCCGCCGGCGCGGAAGGAGGTCCGCCCCGCCCCCGTACCCGATGCCCCGGGTCACCGGCTCCGCTGGAACCGGCCGCGGACCTGGCCGCGCGACTGGCTGCTCCTCGCCGCGTACTGGACCGCTTCCCGGCTGCTGATGCTCGCCCTGCTCCGGCAGGGGCACGACGACATCGCGGCAGAGGTCCATGTGCTCTACCAGGAGTGGGACGAGAAGCTGCGGAGCGGATCGTTCCCCATCGGGGACGTGAGCTGGCAGTACCCACCGGGCGCCGCATTCGTCATGGTCGCCCCGGGGCTGGTCCCCCGGATCAGCTACCTCCAGGCCTTCGTGCTGCTCATGCTCGTCGCCGACGCCGTGGTCCTGCTGGCGCTGCTGCTCGCGGCGCACCGCGGGCAGGGACGCAGCCTCGCCGGAGCCTGGATGTGGGCGCTCGCCCTGCCGCTGCTCCTGAGCCTGCCCTTCGCCCGCTACGACGTGCTGGTCACCGCTCTCGCCGTCCTCGCCCTGCTCCTGCTGCCGGCCCGCCCCCGGCTGGGCGGCACCCTGGCCGGGCTCGCCGCGGTGATCAAGGTGTGGCCGGTGCTGACCGTGCTCGGCACGCCCCGGGGCCGTACGACGCGCGAGACCTGGTTCGCGCTCGCCGCCTCGGCCGGAGTCCTCCTCCTGCTGCTCGCGGCCGGATTCCGGGGCACCTTCGCCTTTCTCTTCGCCCAGCAGGAACGCGGGGTGGAGATCGAGTCGATGGGCGGCGCGGCGCTCCACGCGGCCCGTCTGTTCGGCTGGCCGGGGGAGATCAGGCATCAGTACGGCTCGTTCGAGTTCGTCGGCCCGTACGTCTCCTCGGTCGCGGCGGCCTCGCTGCTGCTCACCGCCGCCGCCTTCGCGTGGCTGCTGCTGTGGAGGGTGCGCGCCCGCCGCTGGACCGACGCCACGCCCTACGACGCCGCGCTGGCCGCCGTACTCCTCTTCACGGCCACGAGCCGGGTGATCAGCCCGCAGTACCTCATCTGGCTGATCGGACTGGCCGCGGTGTGCCTGACGGCGGGGAGGACGACACAGCGCCCGGTGGCGGCGCTGCTGCTGCTCGTGGCCGCCCTGACCACCGTCGACTATCCGCTGTTCTTCGGTGCCGTGGTGGGCAGTTCATGGCAGGGGGTCACCGTGGTGGTGCTCCGGAACGTCCTGCTGCTCGCGGCGACGGTGCTGTCCTGCGTACGTCTGTGGCGGGCCACGGTGCCGCGCGGCCCACGTGCGGCGGACCTCCTGCCCTGGGGCCGGCGGTCCGCGGCGTGAGGGCTCAGAAGCCGAAGTCCTGCGTCCACCAGGGGCCGCCGTCGCCGAACTGCGCGCCGACGCCCAACTTCTTGTAGTCGCAGTTGAGGATGTTGGCGCGGTGGCCGGGGCTGGCCATCCAGGCGTCCATGACCGCCTTGGCGTCCTGCTGGCCGCGGGCGATGTTCTCGCCGCCCAGGCCGAGGATCCCGAGGACGTCCGCACGGTCCCAGGGGTTCTCCCCATCCGGGTCGGTGTGGTCGAAGAAGTCGCGGTCGGCCATGTCCTCGCTGAAGGTCTCGGCCAGGTCCGCGAGGTCCTTGTCGCGCTTCACGGGACGGCAACCGGCTTCCTTGCGCTCCTTGTTGACCAGGCTCAGCACCTTGGCCTCGGCGGAGGACTCCGATCCGGATCCGCCGCTCCCGGGCTTCTCCGGCCGGTTCTCGGGCGGGCGGGACGACGAGGACGGCTTGCTGTCCTCGTCCGAGGGGTCGGACGGCCGCTTCGTCGGTTCGGAGGGCTTCTCCGGACGGTGCGAGCGGGACGGGATCGAGCTCGGTGAGCTCGTGGGGTCGTTGCCGCGGCCGATCGGGCTCGACGGGCGGCTGGTGGGCGCCGTGGACGCGGTGCCCTGCGGATCGAAGCCGGGTATGCCCCCGGTCTCCACCTGGCTGCCGTGGCCGGCGGCACCGCCGACCGTGTACTCGTCGCCTCCCGGGACCAGCCCGGAGGCCATGGCAACTGCTCCCACCGCCATGGCGGCCGAAGCGCCGAGGAGACCCGTGCGTACAGGCGCGTAGCCGCGGCGGGCACCTCGGTGCCGGCCGGCGCCGTTCCTCGGTGGGGGCGCGGAAGCAGTGCGTCGGTGGCGGCCCATCGCTGCCTTCCTCCACATGCGTTGGAGACACCGTGTTTCACTCGGATGAGTGAGCTGTTTGTTCGCGGGGCACTGTACGGCATCACAGGTGGGGCCGGTGTGCTTCTTGAGTAAATGGCCGGTTAGCGTGGTGACATGAGCGAAGATGTCCGGCTCACGGCGTGGGTCCGTGGCCGTGTTCAGGGCGTCGGCTTCCGCTGGTTCACCCGAGCGGAGGCTCTCGAGATCGGTGGTCTCTCAGGCTTCGCCTCGAACCTCTACGACGGCCGCGTCCAGGTCGTCGCCGAGGGCTCGCGCGACGGCTGCGAGAGGCTGCTGGACTGGCTGCGTGCCGGCGACACGCCCGGGCACGTCAGCGGTGTGACGGATATCTGGGACATTCCGCGGGGCGGGTACCAGGGCTTCGAGATCCACTGATCGACACCGCGCTCCACGGCCTCCCGTACGGGCGTCCACCGGGGCACGAAATGCTGCTGTCATGTGCGTGGGGGCGGGATGACCTGGTGGTTGCCAAGAACGCGTGGTCATGGAAAGCTGCGGCCGTAAGGATGATCTCCACGCGCCACGGGCCTCCTGGAGTGAGCAGCGCCGCGCACGCAGCCGCCGCGCGCCACCAGGCCGCCCGGCCGTACGGCGTGTGATCGTGTTGACCGTCCAACCATTTGGTGAGACGCTGGAATCCCCGCGCACCCTACCTGTTTGACATTGTGAACAACGGTGATGGCAGACATCGCGGGTGCGACATTCCCTCACGACCCACACCGCATCGGTCGGTCACTCATTTGTGGAGGACCATCCATCATGGCAAAGGCGCTTCTCGGTTACGTCGGCGGATCCGACCCGCGACTCCTCGCCGAGATGCGACGGCTGCAGCAGCGTGTACAGGACCTCGAATCCGAGCTCGTACGGATTCAGGCCGAGAACGACGCGCTCGCAGCTGCCGCTCACCACGGCGACTCGCTGCTCGACGGCATCGACATCGACGTACCCAAGGCGGAGCCTGCGCTGACCTGACCTCAGCCATCGTCATCGGCCGGTCGGGCTGCAACGTCAGCCGCTCAAGAATCTGCAAGGGACGCTTCGGCGTCCCTTCTTTCCTTTCCGCCCGGTCATCCGTAGGGCGCCTCCCTTACCGAAGGATGTGCCCTGCGTATCCTCCGGTGAAACTCTCCGGAGACACCCGAGCGCAAAGGTAGAGTCCGACGGCGTGCACCTCAAGAGCCTGACCCTGCGCGGGTTCAAGTCCTTCGCGTCGGCCACGACGCTGCGGTTCGAGCCCGGCATCACCTGTGTCGTGGGCCCGAACGGCTCGGGTAAGTCCAATGTCGTGGACGCCCTGTCCTGGGTCATGGGCGAGCAGGGTGCGAAATCGCTGCGCGGCGGCAAGATGGAGGACGTGATCTTCGCCGGGACCACCGGCCGTCCCCCGCTCGGACGCGCCGAGGTCTCGCTGACGATCGACAACGCCGACGGCGCTCTCCCCATCGATTATGCCGAAGTCACCATTACGCGGATCATGTTCCGCAACGGCGGCAGCGAATACCAGATCAACGGGGACACCTGCCGCCTTCTCGATATCCAGGAATTGCTCTCCGATTCCGGTATCGGCCGCGAGATGCACGTCATCGTCGGCCAGGGTCAGCTCGACTCCGTCCTGCACGCCGACCCGATGGGCCGCAGGGCCTTCATCGAGGAGGCGGCGGGCGTCCTCAAGCACCGCAAGCGCAAGGAGAAGGCGCTGCGGAAGCTGGACGCGATGCAGGCCAACCTCGCGCGCGTCCAGGACCTCACCGACGAGCTGCGGCGGCAGCTGAAGCCGCTCGGACGTCAGGCCGCGGTCGCCCGGCGGGCCGCCGTCATCCAGGCCGACCTCCGCGACGCGCGCCTCCGGCTGCTGGCCGACGACCTGGTGGCACTGCGCGAGGCGCTGCGTACCGAGGTCGCCGACGAGGCGGCGCTCAAGGAGCGCAAGGAGGCGGCGGAGGCGCAGTTGCGGTCGGCGTTGCAGCGCGAGTCCGCCCTCGAGGACGAGGTCCGCCGGCTCACCCCGCGTCTCCAGCAGGCGCAGCAGACCTGGTACGAGCTGTCGCAGCTCGCCGAGCGGGCGCGCGGCACCATCAGCCTGGCCGACGCCCGGGTGAAGAGCGCGTCCGCCGCGCCCCCGGAGGAGCGGCGCGGTCGTGATCCGGAGGACATGGAGCGCGAGGCCGCCAGGATCCGCGGGCAGGAGGCGGAGCTGGAGGCCGCGCTGGAGGCGGCGACCCGGGCCCTGGAGGACACGGTCGCCCACCGGGCCGAACTGGAGCGCGAGTTGGCGATGGAGGAGCGGCGTCTGAAGGACGTCGCCCGCGCCATCGCCGACCGCCGTGAAGGGCTGGCCCGGCTCCACGGCCAGGTCAACGCCGCCCGCAGCCGGGCCGGTTCCGCTCAGGCCGAGATCGACCGGCTGGCGAGCGCGCGCGACGAGGCGCAGGAGCGCGCGGTGGCCGCCCAGGAGGAGTACGAGCATCTCAAGGCCGAGGTCGACGGACTGGACGCGGGCGATGCCGAGTTGGCCGGGCGCCACGACCAGGCCAAGCGTGACCTCGCCGCGGCCGAGACCGCGCTGAGCGAGGCACGGGAGGCGGCCACCGCCGCCGAGCGCAAGCGCGCGGCGACCTCGGCGCGGCACGACGCCCTGGCCATGGGCCTGCGCCGCAAGGACGGTACGGGCGCGCTGCTGGCCGCCGCCGACCGGCTGAGCGGCCTGCTGGGCCCGGCCGCGGAGCTGCTGACCGTCACACCCGGCTACGAGGTGCCGGTCGCCGCCGCCCTCGGTGCCGCCGCCGATGCCGTCGCCGTCGCGGACCCGGCCACCGCCGCCGAGGCGATCCGGCTCCTGCGGAAGCAGGACGCGGGCCGGGCGGCGATTCTGCTGGCCGCCGTTCCGGAGCCCGGCTCCGTCGCGACGGCGTACGCGTCCGCAGCGGGGCCGTCCGGCAGCGGGCGGGTTCCCGGTCAGGCCCCGGACTCCGGCGGTGCGGGGGGCCGGGTGGGCGTAGGTGCCCAGGGCACCGCCGCTCCCGGGTCCGCAGCAGAGGCCGCGGACGGTGTCACGTCCGTTTCCGGCCGCGCCGGAACGGCGCCGGGCGACGGCCACGGGGCTCCGCACACGCGCCCCGACGACGACCCCGACGGCGGGTACGGGGACCGGCCGGCCTCCGCGGAGGCTCGTACGTACCCGGCGGTGACGGGACACCCGGACCCGGAGGGCACCTCCGCGGCCGGTGCCTCGACCGGCGACGGCGGCCCTTCCTCGCGGCCCACCGGCGGTCCGCACCCCTCCGCCCGCCCGGGGGAGGGGACGCTCGGCGCGCCCCGTTCCGGGGAGGCCGGGCCCGGGGGCGGCGGTGACGGCGATGCTGCCGCTGCGCAGGGCGGGCTGCCCGGTCAGCGGTCCGACGCACCCCGGCCCGGCGGCCCCGGGGCACCGCACGACGACGCCGCGGACTCCGGGCCCACCGCCGGCCACCCGCCCTACGCCCACGATCTCGTCCGGGGTCACGCGGACCTGATGCCCGCCCTGCGCCGGCTGCTGCGCGACGTGGTGGTCGTCGGAACCCTGGAGGACGCCGAGGACCTTCTCGCCGCGAGTCCCGGGCTCATCGCCGTCACCGCCGAAGGCGACGTGCTGGGCGCGCACTTCGCGCAGGGCGGCTCGGCCGGTGCGCCGAGCCTGCTGGAGGTGCAGGCGTCCGTCGACGAGGCGGCGGCCGAACTCGAGGACCTGGCCGTACGGTGCGAGGAGCTGGCGCAGGCGCAGCACCGTGCGAGTGAGCAGCGCGCCGCGAGCGCGGCGCTCGTCGAGGAGCTGGCGGCGCAGCGCAGCGCGGCCGACCGGGAGAAGTCGGCCGTCGCCCAGTCGCTCGGCCGGCTCGCCGGGCAGGCGCGTGGCGCGGCGGGCGAGGCCGAGCGCATGACCGCGGCCGCGGCGAAGGCCGAGGAGGCGCTCGTCCGTGCGACCGAGGAGGCCGAGGAGCTGGCCGAGCGGCTGCGCACCGCTGAGGAGGCGCCGGCCGAGGAGGAGCCCGACACCTCGGCGCGGGACCGGCTCGCGGCCGACGGCGCCAACGCGCGGCAGACCGAGATGGAGGCGCGGCTGCAGGTCCGTACCCACGAGGAGCGGGTCAAGGGCCTTGCCGGGAGGGCGGATTCGCTGGACCGGGCGGCGCGCGCCGAGCGCGAGGCGCGGGCGCGCGCGGAGCAGCGGCGGGCCCGGATGCGCCATGAGACCGAGGTCGCCTCGGCGGTCGCGGACGGCGCCCGGCAGTTGCTCGCCCATGTCGAGGTCTCGCTCGTACGTGCCGAGGAGGAGCGGGCGGCGGCCGAGCGCGCCAAGGCCGAGCGGGAACAGGAGCTGACGGCCGAGCGTAACCACGGGCGGGATCTGAAGGGCGAGCTGGACAAGCTGACGGACTCGGTGCACCGCGGTGAGGTGCTGGGCGCCGAGAAGCGGATGAAGATCGAGCAGCTGGAGACCAAGGCACTGGAGGAGCTGGGTGTCGAACCGGCGGGGCTCATCGCCGAGTACGGTCCCGAGCAGCTCGTACCGCCGTCACCGCCGGCCGAGGGCGAGGAGCTGCCGGAGGACCCGGAGCATCCGCGCAACCAGCCCGTTCCTTATGTCCGTGGGCAGCAGGAGAAGCGGCTCAAGGCCGCGGAGCGGGCGTACCAGCAGCTCGGCAAGGTCAATCCGCTGGCGCTGGAGGAGTTCGCGGCGCTGGAGGAACGCCACAAGTTCCTCAGCGAGCAGCTCGAGGACCTGAAGAAGACCCGGGCCGACCTCCTTCAGGTGGTGAAGGAGGTCGACGAGCGGGTCGAGCAGGTCTTCACCGAGGCGTACCGGGACACCGCCCGGGAGTTCGAGGGGGTTTTCTCCCGTTTGTTCCCCGGGGGTGAGGGGCGTCTCATCCTGACGGATCCCGACAACATGCTCACCACGGGCGTGGACGTCGAGGCCCGTCCGCCGGGCAAGAAGGTCAAGCGGCTCTCGCTCCTCTCGGGCGGTGAGCGGTCGTTGACCGCCGTGGCGATGCTGGTGTCCATCTTCAAGGCCAGGCCGAGCCCGTTCTATGTGATGGACGAGGTCGAGGCCGCGCTCGACGACACCAATCTGCAGCGGCTGATCCGCATCATGGAGGAGCTGCAGGAGAGCTCCCAGCTCATCGTGATCACCCATCAGAAGCGGACCATGGAGGTCGCGGACGCGCTGTACGGCGTGTCGATGCAGGGTGACGGCGTCTCGAAGGTCATCAGCCAGCGCCTGCGGTGATCAACTTCAAGTATTGAACGAAATCTTCACATCGCGTCAGCGGCCTTCTTTTGCTTTGGTCTATTGACTTCGAAACTTGAAGGCATAGTCTCTGCAACGTTGCTTTTACCTTCAAGTGGTGGCGCATCCATGTCCGCGTGCCATCAGAAGGGTCCGACCCCCAGACCCGGCGGCGCTGCCGGGCCAAGGAGTACACGTTGACCACCACCGCGCAGCCACCGCAGACCGAAGGGCGCAAGGCCCGCCCGGAGCATCTCGGCCACGTCATCTTCATCACGGCCGCCGCAGCGATGGGCGGGTTCCTCTTCGGATACGACAGCTCGGTCATCAACGGTGCCGTCGAGGCCATCCGGGGCAGGTTCGGCGTCGGCTCCGAAGCCCTTGCCCAGGTCATCGCGGCCGCGCTCATCGGCTGCGCCGCCGGTGCCGCCACCGCGGGCCGCCTCGCCGACCGCATCGGCCGTATCCGTGTGATGCAGATCGCGGCCGTGCTCTTCACGGTCAGCGCCATCGGGTCCGCCGTACCGTTCGCGCTCTGGGACCTGGCGATGTGGCGGGTGTTCGGCGGCGTCGCCATCGGTATGGCGTCGGTGATCGGCCCGGCCTACATCGCCGAGGTCGCCCCGCCCGCGTACCGCGGCAGGCTCGCGTCCTTCCAGCAGGCCGCCATCGTCATCGGCATCGCCGTCTCCCAGCTCGTCAACTGGGGTGTGCTGAACGCCGCCGACGGTGAACAGCGCGGCGAACTGGCCGGGTTCGAGGCCTGGCAGTGGATGCTCGGCGTCATGGTGATCCCCGCCGTCCTCTACGGCGTGCTGTCCTTCGCGATCCCGGAGTCCCCCCGCTTCCTGATATCCGCCGGCCGCACCGAGGAGGCGCGCAAGGTCCTGGCGGAGGTCGAGGGCAAGAGCGTGGACCTCGACACCCGAGTCGCCGAGATCGAGACGGCGATGCGCACCGAGCACAAGTCCACCTTCAAGGACCTGCTCGGCCGCCGCGGGCTGCTGCCCATCGTCTGGATCGGTATCGGCCTCTCGGTCTTCCAGCAGCTCGTCGGCATCAACGTGATCTTCTACTACTCGTCGTCGCTGTGGCAGTCCGTCGGCATCGACCCGAGCAGCTCGTTCTTCTACAGCTTCACCACGTCGATCATCAACATCATCGGCACCGTCATCGCGATGGTCTTCGTCGACCGGATCGGCCGCAAGCCGCTCGCCCTCATCGGCTCCGGCGGCATGGCGCTCTCGCTCTCCACGGCCGCCTGGGCGTTCTCCTACAAGACCGGCAGCGGCACCGACATCTCCATGCCCGACCTGCAGGGCACGGTGGCGCTCGTCGCCGCCCACGCCTTCGTGCTGTTCTTCGCCCTCTCCTGGGGCGTGGTGGTCTGGGTGCTGCTCGGCGAGATGTTCCCCAACCGGATCCGTGCCGCCGCTCTCGGCGTGGCCGCATCGGCCCAATGGGTCGCCAACTGGCTGATCACCGTGAGCTTCCCGTCCCTCTCGGACTGGAACCTCTCCGGCGCGTACGTGATCTACACGGTCTTCGCCCTGCTCTCGGTTCCGTTCATCCTCAAGTGGGTGCCGGAGACCAAGGGCAAGGCGTTGGAGGAGATGGGCTGACCCCCCCGCCGCCCACTCCTCGTGGCAGGTCGCTGCCCCGGCTCATCCCTGGAGCCGGGGCAGTACCTTTTCGCCGAACAGATGCAGACTGCGCCAGCCCTCGTCCACCGGCATCCCGCCGCACAGCGGATGCAGCACCAGGCTCCCCGCGCCGTCCTCGGAACCGGCGAGGTCCACGCACGCGTCGGGGGTGAGGATGCGGTGGACGCCTTCGCGGCGCAGCCCCTCGACCGTGTCCGCGTGAGAGCGCACGGCCGAGCGGATGCCGCCGCCGGACTGCCAGGACGCGTACGTCCGCGCCTCGTGCAGCAGATGTTCGCCGTACAGCGCCCACGCGCGGTCCGGGTCCTCCGCGATGTGCAGCAGCGGGGTCCGGGCGGGCGGCATCATGCACCAGCCCTCGGTCCCGAACTCCTCGCGGCAGGCGTGGTAGTACGCCTCCAGCTCCGGCAGATGCGCGCTCGGGAAGAAGGGCAGCGCGAGGCGGGCCGCGCGCCGTGCCGCCGCCCGGGAGCTGCCGCCGACCAGGAGCAGCGGATGGGGCCGGGTGTACGGGCGGGGGGTGACGCGGACCGTGCGGCCCTCGTACGTGAACGGCTCGCCCGTCCACGCCGTCAGCAGCGTCTCCAGCGCCTCGTCCTGGAGCCGGCCGCGCCGCTCCCAGGGGCGGCCCAGCATCGCGTACTCCTCCTGCCGGTAGCCGATGCCCGCCACCGCCATGATCCGCCCGGCGCTGGTGAGGTCGAGCACGGCGAGGTCCTCGGCCAGGCGCAGCGGGTCGTAGAGCGGGGCGATGAGCGCCGAGACGGTGACGGCGAGGCGGCGGGTCGTGCCGAGGAGGGCGCCGGCGAAGACCAGGGGCGAGGGCAGCCAGCCGTTCTCGGCGCCGTGATGCTCCTCGGTCTGGATCATGGTGACCCCGCGGTCGTCGGCGTAGGCGGCCATCTCCACGGCGGCGCGGTAGCGCCTGGACAGCGACTCCGGCGAGGCGCCGGGGTCGACGAGGTTGAACCGTACGACGGTGACGGGCATGACGGACGTCCCCCTTCGCCTGCGCGGTGAGCGGGCGAGGGGACGGTAGTTGACGATGCGTCAGATATCCAGGGGTGCGGCCGGCGGACTCAGCGCACGGCGGCCGGGGTGGCGTCCTCGGCGGGCGCGCCCTCCTCCACGGGTCCGGCAGGAGCGTTCTCCCGAGGTGCCGGCAGGACCGCGAAGACCGCCGCGGCCAGGGCGATGGTCGCCGCCCAGCCCAGACCGTTCCGGCCGATCCAGGTGGTGGCCAGCGGGCCGGTGAACCACTCCAGCTTCGTGAGACAGACCCCGGCCGCGAGCGCGATGCCCCAGGCCGTCAGCGCCTGCCAGCAGAAGCCGCCCCGGTACCAGTAGCGGCTGGTGCGGCCGGTGTCCATGAGGCCGCTCGCGTCGTACCGCACCGCCTTGCGCCGGCGGCGTGCCATGTCGACGCCGTAGACGCCGATCCAGGCGGAGAAGGAGACGGCCAGCAGGGTCAGGAACGTGATGAAGGAGTCGAGGAAGCTCTTGGCCACGAGCATCAGGAACAGTCCGCCGACGAGGCTGATGACGGCGTTGACGCTCACCGCGAGCGCCCGCGGCAGCCGGACGCCCATCGTCTGCGCCGTGAACCCGGCCGAGTACATCGACAGGCTGTTGATCAGCAGCATCCCGACCAGGGCGGTCAGCAGATACGGAACGGCCAGCCAGGCGGGGAGAACATCGCCCAGGAACGAGACCGGGTCCTTCGCCGTGGCCAGATCGGGTGTGATCGCCGCCATCACCCCGCCCATCGCCACCATGGGGACCACCACCAGGGCCGCGCCGGAGACCGTCACACCGGCGATCCTGCGGCCGGAGGCGCGGTGCGGCAGATAGCGCGTGAAGTCCGGGCCCGAGGGAACCCAGCTGATCCCGCCCGCCGCGATGGTGCCGACTCCGGCCACCAGCAGGGAGGCGCTGCCCGCGGGCCGGGAGAGGACCTCGTGCCAGTCGACGTGCGTGACGAGGTAGCCCAGCACCAGGACGCTGAAGGCGCCGAAGAGATATGTCGACCAGGTGTTGCACACCGCCAGCACCTTGCGCCCCATGCCGCTCACCAGGAACGTGCAGGCCACGAAGGCGACGAGCGTCACGGCGATCAGGACGCCGCCGCTCTCGATGCCGAAGACCAGGTCCAGCACGGTCAGGATGGCGTACGAGCCGGTGACGGCGTTGATCGTCTCCCAGCCGAACCGGGCGACCCAGATGATCGCCCCCGGGAAGTAGTTGCCGCGGACGCCGAAGGTCGCGCGCGACAGCATCAGCCCGGGCGCACCGCCCCACTTCCCCGACACGGACAGCAGGCCGACCATCCCGTACGAGACGGCGGAGGCGCAGGCGCCGACCAGCAGCACCTGCCAGAGGTTCAGCCCGTTGAACACCACCAGCCCGGCGCCCATGGTGAGCAGGAGGACGGAGATGTTCGCCGCCACCCAGGTCGGGAAGAGCTCGCGGACCCGTCCACCGCGCTCGCGGTCGGGTACGGGTTCGATACCGCGGGTCTCGACGGTGCGGTCGGTCTCGGGCGTGGGCGGGGGAGGGGGCGCGGTGGTGCCCATGAAGAAGCGGCTCCGTAGCGGTTCGCGGCGGTTGAACGGCCTGGTGGGGGCAGGGAAAAGGGCCGGGAGGGCACCAGGTGCGCCGCTCGGCCCCGAACCAGTGTAGGGGGCACGGGTGTGCGGCCATGGCGTGCGATTTGCCACGTTTGCGCCCGCGGGTCCCCGAGGGCTCGCCAACGCGGCCGGGTGGCCGATACTGGGTCCGTTATGGACACCGTCATCCTTGCTGTAGTCATCGCCGTGATCGCGCTCGGCGCGATCAGCGGGCTCGTGATCGGCAGCCGCCGGAAGAAGAAGCCCGAGAGCCCGTCCAGTACGCCCACCATCACCGCGCCTCCCGCCGAACCGCATGTCGGCGACGAGGCCGAGACCCCGCACGACGAACCACGCCGCACCATCGAGGAAGTCGGCCTCCCCGAGGCGGAGGCCGAGGCCCCGGCCCCCGGGGCGCCGATCGTCACCGAGCCGGTCCCGCCGGTCGAGGTCCCCGAGCCCACCGCCGGCCGCCTCGTACGGCTGCGGGCCCGGCTCTCCCGGTCCCAGACGACCCTGGGCAAGGGACTGCTCAGCCTCCTCTCCCGCGAGCACCTCGACGAGGACACATGGGAGGAGATCGAGGACACGCTGCTGACCGCCGACGTCGGCGTCGCCCCGACCCAGGAACTGGTCGAGCGGCTGCGTGAGCGCGTCAAGGTGCTCGGTACGCGGACGCCCGAGGAACTGCGCGGACTGCTGCGCGAGGAACTGCTCAACCTGATCGGAACCGAGGCGGACCGCTCCGTCCACACCGACGGTTCGGTGGGGGGCGCCGACGGTGACGAGGTCCCGGGCATCGTCATGGTCGTCGGAGTCAACGGCACCGGGAAGACCACCACCACCGGCAAGCTGGCCCGGGTGCTCATCGCCGACGGGCGCAGTGTCGTCCTCGGCGCGGCCGACACCTTCCGCGCCGCCGCGGCCGACCAGCTCCAGACCTGGGGCGAGCGGGTGGGCGCCCGTACGGTCCGCGGGCCCGAGGCCGGCGACCCCGCGTCGGTCGCCTTCGACGCGGTGAAGGAAGGCATCGCCGAGGGCGCGGACGTCGTCCTCATCGACACCGCCGGCCGCCTGCACACCAAGACCGGCCTGATGGACGAGCTGGGCAAGGTCAAGCGGGTCGTGGAGAAGCAGGGCCCGGTCAGCGAGGTCCTGCTCGTGCTCGACGCCACCACCGGACAGAACGGCCTGGTGCAGGCGCGGGTCTTCGCCGAGGTCGTGGACATCACGGGGATCGCGCTCACCAAGCTGGACGGCACCGCCAAGGGCGGCATCGTCGTGGCCGTGCAGCGGGAGCTGGGTGTGCCGGTGAAGCTGGTCGGACTGGGCGAGGGTGCCGACGATCTCGCGCCGTTCGAGCCCGAGGCGTTCGTGGACGCCCTGATCGGCGACTGAGCCCCACGTAGGGGAGCGGCTCCGGCCGGGCCCCGTCGCGGATGAACGACGCGACGGGGCCCGGCCGTTCCGCGTCGACGGGCCGGATGAGGGTGCCGGTGCCGGCGAGAGCGCCGACGCCGTGAGGGGGGCGGCGCCGTGAGGGGGCCGGGCCGGGGTGGCGTCAGGCGGCCGAGCGGTGACAGACGTACGCGAGCGTGCCCAGCAGCAGCCGTGCCTGCGGCGGCCGGCCCGCGGTGTCGAGGGTCGGCGGGCGCAACCAGCGCACCGGTCCGAGGCCCGCCAGGTCGGACGGCGGTGCCGTGATGTGGCTGCCGGCGCCGATGCCGTGCAGGTCCAGGCCGGTGTCGTCCCAGCCCATCCGGTAGAGCAGTTCGGGGAGTTCGGCCGCGCCGCCGGGGGCGACGAAGAACTGCGCCCTGCCGTGCGGAGTGACGGTGACGGGGCCCAGAGGCAGCCCCATCCGCTCGAGGCGGACCAGGGCGTGCCGCCCCGCCGTCTCGGCGACCTCGATCACCTCGAACGACCGGCCCACCGGCAGGAGCACGGCGGCGCCCGGCACCTCGGCCCAGGCGGCGGTGACCTCGCCGAGCGTGGCGCCCGCCTTCACCTCGGGCGCGAAGTCCAGCGGGTGGGCGCCGGGACGGGGACAGTCGGGCGCCCCGCAGGAGCACTCTCCGTCGCCGTCACCGGGGCCGCGCTTCGCGCGGGCGCCGGGGGCGACGTCCCATCCCCAGAGGCCGGTGTACTCCGCCACGGCCGTGCACTCGGTCGCACGGGCACGCCTGCGTGAGCCGGACCGCATGTCGCGGATGCCGCCGATCGTGAAGCCCATGCTCCCTCCAACGGGTCACTGTCGCCGATGGTTACGTCATGGAGTCTCGCCGTGACCGTCCGTTGTCATCCCGCGTCTGCGGCGGCGTGGCGTGGCTCAGCGGGTGGTGTGCGTCGGAGCGTGCGCTCCCGTGTGCGCCTCTCCGCCCCCTTCTCGTCGCCTTGTGTCAAGTGAATCGCGAAGCGCTGCGGGTGAGTTCATTCGAAGGGGTGGCGAATGGTGGCGATTCCGGGAATCGCCTCGCGAGCACGGTGATCGCGGGATTACTTTGAGTGCACGAACTCCCGTGAGTGCACCCGCTGTTGGGTATGCCGGTGGCATGACGCCCCGTCTCCCCGCCCTCCTCGCAGGCCACTTCACGGGACAGGACGCCGCAGAAGGCGGCATCCTGGGGACGGTTCGCGGACGACGTCGAAGTGTGGGTTGGGGGCGTTCCGGTGAGCGGCAACGGCGGTAGCGGGTCGAGCGTCGACAAGCGCCCCAATGAGCAGCTCGGTTCGTGGTTCGTGCGCAGTGGCTGGTCGAAGGGCGAACTGGCGCGCCAGGTCAACCGCCGCGCCCGCCAGATGGGCGCCCACCACATCAGCACGGACACCTCCCGCGTGCGCCGCTGGCTCGACGGCGAGCAGCCGCGCGAGCCGATTCCGCGGATCCTCTCCGAGCTGTTCTCCGAGCGCTTCGGCTGCGTCGTCGCCATCGAGGAGATCGGCCTGCGCGCCGCCCACCAGTCACCCTCCGTGTCGGGCGTCGACCTCCCGTGGGCCGGCCGGCAGACGGTCGAGCTGATCAGCGAGTTCTCGCGCAGCGATCTGATGCTGGCGCGGCGTGGCTTCCTCGGCACCTCCCTCGCCCTCGCGGCCGGCCCCGCCCTCATCGAGCCGATGCAGCGCTGGCTGGTGCCCACCCCTCCCGGTGCGCCGGCCGATGTCCCGGTGCTGGCCGCTCAGGCCGCCGCGCGCCGGACCACCAAGCTGTCCGGGCCGGAGCTGGATCTCCTCGAGGCCACCACCAGGATGTTCCGCCAGTGGGACGCCCAGTGCGGCGGCGGGCTGCGCCGCAAGGCGGTGGTGGGCCAGCTCCACGAAGTCACCGATCTGCTGCAGGAACCCCAGTCCGATGCGGTCTCGGCCCGCCTGTTCAAGGTCGCGGCCGAACTGGCCGAGCTGGCGGGCTGGATGAGCTACGACGTCGGTCTCCAGCCCACCGCCCAGAAGTACTTCGTCCTCGCCCTGCACGCCTCCAAGGAGGCGGGGGACAAGCCGCTCGGCTCCTATGTGCTGTCCAACATGAGCCGTCAGATGATCCATGTCGGGCGGCCGGACGACGCCCTGGAGCTCATCCACCTCGCGCAGTACGGCAGCCGGGACTGCTCGACCGCGCGGACCCAGGCGATGCTGTATGCGATGGAGGCCCGGGCGTACGCCAACATGGGCCAGCCCAACAAGTGCCATCGCGCCGTCCGCATGGCGCAGGACACCTTCGCCGACATCTCCGGGGCGGAGGAGCACGACCCGGACTGGATCCGGTTCTTCTCCGAGGCCGAACTCCACGCGGAGAACGCGCACTCCTACCGCGACCTGGCCTATGTGGCCGGGCGCAGCCCGACGTACGCCTCGCTCGCCCGGCCGGAGATGGAGCGGGCCGTCGAGCTGTTCGGCAAGGACGACATCCACCAGCGCTCGTACGCCCTGAACCTCATCGGCATGGCCACCGTCCATCTGCTGGAGAAGGAGCCCGAGCAGTCGGCGGCCGCGGCCGAGAAGGCCCTGTCCGTCGCAAGGCGGGTGCGCTCGGAGCGGGTGAACACCCGGCTGCGGAAGACCGTGGACACCGCGGCCCGCGACTATGCGGACGTGGCCGAGGTCGTCCACGTCGCCGATCAGCTCGCGCTGCACCTTCCGGACTGCGTCGAGACCGCCCAGGCGGTCTGACCGGGCGCTCCCGAACGCCCGGGCGGCCGATTTCCACGTCACGGGAGCGCGTCCCGCGTTACGCGAGCCTGCCCGGCGCCTGCGTTACGCGAGCCTGCCCGGTCCCCGCGTTACGGGAGCCCGCCCAGGCCTTCCCCGGCGTCACCGCGCCGTTACTCCGCGCCGCGCCCACGCGCCGGGCAGCATCGCTCCCGTACGCCCAACCGGCTCCTTTTCCGCAGGTCAGCCGGTTGGCCATCGCCGCAATGCCGCGTGCTCGCGGCAGAGTATCGGCGGTGCCCCGCGGACCACCGGCAGTTCATCCGCGCGTAACACACCCACGCTCTTCGTCACGGCGGCGAAACACCGTGCGGCATCGACTGAAACCGGCCTGCGTCAATGTCGAGGCGCATAACCGGCCCACCCCCCTCCGCTTCAGGCTCCGCCCGCACGGGCCGCACGACGACGAGGAGACGCCGATGCCCTCAGGCATCACCACACTCGCCGCAGACGCTCCCCAGTTGTCTGCCGCCAACACCGGATTCATGCTCATCTGCTCCGCGCTGGTGATGCTCATGACCCCGGCCCTCGCCTTCTTCTACGGAGGCATGGTCCGCGTCAAGAGCACCCTGAACATGCTGATGATGAGCTTCATCAGCCTGGGGATCGTCACCATCCTGTGGGTGCTGTACGGCTTCAGCCTCGCCTTCGGCACCGACTCCGGAAGCCTCATCGGCTGGTCCAGCGACTACGTCGGACTGAGCGGCATCGGCCTCACCCAGCTCTGGGACGGCTACACGATCCCGATCTACGTGTTCGCGGTCTTCCAGCTCATGTTCGCGATCATCACGCCCGCCCTCATCAGCGGTGCGCTCGCGGACCGGGTGAAGTTCACCGCCTGGGCGCTCTTCATCGCCCTGTGGGTGACCGTCGTCTACTTCCCGGTCGCGCACTGGGTCTGGGGCGCGGGCGGCTGGCTCTTCGAGATGGGCGTCATCGACTTCGCGGGCGGTACGGCGGTCCACATCAACGCAGGTGCCGCGGCCCTCGGTGTGATCCTGGTGATCGGCAAGCGCGTCGGCTTCAAGAAGGACCCGATGCGGCCGCACAGCCTGCCGCTGGTGATGCTCGGCGCCGGTCTGCTGTGGTTCGGCTGGTTCGGCTTCAACGCCGGTTCCTGGCTGGGCAACGACGACGGCGTGGGCGCGGTGATGTTCGTCAACACCCAGGTCGCCACCGCCGCCGCGATGCTGGCCTGGCTCGCGTACGAGAAGATCCGCCACGGCGCGTTCACCACCCTTGGCGCGGCGTCCGGCGCGGTCGCGGGTCTGGTGGCCATCACCCCGGCGGGTGGCTCCGTCAGCCCGCTCGGCGCGATCGCAGTCGGCGCGATCGCCGGTGTCCTGTGCGCCATGGCCGTGGGCCTGAAGTACCGCCTCAACTACGACGACTCCCTCGACGTCGTCGGTGTCCACCTCGTCGGCGGTGTCGTCGGCTCCCTGCTGGTGGGCTTCTTCGCCACCGGCGGTGTCCAGTCCGACGCCAAGGGCCTGTTCTACGGCGGCGGTCTCGACCAGCTCGGCAAGCAGGCGACGGGCGTCTTCGCCGTCCTCGCATACTCTCTGCTCGTCTCCGCGATCCTCGCCTTCGCCGTCGACAAGGTGATCGGCATGCGGGTCTCCGAGGACGTCGAGGTCTCCGGCATCGACCAGGACGAGCACGCGGAGACCGCGTACGACTTCAGCGGAGCCGGCGGCGGCTCGGTCGCCCGTAAGGCCGTCCCCGCCACGAATCAGGACGCCCGCGCCGCAGCCGCGGCGGACAAGAAGGTGGACGCATGAAGCTCATCACCGCAGTCGTGAAGCCGCACCGGCTCGACGAGATCAAGGAGGCGCTGCAGGCCTTCGGTGTTCAGGGTCTGACCGTCACCGAGGCCAGTGGCTACGGGCGGCAGCGCGGCCACACCGAGGTCTACCGCGGTGCGGAGTACACCGTCGACCTCGTCCCGAAGATCCGCATCGAGGTGCTGGTCGAGGACGCGGACGCCGATCAGCTCATCGATGTGGTCGTGAAGGCGGCGCGCACCGGCAAGATCGGCGACGGCAAGGTCTGGAGCGTCCCGGTCGACTCGGCGGTCCGTGTGCGGACCGGCGAACGCGGCCCGGACGCCCTCTGACACCGACCGACCGGAACTGACCGGAACCGACCGGACTAGGAGCCCGAGTGACGGCGGAAGGCCTCGACGAGCAGAGCCCCGGATCCACGGGGGAAGCATCCGGCTCGGGACCCGGCAGCTATGCGGCGGCCCGGCTGCGTCTCCTCCAGGAGGAGGCGCAGGCGGGGCCGCCGCGCCGCGCTGCTCTGGCCGGTCTCACCGACGACTGGCTGTCCGGGCTGCTCCACCGGGGCGCCCGGGACGCCGGCCTCGGCGGTGTCTCGCTCGTGGCCGTCGGGGGGTACGGCCGCGGCGAACTCTCCCCGCGCAGCGACCTCGACCTGCTCCTTCTGCACGACGGCAGCGCGGACGCCGCAGCCGTGGCCGCCCTGGCCGACCGCCTCTGGTACCCCGTGTGGGACCTCGGGCTCGCCCTCGACCACTCCGTCCGCACCCCCGCCGAGGCCCGCAGGACCGCGGGGGAGGACCTCAAGGTGCAGCTCGGCCTGCTCGACGCCCGCCATGTCGCGGGCGATGCCGGGCTGACGGCCGGGATGCGCACCGCCGTCCTCGCCGACTGGCGCAACCAGGCCCCCAAGCGGCTGCCCGAACTGCTGGAGCTGTGCCAGGAACGGGCCGAGCGCCAGGGCGAGTTGCAGTTCCTGCTGGAACCGGACCTCAAGGAGGCCCGGGGCGGCCTGCGGGACGTGACCGCGCTGCGCGCCGTCGCGGCCTCCTGGCTCGCCGACGCGCCCCGCGAGGGACTGGAGGCGGCGCGGCGGAACCTGCTGGACGTACGCGACGCACTGCACCTGGCCACCGGCCGGGCCACCGACCGGCTGGCCCTCCAGGAGCAGGACCAGGTGGCCGCCGGTCTGGGCCTGCTGGACGCCGACGCGCTGCTGCGCCAGGTGTACGAGGCCGCGCGCCGCATCGCGTACGCCGGGGACGTGACCTGGCGCGAGGTCGGACGGGTGCTGCGCGCCCGGGCGACGCGGCCCAAGCTGCGCTCCCTGCTCGGCGGCCGTGGCCGCACGGGCCGTCCGCAGGGCGAGTACGAGCGGACGCCGCTCGCCGAGGGCGTCGTGGAACAGGACGGCGAGGTGGTGCTCGCCCGCACCGCGCGCCCCGACCGCGACCCCGTGCTCCCGCTGCGCGCCGCCGCAGCGGCGGCCCAGGCCGGACTGCCGCTCTCGCTGCCCGCGGTACGGCGCATGGCCTCACCCGGCCTCCGGCAGGGGGAGACCCACGCCCGCCCCCTGCCCGTGCCGTGGCCGTCCGAGGCCCGCGAGCAGCTCGTCACCCTGCTCGGTGCGGGGGCACACACGGTGCCGGTGTGGGAGGCGCTGGAGGCGGAGGGCCTGATCACCCGGTTCCTGCCGGACTGGGAGCGCGTACGGTGCCGTCCGCAGCGCAACGCGGTCCACCGCTGGACCGTCGACCGGCACCTGGTGGAGACCGCCGTACGGGCGTCCGCGCTGACCCGCCGGGTCAGCCGCCCCGACCTGCTGCTGGTCGCGGCCCTGCTGCACGACATCGGCAAGGGCTGGCCCGGCGACCACTCGGTGGCGGGCGAGGTCATCGCCAAGGACGTGGCCACCCGCATCGGCTTCGACCGCGGCGACACCGCCGTCCTGGCCGCGCTCGTCCGTCATCACTTGCTGCTCGTGGAGACCGCGACCCGGCGCGACCTGGACGACCCGGCCACGATCGCCTCGGTCGCCCAGGCCGTCGGCAGCACCGGAACCCTGGAGCTGCTGCACGCCCTGACCGAGGCCGACGCGCTGGCCACCGGGCCCGCGGCCTGGAGCGCCTGGCGTGGTTCGCTGGTCGCCGATCTGGTGAAACGGGTCACCGCGGTGCTCGCGGGCGAACCCGTCGAGGAGCAGGCGGCGCCCCAGGAGACCACGGCCGAGCAGGAGCGTCTGGCCGTCGAGGCCCACCGCACGGGCGGGCCCGTTCTCGCCCTGCACGCGCACACCGAACCCGCCCTGCCCGGCGAGGAGGAGACCGGCGCCGACGACGCGGAGGCCCGGCCCGAACCGGTCGGCGTGGAACTGCTCATCGCCGTACCCGATCAGAAGGGCGTGCTGCCCGCGGTCGCCGGAGTCCTGGCCATGCACCGGCTGACCGTCCGCGCCGCCGATCTGCGCGCCGTCGAACTGCCCGGCGCCGTCGCCGCGCAGGGCTCCGACGGGCGGCGTCCGGGCGAGGTGCTGCTGCTGAGCTGGCGGGTGGCCGCCGAGTACGGCTCGCTGCCGCAGGCGGCCCGCCTGCGCAACGACCTGGTCCGGGCGCTGAACGGCTCCCTCGACATCGCCGCCCGTCTCGCCGAGCGCGAGGCCGCCTACCCGCGCCGCCGCGGCGTGGAGGCCCCGCCCCCGCGGGTGACCGTCGCCCCGGCCGGCTCCCGGCTCGCCACCGTCATCGAGGTGCGCGCCCAGGACGCGCCCGGGCTGCTCCACCGCATCGGCAGGGCGCTGGACGCCGAGGTCGTCCGCGTGCGCAGCGCCCACGTCAGCACGCTCGGCGCGAACGCGGTCGACGCGTTCTACGTCACGGATCCGGCCGGCGGTCCGCTGCCGGACGGACAGGCGGCACAGGTCGCCCGTGCCGTGGAGAACGCCCTGGGGTGAGTCCCCCGCGCGGGGCCCGGTGCGGTACGGGGCAGACCGCACCCGGGCCGTACGGATACCCTTGGGAGTCATCTGCCCGACCGCTCCCCGATCCGAGGATTCGCGACCGCCGTGTTCGACACTCTTTCCGACCGCCTCGCAGCGACGTTCAAGAACCTCCGGGGCAAGGGCCGCCTCTCCGAGGCGGACATCGACGCCACGGCGCGGGAGATCCGTATCGCGCTGCTCGAGGCGGACGTCGCGCTGCCCGTGGTGCGGTCCTTCATCAAGCAGATCAAGGAGCGCGCGACCGGCGCCGAGGTCTCCCAGGCGCTGAACCCCGCCCAGCAGGTCATCAAGATCGTCAACGAGGAGCTCATCGGCATCCTCGGCGGCGAGGCCCGCCGCCTGCGGTTCGCCAAGCAGCCTCCGACGGTGATCATGCTCGCCGGTCTGCAGGGTGCCGGTAAGACCACCCTCGCCGGAAAGCTGGGCCGCTGGCTGAAGGGGCAGGGCCACACCCCGGTACTCGTCGCCGCCGACCTCCAGCGCCCCAACGCGGTGAACCAGCTCGGCGTCGTGGGCGAGCGCGCCGGGGTCGCCGTGTTCGCCCCGGAGCCGGGCAACGGCGTGGGCGACCCGGTCCAGGTCGCCAAGGACTCCATCGAGTTCGCCCGCTCCAAGCAGCACGACGTGGTGATCGTCGACACCGCGGGCCGCCTCGGTGTCGACGCCGAGATGATGCAGCAGGCCGCGGACATCCGTGACGCGGTCGGCCCGGACGAGATCCTCTTCGTCGTCGACGCGATGATCGGTCAGGACGCGGTCAACACCGCCGAGGCCTTCCGCGACGGCGT
This sequence comes from Streptomyces sp. NPDC047108, assembly GCF_040643575.1. Taxonomy (NCBI): domain Bacteria; kingdom Bacillati; phylum Actinomycetota; class Actinomycetes; order Kitasatosporales; family Streptomycetaceae; genus Streptomyces; species Streptomyces sp. NPDC047108. Next base: position 1,079,773 of record NZ_JBEYUP010000001.1, read on the forward strand.
CGGCTTCGACGGCGTCGTGCTCTCCAAGCTCGACGGCGACGCCCGCGGTGGTGCCGCGCTGTCCATCGCGCACGTCACCGGCCGCCAGATCATGTTCGCCTCCAACGGCGAGAAGCTGGACGACTTCGACGCGTTCCACCCGGACCGCATGGCGTCCCGCATCCTCGGCATGGGCGACATGCTCAGCCTCATCGAGAAGGCCGAGCAGACCTTCAGCCAGCAAGAGGCCGAGAAGATGGCCGCCAAGCTGGCGAAGGGACCCAAGGAGTTCACGCTCGACGACTTCCTGGCCCAGATGGAGCAGGTCCGCAAGATGGGCTCCATCTCCAAGCTTCTCGGCATGCTCCCCGGCATGGGCCAGATGAAGGACCAGATCAACAACCTCGACGAGCGGGACGTGGACCGCACCGCGGCGATCATCAAGTCGATGACGCCCGGCGAGCGCCATGACCCGCACATCATCAACGGCTCGCGCCGCGCCCGTATCGCCCGTGGTTCCGGTGTCGACGTCAGCGCCGTGAAGAACCTGGTGGAGCGGTTCTTCGAGGCCCGCAAGATGATGTCGCGCATGGCCCAGGGCGGCGGCATGCCCGGGATGCCCGGGATGCCGGGCATGGGCGGTGGCCCCGGCCGGCAGAAGAAGAAGCAGAAGCAGGCCAAGGGCAAACAGCGCAGTGGCAACCCGATGAAGCGCAAGGCCGAGGAGCAGGCCGCGGCGCAGCGCAAGGCCGCGGGCGCGGGCAGCCAGCAGGGCGGGGCGTTCGGCCTTCCCGGCGCGGGGGAGGACGCGAGCTCCTTCGAACTCCCCAAGGAATTCCGGGACATGCTCCCGCCCGGGGACAAGTAGGCCCACACCGCGGCGCGTTCACGCGCATCTGACGACGCGACACGGCCGCGGCCGGGAGATCCGTTCCCGGCCGCGGCCGTCGTCGTGGGCGGCGCACCCGCCGGCGCGTCAGACGCGGGCGATGAGATAGCGGAAGACGTTCGGCATCCGCACCGTGCCGTCGGGGCGGGCGTACGGATGCAGGGCCTCGGTCAGCTCCTTCTCGACCTGCGCCTGGTCCGTGGCCTCGGCGGCCGCGTCGAACAGCCCGGTCGACAGCAGGCCCCGTACCGCGCTGTCCATGTCGGCGTACCCGAACGGGCAGGCCACCCGGCCCGAGCCGTCCGGCCGCAGTCCCGCCCGGTGCGCCATCTCTTCCAGATCGTCCCGGCCGCCCGGCTGCCGGCCGCCACCGGGCGCGGGCAGCGGTTCGGCGAGCCGGGACGCGATGCGCAGCACCGACGCCGTGGCGCACCGCTCGGCGGGGCCCCAGCCGGCCAGCGCGACCGCCGTGCCGGGCTCCGCGGCCGCGGCGGCCTCCGCCAGCGCGACCACCAGATCGCCCCCGGCGTACGCGTGCGGGTCGAAGGCGGTCACCAGGTTGAACCGGGCGCCGGCGGGGTCGGCGACCTCGTCCGGAGCGCCGCCCAGCAGGCGGGCGGGGGCCTGGCCGCCCGGCCCGCCCCCGTCCGGGAGCAGGCGCTCCCGTGCCAGGGCCAGCCGCTCCGGATGGGCGTCGGTCCCGGCGACGCTCGCACCGCGTACGGACGCCATGAGCAGGGCCAGTCCTGAGCCGCAGCCCAGGCCCAGCATGCGGGTGGCCGGGCCGACCTCCAGGCGTTCGTACACCGCCTCGTACAGCGGCACCAGCATGCGTTCCTGGATCTCCGCCCAGTCCCGGGCTCGCGCGGAGCCCGGGAGTCCGGGAGGGGAAGCGGGGTGAAGGTGGTGCTGCGACACGAGCGTGGGTGTCATCGATGCGCCCCAATCCGCCGAGAGCCGTTGCCGTCCTGCGCCTGATCCGCCCCCGTGAAGCGTGTGCATTCAGCCGAATTCCCCGGCGAAGGTCCCGGGCCGCGGCCCGGGGAGCCAGGGATCCCCGATGCCAGGTAACTGCCGATCCGTCCCGGAGTCCAGGGGTTGTGCGAGGGTGCTTGCGTGCACCCTGCGTGCGCCCCCCGTGTCAGCCCGTGCACCCTCCGATTCACATTTCAGGGTGACACCCCCGTACCATCTCCGCCATGGCAAAAGCTCCCGTGCTCACCCCCCAGGCGGAGGATTTCCCGCGCTGGTACCAGGACCTGATCAACAAGGCCGAGCTGGCCGACAACGGCCCGGTGCGCGGCACCATGGTCATCCGGCCGTACGGCTACGGCCTGTGGGAGCACATGCAGCAGGACATGGACCGCCGGATCAAGGAGGCGGGTGCGCAGAACGCGTACTTCCCCCTCTTCATCCCGCAGTCCTACCTGACCAGGGAGGCCGAGCACGTCGAGGGCTTCGCCCCCGAACTGGCCGTCGTCACCCACGGCGGCGGCAAGGAGCTGGAGGAGCCGGTCGTCGTCCGGCCCACCTCCGAGACGATCATCAACGAGTACTTCTCGAAGTGGGTGCAGAGCTACCGCGACCTGCCCCTGCTCATCAACCAGTGGGCCAACGTGGTCCGCTGGGAGATGCGGCCCCGGCTGTTCCTCCGCACCTCGGAGTTCCTCTGGCAGGAGGGCCACACCGCGCACGCCACCTATGAGGAGGCCCGGGACTACGCGGCCCGCATCCACCGGCACGTCTACGGCGACTTCATGGAGAACGTCCTCGCCATGGACGTGGTCCTCGGCCGGAAGACCGCCAAGGAGCGCTTCGCGGGCGCCATCAACACCCTCACGCTCGAGGGCATGATGGGCGACGGCAAGGCGCTGCAGCTGGGCACCAGCCATGAGCTGGGGCAGAACTTCGCCAAGGCCTTCAACACCCAGTACCTCTCCAAGGACGGCCGGCAGGAACTGGTCTGGCAGACCTCCTGGGGCAGCACGACCCGCATGATCGGGGCCCTGGTGATGGTGCACGGCGACGACAACGGCCTGCGCGTACCGCCGCGCCTGGCCCCCGTCCAGGTCGTGGTCCTCGCCATCAAGGGGGACGACGCGGTGATCGCCGCGGTCCGGGAGATCGGCGACCGGCTCTCCGCCGCCGGGCTCCGCGTCCAGGTCGACGACCGCACCGACACCCCCTTCGGCCGCCGCGCCGTCGACTGGGAGCTCAAGGGCGTACCGATCCGGATCGAGGTCGGCCCGCGCGACCTGGAGAACGGCACGGCGATGGTCGCCCGCCGTATCCCGGGCGGCAAGGAACCGATGCGGACCGAGGCCCTGGACACCCTGCTGCCGAAGTACCTCGAGGACGACCAGGCTCTGCTCCTGCGCCAGTCCCGCGAGCGCCGCGAGACGCGCACCACCGACGTGGCAGACGTCGAGGAGGCCCGCGAGGCGGCGCTGGCGGGCGGCTGGGCCCGGATCCCGTGGGCCGTGCTCGGCGAGCAGGGCGAGGCGAAGCTGGCCGAGCAGGCGGTCACGGTCCGCTGCCTGGTGGGGGAGGACGGGTCGGTCCCGGCCTCCGACGACGCCCCCGGTACGTTGGCCGTCGTCGCCCGCTCCTACTGATCGCCCCGCCCGGCGGGCGCGGGGCCTCCATGTCCCGGGCAGGAAGCGCCCCGGTGTCGCAGATTTTCTACGCGCTGGGGCGTACGGGCCGGTACACACCGGCTTGGCAGGAGCTGCGCCGCTCCTCCACAGATCGACGGATCCTGCCCTCGTCACGGCGCATGAGCTGAAACTGACTGGTACGTGCAAAATATTTGGGATGGCCCGGAATCGGAACACCAGGGCACCTCGGATCGTTCTTACGACGTGAGCACGACACCACCTGTTCTCGCCGCGGAACTGGCGCAGGCGTGGGCCGACATTCAACGGCACCACCCCGAGCTGCCGGATCTCGCCGCACCGGAATCGCTGATCGGAGAATCCTCGTCCGCCTGCGGCGCGGAACTCTCCTTCGAACGGCTGCTCCACGAAGCCGTCCACGGCATCGCCGCCTCGCGCGGCGTTCGTGACACCTCGCGGGCCGGCCGCTACCACAACCGCAGATTCCTCGCGATCGCCGAGGAGCTCGGGCTCGACCATCCCGACGAGCCGCATGCGAGCAGCGGCTTCTCGCTGGTCGTCCTCAGCCCCGACGCGAAGAAGCGCTACCGCACCACCATCGAGCGGCTGCAGCGCGCCCTCAAGGCGCACTCGGTCGCCACGACGGCGGACACCACCCGCAGCTTCCGGGGCCCTGCCGCCCGGCACGGCTCCTCCGGCGGCGGCGTGCGCGTCAAGGCGGTCTGCGACTGCGGGAGGAATGTGCGGGTCGTTCCGTCCGTCCTCGCCCAGGCGCCCATCGTCTGCGGCGGGTGCGGCAAGCCCTTCCGGATCCCCGAGACGGCCGCGGCCGCCTAGACGGCGCAGCGTCGTACGGCCCCGCAGTGACCGTTCGCGGTCACCCGGGGGCGTACGGCGGCCTGTCCGCGGTGTGGCACAATGGTCCGCTGAGTACTCGACAGCCGGATCGGACCCCTCTCTCCCTCGGCTGACGCGTCCATCGGGCGCCCGGATCCCACAACCCCACGTGGAAGCCGTCGCGTTCAAACACGTCGTAGAGCAGGAGACACCACACCCGTGGCAGTCAAGATCAAGCTGAAGCGCCTGGGCAAGATCCGGTCGCCGCACTACCGCATCATCGTCGCCGACTCCCGTACCCGCCGTGACGGCCGGGCCATCGAGGAGATCGGTCTGTACCACCCGGTGCAGAACCCCTCGCGCATCGAGGTCGACACCGAGCGTGTCCAGTACTGGCTGGGTGTCGGCGCGCAGCCGACCGAGCCCGTCATGGCCATCCTCAAGGTCACCGGCGACTGGCAGAAGTTCAAGGGCCTGCCCGCCCCGGAGCCGATGAAGGTCGCCGAGCCGAAGGCCGACAAGCGCGCGCTCTTCGAGGCCGCCGCCAAGGAGACCGGCGACGAGCCGAAGGGTGAGGCCATCACCCCGAAGGCGAAGAAGGCCGAGAAGAAGGCGGACGAGGCGGCCGAGTCCGCTGACTCCACCGCGTCGACCGAGGCCTGAGGATGCTCGAGGAGGCCCTCGAGCACCTGGTCAAGGGCATCGTCGACAACCCTGAGGACGTGCAGGTCGCTTCGCGCAACCTGCGGCGGGGGCGCGTACTGGAGGTCCGGGTCCACCCCGACGACCTCGGCAAGGTGATCGGCCGCAACGGCCGCACCGCGCGCGCTCTGCGCACCGTCGTCGGCGCCATCGGGGGCCGTGGAGTCCGGGTCGACCTCGTCGACGTGGACCACGTCCGCTGAAACGCGCACAGAACACCGGCTGAGGCCGGGGAGGGCCTGGCCCTCCCCGGCCTTTGTCGGCAGCGGCCGTTCACGACAGCGGCCGCGGCAACCGTCCACCTCCACCCGGAGCCTCGACGGCGAGGGACCGCCTCCGCCGCAAGCGGGCGACCCGGAGCCGCACAGAGGAGCAGCAGCAGTGCAGTTGGTAGTCGCGCGGATCGGCCGCGCCCACGGCATCAAGGGCGAGGTCACCGTGGAGGTGCGCACCGACGAGCCCGAGCTGCGGCTCGGGCCCGGTGCCGTCCTGGCGACGGATCCCGCCTCGACGGGCCCGCTGACGATCGAGAGCGGCCGCGTCCACAGCGGGCGGCTGCTGCTGCGCTTCGAGGGAGTGCGCGACCGCTCGGGCGCAGAGGCCCTGCGGAACACCCTGCTCATCGCGGAGGTGGACCCGGAGGAGACCCCCGAGGATCCCGAGGAGTTCTACGACCACCAGCTCATCGACCTCGACGTGGTGACGGTGGACGGCACCGAGGTCGGGCGGATCACCGAGATCAGCCATCTCCCTTACCACGACCTGCTGATCGTCCGGCGCCCCGACGGCAGCGAGGTCATGGTGCCGTTCGTGGGCGAGATCGTGCCGGACATCGACCTGGAGGAGCAGAAGGCGGTCATCGACCCGCCGCCGGGCCTCCTCGACGAGGGCGGGACGGCATGAGGCTCGATGTCGTCACGATCTTCCCGGAGTACCTGGAGCCGCTGAACGTCTCCCTGGTCGGGAAGGCGCGCCACCGCGGGCAGCTCGACGTGCACATCCACGACCTGCGCGCATTCACCCATGACCGGCACAACACCGTCGACGACACCCCGTACGGGGGCGGGCCCGGCATGGTCATGAAGCCCGAGCCGTGGGGCGAGGCGCTGGACGAGGTGATCGCGTCGGGTTCCGACGGCGTACGGCCCACGCTCGTCGTCCCCACGCCGAGCGGCCGCCCGTTCACGCAGGCCCTCGCCGTCGAACTCGCCGAGCGCCCCTGGCTGGTCTTCGCGCCCGCCCGCTACGAAGGCATCGACCGGCGTGTGATCGACGAGTACCGCGAGCGGCTGGAGGTGCACGAGGTCTCCATCGGCGACTACGTGCTGGCGGGCGGCGAGGCCGCGGTCCTGGTGATCACCGAGGCGGTCGCCCGGCTGCTGCCCGGCGTGCTGGGCAACGCCGCGTCCCACCAGGACGACTCCTTCGCCCCCGGCGCGATGGAGAACCTGCTGGAGGGCCCCGTCTACACCAAGCCCCCCGAGTGGCGCGACCGCGGCATCCCCGAGGTCCTTCTCAGCGGTCATCACGGCCGGATCGCCCGCTGGCGGCGCGACGAGGCGATCCGCCGTACGACCGCCAACCGGCCCGAGCTGCTGGAGCGTTGCGACCCGGCGGCCCTGGACAAGCACGACCGTACGACCCTCGCCGAGCTGGGCTGGACCGAGGACCCCGAGGGCCGATTTTGGCGGCCGCAGGGTGACGTGGAAGAATAAGCCGCTGCTGTGTGCGTCCGGTGCGCGTCCCCTGCCACAGGGGGAACGACGCCCGCCCGACGGCGCGGCTCCTTCAACTCATCACGACGTACCGCCGATGACCTGTGGCATCGGCGAGGAAAGCAGACGACCATGTCTCACCTTCTCGACACCGTCGACGCGGCCTCGCTGCGCAGCGACGTCCCCGCCTTCCGCCCCGGCGACACCGTGAACGTCCACGTTCGCGTCATCGAGGGCAACCGCTCCCGTGTCCAGCAGTTCAAGGGTGTCGTCATCCGCCGCCAGGGCGCCGGCGTCCGCGAGACCTTCACGGTCCGCAAGGTGAGCTTCAGCGTCGGCGTCGAGCGCACCTTCCCGGTGCACACCCCGATCGTCGAGAAGATCGAGGTCGTCACCCGCGGTGACGTGCGCCGTGCCAAGCTCTACTACCTCCGTGAGCTGCGCGGCAAGGCCGCGAAGATCAAGGAGAAGCGCGAGAACTGAGTTCTCGCCGGGTGTCCCGGCCCGGCCGGATAGGCTCTGGCCCGATGGACACCGACACGCAGCCCTCGGAGCGCGACCGCTCTTCCGCCCCCGATGTGGGGCATGAACACCGGTCGCGCTCCCTGCGTATTCGGGGAGGGGAACTTCCGCGAAGGGAGGCTCCGGGGAGGGAACGGCTCTCCTGGCCCGGACGGCGTGGCCCATGGCGCCGCGCCGCTGTGCTGACGGGCGTCTGTGCGGTCCTGGTCGGACTGTTCAGTGCCTTCGTGATCCAGCCGTTCCTGATCCCCAGCGGATCGATGGAGCCGACGCTGAGGGCCGGGGACCGGGTGTTCGTGAACAAGCTGGCGTACCGTTTCGGTGATGAGCCGCGGCGGGGCGAAGTGGTGGTGTTCGACGGCACCGACTCGTTCGTCCGCGGCGGAACGGCCGGGGACCCGGTGACCGGACTGCTGCGGGAGGGGGCGGCCGCGGTGGGCCTTGCCGAACCGGCCGAGACCGACTTCGTCAAGCGCGTGGTCGGCGTCGGCGGTGACCGGGTCACCTGCTGCGACAAGCGGGGGAGGATCACAGTGAACGGCGAGGCCGTCGAGGAGGCGTACCTCCATCCCGGGGACGCCCCGTCCCAGGTGCCCTTCGACATCGTGGTGCCCGAGGGCAAGCTGTGGATGATGGGGGATCACCGCAGCGACTCCCGGGACTCCCGCGACCACCTCGGGGAGCCGGGCGGTGGCATGGTTCCCGTGGACCGGGTCATCGGCAGGGCGGACTGGATCGGCTGGCCCCAGAACCGCTGGACCGAGCTGGACCACGGGCGCGGGCATGGGTAAACGAGGCCGGCCGAAGCACGGGCTCCACCGCCACGACACGCGGCTGCCCACCGGCACGCGCCCGACCACCGGCAGGCTGACGCCAGGGCGGGCCGAGCGCCGCAAGGCCGCGAAGCGCATCAAGCGGCGCCGCCGGACCAAAGCCGTGCGCGAGGTGCCGATCCTCATAGGGGTCGCCCTGCTCATCGCGCTGGTGCTCAAGACGTTCCTCGTCCAGGCCTTCGTCATCCCGTCCGGCTCGATGGAGCAGACCATCCGGATCGGCGACCGCGTACTGGTCGACAAACTCACACCGTGGTTCGGGTCCAAGCCCGAGCGCGGGGACGTCGTGGTCTTCAAGGACCCGGGCGGGTGGCTGGAGAAGGAGCAGAAGCCGCCCAAGGACGACCCGGTCGTCGTCAAGCAGGTCAAGGAGTTCCTGACCTTCATCGGCCTGCTGCCGTCGGAGGACGAGCAGGACCTGATCAAGCGCGTCGTCGCCGTCGGCGGGGACACCGTGAAGTGCTGCGGCAAGGACGGGCGGGTGACCGTCAACGGCACGCCGCTCAACGAGCCGTATCTCCATCCCGGGAACGCCCCGTCCGAGATGAAGTTCTCGGTGACCGTCCCGCCGGGGCGGATCTTCGTGATGGGCGACCACCGGGAGAACTCCGCCGACTCCCGCTTCCACCTGAACGAGCCCGGGAGCGGTACGGTCTCCGAGGATCTTGTCGTCGGCAGGGCCCAGGTCATCGCCTGGCCGCTCGGCCACTGGCGACGACTCGAGGAACCGGGCACGTACGCCTCCGTGCCCGACTCGGGCGCTGCCTCGACGGCCGGGGCCTCCGCTGCCTCTAGGCTGTCGTCGGGACCCGAAGGGTCCCTGAAGTCCCCGGACGTGCAAGTGGCGCCCCGTCTCCCGAGCCCTGCGGAACTCCCGCTCGTTATGGGAGTGGTGGGCCTGCACCGTGCATGGGGCAGGCGGCAGCGCGGAGTGAGGAGTGGATGTGGGGGATTTGGCGGTCGGCGCACGATCCGGTCACGAAGAGCCCGAGAACCAGCCGGAAGAGCGGCGCGAAGAGCTCGCTGATCCACCCGCGGCGAAGGAGGACGACGGCCGCGTGAAGCAGCAGAGGGGCAAGCAACGCTCCTTCTGGAGGGAATTGCCGATTCTCATCGGCATCGCCCTGCTGCTCGCCCTCCTGATCAAGACGTTCCTGGTGCAGGCGTTCTCGATCCCCTCGGACTCGATGCAGGACACGCTGCAGCGCGGGGACCGGGTGCTCGTCGACAAGCTGACCCCGTGGTTCGGCTCGGAGCCCGAGCGCGGCGAGGTCGTCGTCTTCCACGACCCGGGCGGCTGGCTCGGCGAGGTGCCGCAGTCCGATGCGGGCCCGGTGGCCGAGGGCATCCAGAACGTGCTGAGCTTCATCGGCCTGATGCCCTCCTCCGAGGAGAAGGACCTGATCAAGCGCGTCATCGCGGTCGGCGGCGACACCGTCGAGTGCAAGGGCGGCAACCAGAAGGTCGAGGTCAACGGCAAGGAACTGGACGAGCCGTACCTGCGGCCGGGCAGCTCGCCCTGCGGGGACAAGCCGTTCGGTCCGGTGAAGGTGCCGGAGGGCCGGATCTGGGTGATGGGCGACAACCGCCAGAACTCCCTGGACTCGCGCTACCACCAGAACCTCCCGGGCAAGGGCACGGTCGCCGAGGACGACGTGGTCGGCCGGGCGATCGTCGTGGCCTGGCCGTTGAACCGATGGGGCACCCTGCCCGTGCCGAGCACCTTCGACCAGCCGGGCCTGGGCGCCCAGCAGGCGGCGAGCGCGGCCGGTGCCGTGGCCCCGGGCGCGCTCGGGCTCGCCGGTGCGGTCCCGCTGGTGCTCTGGCGCCGCAGGCGGCTGACTGCCGGGGGTACCGCCGGGTAGGGTGCCGCCCAGATCTTCGACGCACCACGAGGAGCTGGGATGAGCGCAGCGGTACGTACCGGTGGTACGAACGACGGCCACGGCCGGCTGGGCAGCAAGCTGTCCGGTCTGGCGGTGGCCGTCGGCTGTGTGCTCTTCCTCGGCGGGTTCGTCCTCGGTGCGGTCCTCTACCAGCCCTACACGGTGCCCACGGACTCCATGGCGCCCACCGTGGACACCGGCGCCCGGGTCCTCGCACAGCGCATCGACGGCGACGAGGTCCGGCGCGGCGACGTCGTCGTCTTCAAGGACGCCGTCTGGGGCGACATGCCCATGGTCAAGCGCGTGGTCGGTGTCGGCGGGGACAAGGTCGCCTGCTGCGACAAGCAGGGCAGGCTGACGGTGAACGGCAAGCCCGTCACCGAGTCGTACCTGCCCGAGGGCGAACCGGCCTCGCCGTCCGACTTCGACACCTCAGTACCCAAGGGCAACCTCTTCCTGCTCGGCGACCACCGCAGCACGTCCCAGGACTCCCGGGTCCACATGGCCGACAGCGACCACGGGTCGGTGCCCCGCGGAGCGGTCAGCGCCCGCGTGGAAGGGACGGCGTGGCCGCTGGACGGCTTCGGGACGATCGGCGAGGCCACACCGTTCGCGGACCTGCCCGGCGGGATCTCCGAGCCCGGGCCGCTGAGGCCGATCTTCCTGGCCGTGGTGGCCGGCGCGGTGCTGATCCTGGGCGGCGCGGCGTACGGACCCCTGGCCCGGCGCTCGGGCCGGAAGGCGCGCGCCCGCGTCCGGGCGGCCTGAGGCCGCCGTGTCCGAGGAGGATTACGTTCCGGCCGGTGTGCGCAGGGTCGCGCGGGTCGTCCTGCTCGACCCCGACGACCGGATCCTGCTGCTGCACGGCTTCGAGCCCGCCGACCCGGCGTCGACCTGGTGGTTCACCCCGGGCGGTGGCCTGGAGGATGGCGAGACCCGGGAGCAGGCGGCCCGGCGGGAACTCGCCGAGGAGACCGGGATCACGGACGTCCGGCTCGGTCCCGTGCTGTGGCGGCGCCGCTGCTCCTTCCCGTTCGACGGGCGGCGCTGGGACCAGGACGAGTGGTACTACCTGGCCCGCACCGAGCAGACACGGACCGAGACGAGCGGGCAGACCGACCTGGAACGGCGCAGCGTCACGGGCCTGCGATGGTGGACGTACGAGGAGCTGTCGGCGACGCGTGAGACGGTGTATCCGACCAGGCTCGCCGGGCTGCTGCGGACCCTGTTCGCCGAGGGTCCTCCGCGCACACCGGTGATCCTGGCGGCGGAAGTCGTCTAGCGCCCGCGCGTCTGACGCACAATAGGGGGACGCACGGCTGAAGGGGAACATGCCATGAGCGCCGAGGACCTCGAGAAGTACGAGACCGAGATGGAGCTGAAGCTCTACCGGGAGTACCGCGACGTCGTCGGGCTGTTCAAATACGTGATCGAGACGGAGCGTCGCTTCTACCTCACGAACGATTACGAGATGCAGGTGCACTCGGTCCAGGGTGAGGTGTTCTTCGAGGTCTCCATGGCCGACGCGTGGGTGTGGGACATGTACCGGCCGGCGCGGTTCGTCAAGCAGGTCCGGGTGCTCACGTTCAAGGACGTGAACATCGAGGAGCTCAACAAGAACGACCTCGAGCTGCCGTCCGGGGAGTCCGGCTTCAACGAGTAAACGCGTCACCGGGTCTCCTTCGCCTCTCCGCACAGGGCGCCATCGGGTTCCGGGAGGGCCGCGCCGTCTCACCGCGCGCGTGTCCCCGCTTGCCCGCGCATCCGCGTCGCCGTGCCCCCGCATCACCCCATCGAGTGGCCGGGATATCCACAATCCGCGGGCTGTCCACCGATCTCGACCATGATCCCCTGAAACCCGCTCGATCCGTCACTGTCGGTGACGGAGGTGGGGCCGATGAACGCGCGAGGAGCGCTGGGCCGCTACGGGGAAGACGTGGCGGTCCGCACGCTGGCCGAGAGCGGGATGACGGTTCTGGAGCGCAATTGGCGCTGCAGGGCCGGTGAGATCGACATCGTGGCCGCGCACGGCGACGCGGTCGTGGTGTGCGAGGTCAAGACGCGCCGGGCGGGTGCCTATGAGCATCCGATGGCGGCCGTCACTCCGCGCAAGGCCGAACGGCTGAGACGACTGGCGGAGCGGTGGCTCGCCGACCGCTGGCTGCCACGGCACGACGGACTGCCCGAGGGCGGGGTGCGGATCGATCTCGTCGGTGTGCTGCTGCCGCGGCGCGGCGCCCCGGTCGTGGAGCACGTACAGGGGGTGGCGTGATGGCGTTCGCTCGTACCTGCTCGGTCGCGCTGGTGGGGGTCGAGGGCGTGGTGGTCGAGGTCCAGGCGGACCTCGAACCGGGCGTGGCCGCCTTCACGCTGGTGGGCCTGCCCGACAAGAGCCTGGTGGAGAGCCGTGACCGTGTCCGGGCCGCGGTGGTCAATTCCGGGGTGGGCTGGCCGCAGAAGAAGCTCACGGTGGGGCTGAGCCCGGCCTCGGTGCCCAAGGGGGGCAGCGGGTTCGATCTGGCGGTCGCCTGCGCCGTGCTCGGGGCCGCCGAACGGATCGACCCACGGGAGCTCACCGATCTGGTGATGATCGGCGAGCTGGGTCTCGACGGACGGGTGCGGCCCGTGCGCGGGGTGCTTCCCGCCGTCCTGGCGGCCGCGGAGGCGGGCTACCGCCAGGTGGTCGTCCCCGAGCGGGCGGCGGCGGAGGCGGCGCTCGTCCCGGGTGTCTCGGTGCTCGGCGTGCGCAGCCTGCGCCAGCTCATCGCGGTCCTGACCGACGAGCCGGTCCCCGAGGAGGAGGAGTTCCGGGACGACGGCAGGCCGGACCCGATGCTCGCGGGCCTCACCGTGCCCGGTGCCGGGATGGGGGCAGGGTTTCTGCGCTCCGAGGCGGTGTCGGAGCCGGACCTTGCGGACGTCGCGGGGCAGGCGGGCCCGCGCCTGGCCCTGGAGATCGCGGCCGCCGGGGGCCACCACATCTTTCTCAAGGGGCCGCCGGGTGCGGGCAAGACCATGCTGGCCGAGCGGCTGCCCGGCATCCTGCCACCGCTGACCCGCGAGGAGTCCCTGGAAGTCACGGCGGTGCACTCGGTGGCCGGGCTGCTCCCGCCCGGCAGGCCGATGGTCGAGGCGGTGCCCTACTGTGCCCCGCACCACTCGGCCACCATGCCGTCCCTCGTCGGGGGCGGGAACGGCCTGCCCCGGCCCGGCGCCGTCTCACTGGCGCACCGGGGTGTTCTCTTCCTGGACGAGGCCCCCGAGTTCAGCAGCCGGGTCCTGGACGCGTTGCGCCAGCCGCTGGAGTCCGGACATGTGATCGTCGCCCGTAGCGCCGGGGTGGTGCGCCTGCCCGCCCGGTTCCTCCTCGTGCTCGCCGCGAATCCGTGCCCGTGCGGGCGCCACACGGTCCGTACGGGCTGTGAGTGCTCGCCGTCCGCGGTCCGCCGCTACCGGTCACGGCTGTCCGGGCCCCTGATGGACCGGGTGGATCTGCGGGTCGGGGTCGAGGCCGTCGGGCGGGCCGAGCTGGTCGGTGCGGCGGGAGGCGGTGAATCCAGCGAGATCGTCGGCGCCCGGGTGCGGGTCGCGCGCGAGCGGGCCGCCGCACGGATGCGCGGCACCCCCTGGCGCCTCAACGGCGAGGTTCCCGGACATGAACTGCGCACCCGTTGGCGCCCGGCGCCGGGCGCCATGCTGGAGGCCGAGCGCGACATGGAGCGGGGCATGCTGACGGCCCGGGGCATGGACCGGGTGCTGCGTGTGGCCTGGACTGCCGCCGACCTCTCGGGACGGGACCGTCCCGAGGCGCAGGACGTGCTCCTCGCGCTCCAGCTGCGGACCGGTGTCGAGCGGGCAGCGGCCGTCGCGGGGGGCTCTCGATGAGTGCCGGAAGCATGACGCGGAGCGTTCCCGGGGCGGGGTCAGCGCCCGAGGCGGGCCGCGTGCCCGGGCCGGAGGCCCGGACCTGCACGGACCAGGAGCGGCTGGCGCGGGCCGCGCTCAGCAGAGTCGCGGAACCGGGCGACGAGGTCGTCGGGGCCTGGCTGCGGGACATGGGCCCGGTCGCGCTGATGCGGCTGCTCACCGGCAGAGACGAGCCCCTGCTCCCCGCCGTCGCGGGGAAGGCCGTCAGCGCGCGGCGGATGGCTGGGTACCGCATCCGTGCGGCCGGGCTCGACCCCGCCGCGGACCTCGCCGCGGCGGATGCCGTGGGCGGCCGCCTCGTCTGCCCCGGGGACGCCGAGTGGCCCCGGCAGCTCGACGACCTCGGGGATGCCCGTCCGATCGGGCTCTGGCTGCGGGGGCGGCCATCCCTGCGCAAGTGGGCGCTGCGGTCCGTCGCCGTCGTCGGCGCACGGGCCTGCACCGACTACGGCGCCCACGTCGCCACCGCCCTCGGGGCCGGGCTCGCGGAGAGCGGCTGGGTCGTGGTGTCCGGAGCGGCCTACGGGGTCGACGGTGCCGCCCATCGCGGCGCACTCGCCGTGGACGGCGCGACCATGGGCGTACTCGCCTGCGGTGTGGACGTCGCCTATCCCCGCGGACACACCGAGTTGATCGCACGCATCGCCGAACGCGGCCTGCTGATGGCCGAGTTGCCACCCACGGGTCATCCCACACGCAGCCGGTTCGTGATGCGCAACCGCGTCATCGCCGCGTTGACCCGGGGCACCGTGGTGGTGGAGGCGGAGTACCGCAGCGGGTCGCTGGTCACCGCCCGCCGCGCGCAGGAACTGGGGCGGGTGGTCATGGGCGTACCAGGGCCCGTGACGTCGGGCCTCTCGGCCGGGGTCCACGAACTGCTGCGCGGCGAGGCCGCCCTCGTCACCGACGCCGCGGAGGTCAACGAACTCATCGGGCGTATCGGGGAACTGGCCCCCGAGCGCCAAGGGCCGGTGGTGGCGCGCGATCTGCTGGACCCCGCCTCCGCCAGGGTGCTCGATGCCCTGCCCGCCCGAGCGAGCCGGGACACGCGGCGGCTCGCGCGAGATGCGGGTACGGGAATTGACGAGGCGTTGGCAAAACTGTACGAACTTCAGTCACTGGGGTTCGTCGAACGGCACGGCGAACTTTGGCAGTTGGCACAGAATTCACCGGCCTCCCGATGTGAACCGCGAGGCGGTCCTTGACCTGCGACGTTCGGGTGACAGGGTTGGGCCGATGACCGCAACAGCCGACTTTGTGTTCCGTTCACGACCGCTGAGCACCGGGGGTGTCGTAACCCTGCAGAGCGGCACGCGGAACGTATCTGCCCCAGCGCGAGCCTGGAGCGTTCGCACGCTGCGACAGGTCAGTCACGCTACGCTCACAAGCGTTCCGACCACGACAGACGTCCTCACCCCGGTGACGGCAGAACAGCTCAAGGCGACGAATGCCCCAGCACACCTCCGGGTCTGACCGCGCGGCGGTGCCGCCCGCCGCCCGCGGCAGCGTGCGCCCGGCCGCACCCTCGTCGCTCGACGAACTGTGGCGGTCGTACAAAGCCACGTCTGACGGCCGGCTGCGGGAGCAGCTCATTCTCCACTACTCCCCGCTGGTCAAGTACGTGGCGGGCCGGGTCAGCGTCGGCCTGCCGCCCAACGTCGAGCAGGCGGACTTCGTTTCCTCCGGAGTCTTCGGGCTCATCGACGCCATCGAGAAGTTCGATCCCGAGCGTTCGATCAAATTCGAGACGTATGCGATCACCCGGATCCGCGGGGCGATGATCGACGAACTGCGCGCCCTCGACTGGATCCCCCGCTCGGTCCGGCAGAAGGCCCGCGCGGTGGAGCGGGCCTACGCCACCCTCGAAGCGAAGCTCCGAAGGAGCCCGTCCGAGGCCGAAGTGGCCGAGGAGATGGATATCGGGCTCGACGAACTGCACAACGTCTTCAGCCAGTTGTCCCTGGCCAACGTGGTGGCCCTCGAGGAACTCCTGCACGTCGGCGGCGAGGGCGGCGACCGCCTCAGTCTGATGGACACCCTGGAGGACACCGCCGCCGACAATCCGGTGGAGGTCGCGGAGGACCGCGAGTTGCGCCGGCTGCTCGCCCGGGCCATCAACACCCTGCCGGAGCGCGAGAAGACGGTCGTGACCCTCTACTACTACGAGGGCCTCACGCTCGCCGAAATCGGCCAGGTTCTGGGCGTCACCGAAAGCAGGGTGAGTCAGATCCACACCAAGTCGGTGCTCCAGCTCCGGGCGAAACTCGCTGACGTCGGCCGCTGAATCTGCTGAATCGTCCCTTCCCGGTGTCGCGATGTCGTCGTGGGGAGTGCGACGGCGGACACCTCCTCCGTACAGTGGAGGCGTGCCAAGGATTCGAGCGGCCTCCGTGGCCGAGCACCGGACCATGCAGCGCAACGCCCTGCTGGACGCTGCCCGATCCCTCCTGTCCGAAGGCGGCACGGAAGCCCTGACCTTCCCCGCACTCGCCGAGCGCACGGGGCTCGCGCGCTCCTCCGTCTACGAGTACTTCCGGTCCCGCGCCGCGGTGGTCGAGGAGCTGTGCGCCGTCGACTTCCCCGTCTGGGCTGCGGAGGTCGAGGCCGCCATGGAGCGTGCCGAGACACCTGAGGACAAGGTCGAGGCGTATGTGCGGCAGCAGCTCGCCCTCGTCGGTGACCGGCGGCACCGGGCCGTCGTGGCGATCTCGGCGGGGGAGCTGGACGCCGGTGCGCGCGAGAAGATCCGCGCCGCCCACGGCGGCCTCATCGCCATGATCGTCGAGGCGCTCGGAGCCCTGGGCCACGAGCAGCCGCGGCTCGCGGCGATGCTGCTGCAGGGCGTCGTCGACGCCGCGGTGCGCCGTATCGAGATCGGCGCGGCCGAGGAGCCGGGACAGATCACCGAGGCCGCTGTCGCGATGGCTCTGCGCGGCGTCAGGGGCTGAAGCGCCGGGCGGCAGCCTCCCTGACCCTGACCGATGCCTCGCTGTCCCTCGTGCCGCTGTTCGGCGGGTACGCAGGCGGCGGTGCGCCCAGAACGCCGATGCGGCCAGGGCCGCGCCCCAGCCCAAGGACGCGGGGCCAGGTGCGGCCGAGGTGGTGGGGCCCACGGAAGCGGAAAGCATCGCCTCCGTGGGGCCCTGCTCCGACGCTCCCCGCGAGCCCGGCGCAGCCGAGCCCTCCGCGGCCGAGCCTGCCGCGGCCCAGGCCCCCGTCCCCGTACCGGTCACCGCGCTCGTCCGTGGCTCCGGCACCCCGAAGACGGGGAGCAGCCGGGACGGTCCGCTGCGCAGCATCCCGTCAGGTAGCAGGGACAGGGGATCGAGATAGCGCTCACCGCGCCTCAGCCCCCAGTGCAGACAGCCCTCCGGGCAGTGGAACGGGCCCTTGCCGAGGGTCCCGACCCGTTCGCCGGCCGTCACCCGGTCTCCCTTCCTGACATCCGGCCGCACCGGCTGATAGGTGAGGCGCAGCGGTGGCTTCCCCGTGCCGTCCAGTTCGATGGCCAGCACACCCCGGCCAGCGACCGTGCCCGCGAACGAGACCCGACCCGCAGCCGCGGCACGGACCGCCTGGCCCGGCCGGGCGGCGAGATCGACCCCCCGGTGCCCTGCCGCGTACGGAGTGGGAGGCGGCTCCCAGCCGCGCACCATCTCCGGGCGGGCACTGCCGGCCGAGCCCTGCACCGGCCAGGCGCGCTCGCCACTCCGGCCCTGATACCCCCTGCCCACGTCGTCCCCATCACCCTCGCTCTCCCCACCGTCCCGGCCCTGGCCCCGCCCCTCGTCCTTGGACGGCAGTCCGGCAGGGGCGAGCCTCGGTAACTGCGGTGCCGTGACCAGGTCGCCGGATCCTCGGGCATACGCCGCTCCCACCGTCGTGATCAGCATCGAAGCCAGTGCCAAAGCCACCACCGGCACAAGCACCAGCGCTGGAAGCCGGGCCAGGGCCACGGCCCCGCCCACCCGCCCCCGCACCGCTCGCCTCCCGGCCCCCCACACCTCGCGCGCTCGGAGACCCGGTCCCCACCACGCCGCCGCCCGCCGTCCCGCCGTCGCCTCGCATCGCATGCCCTGAGCCTGGCCCGCGGCGGCGCGGCTCGGGGATCATGAGGGAGACCTGTGGACAGCCCGCGATGTGGGGACAAAAGCGTCACTCGTACGGGTGGGATTTACGGCGCGAGCCCGTCCCGTCCTGCGGCGCGCTTCCCGCCCTGGCAGGAAGCCGCCGTGTGTCGCTCGGCGGCTCAGCGGTCCCGTACACTTCTGGTGGCGATCCGGGTCACCGGGTCGACTTCGCACGCCCCGCCGCCGGCGCTTCCATTTCCCATCGGACAGCTCCGCGGCCGCGTCCCTCGGTCCACGGCAGGTCCTCGCAAGAGCGCCCTCCATGGCAGAACGCGTCGGGGCGTCAGGCACGACGGCCGACCGGCCGGCGTGGAACCGAGTACCTCAAGGAGTACGGCCATGGCCGTCGTCACGATGCGGGAGCTGCTGGAGAGCGGCGTCCACTTCGGGCACCAGACCCGCCGTTGGAACCCGAAGATGAAGCGCTTCATCTTCACCGAGCGCAACGGCATCTACATCATCGACCTGCTCCAGTCGCTGTCGTACATCGACCGCGCCTACGAGTTCGTCAAGGAGACCGTCGCCCACGGCGGCTCCATCATGTTCGTCGGCACGAAGAAGCAGGCCCAGGAGGCCATCGCCGAGCAGGCGACCCGGGTCGGTATGCCGTACGTCAACCAGCGCTGGCTGGGCGGCATGCTCACCAACTTCTCGACCGTCTACAAGCGCCTGCAGCGCCTGAAGGAACTCGAGGCGATCGACTTCGAGGATGTGGCCGCCTCCGGCCTCACCAAGAAGGAGCTCCTCGTCCTCTCCCGCGAGAAGGCCAAGCTGGAGAAGACCCTCGGTGGTATCCGCGAGATGCAGAAGGTGCCCAGCGCCGTCTGGATCGTGGACACCAAGAAGGAGCACATCGCCGTCGGTGAGGCGCGCAAGCTCAGCATCCCGGTCGTCGCGATCCTCGACACCAACTGCGACCCGGACGAGGTCGACTACAAGATCCCGGGCAACGACGACGCGATCCGCTCCGTCACCCTGCTCACCCGCGTGATCGCCGACGCTGTCGCCGAGGGCCTCATCGCCCGCTCCGGCGCCGCCGAGGGCAAGGGCGAGAAGGCCGCGGGCGAGCCGCTGGCCGAGTGGGAGCGTGACCTGCTCGAGGGCGAGAAGAAGGCCGAGGAGCCGGCTGCCGCCGCGGCTGAGAAGCCGGCCGAGGCCGAGAAGCCCGCCGAGGCTGCGGCTGAGGCCGACAAGCCCGCCGAGGCCGAGAAGCCCGCCGAGGCTGCGGCTGAGGCCGACAAGCCGGCCGAGGCCGAGAAGCCCGCGGACGCCGAGCAGGCCTGACGACACCGTCACGGCTGCCGACGGCGGGGGCCCTCGGGCCCCCGCCGTCCCACCGTAGATCCGATCGACTTTCGAGAAGAGACTGACAGACCATGGCGAACTTCACCGCCGCTGACGTCAAGAAGCTCCGTGAGCTCACCGGCGCCGGCATGATGGACTGCAAGAAGGCGCTGGACGAGGCCGAGGGCAACGTCGACAAGGCCGTCGAGATTCTCCGCGTCAAGGGCCAGAAGGGCGTCGCCAAGCGCGAAGGCCGCAGCGCCGAGAACGGCGCCGTCGTCTCCCGGCTCGCCGCCGACAACGCCTCCGGCGTTCTGGTGGAGCTGAAGTGCGAGACCGACTTCGTCGCCAAGGGTGACAAGTTCGTGGCCGTCGCCGACGCCATCTCCGAGCACGTCGCCAAGACCTCCCCGGCCGACCTGCAGGCCCTGCTCGCCTCCGAGATCGAGGCCGGCAAGACCGTCCAGGCGTTTGTGGACGAGGCCAACGCGACCCTCGGCGAGAAGATCGTCCTCGACCGCTTCGCGCAGTTCTCCGGCGGCTACGTCGCTTCCTACCTGCACCGCACCAGCCCTGACTTGCCCCCGCAGGTCGGTGTCCTGGTCGAGCTGGACCAGGAGAACGCCGAGGTGGCCAAGGACATCGCGCAGCACATCGCCGCGTTCGCGCCGAAGTTCCTCTCCCGCGAGGAGATCCCGGCCGAGAGCGTCGAGAACGAGCGCCGCGTCGCCGAGGCCACGGCTCGCGAGGAGGGCAAGCCCGACGCCGCCCTCCCGAAGATCGTCGAGGGCCGGGTGAACGGCTTCTTCAAGGAGAACGTCCTCCTGGACCAGGCGTTCGCCAAGGACAACAAGAAGAGCGTGCAGAAGATTCTGGACGAGTCCGGCGTTACGCTGAAGCGGTTCGCCCGCTTCCGTGTCGGCGCCTGACCCGTACCACCGCTTCGTACGGCTCGGTACAGCTCCGTTCAACGACGGAATACGCCCGACCCGCTAGGGTCGGGGGCAGTCGGCCGCCATATGCGCCGGACGACCGCAGATGTGACGAGGAGGCCATTGCCGCAGAGGGCTCGACCAGATCCCACCGGCAATGGCCTTCTCGTATGTGCACGAGGAGATCTCCATGAATCAGGGCGCGGACACCGCTGACACGGCAGACAAGGCCGACCACGGCCTCTACGGGAAGAAACGCCGCCGCTTCCTGCTGAAGCTGTCCGGCGAGGCATTCGCCGGTTCAGGGGCGCTCGGTGTGGACCCCGACGTCGTGCACAAGATGGCCCGTGAGATCTCCGCAGTGGTCCGTGACGGCTACGAGGTCGCGGTCGTCATCGGCGGCGGCAACTTCTTCCGCGGTGCCGAACTGCAGCAGCGCGGCATGGACCGGGCCCGCTCCGACTACATGGGCATGCTCGGCACGGTCATGAACTGCCTCGCCCTCCAGGACTTCCTGGAGAAGGAGGGCATCGACTCCCGCGTCCAGACCGCCATCACCATGGGACAGGTCGCGGAGCCGTACATCCCCCTGCGGGCCGTACGGCACCTGGAGAAGGGACGCGTCGTCATCTTCGGTGCGGGCATGGGCATGCCGTACTTCTCCACCGACACCACCGCCGCCCAGCGTGCCCTGGAGATCGACGCCGAGGCGCTGCTGATGGGAAAGAACGGCGTGGACGGGGTCTACGACTCCGACCCGAAGCAGAACCCGGACGCGGTGAAGTTCGACGCGCTCGAGTACGGCGAGGTGATCACCCGCGGCCTCAAGGTCGCCGACGCCACCGCCATCACCCTGTGCATGGACAACAAGCTCCCGATCCTCGTCTTCGAGCTGCTCGCCGAGGGCAATATCGCGCGTGCGGTGAAGGGTGAGAAGATCGGCACGCTCGTCAGCGATCAGGGTACGCGGGCCTGACCACCGGCCCCTACGGCCGGGGAAATCCGGCAACTCCGGGCCGCACGAACAGCCCGGCACGGGGATGGACAACGACCTGCCGGTCGTACACCGTGCAGGAAACACGCGCGAGGGGCGAGGCTGTGCTCACTCACGAGACCAGGAGCAAGTGGTGATCGAAGAGATCCTCCTCGAGGCCGAGGAGAAGATGGAGAAGGCCGTCGTGGTCGCCAAGGAGGACTTCGCCGCGATCCGCACCGGGCGTGCGCACCCGGCGATGTTCAACAAGATCGTGGCGGACTACTACGGTGCGATGACGCCGATCAATCAACTGGCGTCGTTCTCGGTGCCCGAGCCGCGCATGGCGGTCGTGACTCCTTTCGACAAGAGTGCGCTGCGCAACATCGAGCAGGCGATCCGTGACTCCGACCTCGGGGTCAACCCGTCCAACGACGGCAACATCATCCGCGTGGTGTTCCCCGAGCTGACGGAGGAGCGCCGCCGCGAGTACATCAAGGTCGCCAAGGGCAAGGGCGAGGACGCGAAGATCTCGATCCGCAGCGTCCGCCGCAAGGCCAAGGAGTCCATCGACAAGCTCATCAAGGACGGCGAGGTCGGCGAGGACGAGGGCCGCCGCGCCGAGAAGGAGCTCGACGACACCACGTCCAAGCACGTGGCGCAGGTGGACGAGCTGCTCAAGCACAAGGAAGCCGAGCTGCTCGAGGTCTGATGAACGACTCTTCCTGGGGGGGCCGCCCCGTGTCCCGGGCCGGCGGGGCACCGGTTCCTCATGCCGAACGGGGTGTTCCCGGCGACGCCAGGGGGAGCCACGGCCCGGTGCCGTCGGCTGCCGGCCTCTGGATACCGCCCGACCAGGGGTCTACCCCGGCGGGTCCTGCGCACGGGATGCCGGAAGCGCAGCAGACTCGGGCCATGCCCAGCGTGTCCGAGTCCGGCGGAAACCAGGACGACCGTGACCGGGGGGCCGCTCGTCACAGCGGCCCTCCGCCGCAGTCGCCGGCCGCCCCGCAGAAGAAGCGGGCCGGAAGGGACCTCCGCGCCGCGATAGGGGTCGGTCTCGGCCTCGGCGCGGTGATCATCGCGTCGCTCTTCATCGAGAAGGCCGTCTTCGTCGCGGTGATCGCCGCCGCGGTGGTCGTCGGCCTGTGGGAGCTGTCCTCCCGGCTGTCGGAGAAGAAGTACATCCGCGTCCCGCTCGTACCGCTCGCGGTCGGCGGGGCCGCCATGGTCGTCGCCGGATATCTGCGGGGCGCGGAGGGCGCGTCGGTGGCCATGGCCCTGACCGCGCTGGCCACGCTCGTATGGCGGATGGCCGAGCCCCCCGAGGACTATCTGCGGGATGTCACGGCCGGTGTCTTCGCGGCCTTCTACGTGCCGTTCCTGGCCTCCTTCGTGGCCCTGATGCTTGCCGCGGACGACGGTGCGTGGCGGGTGCTCACCTTCCTCCTGCTCACGGTCGTCAGCGACACCGGCGCGTACGCCATCGGCTGGCGGTTCGGCCGCCACAAGCTCGCCCCGCGCATCAGCCCCGGCAAGACCCGCGAGGGGCTGCTCGGCGCCGTCGGCTTCGCGATGGCCGCGGGCGCGCTGTGCATGGAGTACCTGATCGACGGCGGGAGCTGGTGGGAGGGGCTGCTGCTCGGCCTCGCCGTGGCGGTCAGCGCCACCCTCGGCGACCTCGGTGAGTCCATGATCAAGCGGGATCTCGGCATCAAGGACATGGGGAACCTGCTGCCGGGCCACGGCGGGATCATGGACCGGCTGGACTCGCTGCTGCCGACCGCGCCCGTGGTGTGGCTGCTGCTCGTGGTCTTCGTCGGCTCGGGCTGACCCGGGACGTACGTCGTCGTCGAAGGGGCCCGCCGCATTGCGCGTGCGGGCCCTTCGCCGTTCCCTGTGCCTGTCCGCCGCCGGGCGACCGGCACCCTGCGCGGATCGGCCGCTCAGCCGTGCCGGGCGAAGGCGGCCGAGATCTCCTCACGTCCCGCGCCGGAGGCGAGCAGGAGACGGAGCAGCACCCTGGCCTTGTACGGGTCGAGGAGGCCGCCGTTGACCAGTCCACGCCGCAGGAGATCCCTCTCGGACCCGACCGCTCCATAGGTGTTCCGCAGCACGGACCCGCTGCCCGTACGCGAGGTCAGGACGACCGGCATGTGTTCGGCCAGGGCACCGAGTTCCGGGGCGAGCGCGGAGGGCACATGACCGACCCCGAAACCGGCGACGACGAGCCCGTCACAGGTGTCCGCGACCGCGCGGAGGAGCGCACCGTCGTCATCGAGGGCGACGACGTGGAGGGCGACGCGCGCCGCGTCAGGGCGCTCTGCGAGGCGCCCGGCCGGGGAGGGCAGCGGCTCGTGGCGCCGCGGCATCGCCAGAACCCGCACCCGGCCCTCGACGACCTGGCCGAGAGGGCCGGCGTTGGGGGAGGCGAACGTGGCCGTGCTGGTGCTGTGGGCCTTGCGGACCCAACGCGCCGCGTGGATCTCGTCGTTGAGAACGACCAGCGCGCCCAGGGAACGGCCGTGATCCGAGGCGGCGACCCGTACGGCGGCAAGGACGTTCGCGGGACCGTCGGCGCCGGCGAGCGTGGGGTTGCGCATCGCGCCGGTGAAGACGAGGGGTTCCTCGTGCGGCCAGACCAGGTCGGCGAGGAACGCCGTCTCCTCCAGCGTGTCCGTGCCCTGGGTGACGACGGCGCCGATGGCACCGTTCCGCACGGCGGTGGAGGCGGCGGCCACCACGTCCAGCATCTCTGCGAAGGTCAGGTTCGCGCTCGGCACCGCCTGGGTGTCGCGGACGTCCAGCTTCACCCCGAGCTCGGTCACCCCCGGTACGGCCGCGGTGATGTCGGCACCGGTCAGCCGCGGCACCAGGCCGTCGTGGCCGGGACCGCCCGACACCGAGATGGTGCCTCCGAGTGCGAAGAGCGCGACGTTCACCGACCGCCTCCAACTCCCTTTGCCCGCACCGGTTTCGGTGACCCTGACGCCGCGACAGTAGCGCAGCCGTAGGATCGGCCGGCCGTTGAGGGCGAGTCGAGAGGATCTCCATGCTGCTTGCGTTATCCCTGACGGGAATGTCGCCCCATGTCGTCAGTGCTCTCATCTCGGGAGTCGTGGCCCTGCTCGTCTCCGTGGTGGGTCCGTCCCTGAAGCACGGATTCGACAAGCGCTTCCTGCGGCGGAAACTCGAATTGGAGTACCGGTACGAGCAGCAGAAGAACCTGCGCGACCACATCGCCCGTTTCAAGGGACTGTTTCTCGAGACGGGCGGAAGCCTGAGCGGCCGCATGTGGAACTTCTACAAGAACGAATCCCAGGGCTGGCTTGCCTTCGACAGCCGTGACCTGCCCCGTGGTTACTACGTCAACTCCTTCGCCTACCGGATTCTGATCACGGTGGCCGCCTGCCGGCTGATCGAACGTCAGGCCCTGTTCTTCGACACCACGGTGGCCGCCAAGAAGGACAGGAAGTTCCTGGAGGCGATGAAGCTGAACATCGCCACGTGGACGGAGATCGAGCTCTTCGACGGGCTCGGCTACGCCAGCGACGCCACCATCGACCACATGTACCGCGACGACCTCGCCGCCATGGCGGACTCTCTGCACCAGGACGAGGCGCTCACCCCGTTCCAGAAGTTCCGTGACGACGTCGCCGGCGGGAACCGTGACTGCGTCAAGGTGTTCGAGTTCCTCAACGGGATGTGCAAGGGCGAAAGCCGGTTCCGGTTCGACCGGGTCGTCGCGGCCCATCTGGTGCTTCTGGCCACACTGAACCGATTCGGCTACGAGTACCAGAAGAAGGGGCGGGAGGAATTCCTCGACGTGGCCCGCAGATGCAACCATCCGGCGACTCTGGCGAACCTCGGGAAATCCGTCCGGGCCATGAAGCTCCATCGGGAGAGCGGATTCCGGGATCTGGTGTGGGCGATCGAACGCGCGACATGAGCGGCGGGGACCGGAACCGGAAACAGCCGACGGGGCGCGCCGGGCCCCGGGCCCCGGTCACCGTGACGTCAGCTGCTCGCCGCGGGGAGCATCCCTCGGGGCTGTGCTCGCGTGGCGGGCGTACCGTCCCGGGGCTACCCCCACCAGCCGCGTGAAGTGCCGGCTCAGATGCGCCTGGTCGTAGAAGCCCGCCGCGGCCGCCACCTCACCGGGCCGCTGCCCGTCGAGCAGCAGCCGCCGGGCCCGGTCCACCCGGCGGGCCATCAGGTACTGGTGCGGGGCGATGCCGAAGGCGGCGCTGAACGCCCGCACCAGGTGCGTGGGGTGGGCGTGCACCAGCTGCGCGGCATCGGCCAGGGTCACACCCTGGACCAGCCGTTCGTCGAGGAGTTCCCGCAGTGTGCGGGCCACGGCGCGATCGGGCCCCGGGGCGCGGGCCACGCATCGCGGTCGCAGGTGGCCGCGAAGCCGTTCCCCGACGAGGGCGAGACGGCTCTCCGCCTCCAGTTCGTCGCCCCGGCCGGCGAGGGCCGTGTGCAGCTGCCCGATGCGCCGGCGCAGGACGGGGTCGACGAGGTCCGGACCGTCCACGGCCGGGCCGATGAAGCTCTCGTCCAGCAGGGTCATGTCCAGATAGAGCACCCGCTTGCGGAAGCCCTGCGGGGTGGCGGGTGAGCCGTTGTGGGAGACGTGCGGCGGGAGCAGGGACACCGTGTCGTGCGGAGTGCCGTGCTCATGGCGATTCAGCTCGTACCGCACCGCCCCGTCGTCGACGATCAGCAGGGTCCACGCGTCGTGGACGTGCATGGGGTACGCGTGCTCGGTGAAACGGGCGTGGAAGACCTCCACGACGCCCGCGACCTGCGGCCGCCATGCGGAGATGTCCTGCCGGACCACCATGCAAAGAACGTACAAGACGCGACGGCGGTGCGGACGCCAGCCTGGAAGCATGACGACCGAGAACGAGCCCGTACGGTTCGACACCAAGATCGCCGTCCTGCTGCGTGACGACCTGGAGCCCTGGCAGCGACTCAACGTGACCGCGTTCCTGGTGAGCGGCCTCGGCACGGAGGCCCCCGAGGTGATCGGCGAGTCCTACGCGGACGCGGACGGCACCGCCTACCTGCCGATGTTCCGCCAGCCTGTCCTGGTTTTCGAGGGGACGAAGGAGATGCTGACCGCCGCGCACGGCCGGGCCCTGTCCCGCGCGCTTCCCTGCGCGGTGTTCACCTCCGACCTCTTCACCACCGGCAACGACCGGGACAATCGCGCGGCGGTGCGAGCGGTGCCGAAGGACCGGCTGGATCCGGTGGGCCTCGCTGTGTACGGGGCGCGCAACGCGGTGGACAAGGTGCTGAAGGGTGCCCGGATGCACCCCTGAGGAGTGCCGGGGGGTGACCGGTCTCCCACCGCTCCGGCCTGCGGGCGCCCCAGCGGGTGTGCGGACGGGTGCGGTCCCACGGACAACCCCGTGTGACGAAGTCGGGCGCGGGCAGATCGCGACGGTTCCCGATGGGGCAGGTGCGACAGAGAACCACTGCGAGTGACCGGTCTCCCACCGGTCCCTTACGGCTCCGGCCTGGGGCTCGGTAGTTGATCTGCCACACTGGTGCAGTTATGCCTGCACCCGGAGAACTCACCTTCGTCGCGCCGCGCGGGGCCAAGAAGCCGCCGCGGCACCTTGCCGATCTCACGCCCGCCGAGCGCCGTGACGCCGTGGCCGCGCTCGGGGAGAAGCCGTTCCGCGCCGGTCAGGTGTCGCGTCACTACTTCGCCCGCTACACCGACGACCCCGCGGCCTGGACCGACATCCCCGCCGCCGCGCGCGAGAAGCTGGCGACCGGGCTGCTGCCCGAGCTGATGTCCGTGGTGCGGCACATCTCCTGCGACGACGACACGACCCGTAAGACGCTGTGGCGGCTCTTCGACGGCACGCTCGTCGAGTCCGTGCTGATGCGCTATCCCGACCGGGTCACCATGTGCATCTCCTCGCAGGCCGGCTGCGGCATGAACTGCCCGTTCTGCGCGACCGGGCAGGCCGGGCTCGACCGCAACCTCTCCACCGCCGAGATCGTGCACCAGATCGTCGACGGCATGCGGGCGCTGCGCGACGGTGAGATCCCCGGGGGCCCGGCGCGGCTGTCCAACATCGTCTTCATGGGCATGGGCGAGCCGCTCGCCAACTACAACCGCGTCGTCGGCGCCATCCGCCGCCTCACCGACCCCGAGCCCGACGGCCTGGGTCTCTCGCAGCGCGGCATCACCGTCTCCACCGTCGGCCTCGTGCCCGCGATGCTGCGCTTCGCCGACGAGGGCTTCAAGTGCCGTCTCGCGGTGTCCCTGCACGCCCCCGACGACGAGCTGCGCGACACCCTCGTCCCGGTCAACACCCGCTGGAAGGTCCGCGAAGTCCTCGACGCGGCATGGGAGTACGCGGAGAAGTCCGGCCGCCGGATCTCCATCGAGTACGCCCTGATCCGGGACATCAACGACCAGGCGTGGCGGGGCGATCTGCTCGGCCGGCTCCTGAAGAACCGCCGGGTGCACGTCAACCTCATCCCGCTCAACCCGACCCCCGGGTCGAAGTGGACCGCCTCCCGTCCCGAGGACGAGCGGGCCTTCGTCGCCGCGATCGAGGCGCACGGTGTGCCCGTGACCGTACGGGACACCCGGGGGCAGGAGATCGACGGCGCCTGCGGGCAGCTCGCCGCCACCGAGCGCTGACCGCGCTGGTAGCGTGCATTCGTACAAATGAACACTCCGACAGGGGAGCGCAGCGAGCGCTGAGAGTGCGGCCGTACGACGCCGCAGACCCTCGGACCTGATCCGGGTCATACCGGCGTAGGGAGTCAGCCAGACGATGAACACCAACCTTCGGCGTGCCATGGGCGCGGTGCTGATCGGCGCGCTCGGTGTCCCGGCACTGGCCGCGTGCGGCGGTTCGGACGACGACGGCGGCAAGGCCGGGGACCGCAGGACGGTCACTCTGGTCACTCACGACTCGTTCGAGGCGTCGTCGGCGGTCCTCAAGCAGTTCACCAAGGAGACCGGTTACAAGGTCGAGGTGCTGCGCGGCGGTGACGCCGGTTCGGCGGTGAACCAGGCCGTCCTCTCCAAGGACAACCCGCAGGGCGACGTCTTCTTCGGCGTCGACAACACCCTGCTCTCCCGGGCGCTCGACGCCGGGCTGTTCACCCCGTACGAGGCGAAGGACCTGGAGAAGGTCCCGGCCGCGCTCCGGCTCGACGGCGACCGGCACCGCGTCACCCCGGTCGACAGCGGCGACATCTGCGTCAACTACGACCGGAAGTACTTCGCCGACAAGAAGCTCGCGCCGCCGCGGACGTACGCGGACCTGCTCAAGCCCGCGTACAAGAACCTCCTGGTCACCGAGAACGCCGCCACCTCGTCCCCGGGGCTCGGCTTCCTCCTCGGCACGGCCGCGTCCACGGGGGACTGGGAGGACTACTGGAAGAAGCTGAAGGCCAACGGCGTCGAGGTCGTCGACGGCTGGGAGCAGGCCTACTTCGACCGGTTCTCGGGCGCGGGCAAGGGCGACAAGCCGCTCGTCGTCTCCTACGCCTCCAGCCCGCCTGCCGGGGTCGTGGGGATGAAGCCGCAGCCGAAGGAGGCCCCGACCGGGGTCGCGACCGGCACGTGCTTCCGCCAGATCGAGTTCGCCGGGCTGCTGAACGGCGCGAAGAACGAGAAGGGCGGCAAGGCGCTGCTGGACTTCCTGCTGAGCAGGACGTTCCAGGAGGACGTGCCGCTGAAGATGTACGTCAACCCCGCGCGCGAGGACGCCGAGCTGCCCGAGGTGTTCACCCGGTACGGCGAGACCATCGACAAGCCCGCGACCATGGCGCCCGGGAAGATCGCCGAGAACCGTGAGCAGTGGGTCGAACAGTGGTCGTCGCTGGTCCTGAAGTAACTACCGCCAAGGCGGCGCGCGTACGGTCCCGGCCCCGTGGCCGCAAGGACACCGCGCTGCGGCTCGCGCTCATGGCCGTGCCCGTCGCCTTCTTCGGGGTCTTCTTCGGCTACCCGGTCGCCGCCATCGTCGGCCGGGGCCTCAGGGAGGGCGGGCACTGGCAGCTGGGACGGGCGGCCGAGGCACTGACCGATCCGGACGTGCTGGACGTCCTGTGGTTCACCGCCTGGCAGGCGGCCGCCTCCACCGCCCTGACCCTCGCGATCGCGCTGCCCGGTGCCTATGTCTTCGCCCGCTTCGCCTTCCCCGGCAAGGAGGTGCTGCGGGCGGTCGTGGTCGTGCCGTTCGTGCTGCCCACGGTCGTCGTCGGCTCGGCGTTCCTCGCGCTGCTGGGGCGCGGCGGCATGCTCGACGAGCTGTGGGGTTTCCGTCTGGACACCACGGTCTGGGCGATCCTCCTCGCCCATGTCTTCTTCAACTACGCGGTCGTGGTCCGCACCGTCGGCGGGCTGTGGGCGCAGCTCGACCCGCGCCAGGAGGAGGCCGCCCGGGTCCTGGGCGCGAGCCGCTTCGCGGCCTGGCGGCGGGTGACCCTGCCCGCGCTGGCGCCCTCCGTCGCTGCCGCGTCCCTCATGGTGTTCCTCTTCACCTTCACCTCCTTCGGCGCCGTGCAGATCCTCGGCGGGCCGCGCTACGCGACGCTGGAGGTGGAGATCTACCGCCGGACCGCGCAGTTCCTCGATCTGCCGACGGCCGCCGTCCTCACCCTCGTCCAGTTCGCCGCGGTCGCCGCCATCCTCGCGCTGCACGCCTGGACCGTGCGGCGGCGGGAGTCCGCGCTCGCGCTCGTGGACGCGGCACGCACGGCGCGGCGCCCGGAGGGGCCCGGCCAGTGGGCGCTGCTCGCCGGGGTGCTCGCCGTGGTGGCCGTTCTGATCCTGCTGCCCCTCGGCATCCTCGTCGAACGCTCCCTCGCCGGGCCCGGGGGATACGGGTTCACCTTCTACCGGGCCCTGCAGTCGTCGGCCGCGGGCGGCGGCACGTTCCTCGTCCCGCCGCTGGAGGCCGTCTGGAACTCCCTGCGGTACGCGGCCGCCGCCACGGCCATCGCCCTGGTGATCGGCGGGCTCGCAGCGGCCGCGCTGACCCGGCGTGCCGGTCGGTTCGTACGGGGCTTCGACGCGCTGCTCATGCTGCCGCTCGGCACCTCCGCCGTGACCGTCGGCTTCGGCTTCCTCATCGCCCTGGACGAGCCGCCGCTCGATCTGCGCTCCTCCTGGCTGCTGGTGCCGCTGGCCCAGGCGCTGGTCGGCGTGCCCTTCGTCGTACGGACCATGCTGCCCGTGCTGCGCGCCGTCGACGAGCGGCTGCGGGAGGCGGCCGCCGTCCTCGGCGCCTCGCCGTTGCGCGCCTGGCGCGAGGTGGACCTGCCGCTGGTGCGCAGGGCGCTGCTGGTGGCGGCGGGCTTCGCGTTCGCGGTGTCGCTGGGGGAGTTCGGCGCGACGGTGTTCATCGCCCGGCCCGACAGCCCGACGCTGCCGGTGGCCGTGGCGCGTTTCCTCGGGCGTGCGGGCGAGCTCAACTACGGGCAGGCGATGGCCCTGAGCACCATCCTCATGCTGGTCTGCGCGGCCGCGCTGCTGACGCTGGAGCGCATCGCCCCGCGCATCACCGGGGCACCGGACGACCGCCCGGGAGGGTTCTAGATGTCCCTGCTGCGACTGGAGGGCGTGACCGTACGCTTCGGCGGCCGCGTGGCGCTGGACTCGGTGGACCTGGAGGTCGGCGCCCACGAGACGGTGTGCGTCCTCGGGCCCAGCGGCAGCGGCAAGTCCACCCTGCTGCGGGTGGTCGCCGGGCTGCAACGGGCCGACGCCGGACGGGTGTTGCTGGCCGGACGAGACCAGAGCGGGGTGCCCGCGCACCGGCGCGGAGTGGGCCTGATGTTCCAGGACCACCAGCTCTTCCCGCAGCGTGACGTGGGCGGCAACGTCGCCTTCGGGCTGCGGATGCGCGGCACCCCGCGCTCCGAACAGCGTCGTACGGTCGAGGAGTTGCTGGATCGCGTGGGGCTGCCGGGGGCACAGCGCCGGGCGGTCGCGACGCTGTCGGGCGGCGAACAGCAGCGTGTGGCGCTCGCCCGTGCCCTCGCGCCCGAGCCGAAGCTGCTGATGCTCGACGAGCCGCTGGGCCAGCTCGACCGCACCCTGCGGGAGCGCCTGGTCGTCGAACTGCGCGAGCTCTTCGGCCGGTTGGGGACCACGGTGCTGGCCGTCACCCATGACCAGGGGGAGGCGTTCGCACTCGCCGACCGGGTGGTGGTGATGCGGGACGGCCGGATCGAGCAGACCGGGACACCGCTGGAGGTGTGGCAGCGTCCGGCCTCGGAGTTCGTCGCCCGCTTCCTCGGCTTCGACAACGTGGTCCCGGCGACCGTACGAGGCGAGGCCGCGGAGACCCCGTGGGGCACGATCCCCGTACCGCCCGGGACCGCCGACGGGACGTGCCGCCTGCTCGTCAGGCCCGCGGGCGTCCGTCTCGTCCCGGTCGCCGAGGGACTGCCGTGCACGGTCACGGCCCGCACCTTCCGCGGCAACCACGTCGCGCTGCTGCTCCAGCCGGAGGGCGGGCCGCGCCTGGAGGCCGCTTGCGCCCTGCGCGACGCCCCGGAACCGGGCGCGACCGTGGGGGCCGCCTTCCGGAGCGAGGACGTCATGGCGCTGCCCTCCGCCGACTGACGAGACGTCGGCGAAGGGCAGCGGGGGTCAGGCGGCCGGGGTCACCCGGAGAGGGGCAGCGCGGCTAGTTCGGCCACGGCCCAGGCGATGGGCACGAGGACGGCGGCCATCACCAGTCCGCGCAGCGCGGCCGCGCGGCGCAGCAGCGACGGCGAGGCCCCGATCCGCAGCAGCGCCGCCGTCGTGTCGGTCCGGGCGCCCTTGGTCTCGAGGGCGACGGTGAGGACGGTCGCCGTGGCGCAGGCCATGACCAGAGCCGCACCGACCCCGGTCAGCGGTCCGAACGGGCGGTCGCCGGTCGAGTCGAGCGCCGTGCCGTAGAGCTGGGTGGCGGCCATGGCGCCGGAGGCGACCGCGCACAGGACACCGAGCGGGCGGCCCAGGCGCGTCGACTCCTCCTGCAGGACGCGTCCGGACAGCAGCCGCAGCGCGCCCGGCTTGCCCGAGGCCAGCAGCTTGCCGCACAGGTGGGTCAGGCCCGGGCACGCCAGGACGAGCCCGATCACGATCAGCACCCAGCCGCCGACGACACCCGCCGGGATGGTGTCCAGACGGCCCGGCAGCGGCAGCAGTCTGTCGGAGGAGGCCGGGGTGGTCCGCGCCGCGTACGAGCCGAGCGCGATGCCGGCCGCCGTCAGCGCGACACCCCACGGCAGGCCCGCCGAGACGGTTGAGCTGGCGGACGCGGGCGCCCCCTCGGCCGCCGCGGGACGGCTGGGCTCCGGTGAGTTGTCGGGTGCGGGCTTGCGGGGACGCAGGGCGATGGCGGTCGTCACGCCGGAGAGCGCCGGCACGACGAAGAGCAGCGTCACCAGACCGGCGTACGGCAGCGTGTGCCCGGCGCCGAGCATGTCCGCCACCCCGGGGTACGGGGAGCGGCCGATGTCGCCGCGCAGTCCCAGGAAGGCGACCAGCGCGAACACGCTGCCCAGCGTGCAGGACACGGCCGTCGACACCGCCGCCAGCAGCGCCAGCCCGACCGGGCCGAGCCCGACGGACGACAGCCCGGGCTGCGTACGGGCCGCCGGGTCCGTCCGGGCCACGGCGACGGAGAGCTGGACGACGGCGGCGATCGGGACGATGCACCACAGGAGGCGGACGGCCGAACCGGCTGCCTGCTCGGGGTGCGCGAGTGCGTGGCCGAGGGCGGACAGCAGCAGGAAGCCGACGCCGGCGGAGGCCGCGGCGACCATCAGCCGCCGCAGCAGGACGAGGGGATGGGTGCCGCGGGCTAGACGGAGAGCGAGCACTCGGCTCTACCCTCCTTGTCCGGATTGGGGATGGCGCCGACCCGGCGGCCGTCCACCAGCGCGACGGTACGGTCCGCGAGCGCGGCCACCTCGGCGTCGTGGGTGGCGAGCACGACGGTGATGTTGTGCGAGCGCGCGGCCGTGGTGAGGGTGCGCAGCACATGGGCGCGGTCGGCGCGGTGCAGCGGCGCGGAGGGCTCGTCGGCGAAGAGCACGGACGGCTCGGAGGTGAGCGCCCGCGCGATGGCGATGCGCTGCCGCTGGGCCTGGAGCATCGCGGACGGCCGCTTGCGGGCGGCCTCCCCGACGTCGAGGCGGTCCAGCCACTCCAGGGCGGCGGTCTTCGCGGTCCGGTGCGGGGTGCCGCGCAGCAGCAGCGGAAGGGCCGCGTTCTCCCAGCCGGTCAGCTCGGGCACGAGCTGCGGCTCGGTGTCGATCCAGCCGAACCGGTCCCGGCGCAGCCGCTCGCGCCCCCCGGGGCCGAGCGTGTGCACCGGGGCGCTGTTGAACCAGACCTCACCGCTCTGGGGGGCCAACTGGCCCGCCAGGCACCGCAGCAGCGTGGTCTTCCCGCTGCCGCGCGGCCCGGTGACGGCGAGGATCTCGCCTTCCCGCACACCGACGGAGACACCGGCGAGTGCGGGTGTCTCGCCGTGCGCATAGTGCAGGGAACGTGCCCAGAGCACGTCGTTGTCCGGTGGGGCCTCCATGGCGAACACCTCGGCTTGGTTGCGACAGTCCGTTCCCCTGGCCGGGTGAACGAACATGAGCCCAATCGGTCACTTGGCACCGTAAGGACTCGGCCGCGCGCGACGCGGCGCGCGCGCCCCGGGTCGGCTGATGTTCCTTCGAAAGGCTCATATGAACCGATGGTGTTCACTCCGTCCGGCCGAACCCGTCCGAACGCGGCCATGCCCCGTGCCGGAGGGTCAGGTCGGGTCCGCGAGGTGCGTGGGGGCGAACATCCGCAGCAGGGCCGGGAGGACGACGACCGAAGGGCCCGGGGTGCCGAGGGCTGCGGCCAGGTCGGTGGCGAGCCGGTCCGGGGCGGACCGCAGGGCGGGGACGCCGAAGGACTCGGCCAGGGCGGCGAAGTCGGGGCGGGCCAGCTCGGTCGCGGTGGCCTCGCCGAAGGCGTCGGTCATGTACTCACGGAGGATGCCGTAACCGCCGTCGTCGACGATCAGCCATGTGACGGGGAGGCCGTACTGGCGTGCCGTGGCCAGTTCGGCGATCGAGTACATGGCACCGCCGTCGCCGGAGACGGCCAGCACCGGCGTCGACGGGTCCGCCGCGGCGGCGCCGAGCGCGGCCGGGAAGCCGTAGCCGAGGCCGCCCGCGCCCTGGGCGGTGTGCATCGCGCCCGCCCGGGGGTCGAAGGCGGACCACGCCCAGTAGGCCAGGATCGTCATGTCCCAGAAGCTGGGTGAGCCGTCGGGCAGCGCGTCGCGCACGGCGGTGAGGACCTGCTGCTCCAGCTCCAGGCCCTGGGCGGCGACACGGTCCCGGACCCGGGTCAGCAGCTCCGCCGCCTCCTTGGCGGCGCTGCCCTCGGGGCGCCGCCCGACCGCGTCCGCGAGCGCTTCGAGGGCGAGCCGGGCGTCGGCGTGGAGGCCGAGGGCCGGGTGGTTGGACTCCAGCTTGCCGAGGTCCGCCTCGATCTGGACCACCCGGCCGCGGGGGCGGAACGTGTGGTAGTTCGAGGAGAGTTCGCCCAGTCCCGAGCCGGCGACGAGGAGGACGTCGGCGTCCTCCAGGAAGTCGGTGGTGTACCGGTCCTCCAGCCACGACTGGAGCGACAGGCGGTGCTCCCAGGGGAAGGCGCCCTTGCCGCCGAAGGTCGTGGCCACGGGAGCGTCCAGCTTCTCCGCCAGCGCGCGCAGGGCTGCCTGCGCCCCCGCGCGGACGACCCCGCCCCCCGCGAGGATCACCGGCCGCTCCGCACCGTCCAGCAACTCCGCCGCGGCCGCGACCAGTTCGGCGCGGGGCGCGAGAGGGCGCGGCTCGGCGCTCAGCGACTCGACGGGCGGTACGGACGTGGGCGCGAGCAGCACGTCCTGCGGGATCTCCACCCACACCGGGCCGCTGGGCGCCTCCAGGGCCGACGCCCAGGCGGCGGCGAGCGCCGAGGGGATCTGCGAGGCCGTACGGACGGTGTGCACCGACTTCACCACATCGCGGAACGACGCCTTCTGGTCGGTGAGTTCGTGCAGATAGCCATGGCGCCCGCCGCCCAGTCCCGCGGTGGGCACCTGGCTGCTGATGCCGAGCACCGGCGCCGACGCGGCGGCCGACTCCTGCAGCGCCGCGAGGGTCATCAGGGCGCCGGGGCCGGTCGACACCAGCAGCGGTGCGACCCGGCCCGTCGCCCGGGCGTAGGCGTCGGCAGCGAAGCCGGCGTTGTTCTCGACCCGCAGGCCGACGTACTCGAGCGAGGAGCGGCGCAGCGCGTCGAACGTGCCGAGCGCGTGCTGCCCCGGCAGTCCGAACACGGTGCCGGCGCCGAGCGCGGCGAGGGACTCGACGACGACGTCGCCGCCGTTCCGCGGGGGACGCTGGGCGCTGCTCATGGAGGTGGTGGTGCCTTTCATCGGGGGGTGTCGTTCCGTGGCGCGCAGACGTGGGGACGGGGGTCACTCCCGTCATTCCGCGGCCGGTCGGACGTGCGAAGCGAGAAGTGGGGCGTGCGGTGCCCGCTCGGGGGCTGAGGGCACCGCACGCTCCCGGCCCCCCGGGAGCGGGGGCCGTTCCCTGCCGTGACCAGCGGCAGGGGTTACGCGCCCGCCGTGGCGGGGGATGCCTCGGCGGACACGTCGGCCGGTGTCTCGCCCGCGAGGCGGGCGCGCCAGGCGGCGAGGACGGCGGCGTCGGTGGGCTTGGTGGCGAGGGAGACCACGACGTAGGCGGCGAGCGAGGCCAGCAGGCCGTAGTACACGGGCTCGTTGGCGAGGATGCCCTTCCAGGCCATGAGCGCGACGACGGTCACGCCGCCGACGCCGACCGAGGCGAGCGCGCCCGTCCCCGTACCGCGCTTCCACAGCAGGCCGCCGAGGATGGGCACGAGCAGTCCGCCGACGAGCAGGTTGTAGGCGACGGTCAGTGCCTCGACGACGTTGTTGAGCGCGATCGAGGTGCAGATGACCGCCGCGCCCATGACGAGGATGAAGACGCGGTTGCCCTTCACCTCGTCGTGCGCCCCGCTGTCACCGCCGGGGGTCACCTTGCCGCGCAGCCGCGACCAGATGTCGTTGTTGGCCACGGTCGCGCAGGCGATGAGGGCGCCGGAGGAGGTCGACATGACGGCCGACAGCGCGGCGGCCAGCACCAGCCCCTTCACCCCGATCGGCAGGGCGTCCCTGACGATGGTGGCGAACGCGTCGTCGGGGCTGCCGAGGTTCGGGTAGAGCACCTTGGCCGCGGTGCCGATGACCGCGCCCGCCACCGCGTAGGCCAGGCAGTAGACGCCCGCGGCCGTGCCGCCGAGCTTGGCGACCTTGTCGCCGCGGGCGGTGAACACCCGCTGCCAGATGTCCTGGCCGATGAGCATGCCGAACGAGTAGATCAGCACGTAGGTGAAGACCGTCTGGCCGCCGATGCTCATCGGCGAGAAGTAGTCGTCGGGCAGTTCGGCGGCCATCTTCGAGAAGCCGCCCGCCTTGACCACCGCGATGGGCAGGAGCAGGAGCAGCACACCGATCGTCTTGACCACGAACTGCACCATGTCGGTCAGGGTGATCGACCACATGCCGCCCAGCGTCGAATAGGCGACCACGATCGTCCCGCCCAGGATGATCGCCAGGAACCGCTCGAGCCCGAAGATCACGTCGAAGATGGTGGCGTAGGCGATGGTGGAGGTGACCGCGAGCATCAGGGTGTAGGACCACATCACGATCCCCGAGATGAGACCGGACGAGCCGCCGTAGCGCAGGTCCAGCATCTGGCTGACCGTGTAGACCTTCAGCCGGGCGATCCGCGCCGAGAAGAAGATGCTCAGCGCCAGCAGCCCGAGGCCGATGGCGATCACCATCCACGCGCCGGACAGCCCGTGCTGGTAGCCCAGGCCCACGCCGCCGATGGTGGAGGCGCCGCCGAGCACGATGGCGGCCATCGTGCCGGAGTACATCGTCGGGCCGAGTCGCCGCCCCGCCACCAGGAATTCGCTCTTGGACTTGGCGCGGCGCATGCCCCACCAGCCCACGGCGAGCATGCCCACCAGATAGACGACGATCACCGCGTAGTCGACGGCCATGGGTGCTCCTCGGGGTCGGCTGGCTGATTCGCGGGGGGCGGCATGCCTGGGGTGAGACCTTAGGTGCCGTCGAGGAGGCCGAGAAGTGTACGTTTCCTCCACCAGGAGCCCCTGGACCGTACGAACCATCCATAGGGATCCGGCCATGTCCGAGCTGACGCCGCCCACCGTGCCCGTACCGCTGTCGCTGCTCCTGGAGCAGCCGGACCTCGGCCTGCGCCAGGTCGCGGGCCCGCGCGAGGACCGTCCGGTGTACGCGGTCCACACCAGCGAGATGGAGGACCCGGTCCCGTATCTGCTGGGCGGGGAGATGCTGCTCAGCGCCGGGGTGCACTGCCCGGACACCGAGGGCACCGGGGCCTACTGGGACGGGTACGTGTCCAGGACGGTGGAGGCGGGCGCGGCGGCGCTCGGCTTCGGTATCGCGCCCGTGCACGACACCGTCCCGCCCGCGCTGGCCGGGGCCTGCGACCTCCACGGGCTGCCCCTGGTCGAGGTACCGCGGGAGACCACGTTCACGGCGGTGGCCCGCGCGATGTGGCAGGCGTCGGCCGAGCGCCGCCACCACGAGCTGCGCCGGCTGACCGAGGCGCAGCAGGCCCTCGCCGGCGCGGCGGCCAGGGCGCACCCCGTCCCCGCCGTCCTGCGGCAGCTCGCGCAGCGCCTCGGCGGCTGGGCGGTCCTGTTCGGGCCGGACGGGACGGAGCTGT
Organism: Streptomyces sp. NPDC047108; assembly: GCF_040643575.1. Classification (NCBI taxonomy): domain Bacteria; kingdom Bacillati; phylum Actinomycetota; class Actinomycetes; order Kitasatosporales; family Streptomycetaceae; genus Streptomyces; species Streptomyces sp. NPDC047108. Next base: position 1,117,824 of record NZ_JBEYUP010000001.1, read on the forward strand.
CCGCCGCCGGCACCCGGCCCGCTTCCGCGGTGGACGCGGCGTTGCCGGCGCTGGCCGCGCGGCTCCGCTCCGGCCGCCTGTCCTCCGCGTCCGACACCGTGGCCGGGCCGGACGGTCAACTGCACTTGAGCGTGTACGGACTGCCGGGCCCGGCCCCGGCGGGCGGCCGTCTCGCCCTCGGGGTGTGCGCGGCCCACCGGGACGCGGTCGACGGCGCCATCGCGGGCGTCGCGGTCGTCCTGCTCTCCCTGCTGACCGGCGCGCGTACGGCGGGTGCGGGCGCCGGGCGTACGGCGGCCCTGGTGCGGCTGATGCTCGGCGCCGCACCGGAGGCCGTGGCGCCGCTGCTCCTGGCCTCCGGGCGGGATCCGCGGTCCCCGGCGGGGGACGCGGCGTCCGGTGAGCGCGGGGCCACGAGCCGTACGGCGACGGGGAGTTCGGAGGAGAACGGCGGGCCGGTCGTATGGACGGTGGTGCGCGGACGGCGCCGCGGGCGGGCGCGGGCGGGCGAGGCCCTGTGGGCGGCCGAACTCGCCGCGGGCCTGCGGACCTCGCTCATCGACGTGGACGGTGACGAGTTGAGCGCCCTCGTCCCGGGCGCCGAGCCGGTGACGGCCCAGGCGGGCTGGACGCTGGGCGCGGGATCCCCCGTGCCCGCGGACGAACTCGCCCGCGGCGAAGCCGGGGCGGAGCGCGCCCTGCGCCGCGCCCTGGCCGAACGCGCCCCGCTCGTACGGCACCGGGACGACACCGCGGCCGGGGTGGACTCACTCGTGGCGCCCGGCGAGGCCCGCGCGCTCGCCCGCACGCGGCTCGCTCCGCTGACCGCCGCCCACGCCCTGACCGAGACGCTCCGCACCTGGCTGTCCCTGCACGGGAGTTGGGACCGTACGGCCGTGGCGCTCGGGGTGCACCGCAACACCGTGCGGCAGCGGATCGCCCGTGCGGCGGAGCTGCTGGAGGCGGACCTCGGAGATCCGGACGTCCGCATGGAGCTGTGGTTCGCGCTCAAATGGCTCGAAACCTGATGCCGGGCGAACCCTGATGCCGGGCGAACTTCGTTCCTGATGCCGGGCGAACCGGCGCCAGGAAAGGCGTCGGCCCTCCCCCGCGGAGGGATGAGGCCGCGGGGAAGGGCCGGACCGTGGGCAGCCGGGCGCCGGGCGGTCGGGTCAGATCTTGGTCCAGGCCTCGGTGAGGACCTGGCGGATGATCTGCTCGATCTCGTCGAACGTCGACTGGTCCGAGATCAGCGGCGGCGAGAGCTGGATGACCGGGTCGCCGCGGTCGTCGGCACGGCAGTACAGCCCGTACTCGAACAGCTTCTTGGACACGAAGCCGTAGAGGATCCGCTCCGACTCCTCGTCGGTGAAGGACTCCTTGGTCGCCTTGTCCTTGACCAGCTCGATGCCGTAGAAGAAGCCGTTGCCGCGGACGTCGCCGACGATCGGCAGGTCGTGCAGCTTCTGCAGGGTCCGCAGGAACGCCGGCTCCTGGTCCAGCACGTGCTGGTTGAGGCGCTCGCGCTCGAAGATGTCGAGGTTGGCCAGGGCGACCGCCGCGGAGACCGGGTGGCCGCCGAAGGTGTAGCCGTGCAGGAAGGTGTTGCCGCCCTTGTAGAAGGGCTCGGCGATGCGGTCGGAGACGATCGCGGCGCCGATGGGGGAGTAGCCCGAGGTCATGCCCTTGGCGCAGGTGATGATGTCGGGGACGTAGCCGAACTTGTCGCAGGCGAAGACGTGGCCGAGGCGGCCGAAGGCGCAGATGACCTCGTCCGAGACCAGCAGCACGTCGTACTGGTCGCAGATCTCGCGGACCCGCTGGAAGTAGCCGGGCGGGGGCGGGAAGCAGCCGCCCGCGTTCTGCACCGGCTCCAGGAAGACGGCGGCGACGGTCTCCGGGCCCTCGAAGAGGATCTGCTGCTCGATCTGGTCGGCGGCCCAGCGGCCGAACGCCTCCGGGTCGTCGCCGTGGATCGGGGCGCGGTAGATGTTGGTGTTGGGCACCTTGTGCGCGCCCGGGACCAGCGGCTCGAACGGGGCCTTGAGGGCGGGCAGTCCGGTGATGGACAGGGCGCCCTGCGGGGTGCCGTGGTAGGCCACCGCCCGTGAGATCACCTTGTACTTGGTGTGGTTGCCGGTGAGCTTGTGGTACTGCTTCGCCAGCTTCCAGGCGGTCTCGACGGCCTCACCGCCGCCGGTGGTGAAGAAGACCTTGTTCAGGTCGCCGGGGGCGAGGTTCGCCAGGCGCTCGGCGAGCTCGACGGCCTTGGGGTGCGCGTAGGACCAGACCGGGAAGAAGGCCAGCTCGGCCGCCTGCTTGGCGGCGACCTCGGCCAGCTCCTGGCGGCCGTGACCGGCCTGCACCACGAACAGGCCCGCGAGGCCGTCGAGGTACTTCCTGCCCTTGTCGTCGTAGATGTACGTGCCCTCGCCGCGGACGATCGTCGGGACGGGGGCGTTCTCGTACGACGACATGCGGGTGAAGTGCATCCACAGGTGGTCGTACGCCGTCTTGGAGAGGTCGGCGCTCATGGCTATCGGGTTCCCCATGTGTAGGTCTGCTTCTTGAGCTTGAGGTAGACGAAGCTCTCGGTGGTGCGCACGCCGGGAAGCGCGCGTATCCGCTTGTTGATCATTTCGAGAAGGTGGTCGTCGTCCTCGCAGACGACCTCCACGATGAGGTCGAAGGAGCCCGCGGTGACGACCACGTACTCGACCTCGCCCATCTCGGTCAGCGCGTCCGCCACCGGGTCGAGGTCTCCCTCGACGTTGATGCCGACCATCGCCTGGCGCCGGAAGCCCACGGTGAGCGGGTCGGTGACGGCGACGATCTGCATCACGTTCTGGTCGAGCAGCTTCTGCACGCGCTGCCTGACCGCGGCCTCGGAGAGGCCGACGGCCTTGCCGATCGCCGCGTAGGGACGCCTGCCGTCCTCCTGGAGCTGCTCGATGATCGCCAGGGAAACGGAGTCGATCGTCGCGTTGCCGTTCTTGTCTCGTGTGGCCACGGGCAACACTGTGCATGAGTAGTCGACAGTCTGGCAACTACCAAGCGATGAAATTCGTTGTTGCGATCGTTGAATATCACTGATTCCGTAGGTCGTGGGTGGCGGGTATGTCGAAAGCGTCGCCTCAGTCAGTAGGCTGGATGTCTCACCCATCGGACACCGATTAGGAGGGGTGGCAGTGACCACCGAGCTGCGTCGTCTGCGCAACTACATCGACGGGGAGTTCCGGGATGCCGCCGACGGGCGGACCACCGAGGTGGTCAATCCGGCCACAGGAGAGGTGTACGCCACCGCTCCGCTGTCCGGATCGGCGGACGTCGACGCCGCCATGGCCGCCGCCGAAGCCGCTTTCCCGGCATGGCGCGACCTCGTACCGGGCGAGCGCCAGAAGGCACTGCTCAAGATCGCGGACGCGGTCGAGGCGCGTGCCGAGGAGCTGATCGCCGCGGAGAGCGAGAACACGGGCAAGCCCATCGGACTGACCCGGTCCGAGGAGATCCCGCCCATGGTCGACCAGATCCGCTTCTTCGCGGGTGCCGCGCGGCTGCTGGAGGGCCGCTCGGCCGGCGAGTACATGGACGGTCTGACCTCGATCATCCGCCGGGAGCCGGTCGGCGTCTGCGCCCAGGTCGCCCCGTGGAACTACCCGATGATGATGGCCGTGTGGAAGTTCGCCCCGGCGCTGGCAGCGGGCAACACGGTCGTCCTGAAGCCGTCGGACACCACCCCGGCGTCCACGGTCCTGCTCGCCGAGATCATCGGCTCCGTCGTCCCCAAGGGCGTCTTCAACGTCGTCTGCGGCGACCGTGACACCGGCCGCCTGATGGTCGAGCACGAGACCCCGGCGATGGCCTCCATCACCGGCTCCGTGCGGGCCGGCATGCAGGTCGCCGAGACCGCGTCGAAGGACCTCAAGCGGGTTCACCTGGAGCTCGGCGGCAAGGCCCCGGTCGTGGTCTTCGAGGACACCGACATCCCCAAGGCCGTCGAGGACATCTCGGTCGCGGGCTTCTTCAACGCCGGCCAGGACTGCACGGCCGCGACCCGCGTCCTCGTCCACGAGTCCATCCACGACGAGTTCGTCGCCGCGCTCTCCAAGGCAGCGGCCGACACCAAGACGGGTCAGCCGGACGACGAGGACGTCCTCTTCGGCCCGCTCAACAACGCCAACCAGCTCGCCCAGGTCTCCGGGTTCATCGACCGGCTGCCCTCGCACGCCAAGGTCGAGGCGGGCGGCCACCGGGTCGGCGACAAGGGCTTCTTCTACGCCCCGACCGTCGTCTCCGGCCTGAAGCAGGACGACGAGATCATCCAGAAGGAGGTCTTCGGCCCCGTCATCACCGTCCAGAGGTTCACGGACGAGGAGCAGGCCGTCACCTACGCCAACGGCGTCGAGTACGCGCTCGCCTCCTCGGTGTGGACCAAGGACCACGGCCGCGCCATGCGGATGTCCAAGGCGCTCGACTTCGGCTGCGTGTGGATCAACACCCACATCCCGCTGGTCGCCGAGATGCCGCACGGCGGCTTCAAGAAGTCCGGCTACGGCAAGGACCTCTCGGCCTACGGCTTCGAGGACTACACCCGTATCAAGCACGTGATGACGTCCCTGGACTGAGCGGACGGTTCCTTCGCGTCAGTTGGGCGGCGCGCCCCGACACATCGTCGGGGCGCGCCGTCGCCGTTCCGGACGTACCGTCTGTTGCCGCCTCGGCATGTCCACGGCATCCTGCGGCCCATGCCGGAGATCACCGCGGCCGTCCGCCGCCTCACGCCGTCCCGCCGGTCCGTACTGCGCGCCCTGGGCGGCGGGGCCGCGGCCTCCGCCCTCGCCGGATGCGGCATCCCGGCCGCCTATGTGGCACCCGGCGACCGCGCGGTCCCCGACAGGTCCGCCGGTGACCGGCGGCTCGCCTTCGCCAACTGGCCGCTCTACATCGACGTCGACGACGACAACGAGCAACGCAGGCCCACGCTCGCGGAGTTCGAGCGGCGCACCGGCATCGCGGTGGACTACACCGAGGAGATCAACGACAACGACGAGTTCTTCGGCAAGGTCGGCCCGGCCCTGATGAACCGTCAGGACACCGGCAGGGACCTCGTGGTGATGAGCGACTGGATGTGCGGGCGCTTCGTCCGGCTGGGCTGGGTGCAGGAGATGGACCGCGCCGCGCAGCCCAACGTCACGCGCCATCTCGACCCGCTGCTCCGCGACCCGGCGTTCGACCGGGGACGCAGGCACGCCGTGCCGTGGCAGTCCGGCATCACCGGCATCGCGTACGACCGCGAGGCCCTGGGCCGGGAGATCCGCAGCACCGCCGAGCTCTTCCACGACGACCTGCGCGGCAAGGTGACGCTGCTCGCCGGACTCGACGAGGCCTTCGCCCTCCTCATGCAGGGCAACGGCGTGGACATCACCCGCTGGACGGCCGACGACTTCCACACCGTCACCGACCAGGTGCGCCGCCTGGTCTCCCGCCGCCACATACGCCGCTTCACCGGCAACGACTACATCAAGGACCTCGCCTCCGGCGACGTGCTCGCCTGCCAGGCCTACTCCGGTGACGTCATCCAGCTCCGGGCCGACCGCCCCGGCATCGAGTTCGTGGTGCCGGAGGAGGGCGCCGAGCTGTGGTCGGAGAGCCTGATGATCCCCAACCGGGCCCGCCACAAGCGCAATGCCGAGGCGCTGATCGACTACTACTACGAGCCGGAGACGGCCGCCGCGCTCGCCGCCTGGGTCAACTACGTGTGCCCGGTGCCCGCCGCCCGCGACGTCCTGGCCTCCGCCAAGGACAAGGAGACGGCCGAACTGGCCGAGGACCCCCTGATCTTCCCCGACGACGCGATGCGCACACGGCTGGCCGTGGCGCGCGACATCACCCCGCGGGAGCGCCGCGGCTTCGCCCGGGAGTGGTACGCCATCGTCGGACTGTGAACGGGCCCCGGGTGAGGGGCGGTTCACCGCACGGATACGGGATCGCGCCCTGCACCGGACGTACGGACGCAGGCCGTACGGCCCCGCTCGTACGGGCCCGGGCTCAGCGGTCCAGCAGGCGGCGCAGGCAGTCGATGCGGTTCGTGGTGACCGAGTCGACGCCGTGCCGCAGCAGGCGCTTCATCGTCCGTCCGGTGTCCGCGGTCCAGGCGGAGACCAGCAGGCCGTCGGCGTGGTGGCGGGCCACGAGATCCTGACTCACCAGCCCGAAGCGGTAGTTGAGCCAGCGCGGGCGCACGGCCGCCAGGAGCGCGGGCGGCGGCGGGGAGAGCGTGGTCCAGGTGAGGGCGATCTCCGCGTCCGGGTCGGCCGCGCGGACGGCAAGCATGGCGGGGGCGCCGCCGCAGTAGTAGGCGCGGCCGTCGAGCCCGGCCGCACGGACCTCGGCGACCGCCGCAGGGGCCGCCGCCGGATCCGGCAGATCGATCATCGGGCGGGCCGCGGACCCCTCGCAGACCGCCGCCAGCCCCTCGGAGAGCGGCGGTACGCCTCCGCCCGTCAGCTCACGCACCACGTCGGCCGTGACCTCGGCGAGCGGCCGGTCCACGTCCCACATCCGCTTCAGGGTCGCGTCGTGGAGCAGCACGGGTACGCCGTCGCGGGTCAGCCGTACGTCGCACTCCACCGCGTCCGCGCCCTGCCGGACCGCCGAACGCAGCGACGGCAGGGTGTTCTCGCGGACGCGGTACGGGTCGCCGCGGTGGGCGACGGCTACTGCAGCCACGAGGCGGTGTAGCCGTCGATCTCGGCGATGAGCTTCTCCTTGCCGGACGGGTCGAGGAAGGACGCCTCGACGGCGTTCTTGGCGAGCCCGGCGACACCCCGCTCGTCCAGGTCCAGCAGCCGCGCGGCCACCCCGTACTCGGTGTTGAGGTCGGTGCCGAACATCGGCGGGTCGTCACTGTTGACGGTCACCAGCACGCCGGCCGCCACCATCTCCTTGATGGGGTGCTCGTCGAGGTGCGCCACGGCGCGCGTCGCGATGTTCGATGTGGGGCACACCTCCAGCGGAATGCGGTGCTCGGCGAGATGCGCGAGCAGCCGAGGGTCCTTCACCGCGCTGGTGCCGTGCCCGATGCGCTCGGCGCGCAAATGCGTCAGGGCGTCCCAGATCGTCTCCGGGCCCGTCGTCTCGCCCGCGTGCGGCACGCTGTGCAGCCCGGCCGCGATGGCCCGGTCGAAGTACGGCTTGAACTGCGGCCGGGGAACGCCCAGTTCGGGACCGCCGAGACCGAACGAGACCAGCCCCTCGGGCTTCAGGTCCACCGCGATCCGCGCGGTCTCCTCCGCCGCGTCGAGGCCCGCCTCGCCCGGGATGTCGAAGCACCAGCGGAGGATCACGCCGAGATCGGCCTCCGCCGCCCTGCGGGCGTCCTCGATGGCCTCGACGAACGCCACGTCGGGGATGCCGCGCCGGACGGAGCTGAACGGGGTCACGGTCAGCTCCGCGTACCGGATGCTCTGCTGCGCCATCTCGTGCGCCACCTCGTACGTGAGCAGCCGCACGTCGTCGGCGTCGCGCACCAGGTCCACGACGGACAGATAGACCTCGATGAAGTGGGCGAAGTCCCGGAAGGTGAAGTAGTCGACCAGCGCCTCGTGGTCGGTGGGGACCTTCGAGTCGGGGTGGCGGGCGGCCAGTTCGGCGACGATGCGCGGCGAGGCCGAGCCGACGTGGTGGACGTGGAGTTCCGCCTTGGGCAGTCCCGCGATGAAGGTGTGGAGATCGGCCATCGGTCCTCCTGGGGACAAGAGCGCTGGTTCCGGGCAGGGATCATCGTAGGCACCGGGCGCGGCGGGGCCGGGCGCGGGCCCTGGTGGAAGCCGGGTGACGGGGACCGGGAACGGGCGCGGGCGCCGCAGGGAGCCCGGCCGCTTCCGGAGGCGCGACCGCTCCGGAGCCCGTCCGCGCGCCAGGCCGTAGCATTGCCGGACGTCCGAAGGGGAGGAACATGTCCGACGCCGAGAAGCCCCAGCAGCCCGAGCGGCGGGACCCGTGGGCTCCGCCGGAGCAGGTGTCCCTGGACAAGCCGAGGACCGCACCGCCGGCGCCGGAGCAGCACACGCCCGCCGGTCATCAGCCCCCGGCCGCCCACCAGCCTCCGCCCCCGGCCGCGCACCAGCCTCCGCCCCCGGCGGCTCATCAGCCCTCGCCTCCGGCCGCGCACCAGTCCCCGCCCGCAGGGGCGGGCGGTGCGGTGCCGCCACCGCCGATCGCGCCCACCGGCCCCGCCGCCTACGCCCCGCCCTACGGCTCCGACCCCTACGCCCCGCCCTACGGCTCCGACCCCTACGGCTCCACCGGCTACGGCAGCGGCAGCCCGTACGGCGGCTATCCCGCCTACCCCGGCTACGCGTCGGCTCCCGGCGGTTACGGGTCGGGCGGTTACGGCGGAGGCTGGCAGTCCGGGCAGCCCCTGGCGACCAACGGGCTGGCGATCGCGGGCATGGTGATCGGCATCGTCGGCACCGTCCTCTTCTTCACCAGCGTCTTCGCGATCATCCTCGGCGTGATGGCGATCATCTTCGGCGCCCTCGGCCGCGGAAAGGCCAAGCGAGGGGAAGCCGCGGGCGGAGGCCAGGCGCTGGCCGGGCTGATCCTCGGGATCGTCGCGGTCGTCGCGGGCGCGCTGATGCTGGTGCTGATCATCGCCACGTCCGAGGACGAGAGCGGCAGCTACTCCAGCGGCGCGGCCGCACCCCGCGCGGCGGCCGTGAGCGCCCTGCGCTGACGCAGGCCCTTCCCCCAGCCGCGGCCCGAGCCCGCCGCCCGCTCGACTCCGCTCACCCGCCGCCCGCGCGCAGCCGCTCCCGTGCCTCCATCAGCGCGAAGCCCAGCAGATTCAGCCCCCGCCAGCGGGCCGGGTCATGGGCCGCCTCGTCGTCCGCGGCCAGTCCGATACCCCAGATCCGGTCCAGCGGGCTCGCCTCGACCAGGACGCGCTCGCCGGTGCCTAGCAGATACGCGCCCAGCTCCGGGTCGCGGCCGAACTTGTGCAGGCTGCCGGCCACCACGATCCCGTAGCGGTGCGCCCGCCAGGTCTCCTCGTCGAAGCCGCGGACCAGGCGTCCCGCCTTCTGCGCCGCGGCCGGGCTCGTCGCCTCCAGCGCCTCGCGCTCGGCGTCGCGGTCCCCGAAGAGCCGCGCCTTCTCCGCCATCATCCAGTGCTCCGCCGTCGCGTACGCGATGCCCTCGACCGTGAACGGCGAGGGCCACCACTGGGAGAAGCAGGCCGCGTCGATGCGGCCCTCCCGCTGCGGCCGGTTCCGCCAGAAGTGGACGTACTTGATCTTTTCGCCACGCTCCGCCCGCTCGATCAGTGCGGCGATGCTCTCGTCGTGCCTCCCCATGGCATGGCAGTCTCGCACCCACCCCTGACACAGCGTCCATCGAATTCAGGGGCCGCCCGACACATTGACCGACAGATTCCGTCGCGCAACCAAAAAGCAACAACGGAATCACTTGTTGAATGCCCCCTGCTCTGCCAGGATCGGCGTTCAATCGAAGCTGGAGCTACGCCGACCGCCGCCGCAGGGGGACCGGGTCGGCGGAGGAGAGCGATATGAGCAATCCCTTCCAGGCGGACGAGCGCTTCGCCGACGGTGCCCAGTACATCGCCGGTGAGCTGCGCCCCGGGACCTCCGGCCGGGAGCACGCGGTCGTCGACCCGGCCACCGGCGAGGCGGTGTACACCTATCGGCTCGCCGGCACCGCCGAGGTCGACGCCGCCGTCGAGGCCGCCGCCCGTGCCTTCCCCGAGTGGGCGGGCGCGACCCCCGGCGAGCGTTCCGACGCCCTCCACCGCTTCGCGTCCGTCCTGGGCGACCAGGCCGAGGACTTCGCGCAGGCCGAGACGCTCCAGTGCGGCAAGCCGATCAAGCTGTCGAGGGAGTTCGACGTCCCCGGCTCGATCGACAACGCCTCCTTCTTCGCGGGCGCGGCCCGGCACCTCGAAGGCAAGTCGGCGGGGGAGTACACCGGGGACCACACCTCGTACATCCGCCGCGAGCCGATCGGCGTCGTCGGGTCCATCGCCCCGTGGAACTACCCGCTGCAGATGGCTGCCTGGAAGGTGCTCCCGGCCGTCGCCGCGGGCAACACGATCGTGCTCAAGCCCGCCGAACTCACCCCGTTCACCTCGCTGATGTTCGCCCAGGCCGCGGACGAGGCGGGCATCCCCGCCGGGGTGATCAACATCATCAGCGGCGCCGGACGGGACGCGGGCGAGCACCTCGTCGGCCACCCGGGCGTCGCCATGACCTCCTTCACCGGCTCGACGGCCGTGGGCAAGCGCGTGGCCGAGATCGCCACCAGCACCGTCAAGCGCCTCCACCTCGAACTCGGCGGCAAGGCCCCCTTCGTGGTCTTCGACGACGCCGACCTGGAGGCCGCCGTGCACGGCGCCGTCGCCGGCGCCCTCATCAACACCGGCCAGGACTGCACCGCCGCCACCCGCGCCTATGTACAGCGGCCGCTGTACGACGCGTTCGTCGCCGGGGTCGCCGACCTCATGGAGACCGTGCGCCTGGGCGACCCGGCCGACGGCTCCACCGACCTCGGCCCGCTGATCTCGCACGCCCAGCGCGACCGGGTCGCGGGCTTCGTGGACCGCGCCCGCTCCTACGCAGAAGTCGTCACCGGAGGCGAGGCACCGCAGGGAGAGCTGGCCAAGGGCGCGTACTACCGCCCGACCCTGGTCACCGGCGCCGCCCAGGACAGCGAGATCGTCCAGGCCGAGATCTTCGGTCCTGTCCTGGTCGTGCTGCCCTTCGACGGCGACGACGAGGGCATCGCCCTCGCCAACGACACCCCGTACGGCCTCGCCGCCTCCGCCTGGAGCCGCGACGTCTACCGCACCGGCCGGGCCACCCGCGACATCAAGGCGGGCTGCGTGTGGATCAACGACCACATCCCGATCCTCAGCGAGATGCCGCACGGCGGCTACAAGGCCTCCGGCTTCGGCAAGGACATGTCGGCGTACTCCTTCGACGAGTACACCCAGGTCAAGCACGTGATGTACGACAACACCGCGGTGGCGCGCAAGGACTGGCACCGCACCGTCTTCGGTGACCGCTGACCGACTGCCGTGAAAGGGCACAGCGCAATGGAGAGTCACGAGCCAGAGTCCCTGTCGGCGCCCCAACTCGCCGCGATACGCCGCAGCATGACCGAGGGCCGCATGGCGATGAGCCGCCGGTCCCTGCTGCGTTCCGCCGGTGCGGGAGCGCTGGCGGTCGGAGGGCTGAGCGCCCTTTCCGCGTGCGGCATCCCGCCCGCCGCCCGGACCGGCGAGTCCAGCAAGGCGGACGACCACTCCGACGAGGAGAAGTGGCTCAGCTTCTCCAACTGGACCGAGTACATCGACGTCAGCGACGACAACAAGCACCGCCCGTCGCTGGAGGAGTTCAAGCGCCGCACAGGCATCCGCGTCAAGTACACCGAGGACATCAACGACAACGTCGAGTTCTTCGGGAAGATCAAGCCGCAGCTCGCCGCGGGCCAGGACACCGGCCGCGACCTGATCTGCGTCACCGACTGGCTCGCCGGCCGCATGATCCGTCTGGGCTGGATGCAGAAGCTCGACCAGACCAACGTGCCCAACGCGTACGCGAATCTGGCCGAGGGTTTCCGCAGCCCCGACTGGGACCCCGTCCGCGCACACTCCTACGCCTGGACCGGCATCCCCGCGGTCATCGCGTACAACGAGAAGGCCACCGACGGCCGCAAGGTCACCTCCATGACCCAGCTCCTGGAGGACCCCAGCCTCAAGGGCAAGGTCGGCATGCTGACCGAGATGCGCGACACCGTCGGGCTGACCCTCCTCGACATGGGCAAGCGCCCCGAGGACTTCCGCGCCGACGACTTCGACGCCGCCGTCGCCCGCCTCCAGAAGGGCGTCGACCGCAAGCAGATCCGCCGCTTCACCGGCAACGACTACGTCGACGACCTCAGCAAGGGCGACATCGCCGCCTGCGTGGCCTGGGCCGGCGACCTGGTCCAGCTGCAGGCCGACAACCCGGCGATCAAGTTCACCATCCCTGACGCCGGGTTCATGATGGCCACCGACAACCTGCTGATCCCCAACAAGGCCCGGCACAAGCGGAACGCCGAGCGCTTCATCAACTACGTCTACGAGCCGAAGGTCGCCGCGAAGATCGCCGCGTTCATCAACTACGTCTGTCCCGTCGACGGCGTGCGCGACGAGCTGGCGAAGATCGACAAGGAGCTCGCGGCCAATCCGCTGATCCTCCCCGACGCGGAGTTCACGAAGAAGTCGCACACCTTCCGGCTGCTCTCCGCCGAGGAGGAGACGGACTTCGAGCAGAAGTTCGCCAAGCTCATCGGCGCCTGACGGCCACCGGCTCCCGACCGCCCCCGAGAACACTGGACTGCCCTCATGACAGAGACCGCCTCCAACAGCAGCAGCGGCGGAGACGTCCGCCTCACCGGGATCAGCAAGACGTACGGGTCCTTCACCGCCGTCCAACCGCTCGACCTCTCCATACCGGCCGGCTCCTTCTTCGCCCTGCTCGGCGCATCCGGCTGCGGCAAGACCACCACCCTGCGCATGATCGCCGGACTGGAGGACCCCACCACGGGCACGGTCCTGCTCGGCGGCAAGGACGTCACCGACCTGCCGCCGTACAAGCGCCCGGTCAACACCGTCTTCCAGAACTACGCGCTCTTCCCGCACCTCGACATCTACGAGAACGTCGCCTTCGGGCTCCGACGCCGCGGCGTCAAGTCCGTGAAGAAGCAGGTCGGGGAGATGCTGGACCTGGTCCAGCTCGGGTCGATGGCGCGCCGCAAGCCGCACCAGCTCTCCGGCGGCCAGCAGCAGCGCGTCGCCGTCGCCCGCGCGCTCATCAACCACCCGCAGGTCCTGCTGCTCGACGAGCCGCTCGGCGCGCTCGACCTGAAGCTCCGCCGCCAGATGCAGCTCGAGCTCAAGCGCATCCAGACCGAGGTCGGCATCACCTTCGTGCACGTCACGCACGACCAGGAGGAGGCCATGACCATGGCCGACACCGTCGCGGTGATGAACGCGGGCCGCGTCGAGCAACTGGGCGCCCCCGCCGACCTCTACGAGAACCCGGGCACCACCTTCGTCGCCAACTTCCTGGGCACCTCCAACCTCATCGAGGCCGAGGTCGCCGAGTCCTCCGGTGACGACGTGCTGCTCAAGGCCGGGGAGGCCAAGCTCAGGCTGCCCGGCCGGCGATGTTCGGCGGCGGTGCGCACGGGAGGGAAGGTGCTCGCCGGCGTACGCCCCGAGAAGGTCTCACTCGTCCACGCCGACGACGCCGGGACCATCCCCGAGGGCCGCAACCGGATCACCGGACGCATCGCCGACTCCAGCTTCATCGGGGTCTCCACCCAGTACGTGATCGACACCCCCGTCTGCCCGGAGATCGCCGTCTACGAGCAGAACGTCGAGCGGGACGCCCGGCTGCGGCCCGGCGCCGAGGTCGTCCTCCACTGGAACCCCGCCCACACCTTCGGTCTCGACGCGGACCAGGACATCGACGCGGGCACCGAGACCGTCGAGGAGGGCGCATGACCGCGACCCAGGCGGCGGAAGCGCCCCCCGCACCCCCCTCGCCCGACGCCCCGGTCCGCAAGCCCGCCACCCGCAAGCGGCTCGTACCGTACTGGCTGCTCCTGCCGGGCATCGTCTGGCTGGTCGTCTTCTTCCTGGCGCCGATGATCTACCAGGCGTCGACCTCGGTGCAGACCGGAACCCTGGAGACCGGCTACCAGGTCACCTGGCACTTCACGACCTACTGGGACGCGCTCACCGAGTACTACCCGCAGTTCCTGAAGTCGGTCCTGTACTCCGGCACCGCCACCGTGCTGTGCCTGCTGGTCGGCTACCCGCTCGCGTACACGATCGCCTTCCGCGCGGGCCGCTGGCGCAATCTGGTCCTGATCCTGGTCATCGCGCCGTTCTTCACCAGCTTCCTCATCCGCACCCTGGCCTGGAAGACGATCCTCGCCGACGGCGGCCCGCTGGTGGAGCTCCTCAACACCCTGCACGTCCTGGACGTGACCTCGCTGCTGGGCGTCACCGAGGAGAACCGCGTGCTGGCCACGCCGCTGGCGGTCATCTGCGGTCTGACGTACAACTTCCTGCCGTTCATGATCCTTCCGCTCTACACCTCCCTGGAGCGGATCGACGGCCGGCTGCACGAGGCCGCGGGCGACCTCTACGCCCGTCCCTCCACCACCTTCCGCAAGGTGACCTTCCCGCTGTCGATGCCGGGCGTCGTCGCGGGCACCCTGCTCACCTTCATCCCGGCCACCGGTGACTACATCAACGCCGAACTGCTGGGCTCCACGGACGAGAAGATGGTCGGCAACGTCATCCAGTCGCAGTTCCTGCGGGTCCTCGACTACCCGACGGCCGCCGCGCTCTCCTTCATCCTCATGGCGGCGATCCTCGCGATGGTCACCGTCTACATCCGCAAGTCCGGGACGGAGGACCTCGTCTGATGAGCTGGCTCCGACGCAATCTCGTGGTGATCGCGGGTGTGCTCACGCTCGCCTACCTCATCGTGCCGAACGTCATCGTTCTGGTCTTCTCCTTCAACAAGCCCAACGGGCGGTTCAACTACGAGTGGCAGCGGTTCTCCACCGACGCCTGGACCGACCCCTGCGGCGTCGCCGACCTGTGCGGCTCCCTCGGGCTCAGCCTGCAGATCGCGCTCTGGGCGACCGTCGGCGCGACCGTCCTCGGCACGATGATCGCCTTCGCGCTGGCCCGCTACCGCTTCCGCGCGCGCGGCGCCGTCAACAGCCTGATCTTCCTGCCGATGGCCATGCCCGAGGTCGTCATGGGCGCCTCGCTCGGCACCCTGTTCCTCAACCTGGGCGCGGAGTTCGGGTTCTGGACGATCCTCATCGCGCACATCATGTTCTGCCTGAGCTTTGTCGTCACCGCGGTCAAGGCCCGCGTGATGAGCATGGACCCGCGCCTGGAGCAGGCCGCCCAGGACCTCTACGCCGGTCCGGTGCAGACGTTCGTACGGGTCACGCTGCCCATCGCCGCGCCCGGCATCGCCGCCGGAGCGCTGCTGGCCTTCGCGCTCTCCTTCGACGACTTCATCATCACCAATTTCAACGCGGGCTCGACCGTCACCTTCCCCATGTTCGTGTGGGGCTCGGCGCAGCGCGGCACGCCCGTCCAGATCAATGTCATCGGCACGGCGATGTTCGCCGTCGCCGTCCTGTGCGTGCTCGCCGGGCAACTGCTCAGCGGCCGCCGCAAGAGGAGCTGAAATCCCATGGCCGTCCGTGCCATGCCTCTCCCCTCCGGGGGACCCACCGCACCGTCCTCCGCCCGTTCCCTCGCCGAGGCCCGCCCCGTCCCGTACTGGCTGGACGACCCCGGCAAGCCCGAGGCCCTGCCCGCCCTCGTCGGCGACGAGCACTGCGACCTGCTCGTCGTCGGCGGCGGGTACTCGGGCCTGTGGACCGCGCTCATCGCCAAGGAGCGCGACCCCGCCCGCGACGTCGTCCTCATCGAGGGCAAGGAGATCGGCTGGGCCGCCTCGGGCCGCAACGGCGGCTTCTGCGCCGCCTCGCTCACCCACGGCTTCGCCAACGGCCTCTCCCGGTGGCCCGGCGAGCTGTCCCGGCTCCAGGAGCTGGGCCGGGACAACCTCGACGCGATCGAGTCCGCCGTCGACCGCTACGGCATCGACTGCGCCTTCGAGCGCACCGGCGAGATCGACCTCGCCACCGAGCCCCACCAGGTCGGTGAGCTGCGCGAGACCGCGGACCAGGCGGCCGCGCTCGGCATCGAGCTGACCTACCTGGACCGCGACGCGGTGCGGGCCGAGGTCGACTCGCCGACCTTCCGCGCCGGGCTCTGGGACCGCACCGGCGTCGCCATGCTCAACCCGGCCCGCCTCGCCTGGGGCCTCAAGCGCGCCTGCCTCGAAAAGGGCGTGCGGATCCACGAGCACACCCCGGCCACCGAGCTGGCCCCGCGCGGCGCGGGCATGGGCGTGCGCACCCCGTACGGCAGGGTCCTGGCCCGTCAGGTGGCGCTGGGCACCAACGCCTTCCCGAACCTGGTGCGGCGTGTGCGCCCGTACGTGGTGCCGGTCTACGACTACGCGCTGATGACCGAGCCGCTCAGTGAGGAACAGCTCGCCGCGATCGGCTGGAAGAACCGCCAGGGCCTCTCCGACAGCGCCAACCACTTCCACTACTTCCGGCTGACCGAGGACAACCGGATCCTGTGGGGCGGCTACGACGTCGTCTACCACTACGGCGGGCGCATCGCCGAGGAGTACCACCAGCGCCCCGAGACCTACCTCAAGCTCGCCGACCACTTCTTCCGCTGCTTCCCGCAGCTCGAGGGCGTGCGGTTCAGCCACACCTGGGGCGGTGTCATCGACACCTGCTCGCGGTTCTCGCCCTTCTTCGGCACGGCCCACCGCGGGCGCGTGGCGTACGCCGTCGGCTACACGGGCCTCGGTGTCGGGGCCACCCGGTTCGGCGCCGACGTGATGCTCGATCTGCTCGGCGGTGAGCGCACCGAGCGCACCGAGACCGAGATGGTGCGCTCCAAGCCGCTGCCCTTCCCGCCCGAACCGGTGCGCTGGGCGGGTATCGGCATCACCCAGTGGTCACTGGCCCGCGCGGACGCGGGCGGCGGCCGGCGCAACCTCTGGCTGAAGGCCATGGACCGGATCGGTCTGGGCTTCGACTCGTAGCGGTCCGCGGACCCGTCGCCGTCCCGCTCACGGCCGCCGCGTGCGGTTCAGGAGCGCCGTCGGCGCGTCAGCGGTACGGACAGCGCGCACAGGAGTCCGCCGAACAGCAGCCAGCTCCCCAGCACGTCGATCGGCCAGTGGTAGCCGCACAGGATCAGCCCCGCGCCGACGAGCAGGTTGAGCAGCAGCGCCGCGCCCGCCAGCAGCAGCCGGGACAGGGCGCGGCGCAGTGCGGGGGCTAGCAGGAGAGCCGCGGTGCCGTACGCGACGGTGGCGGTCGCCGCGTGGCCCGAGGGGTACCAGCCGTAGTTGTCCACCGGCCCGAACGGGCCCGGCCGTCCGATCAGGTCCTTCAGCGGGACGACGAGGGCCGGGACCGACGCCATGGCGGCCGCGGCGAGGAGCGGCGGCAGCCACCAGCGCCGTACGTGGTCGCGCAGGCCCGTCCACACCGAGCAGCCCATCGCCGCCACCAGGGCGACCAGGGCCACCTGCGTGTTGCCCAGGTCGGCGGCCAGCTCGGCGAAGGGGTGCGCGGTACCGGGACGGAAGAGCCGGTGGCCGACGCGCTCGTCCATGGAGAGGAGGCGTCCGCCGTCCGCGACCTGCCAGGTGAGCAGAGCGAAGAGGATCGCGCACAGCACGGGAAGGACGAGGGGGACGAGCAGTCGCTCCAACAGCGACCGCCCCGGAACAGGGGGGAGAGTTCCAGGGCGGTCGTCTCGACCGGTGTGCCGCGCGCCCCGGGGGGTTTGGGGCGGGCGGCCGTCCGATCGGTGAGGAGTTCCGGAGCCGGAAGCTCCGGTGGTGTGCGCGAGGGCACGGCCGGGCCGAGGCTGGGGATGCGCCGACTCGACATCGCCCGCAGTCCCCTGCGAGCGGGGTGTTTCTCTCATCTGCAGGAACCGTACGCCAGGCGGGGCAGGCCCGACAGACGGATTGCCCGTCCGCCATCGGCCCCCCACACATTCTTCACGAGGCATCACAGATGGCCCAGTGGATCATGGTGGGAGGCCGGTGGGCGGTGGAACGCCCGTACGGTTCCCGGGAGTCGGTTCAGAGCCCCGCGAGAGCGCCCTCGAGGATGCCCAGACCCTCGTTCAGCAGGTCCTCACCGATGACCAGCGGAGGCAGGAAGCGCAGCACGTTGCCGTACGTGCCGGTCGTCAGGACGAGGAGTCCCTCCGAGTGACATGCCTTGGCCAGCGCGGCCGTCGCCTCCGGGTTGGGCTCCTTCGAGCCGGACTTCACCAGCTCGATCGCGATCATCGCGCCGCGGCCGCGGACATCGCCGATGACGTCGTACTTCTCCTGCATCGCGGCCAGGCGCGGCTTCATGACGTCCGCGATCCGCCGGGCCTTGGCGGGCAGGTCCAGCTCGCGCATCGTCTCGATCGCCCCGAGCGCCGCGGCGCAGGCGACCGGGTTTCCGCCGTACGTGCCGCCCAGGCCGCCGCTGTGCGCGGCGTCCATGATCTCGGCGCGGCCGGTCACGGCGGCCAGCGGCAGGCCGCCCGCGATGCCCTTGGCGGTGGTGATCAGGTCGGGGACGATGCCCTCGTCCTCGCAGGCGAACCACTGGCCGGTACGGCAGAAGCCGGACTGGATCTCGTCGGCGACGAAGACGATCCCGTTGTCCTTGGCGAACCGCGCGATCGCGGGCAGGAAGCCCTTGGCCGGCTCGATGAAGCCGCCCTCGCCGAGCAGCGGCTCGATCACGATCGCGGCGACGTTCTCGGCGCCGATCTGCTTCGTGATCATGTCGATGGCCTGGTCCGCGGCTTCCTTGGCGCAGTTCTCGGGACCGGTCAGCCAGCGGTAGGGGTACGCGACGGGCGCGCGGTAGATCTCCGGCGCGAAGGGGCCGAACGAGTGCTTGTACGGCATGTTCTTCGACGTGAGCGCCATCGTCAGGTTGGTCCGGCCGTGGTAGCCGTGGTCGAACACGACGACCGCCTGCCGCTTGGTGTAGGAGCGGGCGATCTTCACCGCGTTCTCCACCGCCTCGGCGCCGGAGTTGAACAGCGCCGACTTCTTGGCGTGGTCACCCGGCGTGACCTTGGCCAGCTCCTCGCACACCTCCACGTAGCCCTCGTAGGGCGTCACCATGAAACAGGTGTGGGTGAAGTCCGCGAGCTGCGCGGACGCCCGGCGTACGACGGCCTCGGCGCTGTTGCCGACCGTGGTCACGGCGATGCCGGAGCCGAAGTCGATGAACGAGTTGCCGTCCACGTCCTCGAGGACACCGCCGCCCGCGCGCGCGGCGAACACCGGCATCACGGACCCGACGCCGCCGGCGACCGCCGCGGTACGGCGGGCCTGCAGCTCCTGGGACTTCGGCCCGGGGATCGCGGTGACGACGCGGCGCTCCTGCGGGAGCGAGGGGCCTCCGGCGGTTGCGGTCATGGTGGATCTCCTGTGGTCCGGGGATGAACGCAGCCCATTCCGGGCTTACGCGGGCCTACTGGTCCTACTCACGCAGGCTAGGGCCGGAGGGTGGCCCGGGGCATGCTCCGATCGGTAGCGGTGCGCGTGTCACGTTGTCCGTGGTGGCCATAGCGTCCGGACGGCTGGCGCGCGGCCGCGCAACCGGCGGCTCGGGAGGTCTGGTCCGGCGCACCGCCCGTCGCGTGGGCGGATCGCTGAACTCCCCAGGCGGGGGCACTAGATTGAGCGGCGGCGCTTACCGAACACCCGGGCCGGTCAGGGGGCACAGCAGCAGATGGACACCGAGGGCACGTACGACCCGCGCAGCACGCGATCGGACCACGTGCCCCGGCCCGCGGGACCGCCGCCGGCCGGAGCTGTCCCCCCGCGCCCGGCCTCGGCTCCGCCCGTGCCGCCGCTTCCGCCCGGCCGTCCGGGCGAGGGCGCCTTCCTCGCCTGGCTGCGCACACCGCGTGCCCAGGCGGCCCCCGGCATCTGGGCCTTCGGCCACCGCCCCCGGCCCCCGGAGGAGCCGGACCGCATCCCGGGACGCCAGCTCCTCAGCGGCGCGCTGATCGCGTTCCTGTGCGGCTGGCTGCTCTGGTCGCTGCTGTGGAACCAGTACCTCGAGGGGTGGTGGATCTTCGTCAAGGACTGGTGGCTGCTGCCCATGCTGCTGCTGGTGCCCGACGACTGGAAGGCGACCCAGGGCTTCGTCGCCATCTCCTACCTCTACTACGCCCTGGTCCTGACGGGCCTCGCCATCGGCTTCGGACGCATCGGCAACTGGCACGAGCTGTGGCGCCGCTACGGCGTCCCGCTCTGGCCGCTGTTCGTGCTGCTGCCCGGCGTATGGCGCGAGATGCCGCGTACGGCGTCCTGGCTCGAAGCGGTGTCGAACCTCTACTACGCGCTGCTGGTCGCCGCCGTCGTCGCGGTCGTCGGGCGGGCCGGGACCTGGCCGAAGCTGCGGCAGCACCGGCGGGCCGAGCAGGCCGCACAGGCCCCGCCCGAGCCCGAGGCCGATCCCGCCGAGTGGCCCGACCTGCGCGCCGCGGGGGCCGGGGCCGCCGCCGACGCGCTCGCCGCCGAGGCGCGCGCCGGGCGGATGAACGACGTGGACCACGCGCGGATCGGCCGCGCCTGGCAGTCCGTCCAGGCCAGGCCCTCCCGCCTGGACGCCTTCGTCGAGACCGTGCGGCAGCAGGGCGCGGCGGCGTGCGCGCACCCGTCGGGCGCGCGCGATCTGCCCGCCCGCACCGGCCTCCACGACCTGCGCACCCGCCAGGTGCGGATCGGCGCCGCGGCCGACGAGGCGCGCAATCCGTACGCGTACCGGGGTGCCGGATCCGCCCTCGACCCGGGGCTGCTGGGGACCTCGCTGCTCGCCGTCGGGCCGCCCGGCGCCGGCAAGACCGGGCATCTGGTCCGGCCCGTCGTCGAGGCCCTGTGCCTGCAGGCGCTCGCCGGGCAGGCCGCGGTCGTCGCCGTCGGGGCGGCGGGCGCGGGGCTCGGCCCCGACGAGGCGTTCGACGTCGTGATCCGGATCGGGCAGCCCGACTCGGCCTATGACCTGGACCTCTACGGCGGCACGAGCGACCCGGACGCCGCGGCCGCGATGCTCGCCGAAGCCCTTGTCGGGGATCTGGCCGCCACGCTGCCCGGCGGGGACAGCCGCCGGGCCGCCACCGCGCTCGCGCAGGTGCTCGGGCCGTTCCGCGCCGTCCACGGCCGGTTCCCCGCCGTACCGGAGCTGCGCGAGCTGCTGGACGGATCGGAAGCCGCGCTCGGTGGGCTCCGCTCCGCGCTGGAGGCGTCGGGGGAGTCCACGCAGCTGCGTGAACTCGACGCGCGGGAACGGCAGTCGGGCCGTGCCGGTGACGCGGGTGCCCTGCTGGCCGACCGGATCGCTCTGCTGGACCGCCCCGCCTTCGCGGGCTTCTTCGACCCGGCGGGGGAGGGGAGCCCGTTCTCGCTGCGCGCCCTGGAGCACCCGCTGCGGGTCCGTATCGATCTGCCCGAGCGCGGGCACGCGGAGGCGTCCCGCCTGCTGGCCCGGCTGGTGCTCGCGCAGTTCGCCGAGTGCGCCACGGCCCGCAACGACCGCTCGCTGTTCACCTGCGTCGTGCTCGACGACGCCACGCAGACCGTCACGCCCGAGTCGCTGCGCGGCATCCAGCGGCTCCGCTCGGCCAACGCCGGGGCCGTGCTGACCCTGCGGACGCTGGAGGACGTACCGGAGGCGCTGCGGACGCCGCTGCTCGGCGCGGTCGGCTGCCGGATGGCGTTCGCCGGGGTGACGACGTGGGACGGCGCCCGGTTCGCCGAGGTGTGGGGCAAGGAGTGGGTCGAGGCCCGCGACATCACCAACCGGCAGATCATCGCGGACGAGCCGCTGACCCGCGTCGTGCACACCGTCCGCCGGCTCGTCACGGGACGGGCGGTGACGGCGGAGTCGGTGACCGTACGGAGGGTGGAGCGCGAGCGCTGGTCGGCCTCCGAGCTGGCCCATTCCGTCCCGGCCGGACACGCGGTGCTGTCGCTGACCACGGTCCGCGGCGAACACGCCCCGCCGGTGCTGGTCGACCTGCGGGGCTAGGGCGCGGGCGGCATTCGGGGGCGCCCCCGCGCGGGACGCGCGGGGGCCCCTCCGGACGCGCGGCCTCCGCGCCCACCGGGGCGCCCGCGGGCACGCGGAACTGTGTGCGGGGGATTCGTCCGCTGAGGCAGAATTGGCCCATGCCGTTCATACGGAGCGGCGCATTCTGCCTGAAGGTGCCATGGCTCCCACCCTCGCGTCCCTCGTCCAGCACTCGGCGCTCAAGCTCGGGGTCCGCGCGGGCGAGGACCGCCTGGAGACCGAGGTCCGCTGGGCGCACCCGAGCGAACTCGACGACCCCGTGCCGTACATGGACGGCGGAGAGCTCCTGCTCACCACCGCCATGAAGCTCGATGCCGAGGACACGGACGCGATGCGCCGGTACGTCACGAGGCTTGCGGGCGCGGGCGTCGTCGGGCTCGGCTTCGCCGTCGGCGTCAACTACGACCGGATCCCGCAGGCCCTGGTCGAAGCCGCGCAGGAGCGGGACTTCCCGTTGCTGGAGGTGCCGCGCCGGACCCCGTTCATCGCCATCAGCAAGGCGGTCTCGGCCGCGATCGCTGCCGACCAGTACCGGGCCGTCACCGCGGGCTTCGATGCCCAGCGCGAGCTGACGCGTGCCGCGCTCGGCACCGACGGGCCCGCCGCCCTCCTCGCCCGTCTCGCCGCGCACGTCGACGGCTGGGCCGCGCTGTACGACGCGTCCGGCGCCGTCGTCGCCGCGGCCCCCGACTGGGCAGCGCGCCGGGCCGCGCGGCTCACCGCCGAGGCCGCCCGGCTGCGCGAGCGGCCCGCCCCGGCGACCGCGGTGGCCGGAGGCACGGACGAGGGCGAGGACCGCGTCGAGCTGCAGTCCCTGGGCACCGGGCGGCGGTCCCGCGGCGTGCTGGCCGTCGGCACCGGCGCCCCGCTGGGCACCGCCGAGCGCTACGCCGTGCACTCCGCCATCGCCCTGCTCACCCTGACGACCGAGCGCTCCCGCTCACTGCACGAGGCGGAGCAGCGGCTCGGCGCCGCGGTGCTGCGGATGCTGCTGGCGGGCGAGCCCGACCACGCCCGCGCGGTGGCGGGCGGGCTCTACGGCGGGCTGCTGGACGCGCCGTTCCGCATGCTCGTCGCCGAGACGGCACCGGGCTCGGCGACGGCGGACAGCGCTGCCGCGGGACCCGACGGCCGGCAGCCGCCCGACCCGCTGTCCGTGCTCGCCGACACCGTGGAGTCCGCGGCGGCCCGCGGCGGCGAGTCCGTCCTCGTCGTCCCGGACGGCGAGCGCCTGGTGGTCCTGGCTCCCGACGGGGGGACGGCCGTCGGGGCGTGCTTCGCGCACGCCGAGACGCTGGAGGGGCGGCGGAGCGGGGGCGCCGGAGCTCACGAGCACGACAAGGGGACGGGGGAGGACGGCCCCGAACCGGTCATAGGGCTCTCGGCGCCCGCGGGCCCGATCGCCGCGTCGGGCGCGTACCGCCAGGCCGAGCAGGCACTGTCCGTCGCCCGCCGCCGTGGCCGGGTGCTCGTCGAGCACGAGCAGGTGGCCGCCGGTTCGGTCCTCCCGCTCCTGGCGGACGACGCCGTACGCGCCTTCGCCGACGGCATGCTCCGTGCGCTCCACGACCACGACGCGACGGGACGCGGGGATCTGGTCGCCTCGCTGCGCGCCTGGCTCTCCCGCCACGGCCAGTGGGACGCGGCGGCCGCGGACCTCGGCGTCCACCGGCACACGCTGCGCTACCGGATGCGCCGCGTGGAGGAGATCCTGGGCCGCTCCCTGGACGACCCGGACGTACGGATGGAGCTGTGGCTGGCGCTCAAGGCCACGGCCCCCGGCACGGACTGACTCCTGGTGGGCCCGGCCCGGGGCCCAGCGCGACGCTCCCGTCGCGACACGCGCGGCCGATGCGTCACTCCCGCACCACCCCGGAGCGGCAACGGTGCCAAACCGGCGTGGGCGGCGGGGGATACCACTCCACGCCGGACAAACCACATTCGGCGCCCCGACCCCTACCGTGGGGACCAGAGACATCCCCACCACTTCGGAAGGGCCGGGATTCGCTGTGACCACACATCACGCCTTCTGGCTGGCCGGGCGCGAGGCGACCGGCGACGACACGCTCGACGTGACCTCCCCCTGGGACGGCGGCCTCGTCGGCACCGTCAGCGTTCCCACCGAGGCCCAGGTCGAAGAGGCCGTGGCCGCGGCGCACGCCGTACGCGACGAGTTCGCCGCCACGCCCGCCCACGTGCGGGCCGCGGCCCTCGATCATGTGTCGCGTCGCCTCGTCGAGCGCACCGAGGAGATCGCCCGGCTGATCTCCGCCGAGAACGGCAAGCCCCTCAAGTGGGCGCGCGGCGAGGTCGGCCGTGCCATCTCGGTCTTCCGGTTCGCGGCCGAGGAGGCCCGGCGCTTCAACGGCGGCGAGGCGCAGCGCCTGGACACCGACCTCGGCGGCGTCGGCCGGCTGGCCTTCACCCGGCGCTTCCCGCGCGGCGTGGTGCTGGGCATCGCCCCGTTCAACTTCCCGCTGAACCTGTGCGCCCACAAGCTCGCCCCGGCGATCGCGGTCGGCGCGCCGATCATCCTCAAGCCCGCTCCTGCGACGCCGCTCTCCGGGCTGATCCTCGGCGACCTGCTCTCCGAGACCGAGCTGCCGGCCGGTTCGTGGAGCATCCTGCCGGTGCCCAACGACCGTATGCCCGCCCTCGTCCAGGACGAGCGGCTGCCGGTCATCTCCTTCACCGGCTCCGACAAGGTCGGCTTCGCGATCATGGAGTCGGTGCCGCGCAAGCACTGCACGCTGGAGCTGGGCGGCAACGGCGCCGCCGTCGTCCTCCCCGACTTCTCCTCCGAGGCCGACCTGGACTGGGCCGCGACCCGCATCGCGACCTTCTCCAACTACCAGGGCGGCCAGTCCTGCATCTCCGTGCAGCGCGTCATCGCCGACGCCTCGGTCTACGACCGGCTGGTGCCGAAGGTGGTCGCGGCCGTCGAGGCGCAGGTCACCGGCGACCCGTCGGACAGTGCCACCGACGTCGGCCCGCTGGTCAGCGAGGACGCCGCCAAGCGCGTCGAGTCCTGGGTCGACGAGGCCGTCCAGGCGGGCGCCAAGCTGCTCGCGGGCGGCAAGCGGGACGGCGCCTCGTACGCCCCGACCGTGCTCGAAGGCGTGCCGGACGACACCACGATCGCCTGCGAGGAGGTCTTCGGCCCGGTGCTGACCCTGCAGAAGGTCGACGGCGAGGCCGAGGCGTTCGCGGCGGTCAACAGGTCCAAGTACGGCCTGCAGTCCGGGGTGTTCACGCGCGACCTGCAGACCGCGTTCCGCGCCCACCGCGCCCTCGAGGTCGGCGGCGTCATCATCGGCGACGTCCCCTCCTACCGCGCGGACCAGATGCCCTACGGCGGCATCAAGCAGTCCGGCGTCGGTCGCGAGGGCGTGAAGTACGCGATGGACGACTACACCTACGAGCGGGTCATGGTCCTCACGGGCATCGACCTCTGAGCTCGGACCTCTGAGTTCTGAGCGGGATCCGCCCGGCGCCGGGCCGAACCGCTCGGGCGGCCGGGGACGCGACCGCAAGGCGCGTGCCCGGCCGTCGCGTTTCCGCAAGCCGGGCTGCGCGCCCATCGGCCGTCCGGACGCACCCGCGCGGGACCGCCCGGCCCGCCACGCCCCCCGCACGCGGCGTGCCTCACCGCCGTACTCCCGGAAATCCGCCACACGAAATCACCGAAAGTCAACTACATCCTTACGGTGAGTCGTGCGCGAAGTCTGGTAGAGCGGTCCTGGATCGGGTACATACGGTCGAGTAGCACCGACAGGTAGCGAATGGCTCAGACTGGAAGCAAGTCGACCGGTGCAGCCCCGACTCCGCGGCGAGGTGACCCCGTCATGACCGCCACACCCACCAGGCCAACCGTCTCCGAGCGCGAAGCGCGCCAGGTCGCCGAGGCGGCCCGTGAGCAGGACTGGCGCAAGCCGAGCTTCGCCAAGGAGCTGTTCCTGGGCAGGTTCCGGCTCGACCTGATCCATCCGCACCCCATGCCGGACGCCGAGAGCGTGCGGCGGGGCGAGGAATTCCTCGCCAAGCTGCGCGACTTCTGCGAGACCCGGATCGACAGCGCCCGGATCGAGCGGGAGGCCCGGATCCCGGACGAGGTGATCAACGGCCTCAAGCAGCTCGGCGCGCTGGGCATGAAGATCGACACGAAGTACGGCGGTCTCGGCCTCACGCAGGTCTACTACAACCGCGCCCTGTCCCTGGTCGGCACCGCGAGCCCCGCCCTCGGCGCGCTGCTCTCCGCCCACCAGTCGATCGGTGTGCCGCAGCCGCTGAAGCTGTTCGGGACCCAGGAGCAGAGGGACGTCTTCCTGCCGCGGTGCGCCCGTACGGACATCTCGGCGTTCCTGCTGACCGAGCCGGACGTGGGCTCGGACCCGGCACGGCTGGCGACCACCGCCGTGCCGGACGGGGACGACTACATCCTCGACGGCGTCAAGCTGTGGACCACCAACGGCGTCGTGGCCGACCTGCTCGTCGTCATGGCCCGGGTGCCGAAGTCGGAGGGCCACAAGGGCGGGATCACCGCGTTCGTCGTCGAGGCGGCGTCCGAGGGCATCACCGTCGAGAACCGCAACGCCTTCATGGGCCTGCGCGGCATCGAGAACGGCGTGACCCGCCTCCACCAGGTCCGGGTGCCCGCCGCGAACCGCATCGGCCCCGAGGGCGCCGGTCTCAAGATCGCCCTGACCACGCTCAACACCGGACGCCTGTCGCTGCCCGCCATGTGCGTCGGCGCCGGCAAGTGGTGCCTGAAGATCGCCCGCGAGTGGTCGAGCGTCCGCGAGCAGTGGGGCAAGCCGATCGCCAGCCACGAGTCCATCGGCTCGAAGATCTCCTTCATCGCCTCCACCACCTTCGCGCTGGAAGCCGTGGTCGACCTCTCCAGCCAGATGGCGGACGAGGACCGCAACGACATCCGTATCGAGGCGGCCCTGGCCAAGCTGTACGGCTCCGAGATGGGCTGTCTGATGGCCGACGAGCTGGTGCAGATCCGCGGCGGCCGCGGCTTCGAGACGGCCGAGTCGCTGGCGGCCCGCGGCGAGCGCGCCGTGCCCGCCGAGCAGATGCTCCGCGATCTGCGCATCAACCGGATCTTCGAGGGCTCGACGGAGATCATGCACCTGCTGATCGCCCGCGAGGCGGTCGACGCCCACCTCTCCGTCGCGGGCGACCTGATCGACCCCGACAAGTCCCTCTCGGACAAGGCGAAGGCGGGTGCCAAGGCCGGTGGCTTCTACGCCCGCTGGCTGCCCAAGCTCGTCGCGGGTCCTGGTCAACTCCCGCGCAGCTACAGCGAGTTCCACCGCGCGGGCCACCCCGACCTGTCGGTCCACCTGCGCTACGTCGAGCGCGCCTCGCGCAAGCTCGCCCGGTCCACCTTCTACGCCATGTCCCGCTGGCAGGGCCGGATGGAGACCAAGCAGGGCTTCCTCGGCCGCATCGTCGACATCGGCGCGGAGCTGTTCGCCATGAGCGCGGCCTGCGTCCGCGCCGAGCACCTGCGGGCGACCGGCGACCACGGCAGCGAGGCGTACAAGCTCGCCGACGTCTTCTGCAAGCAGTCCCGCATCCGCGTCGAGGAACTCTTCGGACGGCTGTGGAACAACACCGACGACCTCGACCGCAAGCTCGTCAAGGGCATCCTCGGCGGCCAGTACACCTGGATGGAAGAGGGCATGGTCGACCTCAGCGGCGACGGACCCTGGATCGCCGACGCGACCCCCGGCCCCGCCCAGCGGGAGAACGTCCACCGCCCCATCCGCTGACGCGGACGACCCGGATCCACCCGGCGCGGTGCACCGCAACCACGCGGTGCACCGCGCCGTGCCGTGACTGTGCGGCACGCCACGCCGCCCCTTCGGGGGCGCCCGTCCGGAAGTGGAGGGGACTCCGGCCACAATGGGGGGATGACGGACTCTCTCGCTCATCCGCACGACCGCTTTCCCGCGGCCGGCGCCGCCACCGGCGGGCCACGCGACATCGTGATCCTCGGCTCCACCGGATCGATCGGCACCCAGGCCATCGACGTCGTGCTGCGCCATCCCGACCGCTTCCGGGTCACCGGGCTCTCCGCGGCCGGAGGCAGGGTCGCCCTGCTGGCCGAGCAGGCCCGGCGCTTGCGAGTCCGTACCGTCGCCGTCTCCCGCGAGGACGTCGTACCGGCGCTGCGCGAGGCGCTGGCCGCGCAGTACGGGAGCGAGTCGCTGCCCGAGATCCTGGCCGGCCCGGACGCCGCCACCGACCTGGCCGCGTCCCCGTGCCACTCCGTCCTCAACGGCATCACCGGCTCCATCGGGCTGGCCCCTACGCTCGCCGCGCTGGAGGCCGGGCGGGTGCTGATCCTGGCCAACAAGGAGTCCCTGATCGTCGGCGGCCCGCTGGTGAAGGCGGTCGCCAAGCCCGGTCAGATCGTGCCGGTCGACTCCGAGCACTCCGCGCTCTTCCAGGCGCTCATGGGCGGCGCCCGCTCCGAGGTCCGCAAGCTCGTCGTCACCGCGTCCGGCGGCCCGTTCCGCGGCCGTACGAAGCCCGAGCTGGCGCAGGTCACGCCCGAGCAGGCGCTGGCCCACCCGACCTGGACGATGGGCCCGGTCGTCACGATCAACTCCGCGACTCTGGTCAACAAGGGGCTGGAGGTCATCGAGGCGCACCTGCTCTACGACATTCCCTTCGACCGCATCGAGGTCGTCGTCCACCCGCAGTCCTACGTCCACTCCATGGTGGAATTCATCGACGGGTCGACACTTCTCCAGGCGAGCCCGCCGGACATGCGGATGCCGATCGCCCTCGGCCTGGGCTGGCCCGACCGGGTGCCCGACGCGGCCCCGGGCTGCGATTGGACCACGGCGTCGACCTGGGAGTTCTTCCCGCTGGACACCGACGCCTTCCCCTCGGTCGACCTGGCCCGGCACGTGGGCGAACTGGGGGGCACGGCCCCGGCCGTGTTCAACGCCGCCAACGAGGAGTGCGTTGACGCATTTCTCGAAGGAAGGCTGCCGTTCAATGGAATTGTGGATACCGTCGCCGACGTGGTCGCCGAACACGGGACTCCGCGAGGAACCGGCCTGACCGTCGCGGACGTCCTCGAGGCGGAGACCTGGGCGCGCGCCCGCGCCCGTGACATGGCAGCACAGGCGACACCGGAGGCTCGCGCATGACGGCATTGATGACGGTACTCGGCATAGTCGTCTTCGCCGTCGGTCTGCTCTTCTCCATCGCGTGGCACGAACTGGGGCATCTCTCCACGGCCAAGATGTTCGGCATCCGTGTGCCGCAGTACATGGTCGGCTTCGGGCCCACCATCTGGTCCCGCCGCAAGGGCGAGACCGAGTACGGCGTCAAGGCGATCCCGCTCGGCGGCTACATCCGCATGATCGGGATGTTCCCGCCCGGTGACGACGGCAAGGTGAAGTCCCGCTCCACCTCGCCCTGGCGCGGCATGATCGAGGACGCCCGCTCGGCGGCGTTCGAGGAGCTGAAGCCGGGCGACGAGAAGCGGCTCTTCTACACGCGCAAGCCGTGGAAGCGCGTCATCGTCATGTTCGCCGGGCCCTTCATGAACCTGATCCTGGCCGTGGTGGTCTTCCTCGGCGTGCTGATGGGCTTCGGCATCAACAGCCAGACCACCACCGTCAGCACGGTCTCGGTCTGTGTGATCTCGCAGAGCGAGAACCGCGACACCTGCGCCAAGGGCGACCCCGCGTCCCCCGCGAAGGCCGCGGGGCTGAAGCCCGGCGACAAGATCGTCGCGTTCAACGGCACATCGACCGACGACTGGGGCACGCTCCAGGACCGCATCCGCGACACCATCGGCCCGGCCACGATCACGGTCGAGCGGGACGGGGCGACCAAGACCCTGCACGCGAACCTGGTCGAGAACCAGGTCGCCAAGAACGACGGCAACGGCCGCCCGGTCCCGGGCGAGTACGTGAAGGCGGGCTTCCTGGGCTTCAGCCCCGCCACCGGCGTCGTCCAGCAGTCCTTCGGCCAGTCCGTGGACCGCATGGGCGGCATGATCACCTCGGGTGTCCAGTCACTGGTGGACCTGCCCTCGAAGGTCCCGGCCCTGTGGGACGCGGCCTTCGGCGACGGACCGCGGGAACCGGACTCTCCGATGGGCGTCGTCGGCGCGGCACGCGTCGGCGGAGAGGTCTTCAACCTCGACATCCCGCCGGAGCAGCGCGTCGCGACCATGCTCTTCCTGGTCGCGGGCTTCAACCTGTCGCTGTTCCTGTTCAACATGCTGCCGCTGCTGCCGCTGGACGGCGGGCACATCGCCGGTGCCCTGTGGGAGTCGGTGCGGCGTCACGCCGCGCGTCTGCTGCGGCGGCCCGACCCCGGCCCGTTCGACGTGGCCCAGCTGATGCCGGTCGCCTACGTGGTCGCCGGGATCTTCATCTGCTTCACCTTGCTGGTGCTGGTGGCCGACCTGGTCAACCCCGTCAGAATTTCCTAGCGGGGTACGGATTCCGACAGCCGGGCGAATTTTGTGCCCGGCTGTCGGCATTTGTACGTGTTCGGCGACGGGATGTGCTGCGGCCCGGACAGGTGCCGTAATCTCGTGGAACGGAGCCCGCCGATCTCGGGACCTCGATCCGACACCTTCTGGGGTTGCAAGCAAGATGACTGCGATTTCGCTCGGAATGCCGTCCGTTCCGGCCAAGCTCGCCGACCGGCGGGTCAGCCGCAAGATCCAGGTCGGAACGGTCGCCGTGGGCGGAGACGCCCCGGTGTCCGTGCAGTCGATGACGACCACGGTCACGGCGGACATCGGAGCGACCCTGCAGCAGATCGCCGAGCTGACGGCCTCGGGCTGCCAGATCGTCCGCGTCGCCTGCCCCTCGCAGGACGACGCCGAGGCCCTGCCCGTCATCGCGAAGAAGTCCCAGATCCCGGTGATCGCGGACATCCACTTCCAGCCCAAGTACGTCTTCGCCGCCATCGACGCCGGATGCGCCGCGGTCCGCGTGAACCCGGGGAACATCCGCCAGTTCGACGACAAGGTGAAGGAGATCGCCAAGGCGGCCTCCGACGCCGGCGTCCCGATCCGGATCGGCGTCAACGCCGGCTCCCTCGACAAGCGGCTGCTCCAGAAGTACGGCAAGGCCACCCCCGAGGCGCTGGTGGAGTCGGCGCTGTGGGAGT
The DNA here is from genome assembly GCF_040643575.1 of Streptomyces sp. NPDC047108. Taxonomy (NCBI): domain Bacteria; kingdom Bacillati; phylum Actinomycetota; class Actinomycetes; order Kitasatosporales; family Streptomycetaceae; genus Streptomyces; species Streptomyces sp. NPDC047108. Next base: position 1,148,784 of record NZ_JBEYUP010000001.1, read on the forward strand.
GCTCGCTGTTCGAGGAGCACGGCTTCCGGGACATCAAGATCTCCGTGAAGCACAACGACCCGGTGGTGATGGTCAACGCCTACCGCCAGCTCGCGGCCCAGTGCGACTACCCGCTCCACCTCGGCGTGACCGAGGCGGGCCCCGCCTTCCAGGGCACCATCAAGTCGGCCGTGGCCTTCGGCGCCCTGCTGTCCGAGGGCATCGGCGACACGATCCGGGTGTCCCTCTCCGCGCCCCCGGCCGAGGAGGTCAAGGTCGGCATCCAGATCCTGGAGTCGCTGAACCTCCGTCAGCGCCGCCTGGAGATCGTCTCGTGCCCTTCCTGCGGCCGCGCCCAGGTGGACGTCTACAAGCTGGCGGACGAGGTGACCGCGGGACTGGACGGCATGGAGGTGCCGCTGCGCGTCGCCGTCATGGGCTGCGTCGTCAACGGCCCCGGTGAGGCACGGGAGGCGGACCTCGGCGTCGCCTCGGGCAACGGCAAGGGCCAGATCTTCGTGAAGGGCGAGGTCATCAAGACCGTGCCCGAGTCCAAGATCGTGGAGACCCTGATCGACGAGGCCATGAAGATCGCCGAGCAGATGGAGAAGGACGGCGTCATGTCCGGCGAACCGCAGGTGTCGGTGAGCTGATCCCGCGGACCGGACTTCCGGTGCGTACGGGGCCCGCGCGTCCCGTACGCACCACCGCAAGCCCCGCTCGTGAGCAGGCCCCAAGGGCCCTTGCCAGGAGCGGGGCTTGTCGCTGCAGGGCGGCGCTCACCAGCGGCGGCGGGTACAGTGCGGAAACCAGCAGACCGCACGGTGAGGCATTCCGACAGGTGTTGACCACGACCACGACGAGGGTTCTCGAACCCGGAGACCTCGGCGCCGCTCTCGCGGTTCTCGACCGTGACCCCGTCGCCAACGCCTTCGTGGCCGCCCGGGTCCAGGTCGCCGGTCTCGACCCCTGGCGCCTCGGCGGCGAGATGTGGGGCTGGTACGCCGACGGCCGGCTGGAGTCCCTCTGCTACGCGGGAGCCAACCTGGTGCCGATCTGCGCGGGCCCCGAGGCCGTGCGCGGCTTCGCCGACCGGGCCCGCCGCGCCGGCCGCCGCTGCTCCTCGATCGTCGGCCCGTCCGAGCCCGTGGCCCGGCTCTGGTCGCTGCTGGAGCCGAGCTGGGGCCCCGCCCGCGAGGTCCGCGGCCACCAGCCGCTGATGGTCACCACCACTGTGCCCGAGGACGTGCGCCCGGACCCGCTCGTGCGGCGCATCCGCAAGGACGAGATAGACCTGGTGATGCCGGCCTGCGTGGCGATGTTCACCGAGGAGGTCGGCGTCTCGCCGCTCGCGGGGGACGGCGGGCTGCTCTACCAGGCCCGGGTCGCCGAGCTCGTCGGCACGGGCCGTTCGTTCGCCCGCATCGAGAACGGCCGCGTGATCTTCAAGGCGGAGATCGGCGCCGCGACCCCGAAGGCGTGTCAGATCCAGGGCGTCTGGGTCGACCCCGAATTCCGCGGCCGCGGCCTCTCCGAGACCGGAATGTCGGCCATTCTCCACCACGCCCTGCACGAGATCGCCCCCGTGGCCAGCCTCTACGTCAACGACTACAACACCGCTGCTCGCGCGGCGTACCGGCGCGTCGGCTTCCAGGAGACCGGCGCGTTCATGAGCGTGCTGTTCTGAGCCGGTCGGCCGCCCCCGGGCCCTTCTGCCACCGGTAGGGTCGCGACCATGAATGACGTCGTGGTCGGGCCGCTCGACCTTGCCGCACGGGTGGACGAGGCCCTCGCGGTCCAGGCGCTCGCGTTCGGGCTCACCCACGACGAGATCGGCGTCCGCCGCCACATCGTGCTGCGCCATCTGACCAGTCCCGGAGCCCGCGCGCTCGGCGCCACCGCCGCCGACGGACGCCTCGTCGGCTTCGTCTACGGCATGCCCAACGACCGCGGCCACTGGTGGTCGACCGTCGTAGAGCCCTACCTCCGCTACGTCGGCCAGGACCACTGGCTCGACGACTCGTTCGTCATCACCGAGCTGCACGTCCACCCCGCCTTCCAGAAGCGGGGCATCGGCCGTGCGCTGATCACCACGATCACGGACGGCGCCGACGAGCCGCGCAGCATCCTGTCCGCGATCGACACCGAGCGCAGCCCCGCCCGCACGCTCTACAGCGCCCTGGGCTACGAGGACCTGGCCCGCCGCGTCGTCTTCCCCAGCGCCCCGAGCCCGTACGCGGTGATGGGGGCGTTCCTGCCGCTCCGCAGGGGCTGACGGCGCCGGGCACTCCCCGGGTTGGATAGCCTCCAGGGCACGCACTTCGCACCGCAGTAGACGCAGGAGACAACCTCATGGTCCAGCGCATGTCCCGGATGATGCTCAAGACGCTGCGGGACGACCCGGCCGATGCCGAGACCACCAGCCACAAGCTGCTGGTCCGCGCCGGGTACGTCCGCCGCTCTGCCGCGGGGATCTGGACCTGGCTGCCGCTGGGCAAGCGGGTCCTGGAGAACGTGTCCCGCGTGGTCCGCGAGGAGATGGACGCCGCCGGGGCCCAGGAGGTCCTGCTGCCCGCGCTGCTGCCCAAGGAGCCGTACGAGGTGAGCGGCCGCTGGGAGGAGTACGGCGACCTGCTGTTCCGCCTGAAGGACCGCAAGGGCGGCGACTATCTGCTCGGGCCCACCCACGAGGAGATCTTCACCCAGGTCGTCAAGGACCAGTGCTCCTCGTACAAGGACCTGCCGGTCGTCCTCTACCAGATCCAGACCAAGTACCGGGACGAGGCACGGCCCCGCTCCGGCGTGCTGCGCGGCCGGGAGTTCCTGATGAAGGACTCCTACTCCTTCGACACCGACGACGAGGGCCTGGCCGCCTCCTACGCCCTGCACCGCGAGGCGTACACGAAGATCTTCCAGCGGCTCGGCCTGGACTACCGCATCGTCTCCGCCGTCTCCGGTGCCATGGGCGGTTCGGCTTCCGAGGAGTTCCTCGCCCCCGCCGCCGCGGGCGAGGACACGTTCGTGGACTGCCCGGCCTGCGACTACGCGGCCAACACCGAGGCGGTGACCGCGCCGGCGCCCGAGGTCGAGCGGGTCGAGCACGGGGACGTCGAGGAGCTGGACACCCCGGACACTCCGACCATCGAGACCCTGGCCGAGCACCTGGGCGTGGAGCGCTCCGCGACGCTGAAGAACCTGCTGGTCAAGGTCGACGGCAAGATCACGGCCGTGGGGGTGCCCGGCGACCGCGAGGTAGATCTCGACAAGCTCGGCGAGCACCTGGCACCCGCGGTCGTGGAGCTGGTGACGGCCGAGGACTTCGAGGGCCGCCCCGACCTCGTCCGCGGCTACGTCGGCCCGCAGGGCCTGGCCGGGTCCGCCTTCCGCTACATCGCCGACCCCCGCGTCGCCCCCGGCACCGCGTGGATCACCGGCGCCAACACGGAGGGCAAGCACGCGAAGAACGTGGTCTGCGGACGGGACTTCGAGGTCGACGACTACCTGGACGTGGTCGTCGTCGAGCCGGGCGACCCCTGCCCCCGCTGCGGCACCGGCCTGGAGATCGGCCGCGCCATCGAGATCGGCCACATCTTCCAGCTCGGCCGGAAGTACGCGGACGCCTTCGAGCTCGATGTGCTGGGCCGCGAGGGCAAGCCGGTCCGGGTGACCATGGGTTCGTACGGCATCGGCGTCTCCCGTGCCGTGGCCGCGCTCGCCGAGCAGACCGCCGACGAGCAAGGCCTGTGCTGGCCGCGCGAGATCGCGCCCGCCGACGTCCACGTGGTCGCCGCCGGCAAGGCGCAGCAGACCGAACTCGCCCTGGAGGTGGCCGAGAAGCTGCACTCGGCGGGCGTCCGGGTGCTCGTGGACGACCGCGCGGGCGTCTCGCCCGGCGTGAAGTTCACCGACGCCGAGCTGATCGGTGTGCCGACGATCCTGGTCGTCGGCCGGCGTGCGGGCGAGGGCGTCGTCGAGCTGAAGGACCGGCGTACGGGCGAGCGCGAGGAACTGCCGGTGGACGACGCCCTGGCGCGGGTCGCCAAGGGTTAGCACGCACCACCGGGACGGCCCGGCCGGCGCGGTCCGCCATGGAGCGGGAGGCACGCCGGCCGGGCCGTCGCCGTCCGCACGCCGGGAGTTCCTGCCGGCCCCTCGCCACCGCGGACCCGTACGCCCGGATCGTCCCCGAGTCCCGTCACCGCGAGTGGCGGGAAATCGCTCCTCAGAACCGGGGGATCCCAAGACCCAGCGTGGTAGCGGCACTTGGGCCAACGCGGCCACCGGAGCGGGACTCTTTCCGGAACGGGAGGAGGGGGCCGCCCGCCGCCGACGTGATGCCGCCGCGCGTTTCGCCAGGTCGGCACGGCCCGCGTGGCGCCCGCGGCCCCGCCGCTCAACTCCCCGGCGCCGTCCCGCCGTTCGGGCCCGCGGTGGCCGTCAGAGCCAGCCGGCGAACTCCAGCAGCAGTTCGCCGTCCTGAGGGCGGCCCACCGACAGGGCCCGCACCCCGGACTCGACCGCCCGGAAGACCGTCCAGCCGCGCAGCCGATCGCGGTCCACGTCCAGGGAGTCCGCCAGCTTCGCGACCCTGCGGCGTGCCGCCGCCGCGCCCCCGGGCGAGGCCACCAGATCCTCCAGCCGGTCACGGACGAGCCGCGCCAGGTCGTAGGCGCGCTCGCCGACCAGCGGCTGCGGCCCCACCGCCACCCACGGCACCCGCTCCGCCGACAGCACCTTCCCCTGCCGGAAGCGCCCGTGCAGCAGCACGGACTCCGGGGGAGCGGCCGTCAGCCCCTCCCGTACGGCCAGAGCCTCCTCGACCATCGGACCGGCGCTCTCCGCGGCCGGCGCGGTGACGGCCGTACGCAGCGCCTGCGCCGCCTCCGCCGTGCGGTCGGCGACCGACGCGAACGGATGGTTCCCGCCCGGCTCCACCCACAGCTTCCGTACGGTCCCGGCCGCCTCGAGCTGCGCCTTGCCCTCCGGCAGCGAACTCAGGCCCACCTCCCCGTGCAGCCGCTCCAGCAGCAGCGCGCCGGAGTCCGGGTCGGCGTCCAGCAGCCGTACGGCGCCCCAGCCGTCCCAGAGCGCCAGCGCGGCGTGCTCGCACCGCGAACGGGCGCCCGGGACAAGGAGCTTGAGCACCGCGGAGGTGCCGTCGGGGCGGCGTACGAGCGCGATGAGACCGCTGCGCCCGCCGGGTGTCAGCACCCGCTCGAAGTCCAGATCCCAGCGGTCCAGGGCCTCGCCCAGCGCGTCCGGCAGAGCTTCCAGCCACTCCCTCCCGGCGTCCCCGTACTCCTCGGCCAGCGCGCGCACCAGGCGCTGCGGTGGCTCAAAAGGAGTGCCGGCGCCGGGCCGTGCCGCTGAAGCCATGCCTGAGCTGTCCCTTTCCCTCGCTGCGCACGAGCCCGTCCGGGCCCGCGACCCGCGGCTCGTACCACCCGCGCGGGTCCGCCCGACGGTCAGAGCGTGTCCGCCGTGGGGCCCGCCGGCTCGGACGAGCTGTTCGCGGCCTGCCGTTCGGCAAGCCCAGGGAAGGCTACGCTCCCGCCGCGCCAGCGCACCGCCCGCACTGCCGCCTCGCGCAGCGCGGCCGCGGCCTCGCGGCGCAGCGATCCATCCGTGGCGCGGACCAGATCGCCGTACACCCCGGCCACCCGGTCCTCCAGCTCGGCGGCCAGCCGGAGCGCGGCGGGCCCGTCCGGGACCGGGAACGGCAGGGCGTAGGCCGCGGCCGACGCCTCGGGCTTCCCGCCCAGGTCGCGCACGGTGCGGCCGAGGGCGTCGCGGCGGGCCCGGTGCGCGTCGTACGCCTCGCGGGCCTCGGACCGCCGCTTCTCTCCTATACGGCCCCCGACCACGCCGTATCCGTACACCGCTGCATGCTCCGCCCCGAGCGCCGCCTGCGCCGCGGCGAGGGCGGCGTCCTGCGACGGCGGGCGGGTGCGAGGGGCCTGGGTGGTCATCGCGTCTCTCCTGAACCGTCTCCTGAGGAAGGTGCGGGGGCGGGCGCGCGGTGCGCGCGGGGCACCCTCAGGCGCCCTTCGTGAGCAGGTACGCGTGGCCGGCGCCCGCGGCGGCGACGGAGGCGAGCAGGCGGGCCAGTTCGGGCGGCGCGTCCATCAGGGCCTTGGCCCGGGCGTCGGCGGTCGTGCGCTCGGCCTCCGCCAGCGCGGCCAGCGCCTTGTCCTCGTCGTCCGGGATCTCGGGGGCCCGCGAGGCGCGGTCGCCCGAGGCGGACGCCGAGGGCGAGGCACTGCCGGACCGCGGGGTGACGAGCGCGTCCGCGTGGCGCGAGACCTCGGCGCGCAGCGGGGCGAGCCGGGACGCGAGGGGCGGGTGTGCCTTGAGCGTGGCGTCGTACCGGGCCAGCAGCGCCTTCGACTCGGCGGCGCTGCGGTCGCGGAGCTTCAGCGCCCGGGAGGTCCGCTCGGCCCGCTCGGCCGCGGAGCCCGAGTCCGAGCAGCCGGAGAGGACGGTTGTCGCCGCGGTGGCGCCGAGCGCACCGGTCAGCAGGCTCCTCCTGCGCGGCCCGCCACGGGGGGCCGCGGGGACCTGATCCGGCCAGGAACCGGACCCTGAGTCCGGCCCGGACGAAGGCCGCGACGGGGTGGAGAGCGGCACGGTTCACATCCTGTCGGGGAGTGAGGGGCGCATGCGGCCGGTGGTCGGGAAGGAGCCGCCGGAACGGGTGTCCGGGACGGCGGCTGGAGCGAGCCTACCTGCGGGTACCGCGAAGATCACCGACCGGCTCGTCGGTACCGTGGCACGCCCGTGGAAGGCGGACAGCACCACCGCCCGCGACCGGATACCCTTTGAGCTGACACGCGCCCTTCCCACAACAGCACACGCGGCCGAGGAGTCACCCGGATGAGCACCACCCAGAGCGAGAGGCTGCGCGGACTGCTCGAACCGCTGGTCGCCGCACGAGACCTGGATCTGGAAGAGATCGAGGTGACACCGGCGGGGAAGCGACGTGTGCTGCGGATCGTGGTGGACGCCGACGACGGCGTGTCCCTGGACGCCTGCGCCGAGCTGAGCCGGGCCGCATCCCAGGAGCTTGACGACTCCGACGCCATGGGCGGAAACCCGTACGTCCTGGAGGTCACCTCCCCCGGCGCCGACCGCCCGCTCAGCGAACCGCGCCACTACCGCCGTGCCACCGGCCGCCTCATCAAGGCCGGCCTGACCGACGGCGGCGAACTGGTCGCCCGGATCACCGCCGTCGACGAGACGGGTCTCGACCTGGAGGTCCCGGGCGTCAAGGGCCGCAAGCCCACGCACCGCCGACTCGCCTTCGACGACATCGCCAAGGCCCGGGTGGAGATCGAGTTCAACCGCAAGGCCGCCGAGAAGAGTGCCGCGGCCGCTGACGACGAGAGCCAGGAGGAGGCGTAGCCGTGGACATCGACATGAGCGCCCTGCGCGGTTTGGTACGGGAGAAGGAGATCTCCTTCGATCTGCTGGTCGAGGCCATCGAGGCCGCCCTCCTCATCGCGTACCACCGCACCGAGGGCAGCCGCCGTCACGCACGCGTGGAGCTGGACCGCAACACCGGTCACGTCACGGTGTGGGCGACCGAGGACCCGGCCGATCTCGACGAGGGCGAGGAGCCCCGCGAGTTCGACGACACCCCCTCCGGCTTCGGCCGCATCGCCGCGACCACCGCCAAGCAGGTCATCCTGCAGCGGCTGCGCGATGCCGAGGAGGAGATCACGTTCGGCGAGTACGCGGGCCGCGAGGGCGATGTCGTCGCGGGCGTCGTCCAGCAGGGCAAGGACCCCAAGAACATCCTGGTCGACATCGGCAAGCTCGAGGCGATCCTGCCGGTCCAGGAGCAGGTCCCGGGCGAGGACTACGCGCACGGTACGCGGCTGCGGTCCTACGTCGTCCGCGTGGTCAAGGGCGTCCGCGGCCCGTCCGTCACGCTCTCCCGGACCCATCCCAACCTGGTGAAGAAGCTGTTCGCCATGGAGGTCCCGGAGATCGCGGACGGGTCGGTGGAGATCGCCGCCATCGCCCGCGAGGCCGGCCACCGAACCAAGATCGCCGTACGGTCCACCCGCTCCGGGCTGAACGCCAAGGGTGCCTGCATCGGCCCCATGGGCGGCCGGGTGCGCGCGGTGATGGCCGAGCTCAACGGTGAGAAGATCGACATCGTCGACTGGTCGGACGACCCGGCGGAGCTGGTGGCGCACGCGCTCTCGCCTGCCAGGGTGAGCAAGGTCGAGGTCGTCGACCTCGCCGCGCGCTCGGCCCGCGTCACCGTCCCCGACTACCAGCTCTCGCTGGCGATCGGGAAGGAAGGGCAGAACGCCCGGCTCGCCGCCCGTCTGACCGGCTGGCGGATCGACATCCGGCCCGACACCGAGCAGCAGCCGGTCGCCCAGGCCGCCGAGTAGCGGCGCGATCACCCTGGTCGGCCCGCAGGCCGCACCGGGTGCCGGGGCCGGTCCGTGCGAGCGGTCCGGGGAAACGAAATATCGAGTGGCCGTACGGCCGTTACCCGGGCAGGGTGAGGTCGGTACGGGGAGGTAGACTGAGCGTGTCTGGCCGGACGCATGCCCGAGCATGCCCTGAGCGAACCTGTGTGGGGTGCCGGGAGCGAGCGGCCAAGGACGATCTGCTGCGTATCGCGGTGATCGAGGGCGCCTGCGTTCCCGATCCACGCGGTACGCTGCCCGGCCGGGGTGCTTATGTGCACCTCGCCCCGGTCTGTCTGGACCTGGCGGTCCGGCGCCGGGCGTTCTCCCGGGCCTTCCGAGGCCAGGGCCCGCTCGACACCGAGGCACTGCGCCAGTACGTCGAGCAGGCAACGCAAGCCGTAACACCGTAAGAGAACGGCACGGGAAACCGTGCGGTCAGGTACCTCGCGAGTCGGAAGTAGGTCGAGATTGCGATGAGCACTCGATGAGTACGCGATGAGTACGCCCATGAAGTAGCGACGGTCCGGCGGATACCCCGGACCAGAAGGAGCGAAGTGGCTAAGGTCCGGGTATACGAGCTCGCCAAGGAGTTCGGAGTCGAGAGCAAGGTCGTCATGGCCAAGCTCCAAGAACTTGGCGAATTCGTACGTTCGGCGTCCTCGACCATCGAGGCGCCGGTTGTACGCAAGCTGACTGACGCTTTCCAGCAGGGCAACGGCTCCGGCCGTGCCGCAGGCAAGCCTTCGGCGCCCCGCAAGGCGGCGCCCTCCCCCGCGAAGCGCGCGGGCGGAACCCCCTCGCCGTCCCCCGCCCAGGGTGCGACGGCTCGTCCCGCTGCCCCCAAGCCCGGTGCGAGCGCGCCCAAGCCCGCCGCCGCGGAAGCGGGTGGCCCCGTCACCCCGGCAGCTCCGGGCCCGCGTCCCACCCCGGGACCGAAGGCACCGGGGCCGAAGCCCGGCCCGGCCGCGCCCGCGACGCCGGCTCCCGCCGCTCCGGCCGCGCCGGAGTTCAGCGCGCCCCCGCAGGCGCCCTCCGGCCCGAAGCCCGGCGCCACCCCCGGCCCGCGCCCCGCGCGTCCGGCCCCCGGTGGCCAGGGCGGCGGCCGTGGCGACTCCCGTCCGGCGTCGCCGCGTTCCGGTGGCGACCGCGGTGCTCCGCGTCCGGGCGGTCGTCCGGCCGGTCCGCGTCCGGGCAACAACCCCTTCACCTCCGGTGGCAGCACCGGTATGGCGCGCCCGCAGGCGCCCCGTCCCGGCGGTGCCCCGCGCCCCGGCGGCCAGGGCGGCCCCGGCGGTGCTCCGCGTCCGGGCGGTCAGGGCGGTCCCGGTGGACCTCGTCCGCAGGCCTCCGGCGGCGGCCGTCCGTCCCCGGGCGGCATGCCGCGTCCGCAGGCGCCCCGCTCCGGCGGCGGCCCCGGCGGCGGCGGTAACCGTCCGAACCCGGGCATGATGCCGCAGCGTCCGTCCGCCGGCCCGCGTCCGGGTCCCGGTGGCGGCGGCGGTCGCGGTCCTGCCGGTGCCGGTCGTCCCGGCGGCGGCGGTCGCCCGGGCGGTGGCGGCGGCTTCGCCGGCCGTCCCGGCGGCGGTGGCGGCGGTGGCCGTCCCGGCGGCGGTGGCGGCGGCTTCGGCGGTCGTCCCGGCGGCGGCTTCGGCGGTGGCGGCGGTGGCCGTCCCGGCTTCGGCGGTCGTCCCGGCGGTCCCGGTGGCCGCGGTGGCACGCAGGGTGCGTTCGGCCGTCCCGGCGGTCCGGCGCGTCGCGGTCGCAAGTCGAAGCGGCAGAGGCGCCAGGAGTACGAGGCCATGCAGGCCCCGTCCATCGGCGGCGTGATGCTGCCGCGCGGCAACGGGCAGTCCGTCCGCCTGTCGCGTGGAGCCTCGCTCACCGACTTCGCCGAGAAGATCAACGCCAACCCCGCCTCGCTGGTCCAGGTGATGTTCAACCTGGGCGAGATGGTGACGGCGACCCAGTCGGTCTCCGACGAGACGCTGCACCTCCTCGGCGAGGAGATGAACTACGTCGTCCAGATCGTCAGCCCGGAGGAGGAGGACCGCGAGCTTCTCGAGTCCTTCGACATCGAGTTCGGCGAGGACGAGGGCGGCGAGGAGAACCTCGCGCCGCGTCCGCCGGTCGTGACCGTGATGGGTCACGTCGACCACGGTAAGACGCGTCTGCTGGACGCGATCCGCAAGACCAACGTCATCGAGGGCGAAGCCGGCGGCATCACCCAGCACATCGGTGCGTACCAGGCGGCGACCGAGGTCAACGACGAAGAGCGCAAGATCACCTTCATCGACACCCCGGGTCACGAGGCGTTCACCGCCATGCGTGCCCGTGGTGCGAAGTCGACCGACATCGCGATCCTCGTGGTGGCGGCCAACGACGGTGTGATGCCCCAGACGATCGAGGCGCTGAACCACGCCAAGGCGGCCGAGGTGCCGATCGTGGTCGCGGTCAACAAGATCGACGTCGAGGGCGCGGACCCGACGAAGGTGCGCGGCCAGCTCACCGAGTACGGGCTCGTGGCCGAGGAGTACGGCGGCGACACCATGTTCGTCGACATCTCCGCCAAGCAGGGTCTGAACATCGACAAGCTGCTCGAGGCCGTCGTCCTGACCGCCGACGCCGCCCTGGACCTCCGGGCCAATCCGGTCCAGGACGCGCAGGGCATCGCGATCGAGGCGCACCTCGACCGCGGCCGCGGCGCCGTGGCGACCGTCCTCGTCCAGCGCGGCACCCTGCGGGTCGGCGACACGATGGTGGTCGGCGACGCGTACGGCCGTGTCCGCGCGATGCTCGACGACAAGGGCGAGAACGTCGAGGAAGCGGGTCCCGCGACCCCCGTCCTCGTCCTCGGTCTCACCAATGTCCCGGGCGCCGGTGACAACTTCCTGGTCGTCGACGAGGACCGCACCGCCCGGCAGATCGCCGAGAAGCGTGCGGCCCGTGAGCGCAACGCCGCGTTCGCCAAGCGGACCCGCCGGGTCTCGCTGGAGGACCTGGACAAGGTGCTCAAGGCCGGCGAGGTGCAGCAGCTCAACCTCATCATCAAGGGCGACGCGTCCGGTTCGGTCGAGGCCCTCGAGTCCTCGCTGCTCCAGCTCGACGTCGGCGAAGAGGTCGACCTGCGCATCCTGCACCGCGGTGTGGGTGCTGTCACCGAGACCGACATCGACCTGGCGACCGGCTCCGACGCCATCGTCATCGGCTTCAACGTGCGCGCCGAGGGGCGTGCCACGCAGATGGCCGAGCGCGAGGGCGTGGACGTCCGCTACTACTCGGTCATCTACCAGGTGATCGAGGAGATCGAGGCGGCCCTCAAGGGCATGCTCAAGCCGGAGTACGAAGAGGTCGAGCTCGGCACGGCGGAGATCCGCGAGGTCTTCCGCTCCTCCAAGCTCGGCAACATCGCGGGTGTCCTCATCCGCTCCGGCGAGGTCAAGCGGAACACCAAGGCCCGCCTTGTCCGCGACGGCAAGGTCGTGGCGGAGAACCTCAACATCGAGGGTCTGCGCCGCTTCAAGGACGACGTCACCGAGATCCGCGAAGGGTTCGAGGGCGGTATCAACCTCGGCAACTTCAACGACATCAAGATCGACGACGTCATCGCGACGTACGAGATGCGCGAGAAGCCGCGAGGCTGATCGGCCGCGTCTCTCCGGGGCCGGTCGGCGGAGAAATCCGTCGATCGGCCCCGGCCGTTGCGTGTACGGTTTCGAACGGCGCTCCCGCGGGCCTTCGCGGGGAGACGCCCCCTCCCAGCCACCGCTGGGAGGTACCACGACGGCCCCACGGGTGGCTTGACCCGCACTGCATGTACGTAGGGACGCTGTCCTTTGACCTGCTTCTCGGCGACGTCCGGTCGCTGAAGGAGAAGCGCTCCGTCGTCCGCCCGATCGTCGCCGAGCTGCAGCGCAAGTACGCGGTCAGCGCGGCCGAGGTCGGAGAGCAGGACCTCTACCGCAGGGCCGTCATCGGTCTGGCGGTCGTGTCCGGGGACGCCGGGCACCTCACGGACGTACTCGACCGGTGCGAACGCATGGTCGCCGGCCGTCCCGAAGTGGAGCTGCTGTCCGTACGGCGGCGCTTCCACGGCGAGCACGACGACGCGTGACCCGGGTCGGCTGCCGCCGAACGCATCATCGTGGAAGAGAGAAGAAAGAAGGAGACGGACCAGTGGCCGACAACGCGCGGGCCCGCAAACTGGCGGACCGCATCCAGGTCGTGGTCGCGGAGACCCTGGACCGGCGTATCAAGGACCCCCGGCTGGGGTTCGTGACCATCACGGACGCGCGGGTCACCGGCGACCTGCGGGAGGCCACGGTCTTCTACACGGTCTACGGGGACGAGGAGGAGCGCACGGCCTCGGCCGCCGCCCTCGAGAGCGCGAAGGGGATCCTGCGGTCCGAGGTCGGACGGCAGACCGGGGTGCGTTTCACGCCCACCCTCACGTTCGTGCCGGACGCCCTCCCGGAGAACGCCCGCACCATCGACCACCTGCTCGACCAGGCGCGGGCCAAGGACGCTCAGGTACGGCAGGCGTCCACGGGCGCGGCGTACGCGGGCGAGGCGGACCCGTACCGCAGGCCCGGTGAGGACGACCACGACGAGAACGAGGACGAAGCGTCCGAATGAAGCGCAGGTCAGCCCACGAGCGAGCCGAAGGGCGCGCCGAGGCCGAAAGCGACGGGACCGAGCGAGGAACGAGCGCGGAGTCGAGGAGCGTCGACCCCGGGGCGACGCGCCCGGAGGCGAGCCGAGCGCGCCGAAAGGTGCCGGACGGCTTGATCATTGTCGACAAACCGTCCGGCTTCACCTCTCACGACGTCGTCGCGAAGATGCGCGGGATCGCCCGCACGCGCCGCGTCGGGCACGCCGGAACCCTCGATCCCATGGCGACCGGTGTGCTCGTCCTCGGCGTCGAGAAGGCGACCCGGCTGCTCGGGCACCTCGCGCTGACGGAGAAGGAGTACGAGGCGACGATCCGGCTCGGGCAGAGCTCCGTGACCGACGACGCCGAGGGCGAGATCACCGAGTCGGCCGGGGCCGCGGGGCTCTCCCGCGAGGCCGTCGACGCCGGGATCGTGCCGCTGACCGGCGACATCCAGCAGGTTCCGTCCAAGGTCAGCGCCATCAAGATCGACGGCAAGCGCTCGTACAAGCGCGTGCTGGAGGGCGAGGACTTCGAACTGGCCGCCCGGCCGGTCACCGTCTCCTCGTTCACCGTGCACGAGGTCCGGGAGGCCGTCGCCGAGGACGGCACCTCCGTGGTCGACGTGGACGCGACCGTCGTGTGCTCCTCCGGGACCTACATCCGGGCCCTGGCCCGCGATCTCGGCGCGGCGCTGGGCACGGGTGGCCACCTGACGGCACTGCGCCGTACCCGCGTCGGGCCCTACGGCCTGGACGCTGCGCGCACGCTGGACCAGCTCCAGGAGGAGCCGGCCGTCATGCCGATCGCCGAGGCCGCGGCTGCCGCGTTCCCGCGCTGGGACGTGGACGCCGAGCAGGCACGGCTGCTCTCCAACGGCGTCCGGCTGGACGCCCCGGGGCTCGGTACGGGTGGCCCGATCGCGGTGTTCGCCCCCGACGGGCGCTTCCTGGCTCTGGTGGAGGAGTCCAAGGGCAAGGCGAAGAGCCTGGCGGTCTTCGCGTAGCTCGGCAGGATGCTCCCGGGGGTCGGCCCAGGGTGTGTGCCCGGGCGGTCGGGGTGCCGGGGCGGCGCTCCGGTGGGCCGCGTGCCGCCCTCGTCGCGCCGACGCCGGTGACGGCGACGGGCGCCCGGCATGGCAGTCTTAGACCTGCGCAATCGGATAGGCATCACGTGAATCACGGTGGATCACGCTGGATCACGTACACGGGTTCGGGCGAGGAGCGGTCACAGTGCAGCGCTGGCGTGGCTTGGAGGAGATCCCCGAGGGGTGGGGGCGCAGTGTCGTCACCATCGGCTCCTATGACGGCGTGCACCGCGGTCACCAGCTCATCATCGGCCGTGCCGTCGCCCGCGCGCGCGAGCTGGGGATCCCCTCGGTCGTCGTGACCTTCGACCCGCACCCCAGCGAGGTCGTCCGCCCCGGTAGCCATCCGCCGCTGCTCGCCCCGCACCACCGGCGCGCGGAGCTGATGGCGGAACTGGGCGTGGATGCCGTGCTGATCCTGCCGTTCACGGCGGAGTTCTCCAAGCTGTCCCCGGCGGACTTCGTGGTGAAGGTGCTGGTCGACAAGTTGCACGCGAAGGCCGTCGTCGAGGGCCCCAACTTCCGCTTCGGGCACAAGGCGGCGGGCAACGTCGCGTTCCTGGCCGAGCTGGGGACCACGTACGACTACGAGGTAGAGGTCGTCGATCTGTTCGTGCGCGGCGAGGCCGGGGGAGGCGAGCCCTTCTCCTCGACCCTGACCCGGCGCCTGGTCGCCGAGGGCGACATGGCGGGGGCGATGGAGATCCTCGGCCGACCGCACCGCGTGGAGGGCGTCGTCGTCAGGGGCGCACAGCGCGGGCGCGAACTCGGCTACCCGACGGCCAACGTCGAGACCCTGCCCCACACCGCGATCCCGGCCGACGGTGTCTACGCGGGATGGCTCGAGGTCGACGGCGAGGCGATGCCCGCGGCGATCTCGGTCGGCACCAACCCGCAGTTCGACGGGACCGAGCGGACCGTGGAGGCGTACGCGATCGACCGCGTCGGTCTGGACCTGTACGGGCTGCACGTGGCGGTGGACTTCCTCGCCTATCTGCGCGGGCAGGAGAAGTTCGCCTCGATCGAGGCGCTGCTGGAGGGCATCGCGAACGACGTGAAGCGCTCGCGCGAACTCGTCGCGTCCTACGAGGTGTCGTACGAGGCACAGCGTGGTGAGAGCGGGCCGGGCGGGCCGGGTGCACCGGAGACGGCGTAGAGCCAACGCCGCGGGAGAACCACGGACTTCGACGCGACAAGGGGCCCGGGCGCCGGTGTGCGCCCGGGCCCCTTGTCGCGTGCCGCCGTTCGTCCTTGGGCAGGGTGCCGTCGCGCCTCGGCGGGGTGCACCGAGGCCCGCGGGCTGTGTGCGTGCCTCGCGGGCCTCGGTGACGGTGCCCGGTAGGGCGGCCGGTTACTGCTGCGGGGGAGCGGGCGGCGGGAAGCCGTAACCCGTCCCGGGCTGGGGCTGGGCCTGCGCCTCGTCGTCGGGTCCTGCGGGCTGTCCCGGGTGCTGCCCCTGCTGCTGACCCGGGTGAACGGGCGGCTGACCGGGCTGGCCGGGCTGAGCGGGGACCTGTCCCGGCTGGGGCTGCGGCCAGCCGTAGCCGCCCTGCGGCGCGGGCGCGCCCGGCGCTCCCTGCGGCGGCTGATGGGGCCAACCGGGCTGCCCCTGCTGCTGACCGGGTACGGGTTGTCCGGGCTGACCCGGATGGGCGGGGGCTGCCTGGCCGGGTTGACCGGCCTGGCCGGGTTGCTGTGCCTGTGCCCAGCCCTGCTGCGGCCCCGGCTGTTGCGGGGGCTGTCCGCCCTGTTGCGGCTGCCCGTACGGGTACGGCTGGCCCGGCTGGGCGGGGGGCTGACCCGGCTGGTGCTGCGGCCAGCCCTGACCGGGCTGCGGCGCGGGTGCGCCGGGAACGCCCTGCTGCTGCGGCTGCTGTGGCCAGCCCTGCTGCGGCGCGCCCTGATGACCCGGCATCGGCGGGGCGACCTGCGGGGGCGGGTTGCCGCCGTTCGCCGTCCACAGGCCCTGGTTCTGCTGGGCCCGGGCGAAGTCCTCCGCGACGAGCGCCGAGAGGTTGAAGTACGCCTCACGGGTCTTCGGCCGCATCATGTCGAGGTCGACCTCCGCACCCGCCGACAGATGCTCGTCGAACGGCACGACCACGACTCCGCGGCAGCGCGTCTCGAAGTGCGACACGATGTCGTCGACCTTGATCATCTTTCCGGTCTCGCGGACTCCGGAGATGACCGTGAGGCTGCGGGACACCAGGTCCTGATAGCCGTGCGCGGACAGCCAGTCCAGGGTGGTGCTCGCGCTGCTGGCTCCGTCGACGGACGGGGTCGAGATGATGATCAACTGGTCGGCGAGGTCGAGCACGCCGCGCATGGCGCTGTAGAGCAGGCCCGTACCCGAGTCGGTGAGGATGATCGGGTACTGCTTGCCGAGCACGTCGATCGCGCGGCGGTAGTCCTCGTCGTTGAAGGTCGTGGAGACCGCCGGGTCGACGTCGTTGGCGATGATCTCCAGGCCGGAGGGCGCCTGGGAGGTGAACCGGCGGATGTCCATATAGCTGTTGAGGTACGGGATCGCCTGCACCAAGTCGCGGATGGTGGCGCCCGTTTCGCGCCGGACGCGGCGACCGAGCGTGCCGGCGTCCGGGTTGGCGTCGATGGCCAGGATCTTGTCCTGGCGCTCCGTGGCGAGCGTCGCGCCGAGAGCCGTCGTCGTGGTCGTCTTGCCGACGCCGCCCTTCAGGCTGATGACGGCGATCCGGTAGCAGGACAGCACCGGCGTACGGATCAGTTCGAGCTTCCGCAGCCGCTCCGCTTCCGCCGCCTTGCCGCCGATCTTGAAGCGTGAGCCGCCGCTGACCGGGTTCTTGCTCTTCGGCTTCTGCTTGTTGCTGCGCAGGAGCCGGTCGGAGGAGAGCTCAACAGCCGCTGTGTAGCCCAGTGGTGCGCCTTGCGCGGCACGCTGGCGATCCTCGGGGCTGATCTCGGGCCAACCGCCCGCGCGCGGGTCGGCGGGGGCACCGCTCGGAGCCTCCTGCTGCTGGTGCGGGTGGCCGCCGGCGTGTGGCGCCGGAGGCTGCTGCTGCTCGGGCTGCGGGACCCCGGGGTGCGGGGCCGGAGGCTGGTGCTGCGGTGGCGCGGGCTGCTGTCCAGGCTGCGGCACCTGGTGCGGCTGGGGCGGTGGGAAGCCATAGCCGGGCTGGGGCTGGTGCTGGTGCTGCGGGAAGCCGTATCCCGTGCCGGGCTGCGGCTGGGGAGGCGGCACCGGGCCGCCGGGCTGCTGCTGCCCGGGCTGCGGGCCCGGCTGTACGGGCGGGCCCTGGGGGCCGGGCTGCGCGGGCTGTCCCGGCTGGACCTGCTGCGGCTGCTGGGCGGCCGACGGCTGCTGTGCAGCGGGCGGTTGCTGCGCACCCTGCGGCGCCCATGCGGCACCGGGCTGCGGATAGCCGTAACCGCCTTGCGGGGCCGCGGCGTTCGGCACTCCGGCTCCGGCTCCGGCTCCGGCTCCGGCTCCGGCTCCGGCTCCGGCTCCGGCCGCGGGCGGCGTGGCGGCGCCGGGGTGGCCCGCCGTACCCGGCTGCGGCACCTGAGCACCGGGCAGGGGTGACTGCGGTCCGGGCGCGGGGGATTCCGGCGCGGGGGACTCGGGCATGGAAGGTGCACCGGCGGGCGAACCGGCCGATGCTCCTGCCGGTCCGCCGGGCAGGGGCTGCGGGGGACCGTCGGTGCGCTGGTGCGGAACCTGCGGGAAGCCGTAACCGCCCTGCTGCGCGGGCGGCTGCGCAGCAGGCGGGGTGCCCGGCGCGGCCTCCGGCTCCTGGGACGGTCCAGAGGAGGGGACCGGACCCTGCGGCGACTGCCAGGCGGTGCCCGGCTGCGGGTAGCCGTAACCGCCCGCAGCGGCAGGCGCGTTGGTGTCCTGCTGCGGCTGCTGCGGTACCTGTTGCCGCGGAGGCTCCGGCTGCTGTTCCGGCTCGGCCGGGCGGAAGTTCGGAGGCAGGGGCGGCAGCCCCGTCTGCGGAACCGGCGGGGGCGTCCATGCGGTGGGCCCCGTGTCCCGCGGCTCAGCGCCCGGCCTTGGCCGCGGTTCCGGTACGGGCGGCGGCGCCCAGGCGATCGGCGGGGCGTCCTGCGGCTCGGGCCGCGGCTGCCGTTCGGGGACCGGCGGTGGGGACCACGCGACCGGTGCGGCGTCCTCCGGCTCGGCGTCGGGCTTCGGGTCCGCCTGAGGGACGGGCGGTGGGGACCACGCGACAGGCGCGGCGTCCTGCGGTGCGTCGCCCGGCCTCGGCCGCGGCTCGGGCACCGGCGGCGGTGCCCAGGCGAACGAGCCGGGCCCGCCCACGGCGGGCGTGCCGGCCCCGCTGGCCGGAGCCTCGGACGACGAACCGGTCCCCGGGGCGTCGTCGGCCCCGTCGGTCTCGTCGGCCGGGTCGTCCAGGGAGTCGCGCTCGTCGGACTCGGCGGCAGCGGCTTCCGCGTCCGCCTCCCCTTCCGAAGACTCCGGCTCGAGGGCCGGGGCCCCAGCGGCGACGTCATCGTCAGTGTCGATGCCGTCCCCGTCCCCGTCCCCGTCGTCGCCCGGAGCCACCTCTGTACGGTCCGTGAACTCCCCGGCGGCGCTTGTCGGTTCCGCCGCCGGAGCCTCCGCACCGGACGCCGGGTTCTGCGCCGCGGAGCGCTCGGCGATCTCGCGACGCAGCGCGGCGCTGGAGAACCGCATCGTCGCGGCACTGCCCAACTCGCCGCTGTCGGCCTCGGTGTCCTGGTCCGCTACGACGGGACCGCCGATGCCGTCGCGCGCGACGGCGGGCTCGGGTGCGTTCGCTTCCGGCTCGTCCTCCGCCGAGGCCTCGGCCTCGCCTTCGAGGCCGGCCGACGCGTCGCCGCCTGTGGCCGGAGCCAGGGCGGACGCGATCGCGGACGGTGATGCGGACGGAGTGGAGAAGAGCGGCGGTACGGGGATGGACGTCGGATCGGACGCGTTCGGACGCTGCCGCTCCGCCGCCGATTCGGCCTCCTCGAAGTCCTCGTCGGCCTCCTCGAAGTCCTCGTCGGCCTCCTCGAAGATCTCGTCGGTGTCGGTGTCGGCGTCGGCGTCGGAGTCCGCGTCCTGGGCCGGCGCGGAGTCCGCGAGGTCGACGTCCTCGCCGCGCGCTCCGCCCTCGTCGTCCCTCCTCTTCTCGGACGGCCCTGCCTCGGGCCGGGTCTCCGGAGGGGGCGGCACAGGCGGGCTCCAAGCAGGCTGGAACGCGTCGCCCTGAGGCCCGTCGGGCGCCGGCACCGGCGTGCCGGAGGGCGGCGGAGGTGCGAACGACGTGGCACCGCCGCTCCCGCTTCCCGCCCCGCCCGAACCACTCCCGCCGCCGGAACCGGACGATGAACTCGTGTACCAGGCAGGCGGCGTGTAGTCGATGGTGAACTCGCCCGTCTGGTCGGGCTCCGCGTCGGACCGATCCTCGCCGGGGGTCCCTCCGCCCGCGCGGATCTCGTCCCGATCGCTGCTCACAATGCCTCCTGGTGTGGTCTTTCACCCGTGTACGCGCCATGGGGGCCGACTGTCCCCGCTGCCGCGGCCACTGGGCCTTCCCCGTCCGGCGCGGTCCGCCGCACCCGCAGGTGCCGCAGCCGCGCCATACCCCAGCCTAATCACCGCACGCACCCCTCCGGCAGGGCCGTCCCCACGAGCGCGATGTCCCGTACGTCACGCAGTGCCCCGGCACCCCTCAGGCCCGCGGGATCCGCTGAAGTCCGGTGTGGAATCGCCCTATTGGGGTCGAGCCGCGCGCATGGGGATGTTCACCGCACATCGGGCGTCAGCTCGCCCCGTCCACGCAGGGTGCCGCTACCGACGTCCGTGGCGGAAGAGCGGCAGCGTGGTCGCGTCCCGTGGTGGCACTCCCGCGCCCCGCGCCCCCGCGCCGGAGCGTCATGCGATGCGGCGTATGCCGTCAGAAGCGGACATGACCGCGCCTCCCCCTATGTCCCTAAATCCCTGCGTGGTCGGCGTATTGGATGCGTCGAGCACCCCGGCCGCCCGCAGGTTCCTCCCCGTCGACAGGCATCGTAGAGGGCCGGTCCGACAATCGGCGGGGGAGCACATCGCCCCGTCGCCGGACCGCATCACGTGACGCTTGGTCACGGGGATACGGGGATACGGGGATACGGGGATACGGGGAGCGACAGCGGCATGGCATCACGACGGGGCAACAACGCGGCACCTGCATCTTCATGTCCGCTTCCGGCACCAGGTCCACCGGGAGAACCAGGAGGCCGACCGCTGCTCCGTCAACGGCATGGACGGGGGACCTGTGCTCGTCTCCCGGGTGACGTGTGGGGACCGGGGCGAGAAGGAGATCTTCGCCCACGATCCCGAATCCGGCCGGCCGGAATGGAGATGGGCGGTGTCGAGGGGACTCGAGGTCACGCCCGTGATCGCCGTGAAGTCCGCCGGTGCCGAATCCGTGGAATACGTGATGCGGCTGCGCGGCGAGGACGAACCGCCGACGAAGATCTCCGTGGGGTCCAAGGGCCAGACGCTGTGCGGCAATGCCTCACCGCGCTGCGCGGACATCGTGGTCGCCCGGGAAACGCTCTACGTCCCCACCCGTTCCCACGGGTCATTCGGCGACGGCAGCGTGCTGGCGAACGAAGTGGTCGCAGACGACCTGGGAACCGGAAAGTCCCGGAGGCTCCTGGAACCCGACGCCAAACGCGAACTCATTCCCTTCCCCTCCCTGGACGGAGATCTGATCGCCTATCAGCCCGCCGCCCAGGAAAGGGCGGGGTGCTGCTGCGCTTCGATGCCGAATCCGGAAAGCTTTCCGTCTACGAACGCCATCCGGACTGGTCGAGCGAGAAGGAGTACGCGATCTCCCAGGACGCGTTCCCCTTCCTCCACCAAGGAATGTTCCTCCTCTCGGGCGAGGAGATCTACGAGCAGGTGGGACCCGGCGACGGGCGAGCGGAAGTGGAGCTGCCGGTGCCGGAGGGGCAGCGGCCCGAGGCCGTGGTGTCCACCTCGCCGATCGTCGTCGGGCTCGCGGCCAAGGGCGAATTCCTGGTCGACCAGTTCGTGGCCGTGGACGACAAGGGCTCTCGGCGGTCGCGCATCACGATCGCCACGGTCGCGCATCACGATCGCCAAGAAGGGCGGCAAGTCCGGCGACGGCTACCAGGACATGGCCTACGAGCCGCGCTGTTCCCCCGACGGCTGCGCAGCGGCCGTCGTCACGGCGACACGTTGTTCCTCCCCACGCAGAACATGCGGCCGAACGACGGCGATCGGGAATACAACAAAATCGCGGCCTTCGGTCTGGAGACCGGCCGGGTCACGTGGTCCGCGGACGCCGGCGCGAAGAGGGCGGCTTTTCCGCAGGCGGCCGATGGAGGAAAGGTGATCGCGTACATCCAGGCGACCCGGGAGAACGGCGGACGGCTCGTCCGATTCGGTCCCGCGACGGGCGCAACGTCCGTGGATCAGCAACACCCGGACAGCGAAAGCGAGGACGAGCGGGACGCATTCGGACTGAGCAGCCCCATGCCACGTATCCGGACCGCTGGCAGTTGTTCATCGTCACCGAGTCGCTGACGGGAAGCGAGAAGATCTTGATCAACGCCTACGCGAAGGAACTGGATCTCCGGTGCGCCGGTCCGCATGTGACGGGCGAGTGGGGAAGTGGGGGTTCCGGAGAGGCCCGGTCAGGGTGAGTGGTACAAAGAACCCCCGCTTGATTATTGGTCACTTGGCGGGATTCGTGCGCGATTCGCTCCACTCTGGGGAAACTTGCCGGAGTTGCGGGGGAGGCTGGTCGCGCACCGAACCCGTATGAAGAGGTATGCGCAGATGTCGCAGCCACCCCAGCCGTCCCAGCCACCCAGCGAGCCGGACCGGCCGGACCGGTCGCCGAGCCGGCCCAGCGGGGCCGAGCAGTCCGACCAGCCTGGCCCCTCCCAGGCGGCGGACCAGCAGAGCCCGCCCCCGCAGGGCGGTTTCGGTCCTCCGCAGGAGCCGGGCTACGGCTATCCGCAGCCGCCGGCGCAACCTCCTCAGGCGCCCCCGGTGCCGCCGGCCGCCCCCGCGGCTCCGCCGTCGCAGCCGCCGGCCGGCACCCCGAACCCGTACGGCGGCCAGCCGGGCCAGGGCCAGCAGCCTGCCCACGGACAGCCGCCCGCCCCGGGACAGCCGGCGGCGTTTGGCCAGCCTGCGCCGTACGGGCAGCACCCACCGCACGGCCAGCCCCCGCACGGCCAGCCCCCGTACGGCGCCCAACCCCCCTACGGTCAGCCCCCGTACGGTCAGCCGGGCCAGCCGTACGGTGCCTATCCGCCGCCCGGCATGCCCCCGGGCGGCGGCGGACCGGGCTCCAGCCGCAAGGTCCTCATCGCCGTCTCCGCCGCCGTGGCCCTCGTCCTCGCCATCGGCGGCGGCATCTGGATGGCCACCAGCGGCGATGACGACGCGAAGCCCACCGCGAAGAAGAGTAAGAAGAGCACCGGAGGCGGAGGCTCGTCCGACAGCGACGACGAGGCGGGCGGCCGCCCCGGCGGCGACGGCCTGACCGGCATCGGCGGCGAGGGCGGCGAGGCGAAGCTGCTGTGGCAGACGCCCGCCCCGGATGTCTCCAAGCGCGGCGTCGACGCCCCCGGCTTCTACGTCGTCGGCGACACGGCCGTGAAGCCGGCCCTCAAGGACGTCACGGCCTACGGCGCCGCCGACGGCAAGGAGAAGTGGTCGGTCACGCTCGACAAGAACGTCTGCGCCGCACCCCGCCACGCCACCGACGACGGCAAGGTCGTCGTGGCGTACGAGGGCGACAAGGACGACGAGTGCAGCAACATCGCGATGATCGACATGAAGTCCGGCAAGAAGGTCTGGGACAAGCCCATGCCCAAGTCGGGCGGGTTCGGTGAGGGCTTCATCGGCACCAAGCTCGCCATCAGCGGCAAGGCCGTCGCCGCCTCCTGGTTCGGCGGATCCGGCGTCTTCCGCGTCACCGACGGCAAGGCGATCCCCACCCCGGACAAGGCCTCGGGCTGCACGGTCGACGGCTTCGCGGGCGGCAAGGCCCTGCTGCGGGTGACGACCTGCCTGGACGACAACTCGCGTCTGGAGAAGCTCAACACCCGCACCGGCAAGGCCGAGTGGACGATGAAGACCAAGGGCGGCATGCAGGTGAGCCAGGTCTTCTCGAGCGACCCCGTGGTCCTCTCGCTCGCCGACAAGAACCGCAAGTCCGGCGGCATCGTCTCCATCGCCGGCGGCAAGGTCCGCGCGCCCATCGACCTGGGCAAGGACACGTACCGGCCCAGCTGCGGCATGAACATCATCGCCAAGGACCTCAGCGCCTGCCAGGGCGTGGCCGTGGACGACGACACCCTCTACCTGCCGACCGAGCCGAAGAAGGCCGACGGGGAGAGTTACGGCCGTTCCAACGAGATCCACGCCTTCGACCTGGGCACCGGCAAGCGCAAGTGGACCTCCAGCGCGGGCGCGGACCTCACGATGTCCCCGCTCCGTACGGAGGACGGCAAGCTCCTCGCCTACCAGGAGCCGACGTACGACAAGGCGGGCGCCGTCGTCAGCATCCCCGCCGGCGGAGGCAAGCCGAAGCCGGTCCTGCGCAACCCGCAGGCTGCGAGCAGCACGGAGCGCAACTTCTACTCGTCGATCCTCACCTACGAGGGCGGGCGCTTCTTCATCGCCTCGAGCCGCGTGACGGGCGTCGGCCAGGGCCCGGAGAAGCTGATCGTGGCCTACGGGGACTGATCCGGGCGAGCGGTCCGGCGGGTCGGGCGACCGATCCGCCGGGTCAAAGGCACTGGTACCAGGCTGGTACTCTGTGCAACGGCCGTTTGTGTACGCGCCCCCGGTCCCTGCCCCGCAGGGTCTGGTGGCAGCGCCCAGCGAGCCCCGCCTCCCGAGTCACGGAAGCTCCCCTGAGATGCAGACCAGGGGCACTCGGTGGCCAGAAACGAGAATCAGAGGAGTTCCGCGTGTCGCTCGACGCCGCAACGAAGAAGAAGATCATGGCCGAGTACGCCACCAAGGAGGGTGACACCGGCTCCCCCGAGGTGCAGGTCGCGATGCTGACCCGTCGCATCACCGACCTCACCGAGCACCTCAAGATGCACAAGCACGACCACCACTCCCGCCGTGGTCTGCTGCTCCTGGTCGGCCAGCGCCGCCGCCTGCTGCAGTACCTGGCGAAGAAGGACATCACCCGCTTCCGCCAGCTCGTGGAACGCCTCGGCATCCGCCGCGGCGCTGCGGGCGCCCGGTAGGACGCGGTGAAGGGGAGCGGCTCCCGTACGAGGGGGCCGCTCCCTTTGCCGTATACGCGTTCCGTTCGCCGTCCGCGCCGCCCGCGTGGCGCGGACGTCCCCCGGGCAGGACGACACCTGCCCCTACGGACGGAGAGCGGACGCACACACGGCGCTCCGCGGAGGGAGCCCCACGGCTCCCTCGCGCACCAGAGGTTTCAGCCGTCGTGAGGACGGCCGAAGCTTTGTAGTCTGGTCGCACAACGGCATCACGACAACTGAACAACGACGAACGAGGAGGGGCGCCCCACCCGCCGCCGGTCCTCGGTAGTGGCCCCCGGGAGCCCGCTCGGCAGCGAACATCCGCTGCCGCAGCCCCGGGTGCTTCGATCGAAGACCGGCCCGCAACGAGGAGGCGCTCCACCGCCATCGTCCCGCCGCCACACGGGCGGGGGACGCAGACGAGGAGATATTCCTGGTGGAGAACGAGACCCACTACGCCGAGGCCGTCATCGACAACGGTTCCTTCGGCACCCGCACGATCCGCTTCGAGACGGGCCGTCTGGCCCGCCAGGCCGCAGGCTCCGCCGTGGCCTACCTGGACGACGACACCATGGTGCTGTCGGCCACCTCCGCTTCCAAGAACCCCAAGGACCAGCTCGACTTCTTCCCGCTGACGGTCGACGTCGAGGAGCGGATGTACGCGGCCGGGCGCATCCCCGGCTCGTTCTTCCGCCGTGAGGGCCGCCCCTCCGAGGACGCCGTCCTCACCTGCCGCCTGATCGACCGCCCGCTGCGCCCCTCCTTCAAGAAGGGCCTGCGCAACGAGATCCAGATCGTCGAGACGATCATGGCGCTCAACCCCGACCACCTCTACGACGTGGTCGCGATCAACGCCGCCTCCTGCTCCACGCAGCTCGCCGGCCTGCCCTTCTCCGGCCCCATCGGCGGCACCCGCGTCGCCCTCATCAAGGGCCAGTGGGTGGCGTTCCCGACGCACACCGAGCTCGAGGACGCCGTCTTCGACATGGTCGTCGCCGGGCGCGTCCTGGACGACGGCGACGTCGCGATCATGATGGTGGAGGCCGAGGCCACCACGAAGACGATCCAGCTCGTCAAGGACGGCGCCGAGGCCCCGACCGAGGAGGTCGTCGCCGCCGGTCTCGAGGCCGCGAAGCCCTTCATCAAGACCCTGTGCAAGGCCCAGTCGGACCTCGCCGCCAAGGCCGCCAAGCCGACCGGCGAGTTCCCGATCTTCCTCGACTACCAGGACGACGTCCTGGAGGCGCTGACCACCGCCGTGCGCGACGAGCTCGCCCAGGCGCTGACCATCGCCGGCAAGCAGGAGCGCGAGGCCGAGCTCGACCGCGTGAAGGCCGTTGCCGCCGAGAAGCTGCTCCCGCAGTTCGAGGGCCGCGAGAAGGAGATCTCCGCCGCGTACCGGTCGCTGACCAAGACCCTGGTCCGCGAGCGCGTCATCAAGGACAAGGTCCGCATCGACGGCCGTGGCGTCACGGACATCCGTACGCTCGCCGCCGAGGTCGAGGCGATCCCGCGGGTGCACGGCTCGGCGCTCTTCGAGCGCGGCGAGACCCAGATCCTGGGTGTCACCACGCTGAACATGCTGCGCATGGAGCAGCAGCTCGACACGCTCGCGCCCGAGACGCGCAAGCGCTACATGCACAACTACAACTTCCCGCCCTACTCCGTCGGTGAGACCGGCCGCGTCGGCTCCCCGAAGCGCCGCGAGATCGGTCACGGCGCGCTCGCCGAGCGGGCGATCCTGCCGGTGCTGCCGTCCCGCGAGGACTTCCCGTACGCGATCCGCCAGGTCTCCGAGGCGCTCGGCTCCAACGGCTCCACCTCCATGGGCTCGGTCTGCGCCTCCACCATGTCGCTGCTGAACGCCGGTGTGCCGCTGCAGGCCGCCGTCGCCGGTATCGCCATGGGCCTGATCTCCGAGCAGATCGACGGCGAGACGCACTACGTCGCGCTGACCGACATCCTCGGCGCCGAGGACGCGTTCGGTGACATGGACTTCAAGGTCGCCGGCACCAAGCAGTTCGTCACCGCCCTGCAGCTCGACACCAAGCTGGACGGCATCCCGGCGTCCGTGCTCGCCGCGGCCCTCAAGCAGGCCCGCGACGCGCGTCTGCACATCCTCGACGTCATGAACGAGGCCATCGACGTCCCGGACGAGATGTCCCCGAACGCCCCGCGGATCATCACCATCAAGATCCCCGTGGACAAGATCGGCGAGGTCATCGGCCCCAAGGGCAAGATGATCAACCAGATCCAGGAGGACACCGGGGCCGACATCACCATCGAGGACGACGGCACCATCTACATCGGTGCCGCCGACGGCCCGGCCGCCGAGGCCGCCCGCACCACGATCAACGGCATCGCCAACCCGACGATGCCCGAGGTCGGCGAGCGCTACCTGGGCACGGTCGTGAAGACCACCACCTTCGGTGCCTTCGTCTCGCTGATGCCCGGCAAGGACGGCCTGCTGCACATCTCGCAGATCCGCAAGCTCGCCGGCGGCAAGCGCGTGGAGAACGTCGAGGACGTGCTCAAGGTCGGCGCCAAGGTCCAGGTCGAGATCGCCGAGATCGACCAGCGCGGCAAGCTCTCGCTCATCCCCGTCATGGAGGACGAGGAAGGCGGGGAAGGCAAGGCCGAGGCCAAGCCGGAGTCCAAGGACGACGCCGCCAAGTGACCTCCCGTAGTCACGGCACGACGGCCCGCACCTCATCCGAGGGGCGGGCCGTCGCCCGTACCCAAACGCTTCTCAAGGGCGACAACGGCATCGGTACCGTCCGCAGGACCACCCTCCCGGGCGGCCTGCGCGTCCTGACCGAGACCCTGCCCTCCGTACGCTCGGCCACCTTCGGCATCTGGGCCCACGTCGGTTCCCGCGACGAGACCCCGGCGCTCGGCGGAGCCACCCACTACCTCGAGCACCTCCTCTTCAAGGGCACGAAGAAGCGCACCGCCCTGGAGATCTCCGCGGCCGTCGACGCGGTCGGCGGCGAGATGAACGCCTTCACGGCGAAGGAGTACACCTGCTACTACGCGCGGGTGCTCGACACCGATCTGCCGCTGGCCATCGACGTGGTGTGCGACATGCTCACCGGTTCGCTCATCGAGGCGGACGACATCGAGGCGGAGCGGGGCGTGATCCTCGAAGAGATCGCCATGACGGAGGACGACCCGGGCGACTGCGTGCACGACCTGTTCGCCACCACGATGTTCGGCGACTCCCCGCTGGGCCGCCCCGTCCTCGGCACCGTGGACACCGTCAACGGCCTGAACCGCGACAGCATCGCCCGCTTCTACAAGAAGCACTACGACCCCACGCACCTGATCGTCGCGGCCGCCGGCAACGTCGACCACGCCACCGTCGTACGGCAGGTGCGCACCGCCTTCGAGCGGGCCGGGGCCCTCGGCCGCGAGGACGCCGTCCCGGTCGGTCCCCGCACCGGCCACCGGGCGCTCCGCGCGAGCGGCCGCGTCGACGTCCTGGACCGCAGGACGGAGCAGGCCCACATCGTCCTCGGCATGCCCGGCATGCCGCGCACCGACGACCGCCGCTGGGCGATGGGCGTGCTCAACACGGCCCTCGGCGGCGGCATGAGCTCCCGGCTCTTCCAGGAGATCCGAGAGAAGCGCGGCCTGGCGTACTCCGTCTACTCGTACACCTCCGGCTTCGCCGACTGCGGGCTCTTCGGCGTCTACGCGGGCTGCCGTCCCAGCCAGGTCGACGACGTCCTGAAGATCTGCCGCGACGAGCTGGACCGGGTCGCCGAGCACGGTCTGGCGGACGACGAGCTGGAGCGCGCGATCGGACAGCTCTCGGGCTCCACCGTCCTGGGCCTCGAGGACACCGGCGCGCTGATGAACCGCATCGGCAAGAGCGAGCTGTGCTGGGGCGAGCAGATGTCGGTCGACGACATGCTCGGCCGGATCGCCGCCGTCACCCCGGACGACGTACGGGAGGTGGCGCGCGACGTGCTGGGGCAGCGGCCCTCGCTGTCGGTCATCGGCCCCCTCACGGACCGGCAGGCCTCCGGCCTCCACGACGCCGTCTCCTGAACGCCCCGTGGACATGACCGACCGGACGGCCGACGGACGCAGGCCACACGAACCGACGCACACCGACGCATGACGCACCGCATCACGCACCGACGCAAGGGATTCGAAGCACGATGAGCAACAAGCTGCGGGTGGCCGTCCTCGGCGCCCAGGGCCGTATCGGCTCCGAGGCCGCACGGTCCGTCGAGGCCGCCGAGGACATGGAACTGGTGGCCGCGCTGGACCGGGACGACCGGCTGGAGGCGGTCGCCGAGAACGGCGCCCAGGTCGCCGTCGACCTCACCCACCCCGAGGCCGTCATGGGCAACCTCGAGTTCTGCGTCCGCAACGGCATCCACGGCGTCGTCGGCACCACCGGCTGGACCGAGGAGCGCTTCGACCGCCTGCGGGGCTGGCTCGACGCCTCCCCGTCCACAGGCGTACTCATCGCCCCCAACTTCTCGATCGGCGCGGTGCTCACCATGAGCTTCGCCCGGCAGGCGGCCCGCTTCTTCGAGTCCACCGAGGTCATCGAGCTGCACCACCCGAACAAGGCCGACGCCCCCTCCGGCACCGCCTCCCGCACCGCCCAGCTCATCGCCGAGGCCCGTCGGGACGCCGGCTGCCCGCCGCAGCCGGACGCCACGAGCACGGCGCTGGAGGGTGCGCGCGGCGCCGACGTGGACGGCGTACCGGTCCACTCCGTACGGCTGCGGGGCCTGCTGGCCCACCAGGAGGTCCTCTTCGGCGGCACCGGCGAGACCCTCACCATCCGCCACGACTCGCTGCACCACAGCTCGTTCATGCCGGGCATCCTGCTCGGCGTCCGCCGCGTCGTCTCCGCCCCCGGCCTCACGGTCGGCCTGGAGAACTTCCTCGACCTGGGCTGATGACAGTGTCAGGAGCAGCAGTGCGCGCACGCATCACCTACTTCGCCCTCGCGGCGGTCCTGGTCGTCTACTTCGTCCTCGTCGGCAGCCGCGGTGTGCTGCTCATCCGGCAGGGCACCGTGCTGACCGTGGTTTTCGGGGTGTCGGTGCTCGTGCTGCCGGTGATCGGCGCCTGGTTCCTGTGGCAGACGACGCGGTTCGCGCGCGCGGCGAACCGGCTGGCCGCGGAGCTGGAGGCCGAGGGCGGACTGCCCGTCGACGAACTGGTCCGCACCCCGAGCGGGCGGATCGACCGGGACTCGGCGGACGCCGTCTTCGCGCGGCGGAAGGCCGAGGCCGAGGAGGCGCCGGGGGACTGGCGGGTGTGGTTCCGGCTCGCCGTCGCCTACCACGACGCACGGGACACCCCGCGAGCCCGCAAGGCCATGCAGCGGGCCATAGCCCTGCACGACGGAAAGCCGGTCCGCGCCCTCTGAGAGGCCGCACCGGCGCGGCGACCCGGAGCACCGCGGATCCGGCGCCGCGGGACGGCAGGCGGATACGGACGCCCATGCACCGGGGTACGCCGGTCGGTCCCGGTACGCAGTCGGTCCCGGTACGCGGTCAGTCCCGGTACGCGGTCAGTCCCGGTACTCGGCCGACCAGCCCTCCACGGCGTCCGCCGCCGTGTCGAAGGCCTCCGGGCGCCCCAGGAAGTCGGCGTTGTGGTCCGTGATCAGCGGACGCGTCGGCTCACCGGAATTCGGCACCGCGACGACCGCCTGGCCCTGCACCGTACGCGGCATACCGAGCCACTTCACCGGCTGCTGGACGGTCCGCACGGCCGCAACCCGCGCCCACGGCAGGGTCGTCGTCGAGAAGAACCCGATGCGCCGTACGCCCAGCTCGCTCACCCAGGCGCCCACGCGCAGCAGCCGCAAGGCACCGGCGATCACGGCCGTGGCCGCCGCGACGCACAGACCCGCTCCGGGCAGCGCGCCCGCGAAGGCCACGATCATCGCGGCGAAGAGCATGTACGAGGCGAGCAGCAGCAGGACGGCCGCCGCGCCCACCCGCCAGGGCCCCGGGCGGTACGGGCGGCGCCACCGGTCCTGCGTCTCGTGCGGCAGCGCGGTGCCGTCCGCGTGGTCGTCGTCGAGCTCATCGAAGGCACGGTCGGCCGTCAGGAAAGGCAGGGGCACGGCGGGTCCTCACTCACATGCACGCCGATGGGGTTGTGCCCGGTGAGGCTACCGAGACCCGCGGTGCCCGACCACCCCAGGGTGCCGACCGGCTCAGCCCTCAGCGCCCCTGCGACGCCCCTCGCTGCGCGGTCCCGCTCGAGCCCTGCTCCTGGGGCTGCAGCGCCGGGACGCCGAAGATCAGCGCACCGATCAGCCCCGCGACCGCGGTGACCCCGAAGAGCGTGTGCCCCGCTATGCGGGAGGCTCCGGGGCTCTGGCGGGGCGGGGGTGTGACATTGCTGCGGAAGCGCTCGGCCTCGGATACGAAGGCGAACGGCACGGGCTCTCGCCGGCGGTGGAACATGAAGGGCTCTCCTCCCGGAAGCCTCGAAGTGTTCTGTTACTTGTACAGACGCCTGAAGTGCCCCCTCGGTGCCCGTTTACGGCGACTTTTTGCGCGGCGGTCCGGCGGCGGACCCGGCTGTCGGTTCCGGGTCGTAAGCTGGGCGCCGCCCGAGCGATGCACATGGAAGGACCCGTCGGTGACCGAGACCCCCGCCGAGAGCGCCAAGCCCAGCTTCCGCAGCGATGTGACCGTGGAGCTGGTCAAGCACAGCGCCGCGGACTCCGACGTGCTGTGGGCGGCCCGGGTCTCCACCGCGGGCGAGCAGTCCCTCGAAGAGCTGACGAAGGACCCGGAGCGCTCGAAGGGCCTGATCAACTTCCTGATGCGCGACCGGCACGGCAGCCCGTTCGAGCACAACTCGATGACCTTCTTCATCAGCGCCCCGATCTTCGTCTTCCGCGAGTTCATGCGCCACAGGGTCGGCTGGTCGTACAACGAGGAGTCCGGTCGCTATCGCGAGCTGCAGCCGGTCTTCTACGTGCCGGGCCCCGCCCGCAAGCTCGTCCAGCAGGGCCGCCCCGGCAAGTACGAGTTCGTCGACGGCACAGCGGAGCAGCAGGAGCTGGCCGTCCGTGCGATGGAGACGTCCTACCGGGACGCCTATGAGGCGTACCAGGAGATGCTGGCTGCCGGCGTCGCCCGCGAGGTGGCCCGTTCGGTCCTCCCCGTCGGTCTCTTCTCGTCGATGTACGCGACGTGCAACGCCCGCTCGCTGATGCATTTCCTCGGCCTGCGCACCCAGCACGAGCAGGCGAAGGTGCCGTCCTTCCCGCAGCGGGAGATCGAGATGGTGGGCGAGCAGATGGAGGCCCACTGGGCTCGGCTGATGCCGCTGACCCACGCCGCGTTCAATGCCAACGGCCGCGTCGCCCCGTAGACCGCGCCCGGCGCATCAACCGCGCGAAGTGTCCGTATTGCGACGTTTCGTAAAGTGCATCTAGGCTGAAATCACGGACCCGGCACTGCTTGAACCCCCGAGCAGGCAGTGCCGGGATCCGCATCCCGGCTCCCCCCGAGGGAGCACGCCGCGGGCAGCTACGAGTAGCGTGGGAGCCATGGCTCCGACCTCGACACCGCAGACCCCGTTCGGACGGGTCCTGACCGCCATGGTCACGCCGTTCACGCAGGACGGCGAACTCGACCTCGACGGCGCGCAGCGGCTCGCCGCCCACCTCGTGAATGCCGGGAACGACGGCATCGTCGTCAACGGCACCACCGGCGAGTCCCCGACCACCAGCGATGCGGAGAAAGCCCGGCTCGTCCGGGCCGTTGTCGAGGCCGTCGGTGATCGCGCCCATGTCGTCGCCGGAGCCGGCACCAACGACACCCGGCACAGCGTCGAGCTGGCCCGCGCCGCCGAGAAGGCCGGCGCGAACGGCCTCCTCGCCGTCACGCCGTATTACAGCAAGCCCCCGCAGGAGGGCCTGTTCCGGCACTTCACCGCGATCGCGGACGCCACCGAGCTGCCGGTGATGCTGTACGACATCCCGGGCCGCAGCGGTGTGCCGATCAACACCGAGACGATCGTGCGGCTCGCCGACCATCCGCGGATCGTGGCCAACAAGGACGCGAAGGGCGACCTCGGACGGGCGAGCT
This sequence comes from Streptomyces sp. NPDC047108, assembly GCF_040643575.1. Taxonomy (NCBI): domain Bacteria; kingdom Bacillati; phylum Actinomycetota; class Actinomycetes; order Kitasatosporales; family Streptomycetaceae; genus Streptomyces; species Streptomyces sp. NPDC047108. The sequence goes on from NZ_JBEYUP010000001.1 coordinate 1,181,271, forward strand.
GGGCCATCGCCCGGAGCGGCCTTGCCTGGTACTCCGGCGACGACATGCTGAACCTGCCGCTGCTCTCGGTCGGCGCCATCGGTTACGTCTCCGTCGTCGGCCACGTCGTCACCCCCGAGCTGCGCGCCCTGCTGGACGCGCACCTCACCGGTGACGTCACCAAGGCGACCGAGATCCACCAGCAGCTCCTCCCGGTCTTCACCGGGATGTTCCGCACCCAGGGCGTCATCACCACCAAGGCGGCGCTGGCGCTCCAGGGTCTGCCGGGCGGACCGCTCCGCCTGCCGCTCGTGGAGCTGACCCCGGAAGAAACCGAACAGCTCAAGCGCGATCTCGCGGCCGGCGGGGTACAGCTTTAGTCAAAGACTTCACAACTTCATACAGAAGACAACTGCAAGTGCACGAAAGTCACGCGCGCCGCTTGCCTCGCCCGGGGCAGGTGGCGTGCGTGGTGAGGAGAGTCTTTTGAGTCATCCGCATCCCGAGCTCGGTCCTCCGCCCCAGCTCCCCGACGGGGGTCTGCGCGTCACCCCCCTCGGCGGTCTCGGCGAGATCGGCCGCAACATGACCGTCTTCGAGTACGGCGGTCGGCTGCTGATCGTCGACTGCGGAGTGCTCTTCCCCGAGGAGGAGCAGCCCGGAGTCGATCTGATCCTTCCCGACTTCACCTCGATCCGGGACCGCCTCGACGACATCGACGGCATCGTGCTCACGCACGGCCACGAGGACCACATCGGCGGTGTCCCGTATCTGCTCCGCGAGAAGCCGGACATCCCGCTGATCGGTTCGAAGCTCACGCTCGCGCTGATCGAGGCGAAGCTGCAGGAGCACCGGATCCGCCCGTACACGCTCCAGGTCGCCGAGGGGCACCGCGAGAGCATCGGTCCTTTCGAGTGCGAGTTCGTCTCGGTCAACCACTCCATCCCGGACGCCCTCGCGGTCGCGATCCGCACTCCCGCGGGCATGGTCGTGCACACCGGCGACTTCAAGATGGACCAGCTTCCGCTGGACGGCCGCCTCACCGACCTGCCGGCGTTCGCCCGCCTCGGTGAGGAGGGCATCGATCTGCTGCTCTCGGACTCGACGAACGCCGAGGTACCCGGCTTCGTCCCGCCCGAGCGCGACATCTCCAACGTGCTGCGCACCGTCTTCGCCGGGGCGCAGAAGCGGATCATCGTCGCCAGCTTCGCCAGTCACGTGCACCGCATCCAGCAGATCCTGGACGCGGCGCACGAGTACGGGCGCAGGGTCGCCTTCGTGGGACGGTCCATGGTCCGCAACATGGGCATCGCCCGGGACCTCGGCTACCTCCGGGTGCCGGCGGGACTCGTGGTGGACGTGAAGACGCTCGACGACCTGCCGGACCACGAGATCGTGCTGGTCTGCACGGGGTCTCAGGGTGAGCCGATGGCTGCCCTCTCCCGGATGGCCAATCGCGACCACCAGATCCGTATCGTCCCGGGCGACACCGTGATCCTCGCGTCGTCGCTGATCCCGGGCAACGAGAACGCGGTGTACCGCGTGATCAACGGGCTGACCCGGTGGGGTGCCAACGTCGTCCACAAGGGCAACGCCAAGGTCCATGTCTCGGGCCACGCCTCGGCGGGCGAGCTCCTGTACTTCTACAACATCTGCAAGCCGCGCAACTTGATGCCGGTGCACGGCGAATGGCGCCATCTGCGGGCGAACGCGGAGCTGGGCGCGCTCACGGGAGTGCCGCACGACCGTGTGGTCATCGCCGAGGACGGCGTCGTCGTCGACCTCGTGGACGGCACCGCGAAGATCGTCGGCAAGGTCCAGGCCGGATACGTGTACGTGGACGGCCTCTCGGTGGGCGACGTGACGGAGACGTCGCTGAAGGATCGCCGCATCCTCGGGGAGGAGGGCTTCGTCTCGGTCTTCGTGGTCGTGGACAGCACGACGGGGAAGATCACCGGCGGCCCGCACATCCAGGCTCGCGGCTCCGGAATCGAGGACGCGGCCTTCGGCGACGTCATTCCCAGGATCGAGGAAGCCCTGTCCTCGTCGGCTCAGGACGGAGTCGCGGAGACGCACCAGCTTCAGCAGCTGATCCGCCGGACCGTGGGGAAGTGGGTGTCGGACACCTACCGCAGGCGCCCGATGATCCTCCCTGTGGTCGTGGAGGTCTGACGCCGCATCAGGCGAACGGACGGCCGTACCGGGCTCGATTTGCTTCCCGGTGCGGCCGTCCAGTACGTTGACATCTCCCCCGGAACGAGGAACACCGGCGCCGCTGTGCGTCCGGATCATTTCTCGGGAGGGTGGAAATCCGGCTCAGGGAAATCTGATAAAGTCGGAGACATCGAAGGGAAGCGCCCGGAGAAACCGGAGACGGTTTTGAAGGAAGCGTCCGTTCCTTGAGAACTCAACAGCGTGCCAAAAGTCAACGCCAGATATG